>JBOWAX010000005.1:0-134670 GCA_050864255.1 Dehalogenimonas sp.
AAGTGTTTGACAAGGCAATCATGGCCGTTGAAGGCGTCATGCCATTCGGTGTTCGTACTTTTGAAGAACAATTCGAAAGTATCGAAAGATGGTGGAACCGAGATCTGTCTAAATGGCACTACGATGAGCAAACCGGTGCAGGAAGCAGCACAATCTACTAAAATCTTATGGTGAAAGCAAACAGCCCTCCTAATGGAGGGCTGTTTGCATACAAAGGAAATGTATTGGCCTATAGTGGGGTAGAAGGGTGTGCGCCCCTCCTGTCAGTGAGTGAGGGAGGCTGTATACTTAAGACGTTTCACTCCTCTTTGTGAAGACTTTCATCTGGAAGTTCTTCTAACACTCTTAAGATTTTCCAAGGATCCTATTTGAGTTTTATTGGGTCAACTATGACTATATAACTTTTCCCGATGGGAGACTTCATTGAAGGGCCAATATACCTTTCACCCTTATCGTTTATATAAATTATCATATCCTGCAAGATTCCGGGTATTCGCTGTGTTTCTACGACTTTTAATAGACGTTTTGAACTCATTTAGTCACTCCTTGCAATGCCTTTATCCTTTGCATTTCGTGGGATGAGTATTTCTGTATCTTCTTGATATGGCGTCTTGACCTTGGGCAGACTCAGACCGATACTCTTAAACATCAACTCACGCACGAGGACAGTATAATCCTTTCCCCGTTTGCCCGCCTCAGACTTAAACTTCACCAAATGACTCCTCGTTCATTCGCTTTTTAAGAAATCCGAAGGGGGAGAGCGAAAGCTCTCCCCCTTCTTCGTTTCACAGCACAGATATCTTCTACTTTTTGGTTGAGATGTGGAAAAGCATGTAAAGAGGACAGGTGCCGATAAGCGACGTTACCAGCATTACTGCACCCAAGGCGTATAAAGCCCCGGCCCAGATCCCTGTTGCCACAAAGATGCCCAATAGTACGAATAACACTCCGATGATCACCCTGATGATTCTGTCGGCTGAACCCATGTTTTTCATATATACAACTCCTTAAGGTTTACTTCGTTTATCATCATGTCCCTTATGTTCCACGTCCCAAGAACCGTAGTTGCTCCTTTGGTTGTTGCCAAGTGGTATAATTCCGTTTTCAAATCGTGCGAGGTCAACTAATGAATATCATGTATAAAACCTTCACTATAGACGACTTTGTTGCCGCGGTCGTCTTATGGCAGAGCTGCGAAGGCATTGGCCTGAGCGACGCTGATTCCAAGTGTAATATTCAACGCTTTCTCGAGCGTAATCCTAATACCAGCTTTGCCGCATACGACGGGGAGATCCTTGTCGGTACCGTTCTCGGCGGTCATGACGGGAGGCGTGGTTACCTTTATCATCTTGCTGTTCATCCGGACCGGCGCAAGCGGGGTGTCGGCCGAAATTTGGCTGCAAAATGCCTCGACGCTCTTTCAGTCGAAGGTATTCGTAAATGTCACCTGTTCATCTTCAATCAGAATAAAAGAGGCATTGCCTTTTGGAACAGCCTTGGCTGGACCCTCCGATCGGACATCGCCGTCATCTCCAGGGTCATGGAAACCGGTACTTGTTAAAACTGGGGTGACCCGCTGGTCACCCCAGTTTTTAAACTAAATTGTTGTATCTTCGATATTGGCCGTGGCAGCATTTTCCTGGACGGACTTGATGCCGTTCATCGCACTGGCCTTAGTCGTATAACCCTCAGACACTGCGATGGTTTGCCCGTTGGTTGCCACCAGTTTGAATCGGAATTCACCCGCTTTGTCCATGTTGATTACAAATTTACCTGCCATAGTTCCTCCAGTTATATTTTTACCGGTTTTCCGGTTTTTACCCTGATCAACTATTCCTTGGGATCTATTGCCATGTCCCTTCCATTCTATTTTAGTTTCAGATCGACTCTAGCGCAATAGGTAATAGTACGTGATTGTAAATAATCTGGCACGTAACAAATGACGGCCTGTCCCATTTGAACAGGCCATCATATTTTAGAATTGGAATCTACCGCGAAGTGCTCAATTCACTAGTGTGTTGTCGGGGCGGAGTAGCCTTGGGTTTCGGCCAGGGAATGAACATAGAGGTACGCTGGCGGTAGGCGTTGTATCTGTCACCGAAATGCATCTCCATATCTTTTTCCTCTTTTTTAGCCAGACGATAATAAAGGACTACTAGTATCGGCCACATGATTAGCAGCGGAAGGGTAGCCCATTCCAGCAGCATGCCGAGGGTGATTAACAGGAAACCAGTGTATTGGGGGTGGCGGATGTATTTATAAAGGCCTTTTTCAACCAACTCGCCTTTGCCCTCATCCTTGCTCCAGTAGTGCTTATAGATATCACGCCAACCCCAGACAATGAGACCTATACCGATAATATACAATCCAATGCCGGCAATCATTCCCCAATCACCGATAACAGAAACCAGGGTATGACCCCAGAGCACACCCTCGGGCAGGTTTGTACCGATTATCCCGGATACGACATACATTGATAAAGGGACACCGAACATCTCCAGCGCCAGGGCAACAATAAATGCCAAATAGGCGCTTGCCGGTTTTCGTTGGCTTTTCCTGTAAAACGGAATAAACAACAAGAATAATGCGAATGTGATTATCCAGGCAATAACAGCCCACCATTGTCCAAAATGTTCGTCCATAAAAATACCTCCTTGATAGTGACCTAACTTAGGTTAACAGTTGAATTCAAAAAAAGTACCGGGCAAATTGTTAGAATTATACTGGTCAAAAAGGTGGGTTTTGGGCGGACCGATGATGAAAAGCCTTTTTCGTTTTTGTCTGCTGGTCATGGGTGTGTGGAAGAACCGGCTTGTGACGAGTGAAAGCCACTGGTTAACTGGTTGATTACCCTGGCACATTACCCTAAAATGCGGTAATGTCAACGATATTTAAGTGGGCTCTTCCTCTCCTTATTATCGGCCAGTTGATCCTCTTCAGCTTGGATATTCTTACCCTATCTACCTTGATCCTGGTTTCAGTAATCTTTGAAGTATTGTTTGCACTTATCGCAATACGGCAATTCCTGTTTTCGGTAAAAGTATACAGTGCCAACCGCCGCCAGGGATCGGATAAATGGACGGCAGTTGAGACCAGCTTGGAAGTCTTTATGCCGTCGCTGGTTGCTAAATTGTTGGCATCCGAACTGAGGATTTTGTATTATCTCGGACTCTGGTTTCTGCGAAAAATTAAAATCCGGGAACATGAATTTACGTATCACCGGAAATCAATGCTGGGTGCGTTCGTGTTACTTGTCCTGTTCATTACTCCAGCCGAGATATTTATCATGGGATTGCTTCTGCCGCTGGAATGGTTAAAAGGCGTATTGGGTATTCTAGCGGTGTATGCCTTTTTCTGGATGCTAGGGGTCTGGGTTTCAATGTCGGCGTTACCCCACAGATTAGGAGATGACGGACTGCAAATTCACAACGGTGTTTTCGCTGCTGGTTATATTCCCTATGTGGATATTGACGAGATTAGGGCAGAACATACGGATAATCTCAATTGGGATAGCCTCAAGATAGATGAAACAACGTCGGTGGCATATTTGAGTAACGGCGGGACTACCGACGTTAGGATTAGGCTGAAAAACCCCGTGGTTTTCAAAAAATGGTTGTCGTTCTCGCCACCCGTCACTGTTTTGCACATCGCCCTGGATGAACCGCCAAAATTCCTTGCTGAAATTAACGGGCGGTTGCTTAATGCTGTTCAACCGGAAGTTTAGGGCGTGGCGTCGTGTTCAAGCGGATCTGATTTGTACTATAATTTACTGTAATGAGTGAAACATCGATGAAAATTCTTGGCGTAAGCGGTAGTCCGCGGCAGGGTGGAAATTCCGATTTGTTGCTGATGGCCATGCTTAAAGCGGCGGCGGAGTCCGGCGCGGCAACCGAAGCGGTTTATCTGCGGGATTACCGGTTTGAGACCTGTTCCGGATGTGAAAAATGCCGCAAGGCAAAGCAGTGCACCGGGCTGGAAGATGACATGCAGTTGATCTATCCCAAAGTTGCTGCCGCCTCCGGTTTGGTGCTGATTACCCCGATACACCACTACAATATGACTGCCTTAATGAAAGCCTTTATTGACCGGATGTATTGTTACTATGACTTTGGTCGGGAACGGCCGGGTAACTGGAGCAGTCGCTTGGGCGGGCAGGGGCGTCAGGTGATAATTGCCGCTGTCGGTGAGCAATCAAGCCTTGAAGAAGGCGGCATGGATTTGACTATGGAAACCCTGCGGCGGTCGGTAACCGCTCTGGGCTATGAGATAACCGGAGAATTACCGGTATTGGGTGTCTTCGGCAAAGGTCGGGTAAAAAGCCAAGCCGGCCTACTGGAAAGGGCCGCGGCGTTGGGTCAGCGGCTGGCGCAAAGTCTAAGGTAATCACCCGCCCTTAGTATCTTTTTGCCGCATCCAGCTTCTCTGCTTGGATTTCTTCCAGCATTTTTAAATCCTCTAAAAACTGTTCCTGGCTCTGGGTTTCTTTCTTCTCCAGAGTATCCAGCACCATAAAAGTGAAAGCAGCGGCGCCGGACTTCTGCCATTCCTTGCGCATCTTGTAGTCGAATGGATTATTAGTGGACACCGAGAAGTTGAATGCATTCCGTCTGGCCTGAATATCCGCGGCGGCCTCTAACAGGTATCGGCCGGTGGCGGTGTTGGTTACCGTAAAGACACCGCCGATTATCTTGCGTTGCTTATAGGCATTGATTAGGTCTTTCCGGTTATCCGTCACTTGACTGCCCCTATTTTATTCAGTCAGCCGATGATAGCACAGAGGCTAAGTTTCCCCCAACCCACCGCTTCTCACTATCGCAATTAAGTCTTTTATCTTCCAAAAACAGGTAATATTACCTATATCATCATGCAATTTCTGAGCGTAAACTTAACTTGGAGACGTATGATGCAGCTTCGTTTTGATTTTAGCTATATTTTGGGGGTAGTCATGAAAAGCCGGTTCAGCTTCATTGTTGTGGGATTATTTGTTTCCCTACTGGTATTTGCCGCGGCCTGTACTTCGGCGGGGAATGGTAATCCCACCGTAACCCCTGATCCCACTAGTACCCCTGATCCAACCGCAAACGCTGTTGAGAACGGCCGAAGTATTTATTTTTATGCCACCAGCAGCTCCGGAGAGTTTATCACCTATACCGGCGGTCCGGGTACGATGATGCGATTAGCGTGTGTTAACTGTCACGGCGAACAAGGGCACGGCGGTCAGATATTCTTTATGATGCAGTCTCTTGACGTGCCTGATATCACTTGGGCCGAACTCACCGGTCAGCATGAAGACCATGAACCGTTCACCGTGGCAACTGTCAAGCAGGCCATAACTGATGGGCTGGATCCGGCGGGTAATGAGCTGGAATACCAAATGCCCCAGTGGCAAATGTCCGACAATAATCTGAATGACCTGATACTATTCCTTCAAACTTTGGATTAAGGGAAGCATGGATGGGAATTCATAATAATAAACTCGTGCCTATTATGACGATTATCGTGGCGACTAGTTTATTATTGGTCGGCTGCGGAGAAAAGTACGTTCTTCCAGAAGACGAAGTTGAAGCTACAGAGTTCCAGGGCGTTGAATTGACACCGATGAGACTTCAGGGCAATAACGCCCTGGACGGAACCCAGACCCTTGACCGGGATACCTATGTTCTAACCATTAACGGCCTGACCGATAATGCCGTCACCTTAAGTTATCAGGATTTACTGGACCTGCCCCAGGAATCGCGGCTGATTACGCTACATTGTGTTGAGGGTTGGGAGTTTTTCGCTAAAGTGACTGGGCCGACCGTAGCCTCTGTTTTTGACCTGGCCGGAGTGAAAGCTGACGCCAGTACCGCGATTTTTTACACCACTGACGTACCGGATGGCTACACTTCGCTGGAGCTTGAATATCTTCAGACTCAGGACATCATGCTGGCACTGAAGATTAACGACCTGACATTGCCGCCATCCCGCGGTTTCCCGTTCCAGGTTGTGGCTGTTGGCAAGTACGGCTATAAGTGGGCCAAGTGGGTAACACGGATTGAGCTGTCTGCCGACACGGCTTTCCGCGGTTTTTGGGAAACTCGGGGCTATAACAACAACGCTGATATTTCCGGGCCACGCTTTGATTGAGTCGGAAAATCCATTTGCCTCCATATCTATTCCATAGGCCAACCTCTACAGAGGATTAGGTACTAAGTTGGTGGTGCGAGCCGGAGGGGTGACCTTCATCACAGACAAACCTACGTAAAACTATTATAATAGTCAACAATAGGGGGCGAGTATGTGGTATATGCATGATTGGGGTTTACTCGGAGGAGGCTGGTTTATGATTATTCTATGGGTTGTGGTTATCGGTTTGATCGTGTGGGGAGTGATTTCCCTGACCAGAAACGGCAGTGCCAATATTGGCAACGGGACTCCCGTACGTCGAGAACCTCTGGATATCGCCAAAGAACGTTACGCCAAAGGCGAGATAAACCAGGAAGAATTCGAAAACATTAAAAGAAACCTGTAAACGGGTTAACCGGTTTGAATAAGCAGGGACTACATTCGTAGTCCCTGCTTCCGTTTATTGAAGTATTGTCCGCTTGTTTTTATGCTTGAGGCATCTCCCACCCCAACTCCTGTTACTGAAACTCCTGCCCAATCCGCTGTCCCGCGACGTACCAATGGCCAACCCGGCAACCGGAATGCGGTTAAACACGGTTATTATGTGCGTGTTGCCGCGGATGTTTCCCACCGGAAGTAGATGCAATGCTAACTTTACGCCGTCATCTGCGTTATAGAAGGTAGATAGTCGTCGTGAGGTTGGTACTCTATGAAAAATGCTGCGTATTGGGTTTTATCAATATTGGTTTTAACCGCCGTCTTGATTGTTCCGGACTGGGGGGCGGGTAATACAAATCCAGTCTCCAATGACGGCTTGCCCAAATTTTCTTCGGAAGAAGCATTAGTTTCAGCCTTTACCCAGGCCCAGGCGCGGGGATACTCTGGAATCTATTTTGCCGAAGACGGAGCAGTCCTGGCACCCCAGGCAGTCGCATCTAGCAAGGCAGGGGCCGCTAATGAAATTTCTTATTCCAGCACCAATATCCAGGTCGCTGGCGTGGATGAAGCTGACATCGTCAAGACTGATGGCAAGTATATCTACGTGGTGGCTGGCAGCAGTATTTATCTGGCTCAAGTCTATCCGGACGAATCAGCCCGGATTTTAGCGAATATTGACATCCAGGGATTCAGCCCCCAGGAGCTTTTCATTGATGGAGATCGCCTGGTGGTTTTCGGTTCCACCTATTACTCCTCGAGTGTGGGTGATCAGGGCTATCCGCTGACCATCCAGCCCCCCATCGCCAAATCTGGCGTCTCTTCCATCATGCCCGATTTCATGCAGACTAACCTGGTGTCTGTAAAGCTCTACGATATCAAAGATCGTTCTAATCCGACGCTGCTCAAAAGCGTCGACATTGAAGGATCGTATTTAACCTCACGCAAGATAGGCACCGATGTATTCTTTGTCGTCAACTCTTATCCAACTTTCATCCAGCCTAATCCGTCCGCCAGCGAAATCATTCCCGGGTTCCGGGAGACCATCGGCGATGACAAGGCTTCCGGCAGTCTTCAACCCGTTGCGAGTTATGATGAAATAGGTTACATTCCGCCTTGCCAGGCATCCAGCTTTCTTACCATTGCCTCTTTATCGTTGACTGATACGGCAAAAACGGTTGGCAAGACTGTTATCGTTGGCAGCGGTGAAAACGTCTTTGCCTCGACGCACAATCTGTACATCGTTCAGACCTTTTGGCCGGATTACACCGGCATCGGCGAGATGGTCGCTGAAAGTGCTCAGAGCACTGTCGTTACCAAGTTCTCCCTGGTAGGTGGTGAGGCTGTCTATGCCGCCACCGGGAAAGTCAAAGGGCACATCCTGAATCAGTTCGCCATGGATGAATACGACGGCTACTTCCGCATCGCTACGACGATCCGCGGCTACGTGGCTAACCGCGACACCTCTACCAACAATATCTACGTTCTGGACAGCTCCCTGAAGGCGACCGGGGCCCTGGAGGACGTTGCCCCCGGGGAAAGCATTTATGCCGTCCGTTTCATGGGCAAACGGGCTTACATGGTGACCTTCTTGCACGTGGATCCGCTCTTTGTCATCGATCTTTCCCAACCGGCGGCGCCGAAGATTCTGGGCAAACTGAAGATACCGGGTTATAGTGATTACCTTGAGCCCTATGATGAGACTCACCTGATCGGCATCGGCCATGAGGTGGATCCCAGCATTGATGCCGATCTGGTCCACACCGAGAATGCGGTCTACTATACGGCCATCCAGGGCGTCAAGCTGTCTTTATTCGACGTCACTGACGTCGCCAATCCGGTTGAGGTCTACAAGGAGGTCATCGGCGATCGGGGCACGGAGAGTCTTGCGACTATAGATCATAAGGCCCTTCTTTTTGACAAGGCGTCAGGACTCCTGGTTCTCCCTCTTACCGTAGCGGAGTTGAAGCCGGATCAACCTAAGAACATGCAAGGAGAATATGTCTTCCAGGGCGCATATGTGTACAATCTAACGCTGACAGATGGCTTTAATCTCCAGGGCAAAGTCACCCATTATGATACTGACGAAGCTTTTCAGAAGAGCGGGCAGTACTTCTATGGAGGGCAGGGAGAGATAACCCGCAGCCTGTACATCGAAAATGTACTTTACACTGTATCCCAGGCAAGGCTGCAGTTGAACGATCTCACCAGTATGGCGATTTTGAAGGTGTTGCCGTTCGGACTGAAGTAGGCTGATTCACCATCTGTTCCAACAAGGAATGTCTTCGCCTCAATTCAACGAGGTGTTAATATTACCGTAACCAAAAGGGCTTGGTTTTGAACTGACATGAAGTTTATTGGTTAATAATTTGTTATTCAAGGAAGGGCTCTGATTTGTCATCTTGATGGGTAGATAGGGCAACTTGGACTCTGTTTTTAACTCCCAACTTCCTAATGCATGCATGCACGTATTTTTTAGTTGAAGCCTCTGAATATCCTAGTTCCTTGCTTATTTGCTTGTTTGAATACCCCTTGTCTAATAGTTGAACAACTTTTAATTCTCTGAATGTTAAACCTACCTGTGATTCAAATATGGCCTTTGATTCAGCATTTTCTCTTTTGTTCTGTCTAGAAATGATTTTTGCATTTTGGATAATTGAGCAGGTATCCCAGACACTAATACCTTCTGCTACTAATTGTATTGCCTTTACCAACAAACTTTGAGAACGTTCTTTAGTTATCAAGCCACAGACCTCAAGTCTGAGGGCTTCGGAAATATACAAATTTGAATTAAACCCAGTCAATAATAGAATACGTGTCTCTGTATTAGCCTCTTTTAGCTGCTTTACTACATCAAATCCGTTTAATGATGATTCATGGAAATTTATGTCCAATATAGTGACACGTGGATTAATCTCGTTGATTTCTCGTATCGCCTGAAAAGGGTCTGCGGTATCACCGACTATTTTGAACCCCCTTTCTCTTTGAAGCATCGTCCGAATGCCTTCTCTGACTAGGTCATGATCCTCTACTAAATACACAGTAATAATTGATGTTTCCATTGTTTATCTCAAGTGTTGCGTGTCGAATGAATATTTTCCATAGTTGGGATCCTAATTTTTATTGACGTTCCTGCTCCTGGTTTTGAGGAGATCATACAACTACCATTCATTAGTTCGGCTCTCCGGCACATACATTCAATACCACGATGAATAGAATTGGGTGAAAGATGATGGATATCAAATCCTTGTCCATCGTCCGAAATATGCAATTCAACTTCATCATCATATGAAAGAAGCGAAACAGTCACATTTTGTATATTGTGTCCATGTTTCACGATGTTGGTCAATGCTTCATGACCGATGCGATATAACGTCGTTTCCACTTCGTGGTTTAATTTGGTTTTGATATTTGAAGTAAACTTATATTTACAGTGTAACGTTGATTCGATTTCGGTGAGTTCTTGATCAAATAGATTAACCAGTCCATATCTTTTAAGGGAACTTGGAAATAGAGCTTTCATCAGATTACGGGCTTCAGCAATTCCGTCTGAAACTGATTTTATTAACTTTCTAATCAACTGTTGGCGATGTTCGTAAACCTTAATATTATCTAATTCTTCCAGGCTACGCATCAGAGTAACCAATCTTTGGATAATCTGATCATGGATTTCAATAGATATCGATTGTCTCTCTTCTTCTTGTACCTTAATGTAAGTCCTGGAGAGTTCCCGAATTCTCCTTTGTTGTTGTTGAATGGCTAAATAGTTGCTATTGAATTGGGCTTCGATGTTTTTACGCTCTGAAATATTACGAATAATACAGCAGTTAAATTCAAAACCATCAACGATTGCGTAATTACCGGATATTTCGACTGGGAAATATTCCCCTTGCTTGGTTTTGTATTTAGCTTCAACGATATCTCTCCCACCATGCTTTTTCAGTTGCGCAAAATATGGTGCATAGTCCGGAATCTCTGGGTGAATGTCGTTGATACTGAACAACAACAATTCATTTGATTCATAACCAAGCATATCACTCATTGTTTTGTTGGCATAGATGATTTTGCCTGTGTTTGACAACCATAATATGCCATCATTGGCGAGTTCGATAGATACTTGCGCTAGTTGTTTCCAGTATTTGTTTTTACGTTGTTGAAACGATTCTACACTAATCTTAAATTCCATTATTGTCCTCGTCAGCATTACCTTTTGTGATAATGCTCATCCCAAGGCAAAGTGTTGTCTCGCCACGTCGTATTCAATGAACATTCCCCAACATATCCAGTAGTTTTTCACATTTTGGTTATTATTGCCGGTATCTTAATGCTTAGGGTCAGTAGTCCTTTAGTACGATGGCAAACTTAGATAACGATAGTATACTACTATACAAGGAAAAGATTGCAATATGCAACCATAAAATAACTAAATAATTGGAGGAACGAATGGGAAATTTTCACACGACTGTGTCTCGAAGAGACTTCATAAAAGGGCTGGGGCTGGCTGGAGCTGGATTGGGAGCTGCCTCTTTGGTTGCGCCGCAGTTCCAAGATTTGGATGAATTGTCTTCAGCGGGAACCCACACTCAACTTGATTGGTGGGTTAAAGAAAGGGATCATGAAAATCCCACCACAGGAATCGATTGGAATGTGCTAAAACCATACGATTCAAACATTCACACGCCTCTTCCGAGTGCAACCGGACCTGGAGGACCCGCATTAAGCCTTGAAAGAAAGGTGCGACAATTAGACGGTGCCCTCAACAATTGGCCAGGCAGCACTCTTCGCGATCTTGCTCTTGATGGTGCTACTGGCGGTAACTATAGCTCAAACCAGAAATGGAACGGAGCCGGAGGAACAAGACCAGAACAGCGCACTGATGGCACTAGACCAGGACCGAACAAATGGACTGCTTCGCCAGAAGATAATCTGGCAACATGTCGTGCTGCAGCACACTTTTACGGATCACCAAGTGTTGGTGCTATTGAAATAACTCCTAACATTAAGAAATTGTTCGATGTTAATGTAAAGTGGGCGGACATTGACGAAGGTACATATGACGAGGGTACAAAGATTTACACCATCCCGAATAAATGTAAGTGGGTACTGGTGTGGATGACCAAGCAGAACTACAAATATAATCAATATATCACTCGTAATGATCCGAATGACCCGTGGCCCTATAAAGTATTCCGCCAGGGCAAGGCTGGAGAGAATCAAGCTTATTCTCACGGACCTCAGATTCGTTATCAAGTGAATCGATTTCTCACGGGGCTTGGTTACCAGTGTCTCAAACCTTCGGCGACATCAAATGTTCAATTTGGTGTTATGTCGGGGTGTGTAGAGATGGGGCGGGCTGCAATGAGTTTACACCCAAGATGGGGTTTGATGACTCGCTATGCTGATTGGGCTATCACTGACCTGCCTTTGGCACCTTCTAAGCCAATTGATTCAGGGGTACATACATTTTGCTATGACTGTATGACCTGCGCCAAAGTCTGTCCCAGCCAATGCCAAAGCTTGGACCGTGAACCTTCGTGGGAAACGAGATCCATCAGAAATAATCCTGGTTTGGAAACTTGGTATCTTGATTGGGCGAAATGCCATGAATGGGGTGGGCCTTGGGACTGTGTAGCCTGCCAAACAGCTTGTCCTTATAATCACACACCTGAGGCAGCTATTCATGATATAGTTCGCGCAGTTGCAGGTAATACCTCGGTTTTCAATGGTTTCTTTGCCACCATGGAAGATCAGTTTGCTTATAACAGACAATTATCAGATGAAGAACATTATGATTGGTGGTACCGTGACCTTAGGACATGGAAATACGATACCATGCTAGGGTTTGGCAACCAAGAGTGGTAATTGAAATATAATCATAGAAAGGGTAGATATTAGGTTGTTAAAGGAGGGGTGTGTGAGTTTACACACCCCTCCTTTTTACAGAAGAAGGTATCACAGCGTAAATCCCCTACCTACTCAAAACGTTGTGTTTCCGGTGGTCCGACCTTTCCCCGTCTTCACTCTCTGTCCCTCTATCAGGCGTTAACCGAAAACCTTTGAAACGGAATTGAGTGTCTCTCTGTCTATCCAGACATCGCAATGACTGTGCAATAATCCAATAAATCCAAACCATTGAAATGTACGCAAGGAAGGGCAAACTTCCCGACGATAGTTCAACAGAACAACGAAGTTTTATTAACGAGTCCCCCTTTTTATCTTGCTGCCCTGATATGGGCAACCCCCTTATATTTTATTTTTGGTTCAACAACTCCTAAAAATATTTCTTTGAAATGGGACATTTGCCCATTGACAAATACCAACAAGTGTACTAAAATATATTCAATGAATAATAATAACGATTGTGCCCAATCCCAGCCGAACCCTGCCCCGGAAACCGAATCCACAATCCCTGCAACACCCCGCCGTCGCGGCGGTCAACCCGGCAACCGCAACGCTGTTACGCATGGTTTCTATGCCCGTCCGATCCCGGAACAACGGGAGGAAGCTCTGTCCCAGGCTGAAGAAGTCCAGGGACTGGACGAGGAAATCGCCCTCCTGCGCTCCAAAATCCGCCGGCTGGAGGATCTTGACCCGGATAACATAAAACTGGCTATGCAAGCCATCAACACGTTGTCCAACGTCGTCATGCGCCGCCGGTATGTTGTGGTCAAGGATCATAACGGCATACTCAACGCCCTCAAGGAACTGCTGGTCGGCGTGTCTGTGCCGGCGGCCGCCGTCAAGGAGATTCTGGAACGCTGACGTCCGAAGACCTGTTACCGTGTTTCCACCCGCCGGTCGGCGGGCTTTTCGTTTCATTCGTTTTTCAGGAGAATTCCATTGACTGCCGTGACTTTGTTCCCTTATCAACTCCAAATTCTCAACGCCGTCCTGGATAGCGTTTATGCCGGAAGGGGGCTGACTTTTTCGGTGGAAATCTCCCGGCAGGGCGGCAAGAACGAGCTATCCGCCTGGATTGAAGTTCTGCTTTTGAGCTTCAATTCTAAGGATCAGCGCAATATCATCAAGTGTGCTCCCACCTTCAATCCCCAGGCCTTGATTTCCCTGCGCCGGCTGTGCGGGTTGCTGGATCGCAGGGACTCACTCCGCGATTATCGGATTGAAACCGGTAATACCGTACGTTTTGGAGAGTCTCGGTGTATTTTCCTGTCCGCTGCGCCCAAGGCCAATGTTGTCGGCAATACCGCGCATCTTTTACTTGAAGTGGATGAAGCCCAGGACGTCGCCATTGATAAATTCAACCGTGACTTCAAACCCATGACCGCAGTGACCAATGCCACCACCGTGCTTTACGGTACGCCTTGGAAGGCGGATACACTGTTGGAGGAAGTTAAGCAGTCTAATCTTGCGCTGGAGCAACGGGACGGCATAAAAAGACATTTCCGCTTTGACTGGCAGGTGGTAGCCGGTTACCGTCCGTTCTATCAGGCGCACGTGGAAAATGAACTGGCCCGGCTGGGCGAAAACCATCCGATGTTTCGTACCCAGTACGCTTTGCTGCCGGTATCCTCAGGCGGCGGTCTTTTCTCCGATACCCAGTTGATGGCGTTAGCCGGACAGTATCCGGCCAGCCGGATGCCGCAGCCGGGCATAGTTTATGTTGCTGGATTGGACCTGGGCGGTGAGGCTGCCGCGTCTGCGGACTCCTCGGTGCTGACTATCGCTGAAATTGACTTCAGCTCTGCCGGTGACTCTCCTGTCCGGGTAGTGCGTCATTATACCTGGACAGGTTTGCCGGCTAATGTCCTCATCAACAACATCGTTGCCGTGGCGCAAACCTGGCAACTGCGGCGGCTGGCGGTTGACGCGACCGGGCTGGGGCAACCGCTGACTGGTCTATTGAAACAATCGCTGGGCAATAGAGTCGTTTCCTTCGTTTTCACGCGGAGAACGAAAAGTGAGATGGGTTATGAACTGCTGGCAGCGGCCAGTACCGGCCGCTTGTCGCTTTACGCTCGCGACGCCTCGCCTGAAAGCACTGAATGCTGGCGTCAGCTGGAGGCTGCTGCGGTGGACTATCACCCTGACCGCGCCATGAACTTCTACGTTGACCCATCCCGTGGCCACGATGACTATCTCATCAGTCTGGCGCTGGTGCTCAAAGCCGCCGAGGGTTACCGCCCCCGCGCCGCCTTCGGCAGCCGGTGATACTCAGATAAAAAGAAGAAGGCGGCATATCCCGCCTTCTTCCGTAGATTTTTATATAACTTGAATTACTGCGATAGTTCCGTGGCGGTGAGCGCCGCGGCCGGCAGGGTGACGTTGACCGGTTGATTGATATTGCTTATGGTGCCGACCGAATGTATCTGGGTGGCGGCACCCTCAATAGTAATCGTCAGCGACATATCGGTCTTGATCATATATGAAGTGTTCTTGGCCACCCAGCCGGTAAAAGTGATGTTCTGCAGCGCCTGTTCCACGTCGTTGACGCCTTCTCCATCAGTGGTCCCCTGAGCCTGGAGGTAAGCCAGGAAGTTGGCATTGTCGGGAATCAGGTTAATCTTATAGCAATCTATCCCGTTAATTACCTCGCTCCCGATGATAGTCAGTTCGGCCTGATTGAACAGCGCGGCGTTTTGATCGGCTTGGCTATTGTTGGTCCAGGTTTCCTGCCAATCCCCGGCCGTCATGGCGATCTTATACCATGTATCGTTATTGAATCCGGGTGGGGCGAAGGCTGCGAGATATTTGATGTAGGTCCAGTTATCCACGATATAATTCTCTACCCTGGTTTCAATTCCCTGGGCGGTGACCACGGTGTTCAGATAGGCTTTATTGGCCTCCAGATCAAATTGCCCGTCTGTCACAGAGGTCGCGGCGAAGTTAAACCCGGCGATGCTGGTTGTCGTGGTCGCCGTGGCGTTGAAAGTGTACGTAGTGATATCGTTAGAAGCGTCGATAATATCTGCTATCAATCCCGTCGGCGTTGGGGTGGTGCTCGACGGTGGCGGGGTCGTTGTTGGTGGCGCAGTTGTAGTCGGAGGCGCACTGGTAGTTGGCGGCGCGCTGGTGGTCGGCGGATTGGAGGTGGTTGGTGTCGGGTCATCGCTGGAGCCGCAGCCAACCAGTACGGCGGATAGTGTGAGTATCAACGTCAACAAGATAATTGTCATTTTGCGGTTTATCATGTGCAGGTCTTCTAATAATTAATTAAACCTATTGTAAGGTTATCTCCGGTGATATCCAAATAACTATGGTTACAAGCACATGAAGGTTGAAAAAAAGAAGCCCCCTCGTATGAGGGGGCTTCCAGAAACTCTGGGGTTGAGCTGATTAGTAGCTGTAACTGCGGCGGTAGAAGTAATAAGCCAGACCGCCCGCCAGAAGAACAACAATTACCCCTATGGTAATCCATGCCCAGGTGGGTACATTATCCGGAATCAGGTCGCCGAATGAGAAACCAACGGTAAAGGCGACTGGTTCGGTTGGTGTCCCGACATTCCCTGCTCCGTCAGTGGCGGTAACCCGCCAGTAATAGGGGGCGTCCTTGGATACGGATGGTAGTTTCTCTGCCTCGGTGGCTGTATAACTGGAAGTAGTCAGTCCTTCCTTCTTCAGTATCAAGACGTTGAGTTCGGGGGTGGTGAACACCTCTAGGGTGTAGGTCACGCCAGAATCATCAGTCACATCAGCCCATTCATAGACGATCGGCTGTTTGGGCTTTTCAATCCCGTCCGGGGTTGCCAATACCGGCGCGGCCGGGGCCACGCCTTCCATGACGAAGGTGAAGGTACGGGTGTTGGTGCCGTCGGTAACAGTCACGGTATGGTTGCCGGTGGCAACTGCCGGGGCTTTGAAAGTGATGGTAAATGCGCCCGTGGCATCAGACGTTGCTGAACCAATGGCACTGGTGCCGAAGCTGGCGGTAATGGCTGAAGTCGGCAGGAATCCGGTACCGGTCAGCGTCAAATCCTGACCGACATACCCCGGGGCAGCGGTTGATGTTATCGGGCTGAGAGTGGCTGAAAGGGTGGAAGTGAAGGTGGCCACGGCCGTATTGCTCAGTCCATCGGTAGCCCTGACGGTATGTGCGCCGGCTACTCCGCCGGGAATGGTGAAGGTGGCGGTGAAGGTGCCGTTGGTCAGGGTGGCGGTGGTCATGACTACGTTGTCGTAAGTGATGCTGACGCTGCCGGTGGTCTGGAAGCCATTGCCCTGTACGGAGACTGTACTGCCGGCGGTACCGGAATCGGGCGTCAAAGTAATCTTAGCAGCAACAGTATAAGTTGCTTCAGCTGGACCTGTGGCGTCCCTGGCGGTAATCGTATGCTCACCGCTGGTAGAGGCGGGAACGTTGAATGTTTTGGTAAAACCACCGGTGGCATTGGTGGTCACTGCCGTCACGCCGGAAATAGCGCTGCCGTCCCACTCAAAGCTGACGCTGGTATTGGCACTGAAGCCTGACCCGGTCACCGTCACCGATGAACCGACGGCGCCGCCGTTGGGGTTGACGGTTACTTTGGGTGTGACCGTGTAGGTTTTGCCGGGGGTGTTGGTAGTTGATGCTACATCACGAGCGATAATCAGGTGATTGCCCCGGGCGGCCGCCGGTATGTTAATCGTGGTGGAAATTGCACCGGGGGTGCTGCTGGTGCTGGCATTGGCGGTGATAGTTTTCAGCAGGTTGTCTGCATGTACGGTGTCAAAATAAAGTTGAACCGACCCGCCGGCAGTGAAGCCGCCGCCGGTAACCGTGATGGTATCACCGACTTTACCGGTTTCGGTTGACAGTGAAATACCCGGGTTTACCAAATAGCTAACGTAGGCGTAAATACTGGGAGTGGAGGTTTCTTTAGCAAAAAATATATGGCTTCCTTTTGTCGTTGCGGGAACGTTAAAAGACTGAGATGTAAACGCTCCATTAATGTCGGTAGTCGCTTGTTGCAGGATGGGATTAGACATACTATCGAGATGAATCGTGATAGCGGTAAGCGGAGCAAACCCACGGCCGACCACAGCAACGGGGCTCCCAACCGAGCCTTCTGCTGATGACAGGAAGACAGTTGGGGTGAGGTTGAATTGGCCGGTAGTAATGGGAGTACCCGGTGATGGTCTCAGAATAACATCATAAATACCTCTTGGTAGCTGAGGCACTGTGACGTTTGCATTCAGTGTGGTTGTGGTTGAAGATACTACCCCGGCGATAGCCTTGTCAATGCCAAACTGTGAGAAAACAACCGAGTATTGTGTATCTGCTACCACAGTTTCATTGATGGCGAATTGGGTATAAACACCCCCGGTGGTTGGGGTTAATCCTGCACTCACCGGCGCCACCGTCGCTGTCAACGCCAGCGTCGCCAGCAGCATCACCGGTAGGGCGCGCAGAAGAGCTTTAAATTTGGTTTTCAAAATATATCCTCCTGATTTTCTAAAGCTGATTTGAATCACGGGTATTATAACAAGGCGGGGCGGTCAAGGGAAATCCGGAATACGTTTGGCAGGGTAAAAAATAACCGTTAATTACCAAAGTACTCCAGCACCTCTAGCGGCTGCCCACATCATATACAACGCTGCCTTCGCTGTAGAAGATAGCGGTTGGAAAATGAGGTTTCAAAAAAGCTGACAGCTGACGGCTGATTACTGACAGCTTAACTCAAATCCTTCGTCTTATCAGATAAGCCGTCAGCGTTTTCAGCGCCTCGCGGTAAATGCTGTGCGGCAGAGTCTCCAGCAAGGCCATGGCTATTTCAGAATAAGTCACCGCCAGCGCGTAGCTCTCATCAATCAAGCCGGTACTTTTAATGAGGTTAATGGTGCGGATTATGCTGGTCTCCCGGTCGTTGCCTTCAAGGAAGTCCTTAACCGGATTATCTTCGGGATGACGTTCCATTAACAGCAGGGCGGGGAGGGTGATGGTGCCCTGACGCAGGTCGGAGCCGACCGGTTTGCCCAGTTCCTTTTCAGTGCCGGTGAAGTCCAGAATATCATCAACAATCTGAAAGGCCAGTCCGAGATTGTAACCAAAGTCAGACAGCGCCTGAATTTGTTCCTCGGAGCCCTCAGCCAAAACTGCCCCGGACTCAGTGGACATTCTCAGCAGTGAGGCTGTTTTACCGGAGATTCGTTGAAAATACCCTTCCCGGCTCTGTGAAAGGCTGAAAACATCCCTGGCCTGACGCAGTTCACCAACGGCGATGGTTTGGAGTGTATTGGAGAACATCTTGACAGTACGCAGGTTGTCGGTGGCGGCGGCATATTCACCGGCGCGCGCAAAGAGGAAATCACCCAGGAGAATAGCTTTTTCCAGACCCCAGATGTTGTTAACAGTCAGTTTGCCTCGGCGGGTGTCGGCATGGTCAATGGCATCATCATGGACCAGGGTGGAAATGTGCAGCATTTCGTTGGCGGTAGCCATATTGAGTATGCGGTCGGTTTTGTCATTGAGGCAGCGGCCGGCTAGGAATGTCAGCGCCGGGCGCAGAACCTTGCCGCCAGTCAGGGTATGCCGCAGCATGTCGTTTAGTTCGGGGAATTCAGTCTGCCATTTATCGGCCAGGCCTACGAAATTTGCTTCAACTGCGGCCAGGTCCCGGACAACCGGTGTGTATATGCTTTTTAAGTCCACAACTACCACCTGATGACGAATATCCGATATCTAATATCTAAACAAGCACCAAATTCCAAATATAAAACTTAAAAACGAGCGGCCACTTGAAAAATAAGGCATTGAATATCCCTATGCGGTGCCTATACCCAACCGAGCGGTTTCTTCTTCCACTACCGATTCATCAAGCTTGACGAAGAGTGGTTCCGGCGGGTTCAGTTCAGAGCCAGACACTGGAACCCGCAGCTGCCATCCGTCGGTTTGGATGGTGCCGTCATATCCCAGGAAGCCGTGGAGTTTCTCGGAACTGAATGGCAGGAAGGGATAGAAAGCGGTACGCAGGCCGGAGATAACCGTCAGCGCGGTATACAGCGCTTCGGCGGCAGCCGCTTTATCGGTCTTGACCGTTTTCCAAGGGGACTTCTCGTCCAGATAGCGGTTGGCCTCGGCGGCCAGCGCCATAGCTGTTTTAATCGCTTCTTTGAACTTGCAGGCATGCAGCAGCTCATCCATGGTGTTAAGCGTGGCTTTGGTCTTGTCGATGATGCCGGTACTGCGCTCATCAAGCTCACCGGTTTCCGGCACCTTGCCTTCAAAATGCTTCTGGAGCATGGACAGGACCCGGTTGACCAGGTTGCCGTATGTGGCTACCAGTTCGTCATTGTTGCGGCGGACAAACTCCCGCCAGGAAAAATCGGTATCTGAAGTGTCCGGCATATTGACTGAGAGCATATAGCGCAGCGCGTCGGGTTGGTAGCGGGACAGGAAATCATCCAGCCAGATGGCGACGTTGCGTGACTTGGAAAGCTTTTGGGCTTCCATGGTCAGGAACTCATTAGAGGGCACGTCATACGGCAAATTCAAACCGCCGTAACCCATCAGGATAGCTGGCCAGATGATGGTGTGGAAAGGGATATTGTCCTTGCCAATAAAGTAATAGGTCTTGCATTCTTGTTGCCAGAATTTACGCCAGGACTCGGGATCACCGCTCTTTTGAGCCCATTCCTTGCTGGCAGACAGATAACCGATGACTGCCTCAAACCAGACATAAATGCGTTTGTCATCGTAACCTTCGAGAGGTACCGGAATGCCCCAGGTGATGTCCCGGGTGATAGCCCGGTCACGCAGGCCGTCTTTCAGATACTGACGCGTGAACCGTTGGACGTTCAGCCGCCAGTGATCTGCCTGGCCTTCAATCCATTCCAGCAGCGGTTTCTCAAAGGCTGACAACCGCAGGAAGAAGTGTTCAGTTTCCCGGAATTCCGGGGCGGAACCGCACAGCTTACAGCGGACATCAATCAGTTCTGCCGGGTTCATCGGCTTGCCGCAGGCATCGCACTGGTCGCCGCGGGCGCCGGGAGTTTGGCAGGAAGGGCAGGTGCCTTCAACATAGCGGTCAGGTAGAAAGCGCCGACAGCCGACGCAATAAGGCTGGGAAACGGTGTCCTTGTAAAGATGACCCTTTTCCATCAGCTTCAGGAAGATATCCTGCACCACCTCGCGGTGGTTGTCGGTACCGGTGGAAGTGTACAGGTCAAAGGTTATGCCCAGGGCCGCCCAGTTCTCCACGAACTTAGCATGATAGTAAGCAGCCACTTCTCCGGGAGTTTTGCCTTCGGCCTCGGCGCGGATGGTGACCGGGGTGCCGTGGCAGTCGGAGCCGGTAACCATCAAAACCTCATTACCGCGGGTGCGGTGATAGCGGGCAAATATGTCCGGCGGCAGATATGCCCCGGCCACATGACCCAGGTGTAGACGGTTGTTGGCGTATGGCCAGGCCACGCCGATGTAAATACGTTCAGTCATATTATTATTTCAATCCGAAACCCGAATACCAAAGCCCGAAAAACCCCCGAATTACTTGACTATGAGACCCGCTTGGTATTGGTGAGAGGGAATCTTGAATCTGGGGCTAATGACGGATTTTGTACTTCTGCTTCCCCGCAAGCTAGGGGAGGAAGGTCAGTACCCGGTCGTTCTTATCCTGCCGGTAATGAGCATAGCCCTTGGCCAGGGCACATTCCACGCAGTAGCGGATCTGGTCACCCTTTTCCACTTCTTTGCCGTCTTTCTCATCCGTAGTCAGATAGCGTTCGGGATAGTTGATATTACGCCCGCAGGCGTCGCATTTAATATTGCCTAGGGATATACAGCCACGTCGCATTCTTTTTCCTTGCCTCCGAAATATTCTCGTATTATAAACGTTACTTGAGTTTAAGCCAAGCCCGGTACAGTTCCCGGCGGGAAAGGCCGCTGGCGGCAGCCATCTTGGTTGCTGCTTCCTTGGCCGGGATGCCGGCTGATTTTAGTTCTTTAAGCTGGGTGGTGATATCACCGTCAAGCACCGGTGCGACCTTGGTGTTTTTGGCACCTTCAACCACGATGACGAACTCGCCACGAGGTTCGGCAAAGTGTTCCAGCGCCGCCGAAAGTGTTCCGCGGAATACTTCCTCGTGCAGCTTGGTCAGTTCCCTGCATACTGCCGTCCGGCGGTCGCCCAGCACTTCCAGCAAGGCGCCCAATGTTTTTTTTAACCGGTGCGGCGCCTCAAAAAAGACTAGGGCGGCGCTCTCTGCCGATAGGTTTTCAATTGCTTGCCGCCGGTCAGCGGCCTTACGAGGCAGAAACGCACTGAAGCGGAACTCTCCCGCCGGCAACCCGGATAAGGCTACCGCGGTAGCCACGCTGGACGGACCGGGAATGACCTCTACCTTGACTCCGCGGTCAATAGCGGCGGATATGAGTTCAAAGCCCGGGTCGGCGATACCGGGCGTGCCGGCATCGGAAACCAGCGCCATGTCGGCTTCGGCCAGTTTGTCCAGAATGAATTCCAGCTTGGTCAGCTTATTATGCTCGAAATAACTGGTCATGGGGGTATGGATATCCAGTGCATTGAGCAGTTTGCGGGTGTGGCGGGTATCCTCGGCGGCGATCAGGCTGACCTCCTTCAGCACCCTTACGGCGCGGAAGGTGATATCCTCCAGATTACCGATAGGCGTGGCCACCACGTAGAGTGTCGGCATCAGTCCCTCGCATAAATCCGGCTCCAAGCAACATAATGGTAAATAAAATTAAAGCCCGGTTTTCCCGTTTATGGACATTATATATTTGAAAATTAGGATTTGTTTAGTGCTTAGATATTAGTCTTTAGGTTCCGTTAGCCTTCTGTTTCCGGGTCAATCTCCGGTTCTTCCTCTTCCTCAATAGCCGGTGCCGTGCCGGCGGTGGTTCCGGCCAGCGCTGTCACGCGGTCTTTATCGCGCTTTTTGGGTTCCAATGAATCCACCAGTTCCCGCAGTGCGGCAGTATCAACCGAAGCGGAATCTACCATCACTCCGGCGATACCGCGGTGCCATAATGCTTGTAGCTCTATTTTGGAGTAGAGTTTCGGCAGGTTCAGCATCACAGGTTTGCTGGAGAAGTCTGCCAGGCGTTGGACGGCCAGCAAATCCCGGAAGGTCAGGGTATCACCAAGTTCAACAGTGGCTATCACGGCGGCAATATCCAAGCCGCTAAGTGTGCGCAATTGGGCGTCGGGCAGGTCGTCCTTGATAGTCAGCAATCGGGCGGTGTCTTCCCCAGGGTCAGCATCAACTGCTCCGTCCAAGTCAGTTACGATGAAATCGCAGCCGGTGCCCGCCGGTCCGGTGCAGCCGCGCAGGATGCCGGTTTTTTCACCTTGGCATGCACAGGCACCGGGCACAAATATGGCATCAATGCCTGGGAGTGCCGCACCTTTTTTGTTGTCGGCAGCTTGGGCAATGATGAACAGCCGCTGTTTGACCGGAGTTGCATATTGGCCGAATCCAAGGGGACGGCCATTGCCGCGCCTGGTTTTTTCCAACAGATCGTTGAAACGGTTTGACATAATTAATACTTCCTAACTGAGTTTAATCACCAGCCGACCAGCTGATTCCTCGGTTTCATAGCGTGTGATATTATGCTTGGCCGGCCCCGACAGCGGCTTGCCGTCATAATCAAAAGTAGAGTGATTGACGCTGCAGCACTTCAGTTTGCCCTCGCCGGGTAAGGGATCTATCTTGCGGCCGCCGTGGGTACAGCGGTCCTGGTAGGCGTAGAGTTTATCGTCATCACCGCGCATGACCAGTACTGGCTTTTCCAGACTCTTGCCCTTGAGATAGGCGGCTCCGCCTTTATTAGCCAGCACAGTCGCGGCACTTAGGTTTACCGTCGCGGTGCCGTTTGAGGCTTCCCAGGCTCCTTCAGCCAGCGGTTTGGTGTCGCAGATACCCAGAATTGCCTTAAAAATACTCATCTTTCCTCCGCCAGAATATCAATTGTTCATTTTATCATCAATCGGCCGACATATAAAGGCAGTCACCCTGATAATCACGATTTGACAACAATATAAAACCGGACTATTATGAGCATATACTCAAAATAACAAGGAGGAAAACTATGAAATATGCCATTCCAGTGTATGAGGGTCGTTTGTCACTACATTTTGGGCAGTCAACGGAGTTTGCCTTGATTGATACTGATGCAGGGGGAAACATCACAGACAAGAAAGTAGTTAGTACGACTGCCCACAATTGTGGAGCTACCCCCGTTATGCTGTCCCGGGAAGGCGTTGGAATTGTTCTGGCTGGCGGTATGGGCTACACTCCCAGGACGGTTTTTGAACGAGCAGGCATTGAGGTTGTTTTAGGAATTACCGAATCTGATCCGGAAAAAGCAGTTAAAAGTCATATTAACCAAACTCTGATATCCGGGCAAAATGTTTGTTCTCATGGTGATCAGCCCTGCGGTCACACCCACGGACATGGCCACAGTCATTAAAATCACATAGCAAGGTTTTATTTATGACCAGACCTAAAAAATGCCGGGCTGTGGATAGTCTGCCAGGGGTAATTTACTTCAAACCTGCCGGTGTACCATTGCGTTTTATTGAGGAAGTGCATTTGACGGTAGAAGAGTACGAGGCTCTGCGGCTTTGTGACTTGGAAGGACTGGATCAGGCAGAGTGCGCTGCGAAGATGCTGATTTCGCGGGCAACAGTTCAGCGGCTATTAACCCAAGCTCGCTATAATGTTGCTGCAGCCATTACACAAGGCAAGGCTTTACGGATCGGCGGCGGCAATTACGTCGTGACCGATCAAATTCAGTTCAGACCTGGGGGTTGTTGTCGCCATGGCGGTCGGGGAGAGGCGAAGGACGGGGAATCAGGTGAGGGAGATACCAAACCCACTTAGGTACGGTTTAGCTTAGATATTCAATTGAACACCCACCCGATGGTCTGGCTATACCTCTAGTTGAAGGTTTTTTGGGTTTAAACTGGAGCCAGCGAGAGGGCTCGAACCTCCGACCTGCGGTTTACGAAACCGCTGCTCTACCAACTGAGCTACGCTGGCGTACCGCATATTATATGGGAATAGCCGCTCTTTTGTTAAATAGCTCAGGGAGGCAGGTTTGCGGAGCTTGTTTTACCCCTGGTTTGATTCGGTTTCTGCCAACTTGAGTTTGGCGGTAATGAGCTTACCGTATTTAGCTTTGAGTTTGTCGTCATCTCCAGCCGCGTAAGCCTTAAGCAGGTCCCCCTCAATTTCCACCACTTCCAGTCGCTGGTAGTAATCCAGGCTCTCCTTCAGGTGGGCCATGACGATCAAACCGGTGAGGATAGGGTGGTTGTTGGTCACATTGGCGTCAGGGTACATAGTACCGTGTTCCAGTTCCACTTCCAGACCGCTTTTGAAATCAGCCGCCGGCACAGGAAGGCCGGCAATATTTACAATATTAAGGATAGCTGCGGATTCAGCTTCAGTGATTTCAGGAGTAGTCTGTGACCAATCCTTGAAACCCAATTCCCGGCAGACCCGGGCTACTTCTTCCTTTGTAACGTATTCGGGTAGTTTCATAATTCTCCTCTTTGTCTTTGGTGTTTTATTTATTTGGATCTGCTGACACCGTCAACGACTTGCTTCAGCTTAGCTTCGACCGCCACGGCGATGTCCGCCAGGTTATCGTTTTCCACTGCTTTCATGGCTTCGGTGGGCAGGATGGTAGATACGAATACCTTGCCGGCATCTTCATAGACGATGACGTTGCAGGGCAACATTAACCCGATCTCCTTTTCAGCCAGCAATGTCTTGTAGGCGAAGGGCGGGTTGCAGGCACCAAGAATGACATAGTTGTCAAAATCTGCGCCAATCTTTTCTTTGATGGTCTTCTTGACGTCAATCTCGGTCAAGACGCCAAAACCTTCTTTTTTGAGTTCTTCACGGGTTTTTTGAACTACTTCGGCGAATTCGCCATTGACCTGTTTCTTGTATCCGTACATTTGAACACTCCTTAGTCGTCCGGCTATTTGTATCCAATTTCAACCTAATATTTTCGGAGCTTAAGGCGAAGCCGCTATTACCTAAATTAAAGAAAGGGCGCAATGCGCCCCTTCAGAGCATATCGATTCAGGTTAAGCTTCGTTGGCCTGGATTTTGGCCTTGAGGGTAGCCCATTGTTCCTGTGTCAAAGTACAGAGATTGCCTTCCTCGCCTATCTCTACTTTATCTTCGTAGACTTTAACCACCGGGCAACAGCTGCCTTTTGCGCAAAGGGTAATTAACTTCATTATTGTTTCCTCCGATCACCTTTTCTCTGATATGATTATACTCCCGACACGGAATTGCCCCAAATAGTTTAAGCTGTGTTCAGATAATCAATTGCCCAGGTCACCAGTTCATCACCTGTAATATCCAGCGCATAATCCGGGATGATGCCGATACCTTCAATCAGATTACCGTCAGGGGTGTACCAGCGGGCGATAGTCAGGTAGATTCCGGTATCACCGGAAAGACTGAATAACTGGGTGACCGAACCTTTACCGAAAGTCTGCTGACCGGCCACGACCGCCCGATCATGGTCCTGGAGTGCGCCGGAAAGAACTTCGGAACCGGAGGCGGAATATTGATTGACCAATACCACCATCGGCAGACTGGTGGTGTCCGGTTGGTCGACCGCTTTATGGGTGACTACCTTGCCGTCATTATCCTTAACGGTAAAAATGGTTTTATCGGGTAGAAAATAGCTGGCGGTATTTACCACAGTAGTGACCAGTCCGCCGGGATTATAACGCAGATCCAGAATGATACCTTTGGTCCCGTTGGAGTTTATCTCCTGGATAACGGGCAGCATTTCTTCATCAGCGTGGTCGTTAAAGCTGGAGATGGAGATATAGGCGATATCACCCAGCATTTCCAGCGTCACTGACGGCGGAGTGATGACCGCCCGGACAATGGTCAGGGACAGAATCTCGCTGTCGCGGTCAACGGTGAGGGTAACCGGCGTGCCGGCTTCTCCCCGCACCAGCAGTCCCAGTTCGGTCATGTTTAACCCTTCGGTTGGATGGCCGTCGACGGCGGTAATCAGGTCTCCCGGCGCCAGCCCTGCCTCGTCGGCCGGGGAATCGGGGTAGGCTGTCAACACAATAAGCGTACCATCCCGGACGGCCATCTCGGCACCGATACCAGTATAGGTGCCGCTGAAATCATCCAGTGTGGCGTGGTAACCCGCGCTGTCCAGATAGGCGGAGTAAGGGTCTCCCAGGTATTCTACCATGGCGTTTATGGCTGCCTCAGCCAGCGCATTTTGATCAATACTGCCGGGTTCCACGTACTTTTCAGTCAGGGTGTTCCAAGCCTCAACAACCCGGTCCAGCTCATCGCCGTCCGGCGGCGCCATGACGGCGGTAAAGTAGCCGAGGCCGAAGGAGAAGAATATGGCGATGACGGCTATTAGGGTGCCGAGGGCGATTTTCCAACGTGAAGACATTATCAGCTCCTTAGAAGTACCTTATTAAGGATAATATAAAAAAGCACTTGGCGCTAACCAGACTAGGGGTGTTCAGGCTGCAGGGGTAATGTTTTTGATTTTTGCGTCCGTTGTCCATTTTAGGAAACGACTATGATATTTAGCTTTGGTTGAAATAAGCCTCAAACGTGAGCTGTTTTAGCGAGACAATTAACATCAATAAAATCAAATCATGGTAGGTTGGAATTCAGGTTCCTCAGGCAACACGCCAGCTTGTTATTAAAACGCGTCCGGCAAAGAGGCGTGAAAATACCGCATATATTATAGCATAATGCTACCAAAAAACTAGCAATAATGTACTATTAAGAAAAATATTTTGAGAGATGTCAGGAACCGGCGAGGTGGTTTCTACCAAGGCAACGGCGTTGTCAGGTCTAATATGAGCTTTATACATGATTTTATTCAAACCGTCGCTTTGACCGCTTGACCGATGATGGGTCATGTAGATATAATCCTTAACTTGAAAGCTGAAAAAATGACTGAATCTTTTGACAACCTAAAACAAAAAGCTCTGAATGAACTCCAAAAAGTGGATTCCGTTGAAGCGCTGGAGTCCTGGCGCGTTGCCTGGCTCGGTAAAAAGAGCGAACTGACCGGGGTATTGCGTAGTCTTGGTACTCTTCCCGTGGAAGAACGTAAAGCTGTCGGTGCCCAAGCCAACGTCGTTCGGGAAGCTTTGGAAGCAGCTCTGGAAATCAGGGAAGCGGAATTAGCCAATGTCCGAATGGGTATGGCCGGTGACATTGACATCACCCTGCCCGGCCGGCCTTGGCTGGCGGGGCGGTTGCATCCAGTGACCCGGGTTGTCAATGAAATCACTGATATTTTTTCCTCGCTGGGGTTTTCTATTGTGGAAGGCCCGGAAGTGGAACTGGACCGCTATAACTTTGATTCACTGAATATCCCCAGAGAGCACCCGGCGCGGGATACCATGCAGACCTTTTGGGTTGATGACGGTGCTTTAAAGGAAGAACGCCATACATTGCTTCGGACGCATACATCACCGATGCAGATCCGTTTTATGGAAAAATATAAAGAACCGCCCTTCCGTATCGTAGTGCCGGGAAGGGTGTACCGTTACGAGGCCACTGATGCCAGTCATCTGCCGATGTTTAATCAGGTGGAAGGGTTGATGGTGGACAAAGATGTTTCCTTCTCTGACCTGAAAGGCACCCTTTATGAATTCGCCCGGCGCTTCTTCGGCCCCAACCGCAAGGTGCGTTTCCGTTGTGACTTCTTCCCCTTCGTGGAACCCGGCGTAGAAATGGCCATTGAGTGTGCATCCTGCCGTGGTGCTGGTTGCCGGGTTTGCGGCAATTCCGGCTGGCTGGAGATACTGGGTGCTGGCATGGTTCATCCCAACGTACTGAAAGGTGTAGGGATTGACCCAGAGATTTATTCCGGCTTCGCCTTCGGCATTGGCGTGGAACGCCTGCCTATGCTGCGCTATGGGGTGGACGACATCCGCCTGTTTTATTCTAACGATTTAAGATTCCTGAGGCAGTTTTAATGAAAGCCCCAATTTCCTGGCTGAAAGAATATGTAGAGATTAATCGTCCGGTGAAGGAGATTGCCGAAAAGCTGACCTTGGCCGGCAATGAGGTTTCCGAGATAACCTCCACTGTTCCGGATTGGGACGGTGTTGTGGTTGCTGAGGTTCTCGTGGTGGAGAATCACCCCAATGCCGATCGGCTGCGGCTGGTGACCCTGAACACCGGCTCTGAAGAACAGCCTAAAGTTGTTTGCGGCGCACCCAACGTGGAGGTAGGGCAGAAGGTTGCCTTCGCCGGTGTTGGGGTCAAGCTGGTTGACGGGCATACCGGGCAGGCTATGGAACTCAAGCCGGCGGTTATCCGCGGTGTTGAGTCAAGCGGTATGGTGCTGTCTGAAAAAGAACTCGGTCTTTCCGATAATCACGAGGGTATCCTGGTACTGGATGCCGAAACTGCGGTAGGAATGCCGCTGGCTAACGTCCTGGGCGACCAGGTGCTGGATATTGAAGTCACCCCCAATCGTTCAGACTGCTTGTCGGTCACCGGCATCGCCCGGGAGGTCGCCGCAGTTACCGGCCAGAACGGTATCAAACTGCCGGATACCAGTTATGAAGAAAGTGAAACACCGGTCGCTGAATCGCTGACCGTGGAAGTTAAAGCGCCGGACCTGTGTCAGCGTTATACCGGTGCCGTAATCAAAGGTATTAAAATAGGCCCTTCACCGGAGTGGCTGCAAAAGCGGCTGACGGATATGGGGCAGCGGCCGATCAACAACATCGTGGATATCACCAATTTCGTGATGCTGGAGTATGGTCAACCGCTCCACGCTTTTGATTTGAATAACATTAAGGGCGGCAAGATTATCGTCCGGCGAGCAGAAGAGGGTGAGAAATTCGTTACCCTTGACGATGAAGAACGCACGCTGACCGCCGATACACTCATGATTGGTGATGCCGAACGGTCCATCGCCATCGCTGGTGTCATGGGCGGGGCTAATAGTGAGGTTTCCGAAACCACTACTGATATCGTTCTGGAGTCGGCCAATTTTAATGCGGCTTCCATTCACCATACTGCTCACCGATTGAAGCTGACATCGGAAGCATCCACCCGTTTTGAGCGCAATTTGAATCCGGAGATGCCGCCACATGCTCTAAAGCGGGCTGTCCAGCTGGTACTGGAAATCGTCGGAGGTCAGGCGCAAAAAGGCATCGTAGATGCCTATCCTGGTAAAAAGTATTCCATCGGTGTCATGATTTCAATTGAACGCGTCTCCAAGGTGCTGGGCGGTAAGTTTGACTTTGGGTCAATCACTAAACCTCTCAAAGCGCTGGGGTTGACCTGGTACATTGAGAATAATGATGAAGATGAATTCGGTATGACTTCGGGCTCTCAGTTCCTCCGAGTCTATCAGCCATGGTGGCGGACTGACCTTAACATCGCCGAAGATATTATTGAAGAAGTCGCCCGGATTATCGGCTATGACAATATTCCCTCCCGTCCGTTGTCCGGCCCCATTCCCAAGCGGGTAGGCCCGCCGATTATGGGGTTCAAGAAATTGTTCCGCACGGCCTTAGTGGGCTACGGTTTTCAGGAACTCCAGTCATTATCGCTGACTTCGGAAGACGCCATGCGGCGAACAACTGTTGACGGCGAACTGAAAGACCACCCGGTCAAACTACTGAATCCAATGTCGTCGGAGCAGGAAATCTTACGCACCAGCCTGCGTGCCGCTCTCTTTGCTTCCGTTGCCTCTAACCGGCGTTATGAACCGGGCGGGATGCGCTTGTTTGAGGTCGGACGTGTCTTTACCTCCAGCGACGGACCGCTGCCCGTGGAAACTGAGATGGTCTGTGGTGTTATCGCCGGTGAAGCTGAACCGGATGGTTGGCAGCAAGGCAAGCGCGGCTTTGATTTTTACGATGTAAAAGGTCTGATAGAGACTATCCTCAAACGAATGCAGGTTAATTATAAACTGCAGGTCTCTCAGGATCAGGGGCTTCGCCCCGGTGTCCAGGCTTCTTTTTCCATTGACGGTATCCCCTTCGGCGTTATTGGGGAGGTTCATCCGCGGGTAGCCGCCAACTTTGACATCGCCGAGACGCTCTATCTCTTTGAGATCGATCTGGTGGTGCTGATGCAGAAGGTGAAGCCCGGCCGCGCTTATCAACCGCTGCCGCGTTATCCGGCGGTAATGCGCGATATTGCCCTGGTACTGGATACGGCAGTGACCCATCAGCAGGTACTGGATAGCCTTTCGGCCTTTTCATTACTGAAGGACGTCAGCTTGTTCGATGTTTATGCCGGTAAACAACTGAACGAAGGTGAGAAGTCACTCGCATACCGCCTGACCTTCCAGTCCTCGGAAGAAACACTCACCGATGCTCGGGTGGACAAATTAATGGCGGAGATTATCTCTACACTGGCGTCTGAGTTGGGTGCCAAACTGAGAAGCTGATAGGGCGAAAATCCTAATATCTAATCACTAAGTCTAAAATAAATTCAAAACACAAAGGCTCAAAACGGGTCATTAATAAAAGAGGCGGGGTTCCGGTTAGGAACCCCGCCTCTCATTTTTAGAAAATAGCGGTTATCTCCAGGGGGCGCGGGTGGCCGGGCGGCTGGTCTTGGCCGGCTCGGAGTAGGACTGGCGCTGGTGAGAGAACAGCGGTTTGCGCAGGAAGGAGGGAACATCTAATTCCTCTTCACTCTTGATACCGCGCAACAGGTTGGTCACTTCATCTTCATCCTCAACATCCTCGCTGTTGGTGTGGAAACCGGTGGCAATGAGGGTAATGCGGACGTCGTTGCCCATATTGGCGTTGGAACCGACGCCGAAGATGATATTGGCATCCGGATCAACCGCTTTGCGGATGACCTCGGCGGCTTCGTTAACTTCGTAGAGGGACAGATCCGGACCGCCGACGATGTTGAACAACACGCCGCGGGAGCCGGTGACCGAAACATCCAGCAGGGGTGAAGCCAGGGCTTCGCGGGCAGCGTCGATGGCCCGGTTTTTACCGGTACCGCGGCCGATGCTCATCCAGGCCGGACCGGCGTCTTTCATAACTGCTTTGACGTCGGCGAAGTCCAGGTTAATAGTACCAGGGACGGTGATGACCTCGGAGATAGCTTGAACGCCGTGATGGAGGACATCGTCAGCCATCTTGAAGGCGGCGTCAACGCCGGTCTTTTGGTCGCACAGTTCCAGCAGGCGGTCGTTGGGGATAATGATCAGGGTGTCGACCTTGCCCAGGAGTTTCTGGATGCCTTCCTTGGCTGTCTTGGTGCGGTGGGCGCCCTCAAAGCCGAATGGCTTGGTGACCACGGCAATGGTCAGAGCGCCGCTTTTCTTGGCCTCCTCGGCCACTATGGGGGCGGAGCCGGTACCGGTACCGCCGCCCATGCCAGCGGTTACGAATACCATATCGGAGCCGGTCACCAGTTCGCGAATTTCATCGCGGCTTTCCTCGGCAGCTTTCTGTCCCATGGTGTGGTCGCCGCCGGCGCCGAGGCCGCGGGTAACCTTTTCACCGAGTTGAACACGGACCGGGGCTTCGGTGATGGCCAAAGCCTGTGCATCAGTGTTGAGAGCGATGAATTCAACGCCCTGGATTTCTTCGCGCACCATGCGGGTGACCGCGTTGCAGCCGCCGCCGCCGCAACCGAAAACCTTGATTCGGGCCGGATTGGGTACGAAACTTGTCTTAGCCATTATTTTATTCTCCTCACTTATATTTTTAATTTTTACGATTTAATTTTGATTGAAGAACTTGGACAACATCCCCTTGACACGATTGAAGAAGCCCAGTTTGCCCCATCGGGTCTTGGGCTGATTCTTGGCCCCCCAGAGCAGCAGGCCGACACCCGTGGCAAAGGCCGGGTCACGCAGCGCGTCGGTAATACCGTAGACGTTGGACGGCATACCTACCCGGATGGGAAGCTGGGTGATATCGCGACCCAGGGTTTCCAAGCCGGCGATATTGGATGAACCGCCGGTGAAGACGATGCCGGCTGGCACCACGCTCTCATAATCAGAACGCGGCAGTTCCAACAGGATAAGCCGGGTTATTTCTTCAATGCGGGCGCGCAGGATGTCGCACAGATCCTGATAGCTGATGCCGTGACCGTCCTCAGATATGGGGTTGGCTTCCATTCGGCTTTCATAGACCGGCATGACCGAGCCATAGCGTTTCTTCATCTCTTCCGCTACGTCAAACGGCAGCCCCAGACCGATGGCCACGTCGCGGGTCAGCTGGTAACCGGCTACCGGCAAGATGGCGGTGTGCCAAATAGATCCGTCTTTGAAGATACAGATGTCGGTAGTGCCGCCGCCGATGTCTGCCAGGACCACGCCGACCTGTTTCTCATCTTCGGTCAATACAGCTTCCGATGAGGCCAACGGTTCCAGCACCAGGTCGTCAATTTCCACACCCAGTGAACGAATGCACTTGATGAGATTCTGGACCGAGGCTGCCGCCGCGGTGATGACATGGGTTTCCACGTCCAGCCGGAAGCCGTGCATGCCGACCGGGTTGCGAACGCCCAACTGTCCGTCCACCGCGTAGTTGCGGGGGATGACGTGCAGCAGTCTGCGGTCATTGGGAACCTTGATTGATTGGGCGCTGGAAAGCACCCTTTTCAGGTCGTCAGAGCGCACCAGCCGGTCATTCCGGGTGATGGCTACCACGCCTTTGTTGTTTACCGAACTTACGTGCCGTCCGGTGACGCCGACATAGGCGCTTTCTACCTTATAGTTGGCGGCTTGCTCGGCCTTTCCGATGGACTCCTTGATAGACTGTGCGGCATCATTAATGTTTACTACAAGACCCTTGTGCAACCCGTGAGACGGGCTGATGCCGACGCCTATGACCTGGACGCTACCGTTTTCGGTAATCTCGGCGATGGACGTACAGATCTTGGTGGTGCCGACATCTATCGCCGTTACAATTCTGCGTTTCATTCTCCTCCTCCTTTAGATTGATTGGCAGTTCTATGCTAATTTATATTTGTAGCCATATTCACATCTTGGACCTCCCTTTCGGAGGGGTCAGTCCGGGTGCGCAGAGGGTAGGGATGCCCGCCTCAAGGCAATGCCTATCCGATACGTTATCCTTATCTTTGGTTGTATTTAGAAAAAAATGATCGCTGAGCGATACCTCATTCTCTTGTCGGCTCAGGATCCGTTCCGCGGCGCGTAAACGTGCGCTGCGGCTGCGGGGATTAGCCCGCAATTCCTCATCAGTTGGGGTAACCACTTTTTTATTCAGGATGCGTAATCTGGCGGCGTGACCACAGCGGCACTCCGGCAGGTCAACCGGACAGATGCAGTCCGACGATTCCCGCTGCAAAAACTGCTTAACGATGCGGTCTTCCAGGGAGTGGTAGCTGATGACTACCAGCCGTCCGCTGAAGCCCAAGAGGTGTACCGCCTGTTCCAAAGTGCTTTCCAACCGGGTCAGCTCCTCGTTGGCCGCGATGCGCAATGCCTGGAAGGTGCGGGTGGCCGGGTGAATATCGCCGTGGCGACCGATGGCCTTGACGACCAGGTTGGCCAGTTGGGTGGTAGTTTTTAATGGCCGTGATTCCATGATTCGGCGGGCGATTATACGGCTGCGCCGTTCTTCGCCGTAACGCCAAATGATATCGGCAATCTCGGTTTCAGAATAAGTATTGATAATTTCAGCCGCCGTAACTTTCTGCGACGGGGAAAAGCGCATATCCAGCGGCGCTTCATGCTGGAAGGAAAAGCCGCGGCCGGTTTCCGTCAATTGCATGGAGGCCAGACCCAGGTCCAGGATGATACCGTTGACCGGATAAAATTCATGGGCGCGGCAGACAGTCTCCATATTACTAAAATTCTCATTGACCAGCAGATATGAACCTTCAAAACCAGCCAGATTCTGTTGGGCGATAATCAGTGAGTCAGGGTCGGCATCCAGGCCCAGAAGCTGACCGCCGGGGGTGCTTAGCTCGAGAATCGCCCGGGCATGCCCGCCCGCGCCGGTAGTGCCGTCTACGTAACGTCCGCCGGGGCCGACTGCTAATGCTTGCAGCGACTCCCGCAACATCACCGGTATATGTTCAGTGAAAGCCAATTATTTGGTCTCCAACCCTTCAATTATGTCCCAAGCCTGTTCTAGGTCATCGGCTTTCTCAACCTCCCAGGCTTCTTCAGCCCAGATTTCCAGATGGCCGGATACACCGACAACGACTGCATCCGCGGCAATTCCGGAGTATAATCTCAGTTTTTCCGGCAGGCTGATGCGGCCCTGACCGTCAAGGGCAACCGGGAAAGCCTGACCAAAGACGGAGCGCTTAAGTTTCCGCAGTTTTGAGGGGCTGGTATCTGCAGTGTCAATTTGCTCTGACAACCGCTCCCACTCTTTGATAGAATAGGCGGCGATAAACTTTTCCGGGCCGGGGGACAGGATGATGCCGTCTTTCAACGGCGTGCGGAAGCGGGGAGGTACCGGTAATCGGCCCTTTTCATCCAGTTTGTAATTAAATTCGCCAAAAAAATACATTTCACCCACTAACTACGCAGTTCCCCACAATTCACCACGTTTCACCATTTTATGGGTGAATCAGGCCAATGTCAACACTTTTTTTTGAAATATAAAAAAATATTTTAAGAAAGTACGATAGTTAGCTGAGCGAACCGGCTTTTGGCTATCAGTGAAAATTTTTTTATCTCTAATGTCTAAGCACTAAACAAATTCAAATATCAAAATCTCAATGATCAAAACCGGTCATGGTGAATCTATCTGGGATGATGAGATGGAGGCGCTCGCCCGTTCTCTCGTGTTTGTCATCCTCGGTGAAAGCCGGGGATCAAGTTGACTGGTAAAAACGCTGAAAGCTGTAATCTGTCTTTGCGAGGAGCGTAGCGACGGGACAATCTCGGTACCTTGTTTGGTACATTTGATATTAGAGCTTGGATATTGTTTAGGATTTGGTATTTAGGATTTGGAATTTCCGGATGAAGTTGGCATGCTTCGCCAGCTGCTAAAAATGCTGACTGCTGAGAGCTAAAGGCTGATGGCTCGAAGCCGCCGGCTATTCCATAAACTCAATGACTCCCGGTGGGCGGCTGCGGAGGTTCACCTCGATGCCGATCTGCTTAAAGAGTTCAATGAAGGCGTCATCGGCGTACTGGCCGAAGCTGACAAAGCGCTTGATGCGGGCATTGGCCAACATCTTGGCACAGAGGATACATGGGGTGTGGGTACAATAGACGGTAGCCCCTTCCAGATTGACGCCGTGCTGGGCTGCCTGAATAATAACGTTTTGCTCGGCGTGAACGGCGCGGCAGATCTCATGACGGGTACCGGAGGGAATATTATTCTCATCCCGCAGGCAGCCTAACTCCAGGCAGTCCGGTACACCGGCCGGCGCACCGTTATAGCCGGTAGTCAGGATGTGTTTGCTTTTGACCGCTACAGCGCCGACGTGCCGCCGCCGGCAGGTAGAACGCTCGGCCACCACTGCTGCAATTTTCAGGAAATAATCGTCGGTTTCTGGTCTGTTCATCTAAGCACTCTTCAGTTGGTCAATCAACTGATTGGTTTGTTTTTTCAGTTCTTCAAAGCTGCCTTCGTTGGTGATCATGAAGTCAGCTACGGCAATCGGCCCAGCTTTGCTGACTTTCTCTACCTCGGCGCGGTCGCGGGAAAAAGTTTCTTCCCGGGTCAGCGGCCGGACGCCGCGGGTGGATAACCTTCTGGCGCGGGTACCGGGGGAAGCCCAAACTGCGGCTATGGCCAGGTCATCCTTGTAGTAATCCTTGAGGAAGATATATTCGTCCCAGGAGTACAGGCCGTCAATAACCACCGGGCTGGTACTCAACGCAGCGTCAATTCGCGGCAGGTTAAGTTTGGCATAAGCGGCCATACCCAGTTCCGCCCGCAACCCCTCGCGGACAGTGCGTTCGTTGGCTTCATTTATGGGCAGACCGCGGCGTTTGACTTCGTCGTCGGTAACATCGCCGAATCGGACACGGGTGTAGCCGTTATCTTCAAAAAAGCGGGAAACCTCGGTCTTGCCGGCGCCAGCCATGCCGACCATGGCGATGATTCTGGGTGAATTCATGGGCAACATTATAGGGGGAAGCAGGGGGGAGGTACAACCGCCGGGAAATCTCAATGTCTAATTTCTAATGTCTAAACAAATTCAAATATCAAAATCGTATGACTGAAACAGAATATTGGTTATTGGCGGCGCGGTGACATGCTTGCCTCGCCTGTCCGATAAAAAACTGCCAACTGCCAACTGATTACTGAAAACTAATAACTGACAACTACCTACTAAAACAGCATTGACAGCGTAGTGCTCTTAGGCTTGCGTCGACCGTTGCCGGAGCGTCCGCTTCTGTGACCGCCCATCAGTCGCTCCACCTCTTCGGTTTCATTGCAATAGTCAAACACCGTATCCCGGTCAATTTTTTCCCGGCGGTAGAGATCAACCAATGATTCGTCCAGCGTGATCATACCTTCATCCCGGCTGGTACGGATGACGTTGGGCAACTGGTAAATTTTGCCCTCGCGGATCAGATTCTTAACGGCCGCGTTGGCCAGCAGTACTTCAACGGCTGCTATTCGGCCGGAACCGCTGGCGCGGGGCACCAGTGACTGACACAAAACGCCGACCATGAGTGAGGCCAGTCGCGTCTGAGCCAGGTGGCGTTCATGGGGTGGGAAGAGGTCAATAATACGTTCCAATGCCTGATAGGTGCTGGGGGCGTGACTGGTGGAAAGTACCAGATGGCCGGTTTCCGCCACATTAAGTACCGCCGCGGCGGTGTCCAGATCCCGCATCTCACCAACCATGATGACGTCGGGGTTCTGGCGCAAAACATGCTTCAAGGCATGCCCGAATGAACGGGTATCAGTGCCCAGTTGGCGCTGTGTAATAGCGCATTTAACCGCCGGGTGCAGGTATTCAATGGGATCCTCAATGGTTATTATATGCTTGGCTTCGGTGTGATTGAGGTGCTGCATCATGGCGGCCAGGGTGGTTGATTTACCGCTGCCGGTTGGCCCGGTAACCACTACCAGACCACGGGGCACGGTAATCAGTTCTTTACAGATATCCGGCAGTTCCAGCTTTTCAATGGTCGGGATTTGCGGCGGTAAAAGGCGCACCGCCAGACTGACGGCTCCCCGCTGTTTGGCAGCATTGCAGCGCAAACGGCCCACGCCCGGCATAGTGAAGCCGAAGTCCAGCTCCATCTCGTGCTGGAAAACTTCAACCTCTTCCGCTTGGGCCAGCTGGTTCAGGGCGTCTTCTGTATCCCTCGGTGTCAGCGCAGGGATAGGCAACTGTTCCAGCGAGCCGCGCACCCGCACCAAAGGCGGAGAGTCCACAACCATGTGCAGGTCTGAGCCGTCACGGTCTCGGGCTTCGGTTATAAGTGCAAAAATATCGATCATGGATTTCTTTCTTCTGGTATTCAATGAGCAAATTAGTAAAGGATCAACGTGAAGTTGTACACATACACCTTGGTATCTTCGGTTAATTCCTTGACTATATCCGCTACGATGACATTTTCAAAGCGGTGAGTATCCCTGAGTGCTTTGGCGTAGTCGAACACATTAGTCTGGCTTTCGGTGGCCATTCCACTGATAGTCAGAACTCCTCCACTCCAGTCAATGGTATCTACGGTAACTTTGGCGGACGGGATTTTTGTCCAGGCATTGCGCACGTCACCGGAGGCTTCCTCCCGTTGGCTACGCATATACTGATATTGTGTTTCCAGTGAATCGGTCTTGGTGACAATGGGTACTATTGCTGCATCGACATTTGCTGTCTGAGACTGAACTCCGGCGGTTTCTGCTTCTGTCCCTGCAATGTCAGCCTGGAGTTGAGTGACTTGGGTTTGGGCGGCATCAATTCTGGCTTGAATTTCATCGTTCTGTGCTGCAAAGTCATCAATCAGGAACCAGCCATAGACCAACCCGCCTATCAAGGCAACACCTGCTACCGGTGCCAGAATATTAAACCAATTGATACCCTTGGGCAGATATTGAGCCGGTAATACGTTTAAGTTGATAATGCTGCCGAAAGCGGCATCTTCCTTGGACAATGGCACCATGCCCAGGTTAGTAATGAATTGACTGACATCAAAACCTTCCGGAGCTTCAAACGGTGTAGTCAGTGCTTCCACTGGATGGCCTTCCTGGCCGCCGAGCGCCGGCCAAGCGTTCACGTCACGGGTAAGCCCGCCGGATAACAGTACGGGCGTTTCTGCATTCAGCGGATTCTCCGGGTGCGAGGAATTGTAGAAGGTAACGGTGCGTGAGATTTCCTCAGCGATGCTCATGACCTGCTCTGCATCGGTCATGGTTTCTGAGGGCAGCGGGAAGGAACGGATGACCTCCGGGATACGGTCCACCAAAATAATAATATCAATATTGGACAGCCAGGTATTGACCATGATCGCACGGTTAACATTGGCCAGCCGGGCCAGCGCAAGGGGAGCAATGTCCATAAACCTGATTTTAAGCCCGGCTTTTTCTATTGTGCGCGCTAAAGCTTCCGTAGCATTTTTTGGATATGCTACCAGAAAGAAACGGTTTTCATTACCTTCTGTTCCCATCATTTGCCGGGAGAGATAAACTTGATCCATGGGTATCGGAATAACCCGGGTGGCTTCATTTTGGATGGCATCGTCCAGGATGTTTTTGGGAACGTCTGCTGGTAAGGAGATGATGCGGAATATAGAGTTTAGACCGGAGAGTGAAGCCACTACGGTAGAACCACCTAGTTCTTCACCTGCCATGAAATCACGTAACCTTGCAGCAACGGTATCTTCCTGCTGAATAACCCCATCGGTCACCAGCCCCGAATCCAGCATCAGGGTAGCCCATTTCTCCACCATTTTACCGTTGGTGACCAGAAGTTTGACTTCGTTATCCTCAATATATAAAGAGACTTGTTTTGTCATCTTATTCTTCCTCCAGCGCCATCAAGGTTATGACAATGGTAGTTTCCGTGGGTGGAACGCCGGCGTATTCCGCGTCATATTCGTGAAAGATCTCGGTATTTACGGAATCAATGGTGGAGGTCAGATACGGTTCAATAAGCGACACCGTTTCCAGACTGCCGATGAAGTTGTTGATGTCGGAAATATTTCCGGTGACACTCACCGTCATGGTGGTGCTCTGGTAGTCTATCTTATCAATAGTAACGACAGAGAAGTCTTCGGCATGGAACTCCACTAGATTTAAAGAATGATTGGCGGCCCGGATAAATAATTGGGTGCCGTAATCAATGGTCTGAACAGCTGCAAGGTGAATCGGCGTCGGGAATTTGGCTATATATTCATCCAACGCTGCCTGTGCAGCGGCCATTCTGGCCTGAGTGTCCAGAAGGTTCTGCTCCGCTGCGGCAAGGTCTTCTTCCGCACTGGTTAATCCGCCTTGAACGATCGGCAACAACGCCTGAGTCGTGTCCAGACTATTGGTCAATTGGGTTTCTCGGTCGCGCTCATCCTGCCAGAGCATATACAATATGCCGGCTCCGATGGCAATAATACCTAAGAAGAGGGTGATGATTACTGCTTTACCGATCTTCATGCGGACTCCTTTATTATTGTGTTGTACTCAATTAGATTGACGTATAATATTGACCACTCGATCATGCTAGGGGTTTATTTCGTACGTTTTTATTCCCAAGAAAGCACCTGGTGTGAGCCCTGGAAATTGAATTCCGGTTCCTTCGAAACCACCATCGGGATATACAACACTTGTGCCTGGTTGTAAATCAACCATCACACTACCAGCGATTGCCCCATAAAAAGAACCGCCCGGTTGTAGTGTTGTGGTGCCAGAGACTGACATAATAAAAACGGGATCAGTACTATTAGCGTCAATATTCGGTGCAAAATATATATCACCCACAGCGATAATTGCACCAGGGCCGACTACTGTCACGCCATTATTTCCCCCTGATATTTTTAATACGTCGTCTCCAGTACCGCTAGGGTTCAGGGTGCCGGTATTTTCCACAAAAATTGTATAACCATTTAGATCAAGAGTGAAAGCTTTACTATTAAGACCAATCTCCATATTACCAGTTATGTACCAGTTACCTTGTAGCGTTAATGTAAACTTTGTGCTGTTATTTGCTGAATCCTTGATGCTTATGGGACCATTACGATACAATGCCCCGAATTCTGTAGATACACCTTCGATGTCAAAATTATCACTCTCCCATATGGTCGCGTCACTTAAAAAATACTGGTAATACTCCGAGATTTCTGTAGGGCTTGGCCATGCGCCAGTATAGGGTACGACAGGACCATGTTCTTCGCCAAAGTCGGGTATGATTTCGTATTGCTTGTCGTTACTGGGGGTTTCTATCTCTGTTTGACTCGTAACGACATTTTCAAGAATTCCCGAAAAATCTCCTGTAACATCTTGCACGAATGATTGTATTACGGTTGAATTACCACCAATTGTTGCAGTGGAAGTAAGTTTAAAAGCTGGGATACCAGCCACGTACTCTGTTGTAACTGATACATTTTTGTTATCAACGATAAAGTTTAGGACAGGGAAAATATATTCCCCGGGATCTGGTAAGGGTTCAATTTTATACCATTCCTGAAGAGCAAAAATACCTCTCTCTACACCGGCATCAGCCGCATAAAGTTCTGTGACTTGACCTTCGATATTCCTTCCGACATTGAGACTAGTAGTAACTAGTCCAACCAATGGCCCAATAATTAGTCCTCCTATGGCTAACATCACCATCGCTAAAATTAATGCTTGCCCTTGTTGTTTGCGGATTAAAAATTTACATTTGTTCATCTTGAGCCTCCCTCCGGGGTAACCTATACACTATCGACCCTTGGTTTGATTTGATATATTCTGGTTTCCGTTGCTGCGTTGTTGCCTGTGCCTATTGTTACTGTGACTTTAAGTTCGTAACCCTGTTTTAATCCTATGAATCTAAACCATGATGGCCCTTCTGATGGAGTTTTGGAAGTATCCCAAACCAGATTCGTTGCTATCGTGATAGGTTCAGAAACAGGGTTATCTCCGATTTTTTCTGTTCTTAGTAATTTGTATAAGCCATCAATCTCCACCACGCTATAAGTGACGACAGTATTGATGCCTAAGAACCCATCTAAATTTTGATGTATAACGAAATCAAAACCGTTGGGGCTATTAAGGTCTATAATTTCTGTTGTTTGTAACACATCTCTGCTGATCCATTGTCCAGTGTTTTGAACTTGACGTATAGCTAGTGTCCGATTTGTACTTAAATCATTTGTGTTGAAGATTTGCATAGTAACACCAGCTAAGGCTAGCATTATTACACTTAAGATTGATATTGCAACTATCACTTCAACCAAAGTGAAAGCTTGCTGTTTCCTTATCAATTTGGATGTTATTTTGGAAAACATCATCGTCTGACCTTAAACCCAACCAATTCCACGCTGGAACCCCATATATTGGAATTACCGTTAGTATTGAAGGTGATAGTAATTTCGATTTTCTGGATACCATCATCGGCATCATACTTATAATAGGGGCTAGTCGTTTCTAACGAGTATGAATCGTATGTGTCCGGATTAATTGGTATCACCACAATTTCCATACTAAAGGCAATTGAATCGTAATTAACCTCACCGTAGCTTGCCTGTGGTCGGGAAGGATGGCCAACATCCTGGGAATAATTCAGATATATTTCCTTTTTGATAAACTCTAATTGAGAGCGGGCGATACTTTCAGCTGTGGACTTTGTATCATCTAACATATTGGCTTTTAAGGCATATTGTAGGCTTATCAAGAAAGCTACTCCCACCACCGTGAGAATAAACAGCGCTATCAACACTTCAATCAGACTGAAGCCGTTTTTCTTCAATTTTATTTTATTTACTGCGGCCATTGTGGGCCTTTTGCCTTTCCGCCTCATCAGGCGGTCATATTGTTATTGTTAAAGCTGCCCGTACATAGAGTACATCGAACCGACCAGCGCCACGGCGATGAAGGCCACGATAAGGCCGATGACAACGGTCATAATGGGTTGAATCAGGTCAATGGCGCCTTTAATGCGGTCATCAGCTTCCATGTCATAGGTATGAGCCACGGTGGCCAGGGTATCATCAAGCTTACCGGTTTCCTCACCCACACCGACCATTTGCACCATCATGGGCAGGAACACCTTACGCCGGGCCATGGGACCGGAAATGCCCTCGCCGCGGACCAGTTCCTTCTGAACTTCACCGATGGCCTCACCAACGATTTTGTTGGAGGTGGCGTTCTGGGCCTGAACCATGATTTCCGGCAGCGGCAGGCCGGCTTTGAAAAGCAGTGAGATGGTCTGTGAGGCGCGGGACAACTCAGACAACTGAATGATGCGCCCGATAATCGGCATTCTCAGGAGGGCTTTATCTATAACGTAGCGGCCTTTGGCCGTACGCCCCCAGATAACCAGACCGATAACTGCGGCGACAATTACGCCCAAGATGTAAACACCGTAAGCGGTGGAGAAATCGGTCACCGCAATCAGGATTTTGGTGGCCGCCGGCAGGTCAGTGCCCAGTTGCCGATAGAGATCGGTAAAGGTGGGCAGTACAAAGATCATCAGCACCGCCACCACAATGACGGCCACCACCGCCACCACGGTGGGGTAGGTCATGGCGCTCTTGAGCTTTTTCTGAGTCTCATTCATGCGCGCCAGAAAGTCCGCCATATTGCGTAGCACGACTTCCAGATTACCGCCCTGTTCACCGGCGGACAAGACGCGGTGGAAGAGCGGGGAGAAAACCTTGGGATGTCTGCTCATGGCGCCGGACAAGGAAGAACCGCCGCGGATGTCATTGGCAACATGGCCAAGGGTAGTGCGGAAGGTCTTGTTAGTGGTCTGGTCCTGCAGCAGTTCCAGCGCAGTGACGATGTCCGTGCCGGACTCCAGCAGCAGCGCCAACTGGCGGGAGAACAGAATAATTTCGCCCAGTTTTACTTTGGGGGTGAACATGCTGGAGGTACTTGCGGAAAACAGCTTTGACTTGGACTTTAGGGACAGAACCTGAAATCCGTTAAGTGCCAGAATTTTGGCAGCGGCATCCTTATCGGTGGCGGCTACCTTGCCCTGTACCATTCGGCGTTCTTGATTGTAGGCGACGTAAGCGAAATCCATATTAGTAATTCCTAATCTAATTTTTGGTTTCCTAAACAGAAACCTGCCATTGATTATTCTGTTCCGGACTCCATGTCCAATTAAGTATTCTCTTAAGTATTATTATACCCCTTTTTTGCAATACGTAATTATGATGTAAATTAAATATTTTAGAAAGCCTCTTCAGGTGAATAGGCGTTTCTGAGAACTTCTGACGGTGTGGTAATGCCTTCCTGCACTTTTAACATGCCGTCTTTCATGATGGTAACCATGCCTTCTCGGATGGATTGATGATGAATATCACTGGCGCTGCCACCCTCAAGCAGCATGCGTTTCAGTGTCTCTGAGAAATACATAATCTCATAAACACCCACCCGGCCCAGATAGCCGGTGAAAGCGCAGGATTTGCATCCTGTTCCGTAAGTAAATTTTGCCCGTTTCTCACCGGTTTCCCGCTCATAGGCGACCTGTTCCACTACCGGAGCTTCTACCTCGTGGTTGCAGTAGGGGCAGATACGGCGCACCATACGCTGGGCAACCACACCGATGAGGGCCGATGAGATCAGGAAAGGTTCTACACCCAGATCCACCATTCTAAAGAGCACCCCGACGGTATCATTGGCATGGATGGATGACAGCACCAGGTGGCCGGTCAGAGCAGCCTGAACAGCGATATTGGCCGTTTCCGCGTCCCGGATTTCACCAACCATGATGACATCCGGATCCAAACGCAGTATGGAACGCAGTCCGGAGGCAAAGGTGATGCCGGCCTGGACATTGACTTGAATCTGGTTGATGTCCTTGAACCGGTATTCCGCCGGGTCTTCAATGGTGATGACATTGCGGCCTTTAGTATCAATGGTGGACAGTGAGGCGTACAGCGTGGTGGTTTTACCGGCGCCGGTGGGGCCGGACACTAGAATCATACCGTAGGGTACCCGGAGCATGCTTTCATATTTGGCCAGGGTTTTTTCATTGAAGCCGAGCTGAGGTAAATGCAACAAACCACGTGATTTGTCCAGAATACGCATCACCGACATTTCACCATGGACGGTGGGCGCGGTGGCAACGCGGATATCAATGTTCCGGCCGCCGGCGACGGTAGAGAACTGTCCATCTTGCGGGTGATGATGGTCGGCAATATTTAGTGATGACAGAATCTTGATACGGGAAATGATAGCCCGTTGGACGCTGATGGGCAGACTCATCATCTCCTGGAGACTGCCGTCAATGCGGAAGCGTACCCTCAGGCGTTCCTCATCCGGTTCCAGGTGAATATCTGAGGCACGGGCCTTGACGGCCTCTTCAATAATCAAATTAAGCGCCTGGGCTAAAGGCGCATCCACGGCCGCGTCAACCGCCATGGATTCATCAGTGGCTTCAGAAGAGATAGAGATGCGCGATAGGAATTTATCTACTTCACCGTAGCCCTTGTAGTTGAAGTCCATGGCGTCACGGAGTGCGCTTTCGTCGGCTGGTATGGCTTTCACCCGGCGTTTGGAATAAGCAGACAAGGCTTCAATGGCCATGATGTCCGATGGATTGCACATGGCCACTTCCAAGGTAGTGCCGGTGACCTTGAGAGGCATGGCGCAATAGCGGCGGGCCATAATCTCCGGTATTAGTTTGAGGGCCTCTGGCGTGGGTGACTGGCGGAGTGCCGGTTCCTCTTTCGATGGTTTATCAGTTTTAGTCTCAGTTTTCGGCGCAGACGGACTGGGGGCGGCTGGTGTTTCCGCTTTCGGTTCTTCTAGTGTTTTGGTTGCGCTGTCAGGCTTCTTTTTTTCCTTGGGTTCCAGTTCTACTTTGAGTTGCGATGACTGCGCGGGTTCCAGTTCAATGATCTTTACCTTTTGGCTCTCGGCAAATTTTTGGGCTTCCGGTGAAAGAGGTGCCGAAGTGGCGATGAATTTAGCCCCCACCCGGGTATCGTAAGCCTTGGTGTCAAATACAGAAATTTCCTCCAGGTTAACCATGGGAATATTATCGAAGATATCAATGCCCAGGCTGTGCTCCCGGGAGCCGTTCTGCCGTGCCAAGAGGTCAAAAGTATGTTCTACTCCGCTGCGGCCGGACATAATTGCATGTTCTTCTACCTTGTAACCGGTTTTTTTCAGCGCTTCAATCAGCTCCGGTTTTCCGATGAACTTAAGCGGTTGTCCCAGTGCCGGAGCCTCGGCAGGGGGCAGGTCATTTTGGGTGAATAAGGCGGCAAGCTCCCCTTCATCAAATATTTGGACCTTCTGGCTGTCGGCGAATCCCTGTGCCTGGCGGGCCATTTTGGATGGCAGGATGACCACTCGTTCGTTGATGCCGGTGTCATAAGTTTTATTGGCAAAGGTGAAAATCGCTGATTCTGAATCAGATTGGTCAGTCAGTCCGGTCAGGATGGCAAAAGCGATAGTGCGTTGAGTGAATCCATCGTTGCGTCGGCCCAGGATGTCAAAGGTGTGTTCCAATCCGGAGCGGCCTCTAAGCGCCGCCTTCTCGGTGACTTCATAGCCCTGACCGCGCAGATAGGCTGACAGTCCGGCGGCGATATTTTTTTCGGCGGTGGATACCGGCATTATTTATTCCCCTTACAACGAGTTAAACATATAATCTAAGCTAGTTCAAACAATAATATTGTGGTTAGCCAACGTTATTCTACCCGGCCTTTTCCGGGGCTTTATCCTGACCTAATGGTATATACCCCCGGCGGATGGCCAGCACGGCAGCATGGGCACGGTCATTGGCATTGAGTTTGCGAAGGATGGCCGAGACGTGATTCTTGATGGTCTGTTCGCTTATTTTCAGTTCAGTGGCAATCTGTTTGTTAGTCAGACCGTCGGTCACGCGGATAAGGATCTGGCGTTCCCGCTGGGTCAGCGGCGTGACCACTTCCAGCCCATCGTCCTCAGTCAATTCCTGGAAGTTTTTCAGCACGCGGTGGGCGATATTGGGTTTGAGCAGGCTTTCATTAATCGGGTACTCCCCACGTGAGGCGCGCTGGATGGTTTCCAGCAGTTGTTCCGGTGTGGAACTTTTCTTGACGCAGGCAACCGCGGCGGAACGGATGACATCAAAAAGCTCGGCGTCATTAGGATCCGGTGAAAGGATAATCACCCGGATGTTGGGAAACAGCCGTACCACCTTCCTGCCCAACTCCAGTCCGTTTTGAGCCGTTAGATCAGAGCCCAGTAAGACCACATCCGGCATGGTGGCTTCAATTTTGTCCAGCGGCGCATCGGAGGGGTCACATTCAATAATCTCATATTCCGGTCTGCTGCCAAGGGCGAGGGCGACACCGGAACGGAAGAACGGTTGCTCATCACAGACCATGATTCTGGTCTTGTTTATATTCACGTCTATTCTCCTTGTTCCCCAGAGCCGGAGGCACCGTTGCCCTTATTGTGATGCCCGGCCAGGAAAGCGTCAATATCCTCGCGGCGGAAGCGCCGGTCACCACGGGGGCCCAACTGGTATGATTTGAGCGTGCCCTGGTTGCTCCAACGCCTGACGGTATTTATATGGACGTTGAGAATGACGGCTACTTCGTTGCTTGTCAGCATCGGCGTTACCGCGGACCGGTTAAATTCCTGCACCATATGTATTCACACCTTCCTTTACCTTACTAAATAACACCAAATAATACTATACATCAACCTTGAGTTATATACAAGACCCCAATTAGTACCAAAATTTAAGTACCTTAGTCATATTCCAGTCGCGCTGTCTATCTGATTGCGTAAACGCTGAAACAAGGGCATAATCAGGATATGGAGAAGGAACTGACCACCGGTAAATTACGCGGCTTGCAGCAACTGGCGGATGCTCAGGGTTTGTTTATCATGACGGCCATGGACCACCGTGGCTCCTTGGAAAACGGGCTTTGCAGGGGACAGAATGCCGGTTGCTTCCAGGAGATGGTGGATTTCAAATTGGATTTGTGCCGTGCGCTGGCCCCGGTTTCATCTGCCGTTTTACTTGATCCCATCTACGGCGCCGCCCAAGCGATAACGGCCGGGGCTCTGCCCGGCAATACTGGGCTGCTGGTTAGTGTGGAGGCCACCGGCTATGAAGGGGGAAAAACCGCCAGAATCACCCGACTGTTGGACGGGTGGGGAGTGGAAAAGATCAAGCGCCTGGGGGCTTCCGCAGTCAAAATGCTGGTCTATTTCCGTCCGGATTCAGGTGATCTGGCTGAGATCCAACTTGAGACCGTGGCCAAGGTTGCCGCTGAGTGCCAAGAACACGATATACCGTTTCTGGTGGAGCCGGTGAGTTATGCTCTTGATGGTGAGTCAAACGAGGAATACCGCGGTAAAAAAACCGAAATAGTTACGGGCACGGCAAAAATGATGACGGCGCTGCCCATTGACGTGCTCAAAGCGGAGTTTCCCGCTGATATGACCCAGGTAACCGACGAAGGCCGGTTGCTGGAGGCCTGTCGGGCGCTGGATGAGGCCTCTGCCAAACCATGGGTTATCCTCTCAGCCGGCGCGGATTTCCCTGTCTTCCGCCGCCAGGTGGAACTGGCCTGCCGGGCTGGGGCATCGGGATTTTTAGGCGGAAGGGCCATCTGGCAGGAAGCAGTATCCATCACGGACCGTGAAGTCCGTCGGCGTTTTTTTGAAACCACTGCGCTTGAGAGGCTCAATGAGTTGATAGGACTGACCCGGGAGTGGGGTCGGCCGTGGTACCGCAGCCCGAAAAACGCTCCAATACAACCCATGCCGGATGCAGATTGGTACCGGAACTATTGACCTTCAGCCTTTGATTACATCAAGTTAATTATTCAGCCGGGCTGACGGTCACTGAGTCCAGCACGAAGATATTGTCCTTGTAACTGACTTCAACCACGCCGGGTAAACCCCGGAGGGTGTCATGGAACAGCATGGTTCGTTCCAGTGTCAGTTTAATGGTGGTGACGTGCCCGGAACCCGACACGGCGTTCAGACGGCATCCCTCGGCAGCCATCAGTTCTTCCTTGATAACGGCAATCGCTGACGCACTGAAACTATTCAATTTCAGCGTATAAATACCGGGTGCCGTTTCCCCTGTTGAGATGGTCTCAGTTTCCGGGATGGATGGTTCGGTTGTTTCAGCAGGTTCCGGAGCGGCTACTGGTTGTGGGGCGGGCAAAACAGGGGGTTTCCCCGCTTCTTTACTAGAGCGTTTCTCAACTTCAGCTTGTTCTTTAGCTTCCTGTGCCTGGCGCTCTTTGTCCAGTTTGGCCTGAATCTCGGCCTCTTTTTTAGCGCGCTTTTCAGCCTCGGCCTGTTCTTTAGCTTCCTGTGCCTGGCGCTCTTTGTCCAGTTTGGCCTGAATCTCGGCCTCTTTTTTAGCGCGCTTTTCGGCTTCAGCCTGTTCTTTGGCGGCGAGTTCGGCAGCGGCCTTGGCTTCTGCTTCTTCGCGGGCTTTGGCTTTAGCCTGTTCCCGGGCTTCTTTTTCCAAACGTTGTTTTTCTAGTTTGGCCTGGATTTCAGCTTCTTTTTGGGCACGTTTATCAGCTTCGGCCTGTTCCCGGGCTTCTTTTTCCAAACGTTGTTTTTCTAGTTTGGCCTGGATTTCAGCTTCTTTTTGGGCACGTTTATCAGCTTCGGCCTGTTCCCGGGCTTCTTTTTCCAAACGTTGTTTTTCTAATTTGGCCTGGACTGCCGCTTCTTTTTGGGCTTGTTTATCCGCTTCTGCTTTCAATCGGGCTTCATGTTCGGCCTGACGGCGGGCTTCTTCAGCCTCTCTGGCTTGTTGTTTTGCCAGCTCTTTCCGTTCCTTTTCCGACAATTCGGCAGGAGCTATTTTGGCATCAACAACCTGAGGTACTGCTTGTTTTAAGATTTTGGATTCCCCGGCTGATTCGCTTTCCTTTTCAGCCCTGAGTTTACGTTCAATCTCACCCGCCTCCAGTGCGTCACGGCGCTGTCTTTCAGCGGCCAGCCTTTCGGCTTCCTTTCGGATGCGCTCCTCAATGCTGCGTTCGTCCATGGGAACCTCCCTGCACGATTTATAAGCCTGTTGGCTTGAAGTATAGAAGTCCGTAAGGAGGGTGTCAATAGTTTTTCATGGACCAGATGCAGATAAAACGAGGGCATGCGGGGATAGCGAAGTGATGCAACCCGCCGATTAACGGCTGCCGAGGTAATAATGCCAGTCTGGGTCAGTAACTTTTTTCGGCTGACCAATCGAGCTGGATTCCGGCAGAGGAATCTGAAAACAACCGCCTTCGGGCAGAGCATAAAATACCCTTTTAACCTCGGGCTCCGACAATAACCCCAACGGGCGAACCCGCCCATTCAAGGACAACGGGCGCTGCTGATTATCAAATGTCATATTTATCACCTTCCCAGAGGGATTATAAATAACATTGAGTGGGATGGGAATAGGTATTTTTACTAATTTTGGAATAAATATTCAATTTCGGCGTGCCGGTGCTTTCAGATGTTATAATCAATCATGGGCCGTAAAAAATCACGAAAAACAAATATCACCGCCGCAGCCAGGGCTCAACCTTCGGGGACGAGCGTTGACTTCGCGCCGGAAATAGATCTTCATGCGCTAACGGTGATGGAAGCCCTGCCGAAGCTGGATGAATTTATCCATAATGCCTTTCAAGCGGGGCATTACAGAGTACGGGTGAATCATGGCAAAGGCACCGGGGTGTTGAAACTGGAGGTGAGCCGGTATCTCACCGCCCATCCGCTGGTTATCGGTCACCGGGCCTCCGATATTTGGCACGGCGGGTCAGGGGTGACCGAAGTGGATTTGAGTTACCGATAAGACCGGGTTAGGGAAATTCAGCCGGTATTTTCGTTCTGATAGATGCCGTCATAACCCTCGGTGGTGCCGGACAGCCGGAAGAACACCAGCTGCATTAATCGGGCGTTGTGTTCCAAAGTGATGCCGTCCCGGTTATAGACCACGATAAGTGACTGAGAACGCCCGGAATAACCGGCATCCCAGACCGCAGTATGAATGGCCGCACCGCAGCGGAGCAGACTGGAACGGGCCCGGCCCAGCGCCATGACATTCTTGGGCAGGCTGACTATCTCATTGTACGTGATTAGATAATTGCCGGCAGGCAAGTGAACCCGACCGGATTCATCATATGGTACGTCTGTCAGTGTTGAAAGTTTCCTTCCGGTGTTGCTGACCGGGATTATACCCTCACCCTCAATACTAAAGACCTCTTTCAAGGTCAAATCAATACCGTTGGGCTGTAACTGGGTTTCCAGGTCAAGATAGTCTGTCAGGAGCGGCGGTGAGCCGTGAATAAGCTGTAATAATTCTGTTTTAGCTAAGGCAGTCATGCCGGAAAGTGTAGCACGGGCGGCGCGCCTCCGGCAACGGGTGGCCTATTGAGAAAAGCCTCAGGCTCTGCTAAAGTGGCCGCATGAAACGGTTAAGGTTTCCGGTGCTGGGGATAAGCGGTTATCTCAAGATTACTATCCTCGGCCTGGGCCTGACCGCTTTATCCCAGAGTCTCCACGGCATCATCCTGCCCCTCCGGGTGTTGGATTTTGTCGGCGAAGCCGAAAAAAATACCGCCCTGGGAGCCTTGACCTTTGTCGGTCTGGTTATCGCCATGCTGTCTCAGCCGGTAGCCGGTGCCCTGTCGGATTCTACTAACAGCCGTTGGGGACGGCGCAAGCCCTATGTCATCGGCGGCGGCATGGCGTTATTGATACTTTTACCGGGCATCGGTTTGGCTGGGAGCCTGGGGGTTTTATTTTTGGTGTATTGCCTGATGCAGTTGGCAAGTAACACCGCCCAGGGTCCTTACCAGGGTTACCTGCCGGAGTTGGTGGCGCCGCATTACCGGGGTCGGGTGTCTTCCCTCAAGTCACTGATGGAAATCATGGGCGGTGCGACGGCGGTGTTGGTGGTTGGGCGGCTGCTTTCCGGATATAGCACCGCTGATAATCAGGGTTTGGGAACGGCACTGGTCTTTTTATCGCTGTTAATCGCCCTGATACTGGTTTATCTGTGGCTGCGCCTTCAGGATCCGCCGGTCGTTCTGCCCCTGCCTAAATTTAAGAATCTCTTACTCAGTTACCGCTTTAATCTCCGTGAAGTGCCCGGTTTCGGTTGGTTTCTCGCCTCCCGTCTGCTGGTTCTTATGGCCGGAGCAACCATTCAGCAGTTTGCCCTTTATTATATCCGGGATGTTATTGGTGTGGCTGATCCGGCCGGGGCGACTGCCGGCTTTTTGATTGTGGCCGTGGCTGGCATGGCGCTGTCGGTTTTTCCGGCAGGCTATCTGGCTGACCGCTACGGCCGCTACCGTTTGTCCATGGTGGCGGCGCTCGTCGGGGCGCTGGGCATCTTGTTACTGATTATCTGGCCGACGGTGACCGCGGTGTATGTGGCGGCCGCTATCACCGGATACGCCACCGGTACTTTTGTGGTGGTTAACTGGGCCTTAGCGGCGGATTTGGTGGTGCGCGGTCAGGAAGCCCGCTATCTGGCCATCGCCAACATGGCTACGGCCGGCGGCGCTGCCCTGGCCCGGCTTATCGGCCCGGCCATTGATCACTTTAACGGGGTATCGGTTAATTTGGGTTACCAGGTGATGCTTTCAGCGGCGTTGCTTTATTTTATTGTCGGCGGGCTGCTGATACTTAAGGTCAGGCCGCCAGCCAGTCAATAACCTGGTCCCAGCCCAGCGCGCCGGCCCAGGCCAGGAAAATGTAGAGGATGCTGCGGCCCAGGAAACAGGCGATGAAGAACTTGCGGGCCGGGAAACGCATGACTCCGGCAGTGATGCCGGCCACATCAAAGATCAAAGGTGCCGCCGACAGCCCGAAGATGGCCCACATGCCGTACCGGTCCAGCCAGCCGTGAACCCGTTTGTACCACTTGTGATGCTGCGGCACCACCGCCCTGCCGGAAAAGCCGGCCAGATAACCGGTCATTTCACCTATCGCGGCACCCAGCGCCGCGGCCAGTCCGACAAAAGTGGGCGCCGGCATAGTCGCTCCCAGGGCAGCCAGCACCAGAAAATTACCGGCCGGCAGGACAACTGTGGCATTAAGCAGGGCGCTGATTAGAAAGGCGCCTAGATAGCCGTATTCCTGAAGCCTTTCGGCCAGGTCAGGATTGGAATTATAGACATACAGCACACCGCCGACAATGACGACGACAAATACGATGGACAGTATCGGCAGCAACCGTCGCTGCACCCAGCCGCTGCTGTCTGCCAGATGTTCGTCGGCCGGGGGTTTGAAGCTTTCGGGAGAATCAGGGTTGCTCATCGGCAATTATTTTAGCATAAACCGGGTTTGACGTTTGTCAGTGAACAGTATTTTTTGCTATACTACTCCGGTTACCGTGCCCCCATCGTCTAGTGGACTAGGACAACGGCCTTTCACGCCGTCAACAGGGATTCGAATTCCCTTGGGGGTATTCTAATTTCTTCCCCGTTTGGAATCTAATGATTCTGTGAATCAAAACTTCCCTGCCAATTTCCGAAGACTCAGCAGCTCGAGGGTGGAGTTACGCAAAGAAGGAATTATCTCGATCAATTATGGTAGGCACTCATGCTTAGAGCCCGCTATTTTTGGTAGCTCAACCTCAATTGTTGTTCCCAAACCCACCTTTGATTTAATATTGAAGTCTCCTCCAAGCGTCATCACGCGTTCTCTCATACTATTGAGACCATTATTTTTATTAGACAAACTGCCATCAAAGCCTTTGCCTTCATCTTTGATGGTCAATGATATCCAATCGCCAGAATCCCGAATAGACACCTTCACCTCGTGGACTCCGGAATAGCGTATTGCGTTCGTGAGTGCCTCTTGGACAACCCGATAAATCGCCAACTTGAGTTCATTATCGAGTTTGATGCCTTGAAGGTCACACTGGAAGTCAATCTTTAATTGAGCTGTAGATTGCAGATTATCAAAAAGTGCCCGCAGTGTCGTCTCCAAACCCAATAGCGTCAACATGGAAGGATACAGGCCTGCTGAAAGATTACGGACAGAAGAAATAATTCGGCCGACGTGTTCTGAAGCTTTTTTGATTCCCTCTTTACAAGCTTCTGTTTGGCAGGCCATCTGGGTGTCGATTATTAATTTAAGGACGGTTAATTGCTGGCCTATCTCATCATGCAGTTCCATGGAGATGTTCCGTCGTTCCTCTTCTTGAACGCTCAACAGTTTTCGGGATAGGTCACTTAGTTCAGTCCGTTGGCCGTTAAGCTTGTTCAGCATTTCCAATCGCTCAGTTACGTCCATGGCGGTAAGCAGGAAGTTTTCCCCATTTAGGCCGGTTCTGATAGCGGTGATTGCCACTTGAATCTCGGGATGATTATCTGGCTTGATAGCCACATCCACCGATTGTTGCGGGCGGTTTTGGCTGTGGATTTTGTTTAAATATATATGAAATCTATCTTGGTCACCGGGAGCGATAAATCGTGTGAAACGTTCGTGATATAAATTGGTCGGGTTGCTGTTGAGCAGTAAGGCTCCTGAAGAATTTATGAGGGTTATCATATGGTTTGAGTCAATGACCAGATAAGCCAATGGGGCTAAATTGAATAACTGACGATACAATTCCCGTGATTCTTCTAGTGCAGTTTCAGTCTCCCGCAGCATTTCATTCTGCATTTCCAACTCGGCCTGATATATCCGGAGTTCGGCCTCCAGTTTGTCGTACTTGTAGGCATGTTTTAACTGGGGTGCTGAATTTTCGGGCAACTTTTTGTCACGTGTCATTATATGGCTCCAAAACTGAAATGATTATTTTTTGTCAGCCGCTTCATCGGTAACATCTTCTATTGCCATGAGAATGTGGGGGGACCCGGTGGTTTTCAACAGCAACCGGGCGTTTATACGCATTTTTATTTTGCCGATGCCGGGGAAATTCAAGCTGATCGTGTAATCCTCAAAACTACCCCCATCTTTCGAAATATTTTTGAGGCGTTTCCGGAGTTTGGGGACATCCCATTCCCGATTACCCAAATGATATATGCGTTGTCCCACGGTGTCCTTGGGCGAAAGCTTGAATAATTGATAGAATGATTTGTTGGCCGAAACTACCCTCAAATCGCCATCTAATACAACCATTGATTCGCGAACAGTGTCTAACACATTCTTGGCTTGCTCGAGCGCTTTTTGGGTTAAAATACTTTCGTTAACATCCAAAACGGTAACTACCAGTCCGGCGATAGCTTTGTCAACGGTGCGGTAAGGTCTGATGCGGATCTGATAGGAGATACCTTCCTTGTCGCAAATCGTTTTCTCCAGGGGTACCAGTTTGTTGAGTACCTCCTTGGCATCCAGGAAAAAGTCTTCGTAAACAAGCATTGAGCTAATATCTTTCAATGGTCTGCCGATATCTGAGGTAATCATAGGGTAAAGTTTGATCGCGGCGCGCGAAAAGCTCTTGATACGCAAGTCTCGGTCTAGGAAAATCGCGGCGATATCGGTGTTATCAAGGAGGTTTCGGAGGTCATCAGATGACCGGGCAAGGTCTTCAATGCGGTTACGATCCTCAGCGTTTACTGATAGCAGCTCTTCGTTTAATGATCTTAACTCTTCGCGCGAGGTTTCCAGTTCTTCATTGGTGCTCTGCAATTCTTCATTAGATGACTGCAATTCCTCATTGGATACCCTGAGGTCTTCATTGGCCTTGGCCAGTTCCACCACATTAGCTTCCAAAGAATCCTGGGCAAATTTCAGTTCTTGTTTTAGGTTATCAACTCCGGAAACTGACTCTGTTGTGGCTTTGCTTGCCCCTTTTTGGCGGCTCTTGCTCTTCTTCTTGCCCAGATCGTGAAAGATTACCAATATATTCTTACTCTTCAGGGAAATACGTCTGGCCTCCAGGGAAACCAGCCATGGTGTGCCTCCTTGCATCACGGTGATCGGCTCAGAGACCTGAGGTTTCTCCGGACTGTTTAGTGCTGCATGAATGATAATGGTCAGACGAGAACGTAGTTCATCCCGGGCCATATCCAAAGCATTCCATCTTGTATCGCCGGAGGCTAGACGAAGGTATTTTCCAGTATCTCCGGAGACGTAGAGTAGGTTGGCATTTTCATCAAGTAGAATGTAGGCGGGGGTATATTCATTGGCGACAATATGCTTGGCCAGATCGGTAACATCACCGGTGGGTTGTGTTGGACTAGTAGTTTCTTTGGGGAACGATACAGGCGTTTTTGCAAAGATATGGGTGTTAAAAGGCGGTACCAGATGTGATGGTGAAGGTATATCAGTTTTCTTGTATAGCTTATGCTTTTGATCAGTCGCGGTGAAAAGCTCACTGTTTCCGACCGTTTCTGATTGACCCAAAAATAATAGACCTCTGGGGTTCAGAGAGTAGTGCATAAGCGCAAAAAGCTTCTTTTGTACTGCCGGATTTAGGTAGATGAGCAAGTTGCGGCAACAAATAATATCAAGATGGGTAAAGGGGGGGTCGGTCAGCACGTTATGATCGGCAAATACGATCGAATCACGGAGTTTTGGGTTAACTTGATAGGAATCATTGTGATGGATAAAAAACTTCTTCAGTCTGGTCGCGCTGACCTGAGAGGTGATAGATTCAGGATAAACGCCAAGGCGGGCGATGCTTACCGCCCGGTGGTTCAGATCGGTGGCAAATATCTGAAATGTCGAAACACTCTGGAGGTAATCTAGGATTTCCCGAAGTATAATGGTGATTGAGTAAGCTTCTTCCCCCGTTGAACATCCGATAACCCAAATCCGTAATGGTTTAGTCGCGGTACTCCCAGAGATATATTTGGTAAGATCATTCTTTAAAGACTCCCATGATTCGGTATCCCGGAAAAAAGATGTGACATTGATTAAGATTTCCTGGAGCAGGGTCTCGGCTTCGTGTTTTTGTTCTTTAATCAGTTTTACATAATCGGATAATCTGGCAAGGTGATTTACTGTCATGCGCCTTTCGATGCGCCGGCTTATTGTTCCCATTTTATACATGGAGAAATCATATCCGGTATGATTCTGCAGAAGATAGAGTATTTTAGAATAATAACTGCTTGTTAATTCCGGGTCCGACTCCTCAAACGTATTATAAGGATGGCGATAGAAATCCATCAGCTGTTTATACATCCCATCGACAGGTACAACAGCATCGCTGAAAGCGGCCGCACTGGCAGGCATACCCTCAAACTTGGCACTGGCGGGATCCTGCGCTATCGTAAGACCGGCCGCTGCCTTGATGGCCTTTGTGCCGATGGTACCGTCTGTTCCGGTTCCCGACATAACAATACCGACAGCCCTCGGCCCAAGATCGTCAGCCATAGAAACAAAAAGCTCATCAATGGGGTGGCGTAATAAACGGTCAGTCATTGTGGACAGCCGCAATTGATTATTGATGACACTGCAGGTAAAACCGGGAGGAACGACATATACGGTATTGATTTGAGGAACTGTACCGTCTTTCACTTCAAGAACAGGCATCCGCGAGTGTTTGGAAATAATTTGAGGCAGACTGCTCTTATGGTCTGGGTCTAGATGCTGCATGACAACAAACGCCATACCGTTGTCACCCGGCATGGTTTCAAAAAAATCATTCAGTGCTTCAAGACCGCCTGCAGAGGCACCTATTCCAACGACGGGAATACCTGCCGATGCCTCTTTCTTATCCCCAGCAGGTGGTTTAGCAGCAACGGATTTCTGTGTTTTTTTTGTATTTGCCATTCGGCTACCTCAACAGTATCACCCCTGCATTATAGCCCTTATTTGCAACGGTTGATAGATGGAACTACCGTGGAGGTATTGTTAGTTCGGATTTGGTCGTGATTTTTAATACCCGAAGACGAAGAGACACCCTCAAGCGAGATGTCATGGTCATAGAGCTTGTTTAACTAAAGCGGTTTTTATCAGTTGATCCGCTTGCTCGTAAATTCTTCGAGCTTCGGTTTCACTTTTCGCTTCCACTGTCAGCCGTATCTTTGGCTCAGTACCCGAAAATCTAATCAATAACCACCCATTTTTAAAGGTACACTTCAAACCATCGGTTTTGTCCAAGCTACCGGGGTTTAAGGCCATTAGACTCTTCTCAATGCCATATATGTCGGGAGCCGTGTAATACCGTAGACTGCCGCGGAGCATGGGATAGGAAGGGATATCGTCGACTAATTTTGTCAGATTGGTTTCAGTGGCCAGCACTGCCACTAAAGCTGCGGCGTGGATGCCGTCAGGACAATAAGAGATACTGGGAAAAATCCAGGCACCGCAAGGTTCCCCCCCAAATTTGATGCCGGTTCGCTTGAGTTCGCTCGACACTGCGCTATCACCCACCCGGGTACGTTTTACCGTGAGACCGGATTCTTCAATAGTCATGGAGGCATCCACCGTGGTGACTACCTCTTTTACCTTTAAATAATGCGCCAGCACTATCAGTAATTTATCACCGGAAATGATCTCGCCTCGATCATTAACAACTATCAATCTATCGGCATCACCGTCATGAGCTAGCCCAATCCTGGCTTTGGTTGCCACCACTTTTTGCTTCAATTCTTTAAGGCTTGTGTCAGTGGGTTCACTGGCCCGAGGGAAAGTACCACTGGGTTGGCAATTAATTAAGACTGCTTTTGTCCCCATTTTTTGCATTAAATTGGGGGTGATGACTGAGCCTGCACCACCGCCGCAGTCAATAACAACCTTAACTCTGCCCAAGCTGCCGATGAAATTATTCAGTATCCGGTTAAGATGGCCGTTGACGGCACCTTCATATTTGGGGATTTTCATCGCGCCGTTATTGAAAGCCGACACTCCTTTATTTGAATTTATCAACCCCTCGGCCCGAGTTTCTTGGGCGTCATCAAACGCGGCTCCGTCGGGATTCCAGAATTTTATTCCATTGTATTCAGGGGGATTATGGGATGCTGTGACCATTACTCCCGTACTGAAATGCCTTGTTGTATAAGCCAGGGTGGGTGTAGGTAGCAGACCCGCATCCAGGCACAAGGCACCGGAGGACTTTATGCCGTTAAACAATGCTTTCTTTATGGTTGGGGTGGAAACACGGGTATCCCCGCCAATTACTATGTTTCCGTATTGTTCCCCTGTCACCACGCCGACCTTATACGCCAAATCAACCAGTTGTTGATCAGCAATCCGGCGGATTCCGGAACTACCAAAGAGGCGAGGGGGTAAACCAACCCTTTTCTCACCAGCACTAATACTCATCTCGTCAAAACCTCAATAAAAATACAGAATAATATTGGCAGAATAATTACTCTCAGTTACTTGATAACTTAATTACCGAAGTCAGATGCCGCAACACTGACATCCTGCTTTGAATCTGGAAACCTGACCTGTTCATGTTCCTGGGTCAATTTAACCAAATCAGACCTTGAAGAGACGCCAAGTTTGCGTTTTACATTAGCCCGATGCACCTCGACTGTCCGCCGGCTGATAAATAGCCTTTTGGCAATATCTTCATTTTTGGTACCCGCGGCAATCAGATGCAAAATTTCCCGTTCTCTGTGGCTCAATGTTTCATAAGGGTCTTTAAGGGATAATGGCATCTTGCGGGTGTAAATATCAATAGCCCTTTCAGATAAGGAAGGGCTGAGGAAATGGTGATCGGTTGAGACCTCAGAGATGGCGCGCAACAAGTCTTCGGAAGAGGCATCTTTGAGGACGTAGCCTTTAGCTCCGGCCCGTAACGCTTCCACAACATAATTCTCATCGTCGTACATTGACAGTACGATAACTTTAATAGCTGGGTTGGTTTTCAATATGTGTCTGGTTACTTCCAGCCCGTTCATGTTGCCCATCATTAAATCAACAATAAGTATGTCCGGTTTGACTTTTTCAAGCAGGCTTATGGCTTCCAGGCCGTCTGAGGCCTCACCCAGAATCTGATAACCATGCCCTTCAAGCATGGTCCTGATACCTTGCCGTACCAGATTGTGGTCGTCAACGAGAACAATACCAACCATCTTGTTTTCCCCCAAATTTAATCCCCGAATAATTTTATTGGTGCCGTCTTCCTGCACCACCAGACACTAGTATTCTACAACCACTTTTTCTACCGTCACTGTAAGTAAACACGGTAATTCACTCGGTTTCGTAATAAAATTAGGTAATATTACCTAGGAAACCCGAATGTATAACCTGAATCGGAGGGTTGGTATTTGGTGAATCTTGGTGAGATATGTAGGTAATAGTCACACTAGCCCGGTATATCCATACACCATACACTTAACGCAATACCTAGCAAGGGAGGTCTCGACATGGCTGAAAAATGTAGCGGCGAAGCGCCCAACTATTGGACCGGAAAACGATGTCTGGTTACCGGGGGATACGGCTTCGGTGGCGGACATCTTTGTGAGCAGTTGTTGGAAAAGGGAGCCCAGGTCTACGTTTATGATCGTGAAGCACCCGGTGATTCCTATCTGGCTCTTTCAGGACTGGTTGATCAGGTTGTCTACATACCGGGGGATACCCGGGACTTAGACCTGGTAAAAACTACCCTGGCGCGATTTGAAATCAATACTGTTTTTCACTTAGCTGCCCAACCCATTGTTCCGGTATGTAATTCCTGTCCCTATGAATCCCTCTCAATAAACGTATTGGGCACGTACTCAGTCTTGGAAGCTGTCAGGACATGCGTGCCGTCCCCTGTGTTAATTTTTGCCTCCAGCGGCGCCTATTACGGGACAACATTTGAAAAGAACCCAATCCCGGAGGATTATCCACCGCAGGCAGCAGCCAATATATATGCCCCCTCCAAAGTCGCCGGAGACTTTGCTGTACGTTCTTATGCCAAAACTTATGGCCTAAAAGCGGCGGTTTGTCGCTTTATCAATACTTACGGTCCCGGCAACCGGAACTCAAGTACCATCGTCCCAAAGGCTATCGGTAAACTAATTCGGGGGGAACCGTATGACTTCGGTGATCGGGATGACGGCACGTCGGCTTTTGACTATCTAAATATCGGGGATATGACCCGGGGTTATCTGGCAGTCGGAGAGAATATTGCTCAAATATCCGGAGAGGCCTTCAATTTCGGCGGCGGATACCCCATTTCGGTTCATGATCTTGTCTGCCTCATTAGCCGTCTTTACGACGGGGTGGAGCGGGAACCCATATTTCACGGGCGGAAAAAGGAAAAACAGGTTCGTAAATGTTTGGATACCGGTAAGGCTCGCCAACAATTGGGTTGGCAGCCGAGCATAAGTTTGGAAGATGGGCTCAAGGAGACAATAAGATGGTACAAAGAACACCAGAACTGTCTTTAAAAACCGAGGCCTGGGGTGACGGGTTGGATATATTCAGAGTGCTGCATGATCCTGATTTAAGACAGAAGGAATTTCCGATTACGGCCGCCAAAGTCTTTTTAGCTCATGCCGCGAGTTCCCCGCTTCCGTTTCGGGTTTCTGAGGCCATGGTTGATTACGTGCGACGGGCTTCAACTGAGGGGCAGTGGGAATATATTAATCATCAGATAGAAGAAGAGACAAGGGACTTTGCGGCCTTACTTTTGGGGGCTGAGAAAGATGAAATCGCATTGGTGGCTTCAACATCGGCTGGTTTGAATATCGTCGCTGCCGGATTGCCATGGCAATCCGGCGACAATGTGATTATCGCCGATGGTGATTTCCCGGCTAATGTGTACCCCTGGTTGAATTTGCAGGCGCTGGGTGTCCAGGTGAAGTTTATTCCCAGGACTGAGGACGGCTCTGTCACCCTCAAGAATATAATACCGCTGGTTGATCAGCGTACCCGTTTGGTGTCGTTATCAAGTGTTAATTATCTTACCGGATTTCAGATTGATGTCCCCGGTATTGGTGCTTATCTCAAGGGCCGTAATATCTTGTTTTGCGTTGATGCTATCCAGAGTGCAGGTATATTTCCGACTGATTTAAAGTATGTTGATTTCTTGGCTGCCGGGGCCAATAAGTGGTTGTTGGGGCCATTGGGTACGGGTATATTATTTGTAAGCAAGAAGAACTTTGACGTGCTATCCCCTAGTTGGGTCGGTTGGAAAAATGTCCGTTCATATAACAACTATACAGCTTATGACCTTTGCTTCGTGGATTCGGCGAAGAAGTATGAACCGACGCCGATTTGTATTTCGGGGATGTTTGGCTTGCACAGTGCCCTTAAAATGATACTTGAGGTTCAAGTAACTGAAATCGCTGCCAGATTAGCCGATGTCCGGCATCGGCTGGTCTCAATCCTGAAAGAAAAGGGTTTTAATGTGCTTAATGGAGGTGATGAGCAGCGATACACCGGTATCACTTCTTTTACCTCACCCAAGATTGATATCGCAGGCATGAGGAATCAAATTGATGCCGATGGCTTTGTGGTTTCCCTCAGAGACGGGTTAACCTGCGGTAAATATATCAGAGTTGGGCCTCATTTTTACAATACCGATGATGAGATCCAGCGATTTTTGGATAATCTGCCAACGTTGAGAAGACTTAGGAAATCCCATTATCGTAAGCTAAACTAGTCCATTTTACCGTGATTTTTCATTAGTGCGGCATATTGTTCAAACCACTCAGGGAGTGAATGGTAAGCCGTCGTAATATAACAATACGCCAGGCCCTTGGACCAGGCATCAGCGGTTAGCGTGTAAGCTTCTTGGGGGGTTAGATTTTCATAGTGACCGGTAACGCTAATCCGATAGCCCCAATCTAGTTGGACTTGGGTGAGGTCCTGTCCCTTCCAATTTTCATTGGCGTGCATCAGGTCAAAACCACCATTGGTAAAATACCAACTGTCAAAATCCGCAACACCTACATTCCCCCAGGTTATCAGACCGTAGCTATGGGCCAGATCGGTCAAGGCCTGCAGATATTTTTTTGACGCTGCATCCGGAAATGAACTGCATTCATCGATAAATATCCCTGTTACACCGTCATTTTCAGCCATATTTTTTATCAATCGGAGATTGGTTTCCAGACTGTACCATTGGGAAGGGATGGCGCCTGCTGATCCGAAACCTTCGTAGCCGGCGGTTATGTAGCCGATTACTTTAATGCCGGCTTCTTTGTAACTATTGATATTTGGGAATATCTCTGGGCCTGAAAGTTCTCCCCAAAGGCCATGGGGAGTATTTCCGATAAAATATTCCGGGTTTATATTTAAAATACGGTTGTCAATGGTTGGGGTATGTTGGCCGTAGTACACAAGATTGATATTCAGTTCCTCTTCGTCCGGTGGTTTTATTGTATCGGGCATCTGTCTCACCTCAATGTTAAAAGATTTAGTATCGGTGGTCTGACCGTCAGTAACGGTGACATTTATGTTGGCGTATAATCCGACCGCAGGCTGCAACCAGATGATTGATGGTCTGGAGCTGTCAAGTATCGCTCCTGCAGGCAGGTTGGTTGCTTCATATAAAAGGAGGTCTTCGTCAAGATCAGTTGCTTCTATACAAATTTCCAAACGAAAGCCGGCGGCGGCAATTCTATCCTGGATGGGGGAAAGGCTTGGCGGATGGTTTTCTGGTGAATCGGTGAGTGCCGCTGGTGCCATTTGAAACAATACTCCAACAATGATCACCCCAGCCAAACCCAATAGATATTCTTTACGGGTTAGCCGTCGGATCCACAATAATACGCTATTCAAAATACATTCAAATCCTGCTTATTTTGGGTGCGGCGTTGAGAAAATACTCCGCGCCGATAAGTATAGACTATCATTGGTTTCAACGTGTCGCAATCGGTAACATACCGAAATAGTTGACTTTGACCATTGGTCCGAACCCCAATTCGGAAGAGTTGTAAATAGGCCAACAACTCAAATCGCAACCTTCAAAATCCTGTGAAAAAGACTTATGCCGGGCGATTTCTATAATTAGTTAGGTATTTAGCCATTACGCAAATAGGTAAATTACTTATGGTGATACGCAATATTTCCGGCTAATATGGAATCAGGTGGTTTGACTCTGGTACAGGGGAATAATGCCACTGGAGAATAAATTAGTTGGCATGAGGGTATGTATTGTTTCCGAAGGGTCTTACCCCGTTACGCGAGGCGGGTTGAGCGAGTGGGCTCATATGTTGATTAAGTCACTCAGCAGTGTGCGTTTTGATGTCTTTTGTATTGTGCCTTATGACGAGCCTCAGGTGTCGGTCTACCCAAAATTGCCGAATATTGACCGCGTGGTAATCAAACCCATATTACGGAGCCGACCTCATTTTTCTCCCAGAGAATTAGCTCCGAAAATCCGCCGTTCTTTGCCGGGGGTTATTAGACAGATGACAGACGGAAAGGCAATGACTTTAACAAGTCTGACCGATTCGAAACAGCGATGTCCGGCAAGTAAAGCTTGGTTAGCTTCTGAATCGTATTGGGATTGTGTAACCGGCATCTATAAGGATTCACATTCGGAAGAGTCGCTGACTGACTATTTTTGGTCGGTTTTTGGTTTCAATTCAATCTTGCTTGACAGCCTGAATTTTATCAATGAAATGCCCAGGGCGGATATATATCACTCTTTGAGTACCGGGTTCGCCGGTTATGCTTGCGCTATCGCCAAACTGACCAGAAACAAGCCGATGGTGACCACCGAGCAAGGGTTGTATCTGGTTGAAAGACGGGCTGAATTGACCCAGAGTGATGTTTCTCCCCTTTATCGTGATTTGGGGTTCAAGTTTTCAGAATCCTTGGTTAGAACCTCCTATCAATATGCCGATAGGATTGTGCCGCCATGTTATATTCCGCACACCAAGATTGAAAAAGACTTGGGTGCTGACCCTATTAAAATCACGGTAATCAATAATGGTATTGAGGTAGAGCGTTTCACACCGGGGAATCGGACGGGCGAGAAGGTTGTAATCGGCTGTTTTGCCCGTGTCGTACCTATCAAAGGAATAACCGATTTGATCAAAGCGGCCAAAATAGTAACTCAGCGCTGCGATGCGGAATTTGTCGTATTAGGTGAGATTCAGGACAAGAATTATCATCAGAAGTGTCTGGATCTCATTGAAGAGCTTGGAATCTCCAAATCATTCAAAATTATGGGGCATGTCAGTGCCGAAGAATGGTACCGCAAGGTAGATATATTCACCTTGTCTTCAATTTCTGAAGGTGTTCCCTATGCTCTGTTGGAAGCCATGAGTTCGGAATTGCCTTCGGTTTGTACCGCTGTGGGTGGTGTGCCTGAGATTATGAGCGATGGTGTTGGCTTTGTAGTGCCTCCGGGTGAACCAGAGGCGCTGGCAGATAAGCTTTGCCTGTTGGTTGAGGATAAGGAGTTACGCAAAAAATTAGGCAATCACGCGATTAATGTGGCCCATCAGAAGTACACCCTGACTGAAATGGCTGGGAAATTTCTTAAACTATATGAGGAATTGGCAGGATGAGAGGTGAAGGGGTGCCCATCACTACGGTCCTTCCCCCAAAGGCTAACAACCCTTCCATGACCCGTGCGGTTTTATTTATTACTCCGGCGCTGGTGGTTACAATTGTATCTGTGGTGTTGTTTTCCCTTCTGGATGGCTTGCCAGCCGCAGACTTCAATATTTTTTCGGTCACTATTCTGGCAGCAGTCATTATTAGTCTTCTGTCGGCGGCGGTCATCCAAATATTGATTTATCGGATAATTGAAGAAAATAAAACTTATCCGATTGAGGCTGCACGGAGAAGCGTTGGCCTCGGAATGAAATACAGTTTTGTTTCCTCATTAGTGGTTTCGGCGCTTATCTTCCCATATTTAACGCGGGTCGTGGGTCTGTCGGATCAGGATTTTCTGTTTTTTGCCGCCCTCCATTTCCTTTATTCAGGTGCCTGGGTGGTAATTTCGGTATACTGGGCGACCAAACATTATCTCTACCCCACCATTATTTTTATCGTGGGTTATATGGTTGTATTTTTTGCAACCTATGGAATGTACCAGGTTTCCCCGGGCAACATCATTATCGGCTACACCGGAGGCATTGCGGTATTGCTGATTCTATCTTTGCTAAGTGTGTCATCGGCTTTCCCAAAGTCAAAGACGGGGAAGATTATTTCGAATGATCTTTCGCGGCTTCCTAAAATGGATAGCCCCACCAGATGGGCCATTATGTTTAATACCACGTATATTCTGGCCATTTTTCTGGATAAGATTGTAATTTGGATATTTCAGGCCCAGGCAACCGGGGGCGGGCTTTTGATTTCCGGTACGTACACCCTCGCCTCTTTTCTGGGGTTGATTCCGATGTTGAGTATCGGAACTATCGCCTATTTCAATGACCGAACCAGTTTACTGGTGGAAAAGCGTTATCAAGGTACGCAAAGCCAGATCAAAGCCAGGATAAATGAGTATCGCCGAGCCTATTGGCGCAGCTTTATGGTAACGCTGTTGATTTCCCTGATCTTGGCGCTGGTTTTGATCTTTGTCGTGGTTTATTACTTTCCAGATTTCGGCTCAACCGCAGTCATTACTTCAGTGGCAATCGGGTCCTTCTTTCTTAGCGGTATTGTGTTTAACTCTGTGGTACTGCCGATATTCGGCCAGTCTAAATATTCAACATTGGCGGTGTTTATGGTAGTCATCGGGGTTCTTGCAGCTGTCCCGGTCATTAGCTCTGAAATCTGGTTTGCGGCTTTGGGCTTCATGACGGGTTGCATCATGGGATTTTTAATCAGCTTTATTAAAACAGCCAGTTGCCTGGGAAAATTTGAGTTCAATATGTTTCGTTTTATCTCCCAAAATACACTTAGAGAATTAAATCAAAAAAGGAGTTATCTATCATGAAAAAGCTATTGGTCACCGGCGGCAGCGGATTTGTGGGGCGTCACTTGATTACGGCTCTATTAAAACACTATCCGGACCTAGAAGTCACTTCTTTGTCTCGCAGCGAGGGGGTAATTTCCAAGTTACTTATGGAATGCCCCAGTCCCAGGTTAAAAGTTGAAATGTGTGATATTCGTGACCAAAAGCAGGTTGCTAAAGTCCTGCATGATATTGATACCGTTATTCATCTGGCGGCTATGAAACGCGTTGATCTGTGTGAAGATAAATGTCAGGAGGCTGTTAGCATTAATGTGATTGGTACCATGAATTTGTTGAAGGCATTTCACGGTGATACGTTTATCTCCATGTCAACCGATAAGGCTGTGGAACCAATGAATTGTTATGGGGCTACGAAACTGGTGGCCGAAAAAATGGTTATGGAACAGGCCCATCTGAGTCAAAATGGCCGCCGGTTCATGATTATTCGCTCCGGTAACATTGAAGGTTCAACCGGTAGTGTTTTGGATATCTGGAAGCACCAAATTGAAGAGAGTAATGAAATCACTGTCACTGACCCCGATATGGTGCGCTTTTATACATCGGTTGAAGGGGTTATCACCCTCTACATGGCGGTATTGAAGCGAGGGGAGAACGGTAAAATATACTTCACGCCTCATGGTGACCCTTTGGTATTAAAGGAAATGACTCAAAGAGCTCTGGCGCTTTACGGCAACGACAAAACTAAAGTCAGAATTACAGGTTTGCGCCATGGGGAAAGAATGTTTGAAAAAATGTATGGCGACAACGAACCTAATATTGTTCAGTGTGAAGATATATTGTAGTGTCTCTTAAATGAGTCTGTTGTAGGAATTGTGCAGCTCGCTGGTTGAACGCCGCCATTTACATGGCGGCGTTCTTATTCCATGAAGATTTGGGTGACAGGTTAAAGGCAGTTAGGGATTGATGCCGGAATTCAGCCCCACGCCTCTTTATTGTGGTTTGTTGTTGGATATAGTCTGGGGATTTTTGTTATCCAAGGATGTGGCAATAGCCGGGCTTGTGCCCCGTTCTATGGCATAACGCAGAAGTTCACTCTGGTTAGCGAACCCCAGTTTTTGCATGACATTGGCTCGGTGAGAGTCAACCGTCCGAACACTGATAAAAAGCCTCTTGGCTATCTCTGTTCTGGATAACCCCTGGGCGGTCAAGAATAGCGTCTGTCTTTCTCGGGAGCTGAGTCGTTCGTAAGGGTCATCCTGTGCCTTTCGTGAAGCTTCCCGCATATAACCATTGAAGGCCAGTTCTGAAAGGCTTTTGCTGAGATAGTGCCTTCCCTGGGTCACCTCATTGATGGCCTCAAAAAGGTCGGTGGATAAAGCGTCCTTGAGGACATATCCTAATACCCCGCTACGCAATGCACTTTGCACATAGTTTTCATTATTGTGCATTGTTAAAATAATGACTGCGGTTCCTAAACGTTGTTTGATGACCTCTTGTCCCAATTCAATGCCGGAAATATCAGGCAGAATCAGATCTGTGATTAAAACGTTTGGGCGTAACTTCCGGGCTAGAATAAGTGACTCGTTACCGGTTCCGGACTCACCGACAATTTTGAACATTGGCTCTGATTCCAGCATGCAGCGCAACGCGGCCCGCACCAAATGATGATCATCACATAATTGGATAGTAATACTCATAAGTTCTACCTATGCATGCAAAATGACATTAACATCCTTAGTCCACAATACAACTAATCTATCCGAAATTCAAGCCCATTTTTACATTATTTTCACTACCAATTGTTAGACATGTTGGTTTTTCTACGTACTTTACAGGTCTAACATAGGTGCCGGGGGTCTGGTTACGTATGGTAAGGTCTGAATAATTACGTAAATCCTTGCAGACATATAGGTAATTTGCGGATTTTGCGGATGGAGCAGGCTGAGTATCATGGGTCGTAGTGTGAAATAGGTGAACGCTGGTGTTTGACCTTTTCGCCAAGAATTTAAAAATCTGGTAATGAATCGAACTGGAGTTGATGAGATGAAAACAAAATCGACAAGAAGTAAAATTGTAAACTTTCTACTGGCAATCGGGATTGTTTTTGGTTTGTTGGTGTCTCCAATTCCAGGGCCGGAAGGCCGGGTTTCGGCCCAACCCATTCCCTCCGTACCAATAAACGTCGGGATTATTATTGACGAAGGATATCCTGGTTCAAGTATAGACAGTGACTTATTTGTTAGTCTTGAGCGGGTGCTCGAATTTAACCGGTTGCCATGGGAAACCTTGGATGTCTCAGACGGTCAGGATCTCACTCTGCAGGATGGTGATGGCAATCCTTTGTTCTCCACTCTGGTCATCATGGCGCCGGGATTTAGGATTAACACTGCACAAAGCGAAAGCATAGTCTCGGTTGCCACGGATCCAGTGGTTGGAACTGGTCTGGTCAGCCTCGGCACGAACTTTGTGAATCAAATCCTTGCCCCATTATTTGGAATAGATGCCTTGGGCAATGAAAGTGTATGGCTTCCTTCAAGCGGTGTTGTGTTTGGAGATGAGAATGGCTTTACCCTTTCGTATTCCGAGGAAACGATTAATCAACCTGGAATTGGTTTCATTGATCATACTGTGAATGAAGGTGCGGCAATAGTCGCTACCCATATCACATCAGAAAAACCCGCAATCTGGACTTATGATAATTCCAATGGTGCAAACACGGTGTTCTTCAACGAAAACGGAATGAATGCCTGGTATATGCAGGGCTTGTTGTTGCAGAGTATCCTGTATACGATGCCGGTCGGTTTGGGATCACCGGTTAATGCAGGCGCCATTCAGATAGACGACAGCCCTCGCAGTTACTATAGTCCTGAAGGTCTTCAGTCTACCCACTATGATTTTATCTCCAACTTCCTCAAGTTTATTGAAGCCTACAATCTGGGAGCTTCTGCCTTTATCTCATTCTCTTACAGCTACGATATTGATTCTTTCTGGGCATATCCTCAATCTGTTGAGGGTGTCTACCAGTACTTGGCGGCTGGCGTCGAAATTGGGCTGCATTGCGGCACGATACATATGCCGCTGGCGCTTGGGGATTTGTACCCTTGGCTAGGACAAGAAGGTCTTAATGCTGAAGTGACCGCTATTATGGCGGCATTTGACGAGCTTTCAGCACAGCTACTTGAGGAATATGACGTTGTTTTTAGCCCTTCAGATATCCTGTCTTATGTTGCCGCCTCAAATAACATAGACAGCGCGGGATATCAGGCGATAGATACTCTGACTGATATTAAATATGTCAGCACTGAATTTTCTCTGGATGAAGGGACAAGAGGCGGGGGAACCGGTGTAATCAGTCCGGAATATCCCAGCGGCTTCCCCGTCACCTGGAGAGATTTTGGTTTTGAAGAGGGGACTCTGCTCTATAACCTGCCGCGATCACAAGCAAACTTTGCCGTCTTTGCACCCAACACCGATCCTGCTTCACGCACCGCCGCCTTTGCTAATTTACAGTGTCTTATTGAGAGTGGACAACCGTATCTGATTTTTTCCCACCCGGACGAAAATGTAATCATGCTTCCCAATACCACGATGGATCAGGTCTTTATGGGTTACACTGCGTTCGCGGACTTTGTTGTGCAATACCCATTTTATCGTTGGCTGAAAACTGCGGAACTTGGCGGTATATTGGATGCCCGCGCGCCAACCCTCAACGCCAGATGGCTGCCGGGTAGCAGTACGCTTGAGATTATGGATTACGTCGCCGCTGAGGCTTTGCAAGTCAAAACGTCGTTCTTCCTTACTGAGGTTGCTCTTGACGGAACCACGTTGAGCTTAACCTTTGGCGACACCGATACCGGATACAATGCACCAGCTGCTTACGATATTGTGAAAACTGGCAACAATTTCTTTATATATCAGAATGGGGCCGTTGAAAATATGCCGACAACCCCAAGCGCCCCCTTTGTATTTGAGTATTCTGCAGCTCCAGTAGTTGAGACAGACTCTGTCACCAATATCGAGGAAACCACCGCTGTACTCAACGGTACCCTTAGCAGTTTGGGTAGCGGTGATAGCGTGGATGTTCACTTTGAATGGGGTTTAACACCCAGCTTCGAGAACTCCATCATCGCCGAATCCTCACCGATGACTGCTACCGGTTCTTTCAGCGCTGCGATTTCCGGTTTGGAATCCGGGACGAATTACTTTTACCGGGCTGTGGCCTCGGCTGAAGGCTTATCTATCGGTGCAACCGTATCCTTCGTCACCGGTGGTACACCTAAAACTACTATTACGGGCGTGGTCTATGAATTTGGCGGTTCGGTACCGATTGCAGGGGCCACCATCACCGTAAACGATGAAGTACAGACAAACCTTACGGATGAGAATGGCCGTTACACAGTGAATGTGGCACCTCCCGTCAGCCCCTATACCTATACCATTGGCGTCAGTAAAACTGGTTATCAGACGGAATCTCAAACTGTTGAAGTCGTGATAACCAATTACTATGTAGTTGATTTCACCGGAGTTCATGCATTATCAGCGCTGGCTCCACCAGCCGTAGCACAAAGCCATGAGAATCAGACTGTTCAGTACGGCTCAGATGCCATATTTACGGCAACAGCCACCGGCGTACCGGCGCTCACGGCACAATGGCAGGTAAGTGCCGACAGCGGCGCCAATTGGGCTACTGTAGGACTTGGTGTCAATACCGTCTTATCGGCTGATCGAGGAACCGTAACCACGCTGACGATAACCAAACCAACGGTTGACATGACTGGTAATCAATACCGTGTCATTTTCAGTAATACCTCTGGAGATGACGCTGTTACCGCCGCGGCAAGTTTAACGGTAGAACCCAGACCAATCACGGTGACCGCGGATGCTCAGACCAAAATATATGGAAATGATGATCCTGAATATACCTACAAAGTAACCGTAGGGGTGTTGGTTACCGGGGATAGCCTCAGCGGCGGCTTACTACGTGATGAGGGTGAACTGGTTGGAACCTACGCCATTCAACAGGGCGACTTGAACGAATTAAGCGGCAACTATGCTTTGACCTACGTCGGGGCTGATTTAACCATTGTCCAAAGGCCATTAACCGTCATCGGTATTACCGCGGAGAACAAAGAGTACGATGGAAACACCGACGCCGTAATTAACACAGCCTCTGCAGCACTGGGAGGTGTTATTACCGGTGATAGCGGCAATGTCACCCTTACAATCGAGGCACCTGTGGGTGTCTTTGAAAACAAAAACGCCGGTATGGACAAGGCAGTTTTGGTTTCCGGCATGTCCATCGAGGGGTCGGCAATTGGCAACTATGTTCTGAATCAGCCAACCGCTACTGCGGATATAACCGCTAAGGAACTAACGGTTGATGGAACATTTACTGCCGAAAATAAGATATATGATGGCAGTATCATGGCTGTTGTGGCGGACAATCAACTGACCCTTGTTGGTATATTGGATGGGGAAATAGTGACCCTCTCAGCTGTCGTCAGTTTCGCCGATGCAAATGCTAGTACTACCCCCAAACCAGTTAGCCTGACTTCAGATTCCAATCTGGGTGGGGCTGATGGAGGCAACTATGTACTGTCGTTCATAGACGCACCAACAACTACCGCGAACATTACGCCAGCTACAGTAATGCCAACGGTCACTGTGGAGGATAAAATCTTTGATGGTACCACTGCAGCAACTATTCTCACCAGAACTCTCTCCGGGGTCATTGGTGATGATGTTGTCTCCTTGACGGGCGGTACCGCTGCTTTTGACACCCCGGATGTCGGGAATGACAAAACAGTTTCCGTCACCGGGCTTACCCTGAGCGGGGGAGCTGCCGGCAACTACATATTGTCATCAAATAGTACTATGACCACTGCAGATATCACGCCGACTGAATACCAAACAGATTTGGAGCTGGTTGAAGGCTGGAACTTTATAGGTTTACCGTTAACCCCGGCATCAACCGCCATCGGTGATGTCTTAATGTCTATTAATGACAAGGTGGTTTCCGTTTGGGCTTATGACGGTACCGAATGGTTCTTTTATATCCCAGGTTCCCAGTTTTCCACTCTTGCTCAAATGAACGTTGGCCATGGCTATTGGGTGAACCTTAACGCTCAGGCTACTCTAACAATTACTGGCACCCCGCAAGCTGTTTCAGCCATTGAGCTGGGAACCGGGTGGAATCTAGTAAGTCTGCCCAGCGCTCCCAGCAATCCAGCCATTGATACTGTCTTAAGTGGCATCATCGGCGGCGTTGTTTCGGTTTGGTGTTATGACGGGGTCACTAATACTTGGACATTCTTTATTCCCGATTCTGTTTTTTCTACATTGACTGAAATGACTCAGGGAAAATCATATTGGGTCAATATGTCTGCGAGTGGCACTCTGAATATAAGTTAGCAACAACGGTTTATCTGAATAGACGAAGTGAGGTTTAAAATGAAGCAGATTTTTAGAGGGGTTTTCGCGGTACTATTAGGCATATTGATATTGCCTGTCGTTGGCGTTTTTGCTCAGGGACTACCGATACCCTATATTTTCTCGGGAACTGTGACTGTTGACGGGGCACCGGCTCAAGACGGGCTTTCTGTAACGAGCAGTCTTGGCGGCAGCGGCAGTACCCTCGGTGGAGAATATACCTTGCTCATCGACACAGCCGGCATGACCGGTGATGCTGTGAGTTTCAGTGTAAATGGATTGCCGGCCGGTTCAACTACGCTGGGATCCAGAGGGGAAGAGAAGAATTTTGATCTCTCAACGACTACTCCTGTTGTTCAGTATACATTAAATATAAGCAGCTCGGCAGGAGGGACGACCTCACCCGGAACCGGTACACACACTTATAATTCAGGCACGGTCGTGAATGTGACGGCAACCCCTAGCGCTGGTTACGAATTTGCCAGTTGGACTGGGCCGGTGGCTAATGCCGGATCGGCGTCGACTACTGTAACCATGGATGGTAATAAAAGTATAGCCGCCAACTTTACTGTTGTTGGTCCGGTTATCACTTATGATCTCACGATTGCCAGTTCCAGCGGTGGAAGCACATCTCCCGTAAGCGGAACGTACACCCATAATTCTGGCTCGATAGTGACAGTGACAGCATATCCTGATTCCGGATATGAGTTTGCCGGTTGGAACGGGCCGGTGGCTAATTCTGGTTCGGCTTCTACCACCGTGACCATGGATGGTGATAAAAGTGTATCTGCCAATTTTACCGAGATTGTGATAATTATTGATGATATTGAAACTTTTGATCTTTCCATCGCCAGTTCGGTCGGAGGGACGACCTCACCCGGAAGTGGCGTTCATACTTATGAATCCGGCACGGTTGTGTCACTAACAGCAATCCCAAGCACCGGGTTTGAATTTGGTGGATGGGACGGACCGGTGCTCAATGTCGGTTTGCCTTCAACCAGCGTCACGATGGACAGCAACAGGAGCGTTACTGCCAACTTTACTATAATTCCTGCCGTGACCTACGAACTGACGATTGCCAGTTCCCCGGGCGGGACAACGTCACCCATCGCCGGCGTTCATGTTTTTGATTCTGGCGCCGTGGTATCAGTTTCTGCTAATCCTTTAAGTGGTTATGAATTTATCAATTGGAGTGGGGCGGTAGCCGAATCCACTTCAGCCACGACCACTGTCACTATGGACAGCAACAAGAGCGTTACTGCCAACTTCACTATAATTCCTGCCGTGACTTACGAACTGACGATTGGGAGTTCCGCCGGCGGATCCGTCTCACTTGCCGCCGGTACTTATACCTACGAACCAGGTGACATAGTCACCTTAACCGCAAATCCAAACCCCGGCTACGAATTCACCAGTTGGAGCGGGCCAGTGACTAACGCCGGTTCAGCTACCACCACCGTGACGATTGATGGGAATGTGAGTGTAACTCCTCACTTTGTAGCAGTCGCCGCTTCCTCAAGCGGGACAAATTGGTTGGTCATTGGTATCATCGCCGTCGCCGCGGTCTTGGTACTTGGTTTTGTCGTTCTAAACGTCCGCAGACGCTATTAATAGTTCAATGTACGCGACGGGGCTTATTGATGCCCCGTCGCGTTTCTGGAAGACAAGTATTGTTAAGACTACCTAATTCCCTTACCACAGATTACGCAATCGCTTGCTGCTATTTAAGTAATCTACGGATTACATAATATGCTGTATTTTATTATCATCATAGTAGGCTAATGTAGCAATAGTAGATTGAGTCACGGTTTGCTGTTGTTTCAGCAAATTAGCTTTTTATCAGTAGTTTACACAAAGGAACAAGATGGAAATAGTGAAAGGGTGTCTGCGCCACGGATACCGCATTCTATTAATCTCGGTAATGATATTCGGAAATTGGAGTGTGTTGCCCGTTTCAGCGGCTGAGGATACCGCAGAGGCAAGTCGGCTTTTACCTTCCGGTCCTTTCATTCAGGGAGATAGTTTCATTGTACATATCGATTTTGTCGCTCCTATCGGAGAAGGCGACGGGATTTATGATATTGAACTATGTGATTCAGCTCCTGATGGTTGGGCGGTGTCAAACCCTGATTTTTCGCCGAAACCCAAGTCATTCACGGTGGCAGGTAATACGGTCACATGTAATTGGGATGCCCCGCCGGGCAAAAAAAATACAGCTTATTCTGAGGGTACTCAATTCAGTGTTTCTTATTCTGTTACAATCCCGTTAGCCACCGTTCCAAATACCGGGATCTTCTATGGTAGTTTGTTATATCATACCGGTAAAAAAGGGGTCATTAATGAGGTCATTAGTGGTGGGGACTCTGTTTCTGTGGAGGAACTACCAGTGGATTCGCCGGAAGCGTCTACCTTAGGGGCGACGGTAATTACGGCCACTTCAGCCGTTTTGAACGGAAATATCAGCAGTCTCGGCACAGCCTCTTCCATCTTGGTTAATTTTGAATGGGGACTAACTTCAGTCTACGGTTACTCCACTTTAGACCAGGTAACGACTGCAACGGGAAGCATTAACGCCATAATAACTGGTCTGTCGCCTGACACTATATATCATTTTCGTATAAGAGCCATGGGGGATGGAGAAGTGATTGGCGCAGATCAGGTGTTTGTCACAAGTCCGATCAGCATCGTTCCACCTTCGGTCACTACTTCCCTGGCTGATGAGGTAACGACCGGTTCTGCCGTTTTGAATGGCCACATCAGCAGTCTTGGCACAGCACCCAGCGTTCTGGTTAATTTTGAGTGGGGACTCACGCCCGCTTACGGCACCTCCACTGTGAGCCAGGTAATGGCGATTTCGGGCAGCTTCAGTAACGTTATAACCGACTTGGTGCCCAATACCACCTATCATTTCCGCGCACAGGCGATAGGCGCTGTTGAAGTAATTGGGGCTGATCAAACTTTTACCACTGCTGCTATGAATACTATAACACCTATCCCCAATCCAGAGCCTCCTGTATTTGAAAATCAGTTCATCATGCCATCCGAATTGGTTTTTCCGGTGAGGGTTGGGGTAATTGTTTTTGAAAGTTATCCCGGAGCAGGTTCGACTTCTGAAATGTATCAAAGCATTGAACAGGTGCTTGGTGCTAATAGAATACCTTGGGATGTCCTGGATATCACCGGCGGAAAGTCATTGGATTTGACTGATGGAGGGGGTGTTCCTAAATATTCATGTCTGATTATATTGGCGCCCGGATTCATCATTAGCGATATTGATAGCTGGAGCATCATTAATTGTGCCAAATTAGGAACCGGCGTGGTCGGAGTGGCCCCGGACATGGTCAATTCAATTTTGGCGCCGGTTTTTGGCATTAGCAAACTTGGTGTTAACTGGATTGCATCGGATGGTATGCGCATTGAAGTAGATGAATTCACCTTTGCATATGCCGGAGAGATTATCAAGCAATCAGGGTCATCGTTGTTAGACCACCGATTAATGGTGGACTCGCTCATTATTGCCCGCGATGTTACGGCAGATAGACCGGCAATTTGGACACATCGATATGGTGCTTCCAAGAATGTATTTTTTAACGACACTGGAATTCAATCCAGATATTTTCAGGGAATATTGCTACAAAGCATCCTTTATTCCATGCCGATGGGTTTGGGATCACCGGTGAATGCTGGTGCAGTGCAGGTTGACGACACTCCACGGGCATATTATAGCTCTGAGTATTTACAGGAATTCTACTATGATTACCTCAACAATTTTATTGATTTCCTCGATGCCTATAATTTGACTTCAACGGTATATGTCGTGTTTTCATACTCGGGTCAGACGACTGACTTCTGGCTCTATCCTGAATCCGTGGAAGGGGTTTATAAATTCCTTGTACGCGGAGACGAGATTGGATGGCACTGTGGTAACTATCACATCCCTTTAGTGACGGAGTATTGGGACGGAGAAACAGCGATAAATACTGAAATTAGCGCAACATTGCTCGCTGTTCAGAACCTGGCCCAACAACTTCAATCCAAATATGGGGTTGATTTGGGGAAGATAGTCTCCTACGTGCCGCCTATGAACGAGATCGGCAGTGATGGTTATCAGGGTCTGGATGCACTTACCGATATCAAATACGTCGGTACCCAATATGATTTCGGTGTAGTTGATGATACTTCAACAATTTCCCATATTACTTATGAAAACTTCGGCTGGGAAGCAGGAACGGAGATTTACAATTTGCCGCGGACGCAGGGTGATTTTTATACTTTTTCCGGCCAGGTAAGCACAGAAGATACCAATAACGCTTGGGCTACCCTCAGAAGTGTGATTGAGAGCGGGCAAGCGTATCTTATATTTACTCATCCACCGGATGAAAATATTATGGATCCGACAAAATACCCTGATTTTACCATGGCGGATTTATTCGAGGCCTATACCGTATGGGCGGATTATGTGATTACCAATTATCCATTTTATCGCTGGATGACGACTGCCGAGGTTGGCGGAATACTTGATTCTCGCGCCGTTTCTTTGAATTCGAGGTGGGTGATTGGTGAAAACACTTTGGAAATTATGGATTACTCGCCGGGTGAGGCTTTACAGATAAAAACCGCATTGTTTCTGCAAAGCATTAGTCTGGTGGGCACAACTCTAAAGCTATATTTTGGTGATTCCGTGGCGGATGTACTCTCGCCTGAGTACGATGTTATCAAGGAGGGGAACAATTATTTCATCTATCCTTCGGGTTCCAAGGATTCATTCCCAGTCATTCCTGGCACTCCGTTTGTTTTTGAAAACACTGAACCGCCTGTGGTCGAGACTAATGGTGCTACCCACATCACCGATAAATCGGCAGTTCTGAATGGCCGGGTAAACGAGTTGGGTAGTGGTAAGGTGGTAGAAGTATTTTTTGAATGGGGTTTAACTCCTTCTTATGGCAATTTTACCGAGATTCAGACACTGAACAGCGTCGGTCCATTTGCTATGAACATTACCGGGTTGGAACATGGGGTTACCTATTATTTCAGAGCCAGGGCGAACGCCGAAGGAATATCCATCGGTACTGATGCAAGCTTGATACCGGTTGAGCAGACGATAATATATAAACTTGGCTCATCATTTCCGGTTGTTTGGTTTGTATTTATCTGCGTATCCCTGGCGGCTGTATTCATCGTGTTAATTAATACTAGAAAGGCATCATCAAGGTATATTGGCTAAATATCCTGAGGGATGGCTAAAGATCATAAAAATAAACAGATGTGGTTATAACAACTTAGTCGCCAGGTTACTGTTCTAACTAAATATATTGGTTAAGCTGGAAGACCACACCTGTCATTCCGTGTTTTGAAACAGGCCTCGTTGGCGAGCCAGTTCAATAAGCTGTTGCTGGAAGTTTTGCAAACCCAGCTTACGCATCATGTTTGCCCGATGGAGCTCAACGGTGCGCCGGCTAATGGACAATTTTTCAGCAATCGCTTCATTGTTAAGCCCATGCACTACATACTCGAAAATTTCAAACTCACGATGGGTTAATGTTTGCACGATGTCACCATTAGAAAAGCCAGAAAGAGGATAATCAACCGGTAGCCTTGATGGCCTATCAGCCTCTATGTACTTGCGGCTGTCAGCTACATCGTGTACCACCTTAATTAATTTTGCCTCAATATCATTCCAATAAATCACTGATTTAGCTCCGGAACGCAATGCTTCCTCAGTGGTGAAATTGCCGGTACGGGATAGTACAATGCAAGCTACCTGGGGGTATTTTTTGTGGATTAGACGTACAATCTCAAGATCTAAGTTTCCACCAACAGTATAGACCAGTATATCCGGGTTGGTTGCAGCCAGCCTGGCGATGGCTTTTAAGTTATTTCCGGTTTCGCCCTTTACAAAAAAATCATCATCGGATTCGAGAAATGCGCGAATATACTGTCTTGATTCAAAGTTTTCATCCGCCAGGACTATAGAAATTTGTCGCACGAGATTCGTTCCCTTCTCAAAAGCTGGAATCCCTGATGCTTTCATTCCACGGTTACGCTCTTAGCCAGATTTCGTGGATGGTCTATAGCGCAACCACGGATTTTAGCTATGTGGTAAGCCAATAATTGTAATGGTATGGTATTGATAATTGGGGATAATAAAGTATTTGTGTGGGGCACCCGAATCACTACATCGGCCACTCCGTCAATCCCGTCTACGTCACTGGCAGCGATGGCGATGACGTAGGCTTTTCGCGCTCTAGCCTCGATAATACTGGTAATCATTGAATCGTAATTGGCATCAGCGATTACCATCGCCACCACCGGCATTCCTTCATGTATTAGTGCCAACGGGCCGTGCTTAAGTTCGCCAGCCGCATAACCTTCCGCATGTATATAGGATACTTCCTTAAGTTTAAGAGCTCCTTCAAGTGCTACCGGATAGTTGATGCCTCGTCCGATAAAAAAGGCACTTTCAAAATTCGCCATATATTTTGCGATTTCAACGATCTCTGGTTCAATCTTGAAAACCTGCAGAACTTTATCCGGTAACATACCTAATTCTAAGCTTAGGCTCGTTCTAAGTTCCTCGGGAATTGTTGGTTGAGCCAGCACTATTTGGCATAAGGCGATTAACTGTCCAGTGAAGCTTTTTGTAGCTGCGACACTGAACTCAGTTCCGGCTTTGATATAGACTGTCCGATCAGCCAGTCGGTTTGCGGTGCTACCCGGTACGTTGGTAACGGCCATAACCTTAATGCCACCGATTTTCAGTGCCCTCATTGCATATAGGACGTCGGCAGTTTCGCCCGATTGGGTTAGAACCAGGGCCTCATCAGGGAAGAGAACACGGCGATGGTTGAATTCGGAGCCTAGTGTCACTCTGGTTACGATCCCAAGCAACTCCTCAATGATATATGCGCCAATCAGACCCGCATGATAAGAAGTGCCACAGGCGACAATGGACAAGTCATGGGCACCATCGAAAAATGCAAGGTTTTGATCAAATGAGGCATTTTCCTGAATAGTATTCAAGATTACTTTTGGCTGTTCATGGATTTCTTTGAGCATAAAATGTTCATATCCGCATTTGTCGCTATCATCCCGGCACCAGTCGACCAGTTGTTCTTCTCGTATACACTCAACGCCGTTATTCCTGATGATAATATTGTCACAGGTGATAGTACCAACGTCGCCATTTTCAAGGTAAATGGCATTATTGCAATAGTTGATAATAGCCGGCATATCAGAGGCAACGAATTTTTCACCCTTGCCGTTGCCGATGACTAACGGGCTGTCCTTGCGGGCAACTATCACCATGCCGGCGTCCAGGTGGCTGATGACAGCTATGGCATATGACCCTTCAAGAACCGCAACGGCTTGCGCAACCGCAGAACTCAGATCATCAACATAATATTTTTCAATAAGATGAGAAATTACTTCAGTATCTGTATCGGAGATGAAATGATGTCCTTCGGCAGTCAGTTGTTGTTTAATTTTGGCATAATTTGAAATGACGCCGTTGTGTACTACGGCGATTCGGCCACTACAGTCCAAATGGGGATGTGCGTTTACTTTAGTTGGGTGGCCGTGAGTTGCCCAACGTGAATGTCCAATGCCCGTTGTTCCGGTAAGGGTGGGAGATGATTCTTTAAGAGCGGATACCCTGCCACTTTCTTTATATACCTTTAAACCGGTGTCATGTTCAACAGCGATTCCACAAGAATCGTAGCCTCGATATTCTAAACGCGTCAGGCAGTCGAACAAAACTCCGCTTGCTTGCTTGGGGCCAACATATCCTACGATACCACACATTACGACTGCTCCTCATTCATGTAACTCTATTATAAAGAGTAAACTGGAGGTCAACATCGGTAAGATTGCCCTGTGTTCCAAGAACTAATACGTATTTATCAATTAGGGAATTTGAATATCGTAAGTAGTTACCTACAAAGTAAGAAAGAATCGTGGTTGGAGTTTTTGGTATTGTGGAAAGTTACTCTTTTATGAGGCCTTAAGGCTGATTGGATGCCAGGGATTTTCAAGAATGCCTGGGATTGGATTTGAGCGTGATATATAGGTGACGGAAAGGAAGAAGATACTGGAGGATTGGTTCGCATGAGTGAATGGCTATTCTAATGTGAGATTAATGGCCGGTGGATATCCTGTCAAACAGGTAGTAAACGGCATTCCAAAGGGCGCAGGTTGACCAGGCTGAAAGGTACCAGATATATCGGTCGGTAAGGCCTTTATGGTTGAAGTACATAGTCAGTATCTGTTTGGTGCTCAGGCCTTTGTCTTTAATCATATAGCTCATCACTTAACCTGCGTAATGGCCGTAATCGGGGTTTGATGAAAGTTGACTGGCTTTGGCGTAGATAGCATCAAAATGGTAGCTCCTTCTACTGATAGCGATTATCTCTTCAGCGGATCTCATTCCAAGTAATACCTCACTCTTGGTGTCGTACGATTCGGATATGCCGATAATTGTGCCGTTTGTGGCAATAAGGGCGAACCTGAAATCACCGGGTTTGTCTGTGTATAACTGGAACTTGGCTTTCATGATTTACTCCTATATTAACTTCGTTCTAATCTTGTTTGGTTGATGCTGCCGCCTTGATTGTTGTGGTCTGTTCAAAGGCGGCAGCATCAGGCGCTTTAGTCTTTCATTTGATAACGGTGTTTACTTAACCGCTTTTAGTGTCCACCAACCGAGTGTTTTGTCCAGGTCGCCAGTAACCGTTGATCCAACGATTAACAGATTGGGAAAGTCTGTCTTGCTTGCGGCGACCCAAACCGTATCAGTTACTTTCAATCCGGTTATAGTAGTTGTGGTTATTTTGATGGACAGGTTGTATTCGTTACTGCCGCCACTGCTTATCGGAACACTGGCTACCACGGCTGTGGTATTGCCTTTGATGACGACAGGCACCGGAGGGGTAACGGGGGTTGTTTGAATTGAGGACTTCATGACCCACCAACCGAGAGAGTTATCCAGGTTGCCGGTAAGGGTTGAGCCTACGGTCAGCAAATTAGGAAAGTCCGTTGTTGATGCCGCTACCCAAAGGTTCTGGCCGATGGTGAGTCCGAAAACTGTGGTTGTCGTTATTCTGATGGACAGGTTATATTCGTTACTGCCGCCACTGCTAACTGGCACACTGGCGATCACGCCGGTAGTGTTACCAATTGAAGGGGGCGGAGCCATAGCGTTGACGACGATAGAGATAGTTTCCGAATCCGTCAGCTTACCGTCGCTGACGGTGAAGCTTACGTTATATGTTCCTGTCTGAGTCGGCGTCCATGAGAAACGAGCGTTTGAGAAGCTGGCTCCAGACGGAAGGTTTGAGGCGGAGAAGCTCAATGCGTTGCCGTCGGCGTCAGTGGCGCTTAGAACGAATTCCAAGTTTTGTCCGACTGTGACAGCTTTATTGCCAATGGGATTCAACACCGGAGCCCGGTTTGGATAGGTGACGACGATAGAGATAGTTTCCGAATCCGTCAGCTTACCGTCGCTGACGGTGAAGCTTACGTTATATGTTCCTGTCTGAGTCGGCGTCCATGAGAAACGAGCGTTTGAGAAGCTGGCTCCAGACGGAAGGTTTGAGGCGGAGAAGCTCAATGCGTTGCCGTCGGCGTCAGTGGCGCTTAGAACGAATTCCAAGTTTTGTCCGACTGTGACAGCTTTATTGCCAATGGGATTCAACACCGGTGCTCGGTTAATGGTAGTTGTTGGAGTAGCAGCCTTCATGATCCACCAACCGAAAGAGTTATCCAGATTGCCGGTAAGGGTTGAGCCTACGGTCAGCAAATTAGGAAAGTCCGTTGTTGATGCCGCTACCCAAAGGTTCTGGCCGATGGTGAGTCCGGAAACAGTGGTTGTGGTTATTCTGATGGACAGGTTATATTCGTTACTGCCGCCACTGCTAACTGGTACACTGGCTACCACGCCGGTTACATTGCCTGAGGATGGGACGGGAGTCGGTGTGGGCGTTGGAGAAGGAGTCGTGGTTGAAGCTGAAAGCAATAGAACATACTCTTCAAGCCATGAAGGTAAGCTATTGTATTCTAGCTGCTCATGCCAACTGTAGGCGAAGCCATTCGACCAGGCCGCGTTGGTGTAGCTTGCTGCCTGGGCCGCAGTCCAATTCCCAAACCCAATTACAATTGTCTGATCCAAGTGTGTGGCCTCAACTGCGGTCGGGGCGCGTCCCACATAGTGTTCGTCGGTCATCACATAATCAGCCACCGTGTAGACATCAGCGCTGACATAGGGCATTCCGGGGTTGATGATGACACTTAATCCTTTACTTTTGGCATAGTTGTAGATGTTTTGGTTGTAGGCAGTTGCACTGGAAGAGGCTTGGTCCATGAAGATACCGAAGCTTCCTTCTTTTGCAATGGCGTCGATGAGTGCATAGTTATCCCCGATTGGACGAGCCCCGTAAGAGGAATCTATGTAGCTGAAAACTTTGATACCCTGGCTTTGGAAAAGAGCAACATTGGCGTTACCGTGCCAGTAGCCTGCCGGGGTATTGTCGATCAGGATTTCGGGTGCTGCATTGATGATTCTTTGATCGACCGCAGAATCGTGCCATCCATAGTAGACTAGAGCAAGAGGACGGGTTGCAGTGGCTGCAGCCACCGGCTGCACCATGGGGAGTACCCCCAGGGTAACTACCAGCAGTGGTAGTATTGTGGCAAGTAAGAGGTGCTTTCTTTTAAGCAACGATGTTAGAATTTTCATTGATTTTCCTTTCGCCTCCTTATTGAACTACTTAGTAGTATATGGAGCTGCGAAAGGGCTGTACATACGTAATTACTTGTTATTACACCTATATAGTACTAAGGTAATAGGGCAAGTACTTAAGTAATATATATTACATGTAGGATTTAGTAGGTATGCAATAGTCAGGATAAGGCACAAAGGGGCAGTCGAAAGTTTTGACACATACTTACGGCTGAAAAAAACAGTGAAGGGCGGTTAGCCCTTCACTGTTTACAAGAGGCCGTAAAGCCGCTCTATGGTGCTTTTAGTGTCCACCAGCCGAGGGATTTATCAAGATTACCTGATACCGTATAACCAATGGTATGTAAATTGGGGAAGTCGATTGTAGTTGCCGCAACCCAAACGACCTGTCCAACCGTAAGGCCTGAAACTGTTGTCGTCGTAATCCTGATGGAGAAACTGAATTCATTACTTCCTCCGCTGGGGGTTGGAGCACTGGCTATCACAGCGGTTATATTACCATATGAAAGGACAGGAGTCGTGGGGTTTTTGAGCACCCACCAGCCATATGAATTATCCATGTTGCCGGTAATGGTGGAGCCAATTGTTCTCAATGAGGGAAAGTCAGTCGTTGTTGCTGCAATCCAGACTGTTTGACCAGCCGTCAAACCAGCATTCGCAGATGTCATAATCCTGACGGACAGACTGTACTCGTTGCTTGCCCCTGTGGGTATAGGGACACTTGTTACCATAGCAGTGGTATTGCCCAAAGAAGAATATGAAGGAGTATACGATGGTGTTGGTGCCGGAGCGGACGGTGTGTAGGGTGAAATCAAACTGACGTAACTGGGTAGCCAGTAAGCCAGGCTGGCATAGGCCGGTGTGACATAGGCGGCTAACACACCTTTGCTCCAGGCGCCCTGGGTCAGGTTTGCAGCAGTGGTAGCATCGTACACACCCTCACGCAATAGCCATGTCCGGCTAGCCCATTTTTGCTGACTGGCTGTTAATGAAGCATTGGACCACTGTTCAGAGCTGTTGATATAGTCGCAGTAGGTCATTAATTGGTCAGACCAGCTATTCTGCCCGGTATTGAAAACAATCTTGAGACCTAGGCTGCGTGCTTTTGCTGATATTTGTTGCAGATAGCTCCAGTTAGGTGTAGTCCATATCCCTTCACTTACCTGGTCCAGGAAGATACCATAAGCGCCTGCAGCGGCAGCTGCGGTTATGTAGTTGAGGTTGGATTGTAGGTCAACGGGGATACCTCCCCGGCGTGTTCCCTCGTAGCCGCCGTCGATATATTCAAAATACTTGATACCGGCGGCTGTAAACTTGCTTATATTGGCGTTACCACGCCATGGTCCAGCCGGGCTGTTACTTACCAGGAAGGTTGGATTGGCATTAATAATAGCTGCTTCGGTAGCGGGGGAATGCCAACCGTAGTAGATCATGTTGATGCTAACCGTGGTGGCCGCACTCAGTTTATTAGTGGTAGCTGGTATGCCCAGTGTAGCCAAACTCAGAATTAACGATATGCCGATAATGATTAGTCGATTTAAATATTTGCGTAATTGCAAACTCATCCTTTTCTCCTTTTATTGTTATTGTTTATTCAATTATTCGGTATATACCGGTAATATTAAGTATATTGAAAAAGGCTTGCCAACAGGATAACAAATAATATCCGTCAAGCCTTGAAAAAATGGAAAAGCTGAGTTTTTATGTGATCGGCGCTTTCTTAAATTTCATCAATTTGGTTTTTCGATTCTTAGTCAAGGTACGTATATTTTGCGGGGAGTTTATCATCCGGCAATTGAACTGTAAATACGTAAATACTAGAAAAATGGGTAAAAATACTCGGTGGAATTGGGCAAAACCACTAACAGCGCATGATTTGAACAGAGAGAACAAAACGTAATATATAAACTGATTTTGATTACTAAGTATATCTATCCAGCTTAATACGTAAAATTACTGATGGTGATGTATTCGGGAATTGCTATAATGAGTTTGGTAGACGAAGAGACTAGGGGCAAGAAATGAAAATATTAGTTACCGGTGGCGCCGGCTTTATAGGTTCACACCTAGTTGATAAATTGCTGGCAAATGGGGACGATGTTGTGGTCATTGATAATTTAACTTCAGGAAAAAAAAGCAATGTTGATCCCAGAGTTAGAATTTATGAAATGGATATCCGTGCCCCAGATTTAAAAGATTTGATGACAAAGGAAAAGCCCAGACTTGTGTACCATTTAGCGGCTCAAACCACTGTCAGTAAATCGGTAGTTGACCCTGTGATGGATAATCAAATCAATGTTTCAGGCAGTCTTAACGTCATCACTAGTTGTGTCGAGGCAGGAGTCGAAAAGTTAGTCTATGCTTCATCATCTGCCGCATACGGGCATCCTGACAATTTGCCAGTAACTGAAACCCATATTGCACGGCCTCTGTCACCATACGGTGTTTCTAAACACACCGTAGAGCATTATCTTGAAATCTACCACAAATTGTTTGACCTGTCTTATACGATTTTGAGATATGCCAATGTCTATGGGCCGAGGCAAAATCCGGCTGGGGAAGGTGGTGTCGTGGCAATTTTTGCTGACAGAATGCTCAACGACAAGAATCCGGTTATTTTCGGTGACGGGAGCAAAACCCGGGATTATATATATGTTAGTGATATTGTGGCTGCCAATTTATTGGCGGCAAAACAGGAGTCATGTGATGTTTTTAATATCGGCACGGGCCGTAAAACGTCTGATGATACCATATTTGATCTATTAGCCCGGTCATGCCGGTACCAAGGAATTAAGGGATATGCACCGGAGCGTCTTGGTGATATTAAACATATGTATCTTGATTGTACTAAAGCGCAACATCATCTTAAATGGTTGCCTGAGACCAGCTTGGAAACCGGCATTGACTTGACGGTAGCGTATTATAGTGGCACATCCGCTTAAAGAATATACCCAATTTACCATAAAATACTGGCTTGCTAAGCAGGAATATTTCGCTACCGGCTGTATTTTGAAGGTTCCTTTTACCCGACCAGACGCAGATTTAGGGGTTTAACGATGGCTCTGAATCCAAAGCAGCCCGAAGCGATAAACCAAAATTATCCCGTTGCCAATTGCGAATAGCGGGCTGATCAAGTTCAAACTGCAATGTATCCGGCGCTATGGCCAAACGCCCCAGGCTGGCTGACGGCCAGATGAGATCAGGTTCCAGGACCAGGGTATTACATATGGCAGAACGCCATTCTTTAAGTCGGTTCAGGCGTTGCAGTTGAGTACTGTTCAGCCGCGGCGGTGGTTTAAAAGGAGGCAGAATGATCGGAGATGCTGCCCACCCTAAGCGCAAGGTTTCCTTGAGCCCTTGTCCAAACCGATCCAAACTGTGTTTCCCCAGGCCTGAAACTGTTGAAAGGTCATCAATTGGTTCGGCCGCCAGGTTGATCATGACAGCGTCCGGTATTACATAAAACGGTGGCCGGTTCCACCGCCGGGCTTCTTCTTCGCGGAAGTGCACCAGGCTTTTCAGGACGGCCAAACTATGTTTATTCAGAGTATAAGCACCTTTGACCGAGAGGTATGCTGTCTCCGGGTCCGGAGGGTTATAACGCACCTCTTCAAGCCGGACGTTTTCTTCGTTCACCCAAGCCGTTCGGCCGAGGGTATCCAGTTTTTGATCCAGTTCTTCCTGCAGGCTGACTAGATAGCGGACATCACCAGCGGCATAGTCAACAGCCTCACTGGAAAGTGGTCGCCGACCCCAATCAGCTTTCTGGATCGCTGCATTTTTTTCAATGGAGAGTCCTAACAGTTCATTGATGATAGCGACCAGGCTAAACTGGGTCATGCCGATAAAACGGGCAGCAATTTTAGTGTCGTAGATGTTGCGAAGACGAAATCCGCCATGCCGGTCAAGTGTCCGGAGATCTGAATCAGCAGTATGAAATATCTTCTTTATTGTACCGTCAATAAATATCTCATTAAGCGCTGAAATATCTTTTAGCGAGATGGGATCAATGATATAGATTTGCTGGCGGGTTGCGATTTGAATTAGACAGAGTTGCTCTGGGTAGCGGTGTCGGCTATTGGATTCGGTGTCAACCGCAAGCACATCGGACTGTCGCATATCTTCAATCGCCCGCTCCATCTCTGGGCTTTGGGTGACTATTTTAACAGGTAGATAATCAGGCACTGCGTCCTTCTTCCCTTTGGATTGTAGGAATTTAACGGTTTCCCGGCCAAAGCAGTTGGCTCATTATAACCGGAAGCTTAATATAAGGTCATTGCTATTTCGTTTTCAGGGAATAATTCGTTGGAGGATTATACCGGGGAGCAAATGAGATCTGCCTGCCTGTTTGACACAAATAGGAATCAAAAGGATAATTAATAGTTAGATATGGTTTTGTTGTGCCTGATTGGGCACGAGGGGTTGGAATCAGGATTGACTGAGCGTACTTGTCATTGCTACGGCTGTGGCCGTAATCAGGGAATAGAGGCTTCGGATCTGCCGTGTCTGACTCTGCAGGGCTGGTATATCTTGTCTCATTTGAAAGGCCCGGAAGACATCAAACGTTATGGTTTTTGTTCGCTGACCTGTCTTCAGCGCTGGGTTAATGAAAACACGCCCTCAATCCCGGAAATATTTTTCAGCAGTCTGGATGATTTCTAACCGAACCAATAAGGATCACATTCGGTTATAATGGGCATCATGAATCGTATTTATCTGGATTATGCCGCGACCACACCTGTGGCCCCGGAAGTATTCAAGGCAATGCAGCCTTATTTTCAGGATATCTCTGGAAATCCATCAGCAATCTATGCTGAAGGGCAGCAGGCCCGCCAGGCGGTGGAAGTCTCCAGAAATGCTGTGGCTGGGATTATAAACGTCCGGGCTGATGAAATTACCTTCGTCAGCGGGGGAACTGAGGCTGACAACATGGCGCTTGTCGGTGTGGTTCAGGCATCCGGGAAAAACCATCCCCATATCATTACCACTACCATTGAGCACCACGCCGTACTGGAAACCTGCCATTTTCTGGAGAAGCAAGGCGTTGCGATAACCTTGCTGCCGGTTGATAGTCGAGGTTTGGTTGACCCGGTTGACGTGGAGAAGGCAATTCGGCCGGAGACGGTGCTGGTTTCAGTCATTCTGGCTAATAATGAAATCGGGGTTATTCAGGATCTGGCGGCCATATCCCGGATTACCCGGCAAGCCGGTGTTTATCTGCATACTGACGCAGTTCAGGCCATCGGTCGGATTCCGGTAGATACGCAGGCTTTGGGAGTGGATTTATTAAGTATTTCAGCCCACAAGTTATACGGGCCAAAAGGTGTTGGAGCTCTTTACATTCGTAAGGGCACTCGGATATCGCCGCTATTGTGGGGCGGCGGACAGGAAAGAGGCAAACGTTCCGGCACCGAAAATGTTCCCGGTATCGTCGGTCTTGGTAAAGCTGCCGAGCTTGCAGTTGCCGACCTGACAGCGGAGGCTTCCAGGCTGGCAGGGCTGCGTGATCGGCTGATTGCCAGGGTGCTGGAGGTAGTACCGAATTCACGTCTGAACGGGCATCCGACCAATCGATTACCGAACAATGCCAATTTCAGTTTCGATCATGTAGAAGGAGAATCGGTGTGCCTTAACCTGGATTTGGCGGGTATTGCTGCTTCACCCGGTTCCGCCTGTTCCTCAACCAGCACCTCGCCTTCTCACGTTTTGACGGCCCTCGGCCTACTACCGCACCAGGCTTTCGGATCATTGCGGTTATCTTTTGGGCGCTGGACCGATGAAGCGGCTATTGACCGGGTTCTGGAAGTCCTGCCTAATGTTGTTAGCCGCTTGCGCGCCATGTCGCCGGTGGCCCATCAGCAATAATTATCGTAACGAAAAGGGCTTGACACTGAGGCCATATTTAGCCTATAAAAGTACTTTAATTGATTAAAAAAGGGAGAATTAGTAGATGAGAGTTGACTCTGAGACACGCACTGCAATTAATGCCTTGCTGGAAGAATATAAGTATGCCCTTGAGGCCAAAAATGTTGACGCACTGCTGAACGTAACCACCAAGGATCCTAATATGCTCAATATCGGACCAGCCCAGAGCGATATGAGCATCGGCCCTGGGCAGCTTAAAGAACGTATGGAAAAACTTTTTGCTTCGGTGGATACTGTGGCGGTCAAGTACGGTTATACTACCATTAAGGCCAACGGTGATGTGGCTTGGGTTTCCAGCCATGTTTATGAAAAGCTGACCAAAAATGGTCGGGAGCTGTTGCTGGACATGCGTCTGACCGCGGTGGCGGAAAAGATAGATGATATTTGGAAGTTCTCAGAGATGCATAACTCCATACCCTCTGAGATCGATTTACCGGAGCCGACACCTGAAGAAAAAGCTGCCGAGGAAGCCGCTGAAGCCGAGCGCAAAGCAGCTGAGGAAGCCAAGCTAAAGGCAGAAGCGGCTAAACGTGAGGCAGAGCTCAAAGCGGATGAGCCGCCGGCTGACCAGTCGTTCTTTGACTATTACTAGAAAAACGAATAGTTCTGAATTTAGGAGTGCGGGCTGCCCCGCACTCCTTTTTTATCGGCGACTAGCTTGAATAAATGGCTCTTATAATGATAGATTATGGCACGGTACTGGTACTTCAGTCTTAATACTGCGAACACCGCTAAGGAGTTTAATTGTACCCCATCCTCGCCACCGAAGAATTGGTTCCCCGAGTACGGCTTTATCGGATTCACGCGCCGCGGGTAGCCCAAAAGGCTGCCGCTGGTCAGTTTGTGATTCTGCGGGTGGACGACAACGGTGAGCGTATCCCTCTGACCATAGCTGACTGGAATGTTACCGAAGGCAGCGTTTCCGTTGTGTTTATGGAAGTGGGGACCACCACTACCAAACTTTCAAGGCTCGGTGTCGGCGACACCATCGCCGATTTTGTGGGCCCCTTGGGCAATCAGACCGAAGTGGAAGATTTCGGCACTGTCTGCTTGATGGCCGGTGGTTTTGCCACGGCGACTATCATGCCCATTGCCCGGGCAATGAAGGCCGCCGGTAATCACGTCATCACCATTGTTGGGGCGCGCAATAAAGACCTGTTATTCTGGCTGGACCGCCTGGCTGCGTTCAGCGATGAACTGATTATCAGCACCGATGATGGCTCCGCCGGACGCAAAGGCGTGGTTACTGAACCTATCAAGGAAAAACTGGAGCGGGGTGATAAAATCGACCGGGTCATCGCCATTGGTCCCAGTATCATGATGAAGTTTTCTGCTTTAACGACTCAAACATTTGGTGTCAAGACTATAGTTAGCATGAACCCCATTATGATTGACGGCACCGGTATGTGCGGATGCTGCCGGGTGTCGGTGGCCGGACAAACCCGCTTCGCCTGTGTTGACGGTCCGGAATTTGATGCCCACGCCATTGATTGGGACTCTTTTATGTCGCGCCAACGTACCTATATTGAAGAAGAAAAGCGGTCGCTGGAAGTCTGCCGTTGCCCTGAGGCACAGAGTTGAAAAACGGAGTTGGTCGTGGCTAAACTAGATCTCAACCGGGTAGGAATGCCTAAGCAGGCTGCGGCACAAAGGCGTCGTAATTTTGATGAAGTGGCCCTTGGCTATTCTGCCCCAGAAGCGGCGCAGGAAGCCTCGCGCTGTATTGATTGTAAAGCCCGCAACTGTGTGGCCGGTTGCCCGGTGGCGATTGATATTCCGGATTTTATTCGTTCGCTAAAAAACAATGACCTGCGGGAAGCTGCCCGGATACTCAAGCGGACCAATGCTCTGCCCGGCATATGTGGCCGAGTTTGTCCTCAGGAAAGCCAGTGCGAGGCTGTCTGCACCCTGGCTAAAAAGGGAGCCCCGGTCGCCATCGGACGGCTGGAGCGTTATATTGCAGACTGGGAATTGGGTCAGACCGCCAAAGCCTTGCCCGGGGAAAGACTGCCGGCTACTGGGAAGCGGGTCGCTGTTATTGGGGCTGGCCCTTCCGGCTTGACTGCTGCTGCGGAACTATCCCGACTCGGTCATGAGGTTACGGTATTTGAGTCGTTGCATGTCGCCGGAGGAGTATTGATGTACGGCATACCGGAATTCCGGTTGCCTAAAAGCATCGTGCAGTCTGAGGTGGATTACGTCAAAAGCTTGGGTGTCGTGATTGAACTAAACGCCGTAATCGGTAAGACACTGACCATCGATGAACTTTTCCTTGACGGTTTCCATGCGGTGTTCCTGGGTACCGGTGCCGGGCTGCCGCTTTTTCTGAATATCGAAGGTGAAAACGCTTCCGGCGTTTATTCGGCTAATGAGTTTCTGTCCAGGGTCAACCTGATGAAAGCCTGGCGATTTCCGGAATACGACACCCCGCTCAAAGTCGGGCAGGAGGTGGCGGTCATCGGCGGCGGCAATGTCGCCATGGATGCCGCCCGGAGTGCCGTCCGGCTGGGGGCTCACGTGACCGTGGTGTACCGTCGCAGCCGGGAAGAGATGCCCGCCCGAATTGAAGAAGTAGAAAATGCAGAAGAAGAAGGGATTGATTTCCTCTATTTAACCAATCCTGTTAGTTTTAAGGTCAATGAACATAAATGGGTTTCCGGAATGACTTGCCAGAAGATGGAACTCGGCGAACCTGATGCCAGTGGCCGCCGTCGGCCGGTACCGCTGGTCGGTTCCGAGTTTAATCTGCCGATAGACATGGCTATTATTGCCCTGGGCACCCGGCCTAATCCATTGATCGCCCGCGCTACACCGGATTTGGAATTTGCCAGCAAAGGTAATGTAATCGCCGATGAACTGACCGGTTTAACTAAAAAGCAGGCAGTCTGGGCCGGTGGTGATATTGTAACCGGTGCGGCGACCGTCATCTCTGCCATGGGAGCCGGCAAAACGGCCGCCGCGGATATTGATCGCTATCTAGCCGCATTGTCCTGAACCGGATTCAACTGAACAAAACTGTTTTGCTCAGATCAGCCTATTCTTTCAACTTTATACTTTGGTCGGCCGGGACCAGCATTGTCGTTTTAGTGGCCATGCTGCAGTTTTACGCAATAATTACATTGTCCGGACACTTACGGGTGGTGCATAGTACTAACGGGCTATTGCAATTAGGTAATAACCTAGGTAGAATTCAACTAGCCTGTAAAAGGGAGTAATTGTTTCGTGGAATTTGAAAATCACAAGGGCAGTTTATGTTGTTATAAATTCATGGTGTGCCAGGAGGGTTTCTGCGCCGACTGTATTATCTATTTAGATGAGATTAAGGTCAGAGAAAACGCTGTGAAAACCCGCCCCATAACTAAGAAAATTCTTGTTGGTGCCCGCACAATAGCAGACTAACCAGATGATCAGTCTCGGAGATCCGACTCTATGATTTTTTCTTGACGAGAGCCGTAACCGCCGGCATCAGCACTATCATCAACAGTAAAAAGACCCACACTGCCCCGCCGATACGCTCCACGGCGGTATATACTCCGGAAGCCGTAGCCAGCAGAAATAAAGCCGCTCCTGTGAGGGACAGGCTGATATAAACAACGGTGGCGATTCCGGCTTTTCGCTTCATAGTGAGCCTCCTGCTTTTACTGCCTCAAGACGGATGCCCGGTACAAAACCTCTCATCCTTAGTGTATTCAGTGTTACCGATAACGAGCTGGTGGCCATCAAAAGCGCTGCCAGTTCCGGTGAGACCATCTGTCCGGTAAACGGGTAGAGCACCCCCATGCCCAGCGGGATGGCCAGGGTGTTGTAACCGAAAGCCCAGAACAGATTTTGCTTGATTAATCCCAGTGTCTGCCGTCCTACCTGAAGCGCGGCTACCACATCCAGAATATCGTCTTTGACCAGGATGACATGACCGGTTTCCTTGGCAACATCCGTGCCCGAACCGATGGCAATGCCGACATCGGCCTGAGCCAGTGCCGGGGCATCATTGATGCCGTCGCCGACCATGGCTACCTTCAAGCCCTCGGCTTGGAGTTTCTTAACTTCGCCCGCTTTGTCTTCAGGTAGCACCTCAGCCAGCACTTCCTCAATACCGACTTGCCGTGCAATAGCCTCGGCAGTCCGCCGGTTGTCGCCGGTGATCATCAATACACGGATACCCAGGTGTTTGAGTTCGGTCACCGCTCGGGCGGAGGTCTCCTTAAGCGTATCGGCCACAGCCACGATACCGGCAGAGTTGCCTTCAACTGCCACAAACATAGCCGTCTTGCCCTCATGTTCCAGCCTTACGGCTTCTGGTTCAATTGACGTAATGTCAATGCCGTAGTCGCCCATCATCTTGCGGTTCCCCAGCAGCACTTTGCGGCCGCCAATTAAAGCATTCACACCGTGGCCGGGGACAGCACTGAATTCGGTCGCTTCCGCAGGGTTCGGGTCTTTTTCCTGATATGCCCGGGCGATTGCCTCACCCAACGGGTGTTCGGAATTCTGTTCCACCGCTGCTGCTAATCGTAATACCTCGTCGCGGTCAAAAGCTCCAGAGGTGATAATATCGGTCACTGAAGGTTCGCCGCGGGTTAAAGTGCCGGTTTTGTCAAAGATTATGGCATTTACCCGGGCGGTGGTTTCCATGGCATCTGCCCCTTTGAACAGGATGCCGTACTCTGCACCCTTGCCGCTGCCTGCCATGACTGCTGACGGTGTCGCCAGTCCCAGAGCACAAGGGCAGGAGATGACCAGCACGGTGACAGAAGTCAATAAGGCGAAGCCGAAAACACCCAGACCGTGCAGAGTATATGGGGTTAGTATCAGACGAGTTTCCGGGGTGAACCACAGGTCGTACCCGATAAAAAACCAGAAAAGGAATACCACCAAGGCGATAATATGCACTCCCAGTATAAAATGTCCGGCTACCCGGTCGGCCAGTTTCTGAATTGGGGCGCGGGTCGTTTGGGCATCCTCCACAAGTTTGATAATCTGTGCCAATGCTGTGTCGTTGCCAACGCGCGTTGCTTTGAAGCGGAAAGCCCCGGTCTTATTCATTGTCCCGCCGATAACTTCGTCGCCGACTTGTTTTTCCACGGGTAGGCTCTCACCGGTTATCATCGCTTGGTCAACAGCGGAATACCCCTCTGAAATGACGCCGTCAACCGGTACTGCCTCACCGGGGCGTACCGCCACGATGTCCCCAGAAGTGACGCTTTCGGCTGTTATTTCCAGTTCTTGACCGTCACGGATAATCCGCGCTGTCCTGGGCCGCAGTTTCATTAAGCGTCTGATAGACTCTGAAGTGCGGCCGCGGGTAACAGCTTCCAGATAACGCCCCAGGATAATAAAAGCGGTCAGAAGGGCGGCTGCCTCATAAAATGTGGCGTCTGGGCCTCCGAAGCCGGCTTCCGGGAAGAATGTGTTGATGACCGCGATAAGGTAAGCCGCCCCGATTCCGGTAGCATACAGCAGGTTCATGTCGGTCAAACCCCGGCGGAGACCGTTCCAGGAATTTATAAAGAATTGCCGTCCGGGACCGAAGACGATGGGTGTGGTCAGGAAAAACAGAAAGATCTTGTTGTTCATCCAGTCGGGGATGAAGGAAGACAGTATCCAGTATGGCTGGAACATTCCAAGCATAACCAGCAGCCCTAGGGTCCAGGCGATAATAAGGTTGCGTTTTTGCTTTTTTATCTCCTCTTCCCGGGCCGCCTGTTCTTGGTCCAGTGCTGCCTGGCCTTCTATTTTTTCTACCGCGCTGAAGCCCAATTCTTTGACGTAGCCGATGATTTCCGCCAGCGACGTTACTGCTGGAGCATACTCAATCAGGGCACTGCCGGTGGAGAGATTAACCACGATACGGTAAACGCCGGGCAAGTTACCGATAGTCCGTTCCACGTTTTTAACGCAAGAGGCACAGGTCATGCCTGTTATGGTCAGTTTGGCATTGTCAAAGGCGGCTGAATAACCCATGTCCTCAACCGCTTTCTTGAGGTCGGCCAGTGTCGCTGTCTCCGGATTGTATTCCACCAGTGCTTTACCAGTGGCCAGGTTAACGGTAACTGTGGACACACCGGTAACCGTTTTTAGAGCGGATTCCAGGTGACGCACGCAGGCCGCGCAAGTCATGCCGCCTATAAACAGGTTAATGGGTACTTTTTTTGGATAATTAGCCATGAATAATCTCCCATGGAAAGCAGATCAAGACCAGGTTCTACGCTGGAATTCTTTAGTCGTTTGTTTCAGCTTCGTAACCGGCGTCAGTGACTGCCTGCTTCAGACCATTGAGGTCGACCGTTTGCGGATCATATTCCACGGTCGCCTGCCCGGCAGCCAGATCGACTGTGACGGCAGCAACTCCGTTCTTTTTTTTTAACGCGCTCTCTACATGCCGCACGCAGTTGCCGCAGCTCATGCCTTTAATCATTAGTGTGGTGGTTGTCATCATCCTTCTCCTTTGTGGTCATCTTTTTACGGCTTTTGGTTATCATCCTCTCAATGCCGCGGGCCTGACCCTGGATTTACTCTGGTCAGTAAAGCTCTGTCTCAGCGGTGTAGAGATAGTTTTCTTTAACGGCTGACGAGTTTTCCATACATTACCCTTTACTTTTATATACTACCATGGAGTATCAATACACCAAATTCATTAGGTTCCTTCTGGTTTTTATTGATAGAATGAGCATCACCCAATGATTAATTCTGAAAGTAAACAGGTTTGTATCGTCTGCGGTTCTCCAGCCTGTAGTTTTTTTGTTGAAGCTGAAAGCCGGGACTATTACCGGTGTCCTTCCTGCCGGGCCACCTTTCTGGACCCGGTTCAGCGGCTGTCAAAAGAGAACGAACGCGAACGATACCGACAGCACTGTAATCACCCGGATGATCCGGATTATCGTGCTTTTTTGTCAAAACTGGCTTTACCTTTGTTAGAAATGCTGGATAATCGCCAAATGGGCCTGGACTATGGGTGCGGTCCAGGTCCGGCCCTGGCCAAAATACTCATTGAAGCCGGGCATCAGATAAAATTATATGATCCCTTGTTTTATCCCGATACCTTGGTGTTAGAGCAAACCTATGATTTTATTACCTGCACTGAAGCGGTAGAGCATTTTCACCGGCCGGCAGCAGAGTTTGCTCGTTTTGACGACCTGCTCCGACCTGGCGGTTGGTTGGCAGTCATGACCTGTTTCCAAACGGATGACGCGGCCTTTGCCAACTGGTATTATCGCCGTGACCCTACCCATGTCGTTTTCTACCGTGAAGAGACTTTGCGGTATATCGCTAACAGTATGGGTTGGTCATGCCAATTCCCGGTTAAAGACGTGGTTATGATGCGAAAACCGCTTTTGGCTAAGATTCGCCCCACCGTCTGATTTTGGCTATAATAGGGCATCTTGATTTACCGCATTGATGTTTCACCTGTCCCCAATCTGGCTGACCGACGCGGAGCGGCGCTTCTGAAGGATATTGCCGACCTTAATCTAAGCGGCGTCACCAATGTCAGTGTTTCCGATGTTTACTGGTTGAAGGGCGATCTTGACAAGGCTGCTGCTGATACCGTGGGGCAAGAACTGCTGGCTGATCCGGTTACCGAGGTGTTCACGGTAGATCAACCCGTGGAAAACCTACTACCTGGTCAGGCGGTGCTGGTAGTCCACAATCCAGGAGTTGCCGATCCGGTGGAAGAAACCATCCTTAAGGCTGCTGCTGATCTGGGGGTGACGCTTTCCGGTGCCCGTACCGGCAAGCTTTATATTCTGGACGGTGATCTTGACGTTGATACTCTGACTTTAATTACCAACCGGCTTCTGTTGAATCCTATCATCCAGCACGCTGTGACCCCGATCTCTGTCATTTTTGGCGAAAATCCGGTTTATGATTTTGCGCTGCGGGAAGTTGATTTACCGGTTGATGATACTGCCTTGTGCGCCGTTGGCCGTGAATTTTGCCTGTCCGCGGACGAAGTCCGCATTACGGCTGAGCATTATCGCAAACTGGGTCGTCGGCCGACCGATGTGGAACTGGAAACGTTGGCTCAATCTTGGAGTGAGCACTGTGTCCACAAGACATTCAAGGCCAGGTATAACCTTGACGGGCAAATTATAGATAATTTACTGAAATCCACTATCGCCCGGGCTACCAAAAAGCTTAACAAGTCTTGGTGCCTGAGTGTTTTTGTCGATAATTCCGGTGTTATTGATTTTGATGGGGAGAATGCTGTCTGCTTCAAGGTGGAAACCCACAACCATCCCTCGGCGGTTGAGCCTTACGGCGGCGCGGCTACCGGCTTGGGCGGTGTTATTCGCGATGTGCTGGGTACTGGCCTTTCCGCCCGTCCGATATTTAATACCGACGTCTTTTGTTTCGGCGAGCCGGACATGCCTTATGAAGAACTGCCGCCCGGAGCCCTGCACCCCCGGCGGGTTTTCAAAGGAGTCCGTTCCGGCGTGGCTGATTACGGCAACCGCCTGGGTATCCCCACCGTTAACGGTGGGGTACTGTTTGACGAACGATACACCGGTAATCCTCTGGTCTATTGCGGTACCGCAGGCATTATGCCGGTCTGGGCGGCCAAACCAGGGCAGCAGTCACCGGGGGACCTGGTCGTAGTCATGGGCGGCCGTACCGGCCGCGATGGTATTCACGGCGTTACCTTTTCATCTGAAGCTCTGTCGGATAAGAGTAATGAGCAGTCTTTTTCCTCGGTCCAGATTGGTAATCCTATCGTGGAAAAACGCATGATTGAAGCGATTATCAAAGCCCGCGATGAAAAACTATTTAGCCGCATCACCGATGTCGGTGGAGGCGGCTTGTCTTCTGCGGTGGGGGAAATGGGAGCCGATACCGGGGTTAAGGTGCACTTGGATCTCGTGCCGCTGAAGTATTCTGGCTTGTCCTATGCCGAAATCTGGATTTCCGAATCTCAGGAACGCATGGTTCTAGCCGTTCCTCCCAAGAACTTTGACCGGCTGGAAGAGATTTGCCGCGGCGAGGGAGTAGAAGTCACTTCTATCGGCGCCTTCACCGATGACAAGAAACTCAGCCTATATTATAAAGGCCAGCAGGTCTGTGATCTGGATATGGATTTTCTGCACGAGGGACGGCCGCAACTGGAATTGAAGGCCACCCACAAGCCTTCAGCAAACCTGGAACCTTCGTTTCCCTGTCCAGAGCGGTTGGATGATGACCTGTTGCGGCTTTTAGGTCGCTGGAACACCTGCTCCAAGGAATGGATCATCCGGCAGTACGACCACGAAGTCCAGGGCGGCAGCCTGCTTAAACCACTGGTAGGACGGGAGTCCGACGGCCCCGGTGATGCCGCCGTCGTCAAGCCCGTAGCAGGTTCCGATCGCGGGGTAGTCGTTTCCTGCGGCATCAATCCGGCCTATGCCGACGTTGATGCCTACAATATGGCCGCTTCGGCAGTTGATGAGGCAGTACGGCAGATTATCGCCGTCGGCGGTTCGCTGGAACGGTTGGCGTTGCTGGACAATTTCTGCTGGGGTTCAGCCACTGATGAAGCTGCCCTGGGTGCTTTAGCCCGGGCGGCTCAGGCTTGCGCTGATCTTTCAATGGTCTATGAAACCCCCTTCATTTCCGGCAAGGACTCACTAAACAATCAGTTCCGGGTCGGTGATAAAATAGTATCCATTCCTCATACGCTTTTAATCTCGGCCATCAGTATTATGGCCGATACCTCAAAAGCTATTACGATGGATTTCAAGTCACCCGGCAATCTTATCTATTCCATTGGCCACACTAAAGCAGAACTTGGTGGCTCGGCCTACTACGCCGCTAAAGGGTTTATCGGTAACCTCGCCCCCGGCGTGGAACCCACCACAGCCCGCGCTACCTATGAGCGGCTGGCGGCGGCTACCGGCAGAAAGCTGGTGAAAGCCTGCCATGATCTGTCTGAAGGAGGCCTGGGTGTCGCCTTGGCGGAAATGGCTTTTGCCGGTGGCTACGGGGCTGAGATTGTACTATCTAAAGTCCTGCACGATACTGCCGTTGACCGGGATGATACGCTTATTTTTGCCGAATCCAATTCCCGGTTTCTGGCCGAAGTTGCACCGGAAGACCTCTCTGCCTTTGAAGAGGTGATGGGGATGACCTCGGTCTCACTTATCGGTATAGTGGCTCAAGACGACCGAGTGGTCGTTAAGGGCTTGAACGGTAATGTTGTCATTGACCAACGGATAGCTGATTTGAAGAATGCCTGGCAGAGGCCGCTCAAATGGTAAAAGAGATTAAGGTTTTAGTTCTCCGGGCTCCTGGTACCAATTGTGACAGGGAGATGGCCGAGGCATTTCAGCTGGCCGGCGGGGTGCCGCGCATCGTCCATATCAACGAACTTATCTCCGGGGAAGTTAAACTTCGGGATTACCTGGTCATCGGTCTGGCCGGCGGTTTTTCCTACGGTGATGACCTGGGTGCCGGTAAGGTCCAGGCCAACGAAATGCGCCTGCGCCTGTTTGACGAACTCAGTAAATTCATGACTCGGTCCGGTTTGATCATCGGGGTGTGTAACGGTTTTCAGGTGCTGATCAAGACCGGAATTCTCCCCGGACCTCCTGATCCCTCCTTGCCTCTGGTTACTCTGACCAACAATGATTCCGGCCGTTTTGAATGCCGCTGGGTAAAACTGACCGCTGAAACTGCCAATCCCTGTGTCTGGACCGAGGGGATCACGCAGCTTGAAGTGCCCGTGGCTCATGGTGAAGGCAAACTTATCGCCGCACCGGAGATGCTGCCCCGCCTGCGTCCTGTATTCTATTACGCTGATGAGTTTGGAAAATCCACTGCGGAGTATCCGGCCAACCCCAATGGAGCGGTGGACAATATCGCAGGTCTGACTGATATCACCGGTCGAGTTTTTGCCCTGATGCCCCACCCGGAACGCTTTATCCGCGCTTCTCAGCACCCTAAATGGACGCGGCAAAGTATTGATGAACCAGGGGCAGGTCTAAAGGTTTTCCAAAACGGGATTAAAACTGCTCGAGAGAGTTGATTCTACATAAGCCTGGTTTTAGGTTCTCAAAGGTATTTCAATTTATGAAAAAAGCCGCCGGGTGATTCACCCGGCGGCTGTACTATAGCTTGGTTTAGTTGGCGTTATTCGCCTTCGTCACCGCCCACAAGGGCGGGGTGCTCTTCGGGAGCTTCCAGCTGTAGCGGGGCATGTTGGATGGTAAAATCCAGATCCTCTCCCTCACTAGCCGCGTCGACTATAACCGTGTCGCCGGGGCCGTAATCTCCGCGCAGCAGATCTTCAGACAGCTTGTCCTCCATCATGCTCTGGATGATTCGGCGCAGCGGACGGGCACCGTACACTTCATCGTAACCCTTACGGCCCAGGACGTCCTTGGCGGCTTCAGTGATTTCAATAGCTATATTCTTTTCTTTAAGCTGAGTGGTAACCGACACCAACTGCAAGTCAACTATCTGGCGGATTTGTTCCCGAGTCAGTGAATGGAAGACCACGGTGGAGTCGATACGGTTCAGGAACTCCGGCCGGAAACTCTTTTTGACCTCGCTCAGTAGTTTATCCTTCATTTTTTCATAGTTGACCTCAACAGCCTTGCTCTCATCGCTTGTGGTAGAGAAGCCGATGGCTCCTGAGCCTTTACGGATCAGGTCTGCTCCGATGTTGGAGGTCATGATGATGATGCTGTTGCGGAAGTCCACCCGGCGGCCTTTGGCATCGGTCAGATGGCCGTCATCAAAGATCTGCAGCAGAATGTTAAAGACATCAGGATGTGCTTTCTCAATCTCATCCAGCAAGATAAGGCAGTAACCCTTGCGGCGTACCGCTTCGGTGAGTTGTCCCCCTTCATCGTAACCGACATAGCCGGGAGGCGCTCCCACTAGGCGGGAAACAGCAAATTTCTCCATGAATTCGCTCATGTCAATGCGTACCATGCTGTCTTCGGAACCAAACATAAATTTGGCCAAAGCCCGCGCCAGTTCGGTCTTGCCGACACCGGTGGGTCCTAAGAAGACAAAGTTACCGATAGGCCGGCGAGGGTCCTTAAGCCCGGCTCGGGCGCGCCTGACCGCTTTGGCGATGGTAACAATTGCTTCTTCCTGGCCGACAATGCGTTCGTGTAGCACTTCTTCCATATGGAGCAGGCGCTCGGTTTCATCACCGGTCAATTGTAATAGCGGTACCCCGGTCCACATACTGACTACGTCGGCAATGTCTTCCTTGGTGACTCTGGGCTTTTCTTGCCCCTGTTCTTGTTGCCACTCTTCTTCCATCTTGCGCCGTTTTTCAGCAATCTGATATTCACGCTCCCGCAATTCGGCGGCAAAGTCGTACTGCTGAGTGGCCAGCGCTGCTTCTTTATCGCGGCGGTAGGAATCCTCAGCCTTTTTCAGATCTTTTAGCGGCATCGGCTTGGTTCGATGTCGGATACGTACTCGGGAAGACGCTTCATCAATAATATCAATTGCCTTGTCTGGCATGAAACGGTCAGAAATATATCGTGAGGCCATACTGGCCGCTGCTTCAAGGGCATCATCCGTGATATCCAGCCGGTGATGCTCTTCATACCGGCTCCGGATGCCGCGTAGAATCTCAATGGTATCTTCCAGTGAAGGTTCTTCAACCAGCACGGGTTGGAAGCGGCGTTCCAAGGCAGCATCACGTTCAACGTGTTTGCGGTAATCGTCAAGTGTAGTTGCACCGATAATCTGAATCTCGCCGCGGGCCAGCGACGGCTTCATGATGTTGGCGGCATCAACCGCGCCTTCGGCTGCGCCGGCGCCAACCATGGCGTGAAACTCGTCAATGAAAACGACGATATTGCCGACGCTTCTTAATTCTTCAAGTATCTTTTTGAGCCGTTCTTCAAATTCGCCGCGGTATTTGGTTCCGGCCACCAGTGAAGCGATGTCCATTGAAACCAAACGCTTGTTTTCCAAGGTCTCCGGCACGTCCGCCGCGATGATGCGGTGCGCCAGGCCTTCTACGATGGCGGTCTTACCGACGCCGGGTTCGCCGATGAGAGCCGGGTTGTTCTTGGTCCGTCGGGAAAGTATCTGGATGACTCGATCAATTTCCTTCTGCCGGCCGACTACTGGGTCCAGTTTACCGGCGCGGGCGGCGGCGGTGAGGTCCAGAGAAACGGCGTCCAGGTTGGGTGTCTTTCCCTGCACTTTGCCGGCCTTGAGCGGAGCGCCGCGGTTGATGGCACCCTGAGACAACACTCGGGTAATTTCAGCTCTGGCCTTTTCAATAGTGATTCCGAAGCTGTCCAATACACCTGCGGCCACACCTTCACCTTCGCGCAACAGCCCCAGCAACAGGTGTTCGGTGCCTATGTAGTTATGATTCAGATTTCTGGCTTCGTCAATTGCCAGCTCAATGACCTTTTTCGCTCGTGAAGTCAGGCCGGTCTCACCGCTGGAGGGTTTTTCACCACGGCCGATGACGAATTCCACTGCTGATCGTAGCTTGGCCAGGTTGACGTCCATGCCGGTCAGCACCCGGGCGGCCACGCCGTCCTCTTCTCGAACCATACCCAGCAGGATATGCTCCGTACCGATGTAATTATGATTTAAGTTCTGCGCCTCTTCTTGGGCGTAGGTCAAAACGCGTCTGGCGCGTTCAGAAAATTTATCAAACCGACTTGCCATAATATAAATCCCCTCCCTCGGGATACATAACCATTATAAGTCAAAAACACTTAAGCGTAAAGGATGCCAGCTATAAATCCCGTACAAAACACAATTAAAATGCTTATTCGAGCCCCAATATATCAGCCGGGTCGTTTATCTCCAAACCTCTAATTGCTGATAAGCCGTATTCGCCATTGCCATTGACAAGGTTAAATTGCTAGAATTGCCCGTTAAATTAATCTTTGAGGATACTGATATATGCTCCTGCAGTTCAATAATTTGAGGATAGTCAGCGCCATTGAGCGCTTTTTAGGCCGGGAGTCTACTGGCGGTTTTCTATTGTTCGGGGCCGCGGTGTTGGCCATGATCATCGCCAATTCCCCTCTTTCTGCCCAGTATTTTGACTTTCTGCATATTGAAGCCGGTATCAATGTCGGTAATTTTCACTTGGAACTATCACTGGCTCACTGGATAAATGATGGCCTTATGGCGCTGTTCTTTCTGCTGATCGGCTTGGAAATCAAGCGGGAACTCATGGTTGGGGAGCTATCTTCACCGGCCAAGGCGGCCTTCCCTGCGATAGGTGCACTCGGCGGGATGCTGGTGCCGGCCGGCATCTATCTGGCTATCAACATGGCCGATGGTGGCAAGGCTCACGGCTTCGGTATTCCTATGGCTACCGATATCGCTTTTGCACTTGGTTTTCTGATGCTGCTGGGTAAACGTGTGCCGTTGGCACTTAAGATATTTTTAGTTTCGTTAGCGGTTATCGACGATCTCGGCGCTATCCTTATTATCGCTTTAGCCTATTCCAGTAATCTGGACTGGGGATCACTCGGGATGGCCGGTTTAGTTGTCGCTGGTCTTATCATGCTCAACGCTGGCGGCGTTAAGAAACTGACACCATATTTGGTATTCGGTGTCTTGCTCTGGTTCTTTGTCTTTCAATCCGGTATTCACGCCACGATCGCCGGTGTGTTATTGGCGTTAACCATCCCGGTGCGGCAGAAGATTTCCAGCGAGGAGTTTGTGGATACCTGTAAGCTGGAATTGGATGCCTTCAGCGGTGCTGAGGCCCGGCGTAATAACGTCTTGCTCAACTCGGAACAACAAGAGGCGGTGGAAAAAATCGGCGCCGCCTATGAACACGTTCAGAATCCGTTAATCAGGCTCGAGCATGCTTTACACCCCATAAGTGCCTTCTTCATCATGCCGATATTTGCTTTGGCCAATGCCGGTGTCGCCCTCGGCGGTGATATTGAAATGGTGCAACCGATAACTTTAGGAATCATGGCCGGGTTGCTTATTGGCAAGCCGTTGGGCATTATTGGGCTGACTTGGATTATCAGTAAAATGGGCTGGATTGCCAAGCCGGCGTCCTGCCAGTGGAATCATATCATCGGTGCTGGGCTTCTGGCTGGTGTGGGTTTTACCATGTCCATCTTCATTACCGGACTGGCTTTTACTGATGCCGGTTCAATAGATTCTGCCAAGCTGGCTATTGTCGGGACCTCTTTACTGGCGGGTATTATCGGTGTTTTGTTCCTGTTAAAACAGCCGCCGGTAGATACCTGCATGCTGGAACCGGAAAAGCCGAAGCATTAGCCGATAGATTACAGTGCAGGGCATTATTGCTATAATCACTTAACGCCCCTGTAGCTCAGAGGATAGAGCAGCGGTTTCCTAAACCGCGTGTCGCGCGTTCGAGTCGCGCCAGGGGCACCAATAAACAAACGCGGATGCGCTTAATTGGGGCTTTATTTACCCTCCTCGAGGTCTTTGATCAACGCTATCATCTCGTCAATTTCCCTAAGTTGTGCTTCGATTATGTTATCGGCGAGTTCCCGAACGCGGGGGTCGGAGATATTAGCCCGTTCGCTGGTTAATATTGCAATCGAATGATGCGGAATCATAGCCTTCATCCAGGAAACATCTTCGACGGTGGTTTGGCTGCGGACCAGCCAAAGGGAGAGGGCAATTACGATGACACAACCAATATATACACCAATATTTATTCGGGTGTTGGTAAACATTTTTCTCATAAAGGTCAGCATGACAATAGCCATCACAGCACCCATTATAAGCGTCATGTATAAGCGTGTTTCGCTAAAATATACGTGATCCCACTGATATGTGTTTAGATACATCAACCCAAACATGAGTATGGTTGATGTTGTAATCATAGCACCGAACTTAGCGTAATTATTCATAGCAACCCCTTCCGTTTAGTCATTAAATACCCAATCGTTAACTAAAGCATATTTTCAAGTATACATCACGCATTAAGCAATAACCCAATTGCAACCAGTCTATTGGAGGTCTCAAAAAAGCTCTGGTGGAGTCTATTAAAACAAATAAAAATGGGCGGTGGAATAGCTAACTGAAGCAATGATTATTGTAGTGTTGATTGCTGTTCATTGGTGTATAATGCATCGTAATCAAGCTATTTGGGAATTGTTATTACGAACTAATAAGGAATCAACAAATTGTTAAACCGAGTGTCGCGAGTTCGAATTGAGCCATCCTTACAACAGAAAGCGAGGTTCGTCCGTGCCCAGCCTAAAAGCCTTTTTTTCTAATATGTCCGCACCCATGCCTCTCCATAAAAAAATCTATCTGGTTTTCCGCAATAACGGAATTAAGTTTGTGAAACGCCAGGGCTGCTGCGGTCATCACGGCGAACCCGGCTGCTGAGAGGGTTCACATGATAACCCTCGTGAAGGGTGAAAATGGCTCAGTCCCAAATCGGAGACAATATGAACGAGACACTGAAAGCTATTGCCAATCGCCGCTCGGTACGGGCTTATTCCGACCAACCGGTTACCGATGATGAAAAAGAACAAATATTAAATGCGATTTTCCGGTCTCCGACAGCCGGGGGGCTGATGCTTTACTCAATCATACAAGTCGATGATCAGGCGTTAAAGGATAAACTTGCTGTCAGCTGCGATCATCAGCCGTTCATCGCAAAAGCGCCATATGTGTTACTTTTTCTGGCTGACTATCAGCGTTGGTTTGACTATTTTAACCTTTGCGGAGTGGAACAGCACAGCAAGAAAATAAACCGGCCATATCGCAAACCTCAGGTTGGAGACCTGTTCCTCGCCAGCTGCGACGCCTTGATAGCCGCCCAAACCGCAGTCATCGCCGCTGAGTCATTGGGAATAGGGTCTTGTTATATCGGGGATATTCTTGAGAAATATGAGTATCACCGGGAGTTGTTAGATCTCCCACCCTATGCCTTGCCGATCACTATGGTGTGTTTTGGATACCCGACTGCTAGTGCAGCCCGTAGGAAACTCACCCTCAGGTCACCGCGGGAGGCGATAGTCCATAAGAATAGATACCAGAGATTTGATAGTGAAAAACTAAAAAACGTCTTTGCGAATATTGAAGCTCAATTTAAAGCAGGCACACATTCGCCCGACATAGCTAATGCAGGGCAAGATGTCTTCTTCCGGAAGTTTGTAGCGGACTTTTCAACTGAAATGAATCGCTCGGTCAATAAGATGCTGGAAAACTGGTGCTGATACCTTTTTCCAGAGAGTTATTCCTATCCCTATCATGCCTCCGTCGTTATAATTGTTGGTTGAGCAATCAAACCGATTGATAATCAGATTGAGGTGACAATATGAAAAAAGCGATTATTCCGCTGTTTCTGTCTCTACTCATGGTAGTCTCCGCCTGCTCCCGTACCAGCTACGGTGAGGAACTCAAGTCCAACCTACCCCGGCTGACACCGGATGTCCCAGTGGAGGATATGTCCGATTTGGTAGCCGGCAATACCGACTTCGCGCTGGCGCTGTACAAGTTGCTCAAGCAAGATGATGGTAGTTTCTTTTATTCCCCTTACAGCATTTCCGTAGCCTTGGCTATGACCTATGCCGGAGCGAATGGCGAAACTGAGCAGCAGATGGCTAATGCGCTGCGTTTTAACTTGAAACAAACGGAGTTGCATGCCGCATTAAATGCACTTGACGCTGCTATCAATTCCCGCGGTCAAGGTGCCAAAGGCAAAGATGACCAGCTATTCAGCCTGAAGGTGGTCAATGCTATTTGGGGCCAGAATGATTTCCCCTTTTTAAGTTCGTATCTTGATTTGTTGGCGGAAAACTACGGCACCGGACTGCGGACGCTGGATTTTGCGGCCGATCCGGAGACCGCCCGAAAGACCATTAATGATTGGGTAGCCAAAGAAACCGAAAAACGCATCCAGGACCTGCTGCCGTCGGGCAGTATCAAGGATATCACCCGTTTGGTCCTGACCAATGCTATTTATTTCAATGGCGGCTGGTTGAAACCATTTGAAGAAAGCGCAACATCTGATGGCACCTTCAATCTGACTGATGGCCGTCAGGTAACGGTATCGATGATGCACCAGAACGAAAGTCTGGGATATTCGTCCGATGAAGGCTACCAGGCGGTGGAGTTAAAATACGATGGCGGTGAATTGTCTATGGTCATCATTCTTCCCGAAGCCGGAGGTTTTGAATCCTTTGAAAACGCCCTTGACGGTGGAACTCTTAAAAAGATCATTGAAGATCTTAAGAGTACCTCCGTTAATTTATCCATGCCCAAGTTTGAGTTTGAATCCGCCTTCAGCCTGAAATCTACCCTGTCCGCTCTGGGCATGCCGGTTGCCTTTACTGATGGAGCTGATTTTTCCGGTATCGCCGGTCAGCAGAACTTGCTGATTTCGGATGTGGTGCATAAATCATTTGTTTCTGTTGATGAAAGCGGGACTGAGGCCGCCGCGGCCACCGGTGTCATTATGGACCTGACTTCTGCCCCGGGCGGCGAACCTGTAACAATGACCATTGACCGGCCGTTTATCTTCCTGATTCAAGATATTGCCACCGGTGCCGTACTGTTCACCGGTCGGGTGATGAATCCTCTGGAATAGCTTCCGGTTACTCTGAAACAGGGAGCGGTATTAACCGCTCCCTGTTTTATTTGGCAAACAGGTTACCTTGAGTTAATATGTCATCAATGTTCCAGCAGTGTCAGGATAAAATATGAGCACCACTCTAAAGCGCTTGCTTCTCGTGGTCGGGGTTCTTCTGGTCATCGTTGCCGCCGGTACCGGTGGTTTCATGGCTATGGAAAAACTGGCTTTCTTTAATGCGTTCTATCTAACCGTCATGACCATCACCACAGTGGGTTACGGTGACCTAGTTGCGGTAACGACCGGTGGTAAGATACTGTCAATGGTGATTGTTATCACTGGCTTCACCTTTTTTACCGCTGTTGTCGTCACCAGTGTTCAACTATTTTTTGAACGACGTGAAGATACCCGACGGGCACAGCAGCTCAATACTCTGACAACTCTTTTTTTCAGCGAGATTGGCGATAATCTGTTGCGAATGCTCAACCATTGCGACCAGTCGAACCCGCTTCTTCTGCAAGCATTACCAGAGGTTATTGAGTGGACGGAAGCCGACTTTTTGACCCTGACACAAGTACTGAAGAGGCACAGGGTTGATCTTGACCCCCTTAAGGCTGATGGCGAGGCGTTACGAAAGTTGTTAACCTCCAGCCTGTTGTTCCGGCTTCTCGAAGCCCCGCATGTATTTGAACATGACCTGTTCAATAGCCTGCTGCGGGCAATATTTCATTTAAGAGGCGAATTGACTACTCACCCCGATTTAGCCATTTTAAAGCCGGCTAAAATTGACCATCTGGCCACCGATATTACCAGGATTTATCAACCGCTGGTTAAATTGTGGCTGGAACACATGAATTATTTGAAGCGGTTCTATCCTGTACTATTTTTCTCTTTGTTGGAAAAAAACCCTTTCAAACCGGCAATAATTACCAACAATGATGACGATATTGCTGTTTTGTAATCAGCTAGATTCTTGTTATCATTGATAAAATAATTAAACCACAGACAGAGAGGTTGTTGATGGAAAAATCAGTTAAGGGCACCAAAACCGAAGTTAATTTGTTAACTTCCTTCGCTGGCGAATCCCAAGCCCGGAATCGCTATACCTATTTTGCCAGCGCCGCCAAAAAAGAGGGATTTGAGCAAATCTCTCACATTTTCATTGAAACTGCAGAAAATGAAAAAGAGCATGCCAAGGTATTTTTCAAGTACCTGGAAGGCGGTGACGTGGAGATTACCGCCAGTTATCCGGCCGGAGTTATCGGTACCACTCGGGCTAATCTGGAAGAAGCCGCTAATGGCGAAAAAATGGAATGGTCAGTAATCTACGCTAATTTCGCCGCTGTTGCTGATGAGGAAGGCTTTACCGATATCGCTACTTCGTTTCGCGAGATAGCTGAGGTGGAAGAATTCCACGAGCGACGCTATCGTGCGCTGGCGGCTAACTTTGACAATGGAGCCGTGTTCAAACGTGCAGCGACCGTAAAATGGCATTGTCTTAATTGCGGTTACGTACATGAAGGACCTGAGGCTCCGAAATGCTGCCCTGCCTGTAAACATCCACAGTCATATTACGAGCTGCTAGCTGAGAACTGGTAGACATCTTGGAGGTGATCGGTCTTATTAAGGTAGAGTCATGACCTCAACAAAAACAAATACTGGTTCAAAATCGGTAGCCGACGTTGGGGGATCTGTCCCTAATAATTTCAAGTTCGGAATTATTGTCGCGGTAGCTTTGGTCTGGGCAGATTTTATCCATTCGGTTTTGGATGCTTTATTTTCTTCAATTAATCTACCGGGCGGTCCGATCATCAGCGGGCTAATTATCGCAATATTGGTGACCCTGTTAGCGATAGGATTGCTTCTCAGCTATCGAAAGTTCGTGGGGTTGTTGAAGAGGATAAAATTTCGATAAAAAGATAGAAATCTCAGAAACAAATAAGAGTGTCATTAACTGACGGATTTGCTCATTCAGAGTTTGTGCCCTTATGCGTTATTCACGAATGAAATTGGTATGGATATTCGGTTCTTTTTCAGGAAAAGGTATTCCGGCTTGGATCCCGGCTTGTTTACACTTCAGGAACCAGGCCATGTTCCGCCCCAGCACGCGCATAATCTGCATTCCCTCAATGTCTTTCCGGACGTCATCGGGCTTGGTGCCGTGGACTGAGTTCCAATAGCGTGATGAGATGATCGGCATCTGTGAGATGGTGAAGTACTTATTTATCTGATCCAGGGCTGTCGTGGTGCCGGCCCGCCTGGCCGAAACGACCGCTGCGGCAGGTTTCAGATAGAACGAGCGCCTCCCGGACTGCGCATCTGAATAGAAAACCCGATCCATGAAGGAGGTAATTGCGCCGCTGGCCGCGGCATAATGGACCGGAGAACCGAATATGAAACCGTCGGCTTTCTCCGCCAGGTCGACGAAATCATTTACCGCGTCCCCAAAGGAGCACTGCCCGGTCTCCGCGCACTTCTTGCAGGCGATACAGCCGGCAATAGGTTTGGTGCCGATCTGGAATATGCTGGTATCAATATCTTGCGCCTTCAGCGCCGCAGCGACTTCCTCGAGGGCAGTATAGGTGCAGCCGTGAGGGTGCGGACTGCCGTTGATCAAAATTACTTCCATTTTCGTCCTTCTGTCATTCATCAGCGTCGGGGCCGGTCGTCTACCCCAATATATTTGATATTATACCAGCTTTTAGCATTTTTAAGAGTACGAAAGCCCTCACCATATATGGTTTTTATTACGATGAGTGTCAACCTTGTATAATATGGGCCGTATGAACGGTAAAAGTCTGGATGACATGACCGATGAAGAACGCTGGCGGCTGTTTCCGATTATCCTCAGTAATCACCAATCAAGCTGGAAAAAAAGTTTTCTTGATGAGAAAATAGTGCTGGAGCCGATTATCGGTTCAGCAAACATAGTGCGCATTAATCACATCGGCAGCACCGCGGTGCCCGGCTTAATTGCCAAACCAACTGTTGACATATTGCTGGAGATTGCAGAGGAAACTGATATTCCAGGTCTTGTTTCCCGTATGCAGGAAGCGGGTTACCGGTGTATTCCGCAGGATGATAAACCGGCGCCCGGTCTGATGTTTACCAAAGGTTACACCGAGGCGGGATTTAAAGGGCAAGTCTTTCACATCCATGTCAGGTATAAAGGGGACTGGGATGAACCGTATTTTCGGGACTACTTGGTGACTCACCCGGAAGCTGCCGTGGAGTATGGCCAACTGAAACAGGATCTCGCTGTAAAATACAAATACAATCGTGATGCCTATACCGAAGGTAAAACGGCTTTTATTAAACGGATTACTAATCTTGCAAAAACAGGCGTTTCTAACCCATAAGCTCCAGTATCTTCCGGGCAGTATTGTAATTCCGGATGGTGATATGTTTGTAAATGATCTTGCTAACCAGCTTGGTGAACCTGCTTCTGGTCAATCCGCTCAGGAGAGTGGACATATACACCACCCCTTCGCCGGTTTTGATGGAGTCGATGCCTTCCCGCAACTCAATTTCCTTCGTTACCTCTTCCATAGTAATTGTTCTATCCAGGAAGGCAATGTAACATCTCAGGTCGTCACGGGTTTGCCAGTCTGACGGAACTTTGTCGATGATGTGCTTTAACTCTTCCTGGCTTTTCACCACGATTTTAGAATCGTAAGAGAAGTCTTTAAGGATGGCGGCTTCCAACCGTTTGGCTATCTCACCAGCTTCCGTTGTGGCGGATTCAAAAATAACGTTCCCGCTCTGAATATAGATTGAGACATTATTGAAACCGTTTTTTGCCACCGTTTTCCTCAGATCGGCCATTTTTATGATATTTTTCCCGCCGACGTTGATGCCCCTGATAAATGCGATGTATTTCATCTGATGATTGTAACAAGTTTCAGGTCGATACTCATCAAACTGTCACCTATTGGATGCGGTATTTGTCATACATTGGAAAAATGTACTATATTTATAGCGATACTTGTTAGATTGCCATGTGAAATAACCACTATCTCACTTAATATCTATGCAATGTCCAAATGAAAAGAGCGACCTTAAACCTGTAGAAATACAATCCCATTATGGGCAGCCGATTTTCCTTGATCAATGCGCACAATGTGGGGGAGTCTGGTTTGACGAAACGGAACTTTTCCGTGCTAGGCAAAGTGAAGCTTCAAGACTAGAACAAGCTGACACCCTTTCTTTCACTAACCGTTCGCTAGTCGAAAATCACGATCTGAAGTGCCCCAGGGATGGGGCACAGCTGGTTCGTTTTACTGATCGATATTTCCCGAAAGAGCTTATCTTATGTCGATGCCCGGCCTGCAGAGGAATATGGCTCAACAGGGGGCAATTTACTAAATACCAAGGTTACCGGAAGAGATTATTAACCCAACAGATCGAGCAGCCGGCTGATAAATCATTTCAGAAGCAACTGCAGAATCTAGTGGATGAACATAAATCGGGTAATTCCACTGGCACTGTCAGGCGCTTAGGTGAATTCTTATCTACACCAGTTGGTCTTGGATCAACTCCGAATGACAAAGCGGATCAAGCGGTTAATACGTTTATTGGACTCCTGGTGACACTCCTTAGGTTGTTTATATTCCGTTAGTTGGTTGAGTTAAAGATGAATTCCTTATTTCAGCAAAGGCATTCGGCACTGGTTTTGATAGTCGCGAATATTGTGCCGCTGTTGGGTGTGGTATTCCTTGACTGGCAGGTTTTCCCAATCATGTTTCTATTTTGGATGGAAAACGTGGTGATTGGTGTTTTAAATATTTTTAAAATGGCAATGGCTCAAAACAATTCACCGACTATTGCTAAGCTATTCATGATCCCGTTTTTCACCATACACTACGGTATTTTCACTTTAGTCCATGGGGTATTTGTATTTGCCATGTTTGGGGGTATGTTGGCAGAAAGCGGCAGCGATTTTAATTTTGATTCGTTCAAAGGTTTGCACCTTGAACTAGGCATATTGGCGTTAGCTTTGAGTCATGGTTTTTCATTTTTTTCCAACTATATCCGGAGGGGAGAGTACAAACAAATTTCTGTTTCGGAACTTATGATGCAACCTTATTCCCGTGTTGTAATCCTTCATCTGACAATTATCTTCGGTGGATTTATGGTGATGGCCTTCAACGACACGGTAATGGGATTGGTATTGTTGGTCATCGTGAAGACGGTTGTTGATTTATTTGCCCACTTGAAACTTCATTGGAACGGACCGGGCAGATTTTCCACTAAACACGCGGGCTAGGTTCATGATCTGTGCACAAGCTGGAGTAAACCTTCTCCTCGCAAACCAGCTTGACAACACTGAACTTATTCGTAACTTTGAAAAACAGTGGTGTTTTGTCTCTCGAACGGAATGGTGGAGCTGAGGGGATTCGAACCCCTGACCCTTGCGATGCGAACGCAATGCTCTCCCAACTGAGCTACAGCCCCATGCAGAGACGGATTATAGCACAATGGCTAAACGGAGATTAACTGTTCAGGCGAATCAAGCTCAAGAACAGGCGGCCGATATCGGCCGCCTGTTCTTGTCTTAGTTGTTCTTTAATTTATTCTTTGGGTTCTTGGCCGGGATGAAGGCCGCGCCACCGTTCCAACAGCGCTTCATGAGATTCCTGATTGGCCTCGTCAGGAACACAACAGTCTACCGGGCAGATGTCAACGCACTGCTTGGTGGAAAAGGAACCAACGCACTCCGTGCACTTGACCGGATCGATGACGTAAATAGTTTCTCCCTCGGTGATGGCAGTGTTGGGGCACTCCGGTTCACAGGCGCCGCAACTGATGCATTCCTCGGTAATTTTGAAAGCCATTTTTCTTTTTTATACCTCTCGCCAAAATTGGTAACTCCTATTATAGCTAAAAATTCCCATATGGTAAATACTAGAAATCCCCGCGGTCAAAATTGGGGTATTGCGCCAGACTTGAAAAGGTGATTTAATGGATTTATGAACTGGATTGATATTGTCATATTAGTTATTTTGGCCTTGTTGGTGTTCCGGGGCCTGACCCAGGGGCTGATTAAGTCGCTGGCCGGCTTACTCGGATTAATTGTCGGTATTATGCTGGCCGGGCGGTTCAACGAAGATTTGGCCGGCAGTCTGTTCAGTTTTATTTCAAATCCTGATATTGCCAATATCGTGGCCTTCGTGGCCATTATCCTGGCAGTTTGGATAATATTTGCTATTGTCGCTAATTTACTTACCAAATTGGCCGCAATTGTGTTCTTGGACTGGGTTAATCGGCTGGCCGGTGCTGTTTTAGGATTGCTGATAGGAATGTTTATCGCCGGAGCCGCTCTGGCAGCCTGGGCTAAATTCTTCGGCGGTGATGCCCTGACGGATTCCTTCATGGCGGGGTTTTTACTGGAAAAGTTCCCCTTTATTTTATCGCTGTTACCGGCCCAATTTGACTCTGTTAAAGAATTCTTTCAGTAAGTTGAGTTAATTCAGCCTTTTCTGTCGGCTCTAACTTTTTACGTTGAGCGACGTTACAACAATTGTGATCATAATTGACACCGACTGAGCTTGCGTTTAAACTTAAATAGTCATGAATTGTCCAAAAGACCACTCACCGATGATCGTCGTGGAATACGACCAAATTGCCATTGACTATTGCCCGGAATGCCGCGGCGTGTGGTTGGATCGGGGCGAACTGGAACTGGTAGTGGAAAAAAGCTTTCCCGTTGAATCAGTTTCTCGCTTGGAGGATTTCTTCCATCGCCGGGAGGCTGACGTAAAGGAAGATAAGCGCCGCTGTCCTATTTGCCACCAGACCATGCACAAGGAAAAAATTGGAACTGCGCCGGAGGTGGTAATTGACGCTTGCGTCGCCCGGGAAGACGGTTTGTGGTTTGACGGTGGAGAACTACAGCAGGTCTTATCTCAGTTACAGACCGGGGATATCTCGCCGGCGGGTGAGATGATAACCTTTTTAAGAGAAGCTCTTAAGGCCGACACGGCCGATTAAGACGGAGGGAAAAATACATGGAGATCGCGTTAATCGTTATTTTGGTGGTGGTGGTACTCTTGGTGTTGGTGCTGGTGGGTATCTACAACGGTCTGGTGCGCTTGCGCAATCAGGTGAAAAACTCTTGGGCGCAGATTGACGTTCAGCTTAAACGGCGTTATGACCTTATCCCCAATCTGGTTGAAACGGTTAAGGGCTACGCCAAGCATGAACGTGAAGTCTTTGAGAACGTCACCAAAGCCCGTAATCTGGCACAGCAGGTATCATCGTCCGCCCCCAATGTCCGGGCTCAGGCAGAAGGTGAACTCTCTGCGGTATTGTCCCGCCTGCTGGCGGTGGCTGAGGCCTATCCGGATTTGAAGGCTAATCAGAACTTTTTAGCCTTACAGGAAGAACTGTCATCCACGGAAAACAAGATTTCCTTCTCCCGGCAGTTCTACAATGATTCCGTGTTGGGTTACAACAACAAGATTCAGATGTTCCCGTCCAACATCATTGCCGGCATGTTCGGCTTTGTGATGAGCGAGTTCTTTGAAGTTAAAGTCGAGGCGGAGCGCAACGCTCCCAAGGTAAGCTTTAACTAACGAACAGTCGATAGATCACGGTTCCCGGTTCACCGGTGATGATTGAGAAAAACCTTGAATGTTAGTTTGTCTCAATCAGGTGGATTTGTAGACAGGGGACTGCGTTTTGGATTTTGAGTTTTATAGTTTGAATTTGTTTAGGATTTAGATATTGGAATTTAGGATTTGGGCTAACGGGGGCGAGATCTGAAATCATGTGGGAACAGATAAACGCAAATCGCAACCGCAGCATCATTCTGGTTATTGGCATGGGGGCCTTACTGGTCGCCCTCGGCTACGGCATCGGCATCTATTTTTTTGAGAGCGCCTATGCCGGAGTAGCAGTGGCCACTGTGGTTTGGATTGTCATGACCTTGGTTGGATATTTCCAGGGTGACAGTATCCTCCTGGCTACGGCCGGCGCCAAAAAGATAGAGAAAAAAGATCACCCACGCCTGTTTAATGTGGTTGAGGAAATGACCATTGCCTGTGGTTTGCCCACAATGCCGGCGGTTTACATCATTGATGACCCGGCGCTGAACGCTTTTGCCACCGGACGGGATCCGGAAAAGGCGTCTGTGGCCATCACCTCAGGTTTACTGCAGAAACTGAACCGCGATGAGCTTCAGGGGGTGATTGCCCACGAGATGGCCCATGTGAAAAACCGCGATGTCCTGTTGATGTCGATGACCGCGGTGCTTTTGGGCACTATTGTTATCCTGTCCTACTATTTTAGTCGGATGCTCTTTTTCACTGGCGGTGGTTCCCGCCGTTCCAATGATTCCGGCGGCGGCGGTGCCATTCTAGCTATCGCCGGCTTGGTTTTCATCATTCTGGCACCCATTTTTGCTCAATTGATATATTTTGCCATCTCGCGCCGTCGTGAGTATCTCGCGGATGCCTCGGCGGCTCTGTACACCCGTTACCCGGAAGGACTGGCTTCGGCGCTGGAGAAACTGGGGGCTTCCACTAACCAGGTCAAGGCTGCCAACCAGGCCACGGCGCCGATGTACACCGTAAATCCATTTCGGGAAAAAGGCCGCAAGGCGGCTGACCTGACCAGTACCCATCCGCCCATTTCGGAACGGGTCAAGATTTTACGCAAAATGGGGGGCGGTGTTTCTTACACCGCCTATGAAAAGGCCGCTGAAGAAGTAGCCCACCATAAGATTATCCCAGGTTCTGCTCTCGTCGGAGGGCAGACGCTCACCGCTCGAGAACCATCACCGGAAGGGGCGGTTGGAGAGCCGGACAAACTGGCTCGTACCCGGGAAACTCAGAATATGCTTTTCGGTATGAGTAACTATCGGACGCTGAATTGTGAAAATTGCGGCACTACGCTGCGTTTACCGCCTAATTTCAAAGCCTCGGCAGTGCGTTGTCCTCACTGTGGTACGGTTAACCAAACAACTAAAACAGCCTGAATCACCGTTAATTACGTTGTGTAAACCTGCCGGAGTCGGCTAAATCGGCACAATTGTGCCCCGCTGCCGGTTAGGTGTATAATTTAGCTAATATATCAGAAACCGTTCAATTTATCAGACAGTTAATTTTATACTACGCCGTTCTTACTCAACCGGAATTCGTTTGTAGCCCGATAGAGCCGTCTGTCTTTTCATTCGCTGTTTCACCGATATAAAATCTAACCAAGGATAAATTGTACCCAATGAGTTTTGAATCTTTTAACCTGCATCCCGCCCTGTTGGACGGGGTGAAATCTGCCGGTTACACTGACCCCACACCCATCCAGGCCCAGGCCATACCTCCGGGGTTGGAAGGCCGGGATTTGATCGGTTTGGCCCAGACCGGCACCGGTAAAACCGCTGCCTTCGTCCTGCCGATGTTGCAGAAGCTGTTACGCGGCCCCCGCGGCAAGTTGCGAGGTCTGATTATATCGCCGACCCGTGAATTGGCGGAACAGATTTATGATACTGTTAAGATGCTGTCGCGGCACACCGGTATACGGAGCATGGCTATTTACGGCGGCGTCGGTATGGAAGCCCAGAAATCCAAGTTGCGCTCCGGCATGGATATTGTCATCGCCTGTCCCGGACGCCTGCTGGACCACGTCTGGCAGGGTACTATTGACTTCAATAACGTAGAAATGCTGGTCATTGATGAAGCTGACCGCATGTTTGACATGGGCTTTCTGCCGGACATTCACAAGATACTGAAATGTTTGGTGAAGGAACGACAAACCTTATTATTCTCGGCCACTATGCCGGCCGATGTGAAAAAGCTGGTCAACCAGATATTGGCTGACCCGGTGACGGTTCAGGTCGGCACGGTAGCCCCGGCGGTCACTGTTTCCCACGCCCTCTATCCGGTACGGCAGGATCTGAAAACCAACCTGCTTAAGATCATTCTGAAACAGATTGAATCCGGTTCGGTGTTGGTTTTCACTCGGACTAAGCACCGCACGGAGCGGGTAGCCATCGCTTTGAGCCAGGCGGGCTATAAGGTGGCCTCCATTCAGGGTAATCTGTCGCAATATCGCCGGCAGGCAGCGCTGGACGGCTTCAAAAACGGCACTTATAAGGTGTTGGTGGCCACTGATATCGCCTCGCGCGGCATTGATGTTACCGATGTTTCTCATGTGATTAATTACGATATGCCGGATACCTCTGACGCCTATATTCATCGCATCGGCCGTACCGGCCGTATCGGGCGCACCGGAGATGCCTTCACTTTCGTCAGCCCTGAAGATGAATCCATGGTACGCTCTCTGGAGAAGCTGTTGAAAGCAACCATTGAACGCCGGCTGGTGGAAGGGTTTGAATATAACGCACCGGAACCCCCGCGCGTAGCTGGCGGTTATCCGCCCCGGCGGCCTGAGCGCCGTCCGGCACCGCCCCGCCCGGTTGGAGATGGGGCGCCGTACAACTTTCGGCAGAAACGCCGCCCGCAGCGGCAGCAGCGGGCTACCGGGTAGGCGTTTTAGGTAATTATTCGCAACATTTACTAGGCAACAGCCCTCTTTCACGCTATACTTAGGTCATTATTACCGAGGCTGGGAGGAGTGTTGCCATGGTCATTAAAATCGTCACTGATTCTACGGCTGATATTCCGCCGGAGCTGGTCGCAGAACTTGGTATCACCACCATTCCACTTTACGTTCAGTTTGGCAGCGAATCCTTACGGGACCGGGTGGACATCACCGAGGATAATTTCTACACTCGGCTGCAGAACGGCCCCGTTCATCCAACCACTGCTCAACCCTCTCCCCAGGATTTCGCCGATGCTTTTGATCGCATTGCCAAAGGCGCCGATGGTATCGTGGCTGTACACCTATCGGGAAAGTTAAGCGGAACCATCAGCTCGGCCCTCCAAGGTGCCAAGATGATGAAGAAACCGGTTCCGGTGGAGATTGTTGATTCTACCTACACCTCTATGGCGACCGGTCTGGTGGCTCTGGCCGCTGCTCAGGCAGCTAGGGCTGGACATGACCTCCAATCCGTGGCCGCTGCCGCCCGCGACAGCGTCGGTAAAATCGACCTTTTGGTACTATTTGATACCTTAAAATACATTGCCCGCGGCGGCCGCATCGGCCGGGCCAAAGCACTAATGGGGTCGGTACTGAATGTGAAACCGTTATTGGATATACAGGGCGGTGAATTTGTGCCGGTCGGGCAGGTCAGAAGCCGGGGTAAAGGTGTGGAACGTCTGGTGGAGAGGGTTAAAAACGCCGGGAGCCGCATCGCAGAACTCGCGGTGATTCATTCCACCACACCGGATGAAGCCCAAGCCCTGGCAAAACGCCTGACGGAATTCGTTTCTGCGGACAAGATTCATATCGCCCGGTTTGGTCCGGTTCTCGGTGTTCACGGTGGTCCGGGCGTACTGGCAGTAGCTTTCAGAACCGAATCCTAGCTGTAAATTCTCCCAATTAGGCTAGATAATTCCTTTTTGCGCCCTTTGACAGGTTATTATATAAGGTGCTAATATAAACAGTAACTTATCTAAGGACTGAGTAGTGACTGACCGCAGACAACAGATCGGGCGCCTGATGGAAAAACTTCATTCGCTGAAGCGTATCATGGCGCCTGACCAATCAAACCTCGGCGGGGACTGTCTGGCCCAATCCCAATGGCTGGCCTTACACCTGGTCAGCCGACAGGAAGGCATCGGCATCAAGGAACTGGCCGGGCAGCTGGGCATCACTTCCAGCGCTGCCACCCAACTGGTGGAAAATCTGGTCAACAAAGGGCTTCTAATCCGGCAGCCGTCTGCTGAAGACCGCCGTGCTTTGTGCCTGAGTTTGCCTGAAGAAAGCCGTAAGCAGGTTGATGCCATCAAAGAAGAACGTCTTGGTCACCTGGCTACCGTGTTTGAATCACTTAACGATATCGAATTTGAGACTTTAATCAACCTGATTGATAAGGTAGTAAATCCCCCGAGTTCTGAAGAGAGGTAATATGTCTTCCAAGCCTAAGACCGCCCTGATTATGGCGGGTGTAATGTTAACCCTGATGCTGGCCTCTCTTGACCAGACTATTGTGGCTACCGCCATGCCTCGTATTGTTCAGGAGTTCCAGGGCTTGTCCCACCTGTCTTGGGTGTTCACGGCCTATATGCTGGCTTCGGCGGTAACCGTGCCTATTTACGGCAAGCTGTCTGACATATTCGGACGGCGGAACCTGATATTGCTGGCGGTGGTCATATTTTTAATAGGTTCCATTCTGTCGGGTATGGCGCAAAGCATGACCCAGTTGATCTTCTTCCGCGGTCTCCAGGGTATCGGCGGCGGTGCCATCATGGTGAACTCCTTTGCCATCGTCGGTGATCTTTTTCCCCCAGCCCAGCGCGGCAAGTACCAGGGTCTTCTCGGTGCGGTATTCGGCATTACTTCGGTAGCCGGGCCGCTGCTCGGCGGTTGGCTCACTGACAGTTTTTCCTGGCGCTGGGTTTTCTACGTCAATATTCCGGTCGGCCTGGCAGCGTTGGCGGTAATGGCAGCGGCCCTTCCCAAGAAGATCTCCTCGGCGCATGAGGTTAAGAACCGGGCCATTGATTACCTGGGCGCCGTCCTTATCACTATGACTCTGGTGCCGTTGCTTTTAGCATTGGTGTGGGGCGGCTCGGAATATTCCTGGGGTTCCGTTACCATCATCGGGCTGCTTGCCGGAGCCGCGGTATCGTTGGGGCTGTTTATCTGGCGTGAAAGAAAAGCCCGGGATCCCATTCTGTCGTTGGGTTTGTTCAGCAACAAGGTTTTTTCAGTGTCCATGATAGCCGTGTTTTTTAGTGCCTTGGGCATGTTCGGCTCAATACTGTTCATCCCGGTATTCGCCCAGGGTGTAATCGGAGTCTCGGCCACTAACTCAGGTTTAATCCTGATGCCGATGTCGTTGTCCATGGTCTTTGCTTCAATAACCTCTGGACAGATTGTTTCTCGCACCGGTAATTATAAGATACTGGCAATTCTGGGCATGTCGGTGGCTACCTTCGGTATGGTGCTTTTTTCTCAGGTTGACCAGAATACCACTTCCGGTGAGTTGGTATTGCGGATGATTATTATCGGCCTGGGGCTGGGTGTCACCATGCCCATCTTCACCCTGGCGGTGCAGAACGCCTTTTCTCACGCCCGTTTGGGTGAGGTGACCGCTGGTACTCAGCTATTCCGCAGTGTCGGTGGTACCGTTGGCGGTGCTGTCCTCGGTGGTGTGATGAATGCCGGATTGGCCGGTCAGTTAATCGGTATTGACAGTGACCCGTTTATTCAGGCCGTGAAGGAGATCAGTCCCTCTACGCCGGTTAATATTGACGGCAATACCATTCAGGCGTTCCTCAGTCCCGAGGGCCAGGCGCAGATACACACGATGATCGCCCAGGCGCCGGCAGCCGTTCAGGACCAGCTTAATGTCGCGTTTTCCAGTTTTGTGGAGACCTTGAAGGCGGCTTACAGCGTTTCCATTGATCAGGTCTTCATGGTCGGTGCAGTATTGCTGGCTATCGCCACGGTGTCTGTCCTTCTGTTGCCGCAGCTCTCGCTGCGCCAGACTCATCATCACCCTGCGACGGAAGAGGCTGGTATCATGCTGGAAACAGAACTGGGACAGTCAGACAAGCGGCACGAGCCAAGGGTTTAATTAAAATTACAGGTATAAAACCGGGGCCCCGGTTTATGATCGGATGGTTTTTAGCGAGAGCAGGTGCAGCGTTACGACGATGGCGATAACCGCTAGCAGCAGCTTCAACCACAGATAGCTAACAAAAAAGATGCTGATTCCAATAGTCAGCCACAGCATGGTGATGCCCAACACCTTAGCCCGGAGTTTAATAGCGCGGTGGTCGCGGTAATTACGGATGTATTCGCCGAAGATCCGGTGCCCCAGCAGCCAGTCATGAAACCGGTTGGAACTGCGCGCGTAGCAAGCGGCGGCCAGCAACAGAAACGGCGTTGTCGGCAGCAGCGGCAGGAAAATCCCCAGTATTCCCAGTCCCAGGGCAATGGAACCGGCGATAATCAGCAGTATGCGGAGGAATCTGTTCAAGCAGCCTCTGAAGAAATAATACGCGGTGATTATATCACGCGGAGGGGTTCGTCAGTTATGACTATTCGGACTCTGGTTCGACTTCCCGCTGTCCGGTCAGTGCCGCCGCCAGGGCCTGTCTAACGTCCCGGACGTGAATCAGTTTGAAGTTATCCGAGGGAGCCTTAGCCCGGGCCGTGGCCGGCACCAGCGCCTGGGTAAAGCCCAGTCTTGATGCTTCTATCAGGCGGCGTTCCAGTTGCGGCACGTTGCGGATTTCCCCGGACAATCCCACCTCGCCAATGGCGATGAGATGTGGATCGACACTGATGTTTTTATAGCTGGAAGCAATGGCGATAGCCGCCGCCAGATCGGCCGCCGGTTCGGCTACATGCAGTCCTCCGGTGACCGAGGCAATGACATCCTGATTGCCCAGTTTCATGTAAGCCCGGCGTGACAGGACCGCCGTGATTATTAACAGGCGGCCGAAATCCAGCCCGTTGGCGGTGCGGCGTGGCTGACCGAAACTGGTGGCATTGGTCAGGGCCTGGATTTCCACCAGGAGTGGTCTGGAGCCTTCCAGAACCGGTACCACCGCTGAGCCGATAGGGTGCTGGCGGTCGCGGGACAAAAACACCTCAGATGGATTCTTTACTTCACAAAGGCCGTCGGTTTTCATTTCAAAGATGCCGACCTCATTAACCGAGCCGTAGCGGTTCTTGACCGAGCGCAGTACCCGGTAGCTGGAGAACGGCTCACCCTCCAGATAAAGCACGGCGTCGACAATGTGTTCCAGCAGCCGGGGCCCGGCAATGGCGCCGTCCTTGGTCACGTGCCCGGCAATCATGACCGGTATCTGAGTCGCCTTGGCCCAGGTCACCAGCCGTGCGGCGCATTCCCGTACCTGGGAAACACCGCCGGGTGCCATCTCCAGATCGGGCGTATAGACCGTCTGGATAGAGTCAATAATCACCATTGACGGGGATAACTGATCCATTTCATTGATAATAGTGTCCAGGTCGGTTTCGTTGAGAAGGTAAAGCTTTGCACCGGCAATGCCTAACCGTGACGCCCGCATCTTGATCTGTGGCCGGGTTTCTTCTCCGGAAACGTAAAGCACCGGTGTGGCGCTTTTGTCAGCCATCAGCGCTGCTATCTGCAGCAGTAGGGTGGACTTGCCGATACCCGGTTCGCCGCCGATGAGGGTAAGTGATCCGGCCACCAGTCCTCCGCCCAGTACCCGGTCTACCTCGCCCATTCCCAGGCCGGTGCGTTCATTACCGGCATCAATCTTGATTTCGGATAAAGCCAGGGGAGAATTAGCTATGGGTGAACGGCGCGCCATTGGCTTGACAGCCTTAACTGTCTGCTCAAACAGGGTGTTCCATTCATTGCAGCCGGGGCACTTACCCTGCCATTTGGCGCTTTCATTACCGCAGTTGGAGCAGACAAAGACCAGCTTTTGTTTAGGCATGGGAAGACTTTAGCGGATTGGGGGGTATGGTGCAAGGGGTTGGGTAAATTTTGGGCATGCTGATATGAGCTAGTAGAACTTCTTTGTAAAACTTCGTTGACCCATTGCACAATCATCGGGATCTTCGCCACTACATTCTTACGTTTAAAAATGATAGTCTAATTGGATTAGATTTAATCGAGAATGTTAAATTGTTTACAGAATTGGAAACAATTACTGTGTCCAAGGGTTGGATGAGATAAAATGAGACTGCTTCAATTTAGGTGATTGGAAAAATATACAGTAATATTGTCGAGGTAAAGATGGAAATTCCCTTTAGCCGCTGGTCCGGTGCTATTTCACAAAGAGTCTCCAGGCGTAGCTTTGATTCGCAGGGTCTAACTCCCGAAGTGATGGCATCATTCAAACAGTTCTGTGAAGATTTCCAACCATTTAGCGGGGTAAGAGCCCAGCTCTGTGTTGATTCACTAGACAAAGTGTTTAAAGGAGCCATTGGCAGCTACGGCAAAGTCAAAGGTGCTTAGGTATTTGTGGCATTTATCGGTGATACCAGAGATCCAAACATAAATGAAAAGATAGGCTACTTCGGAGAGGGTATAATCCTTGAAGCTACCGCGCGAGGACTTGGTACCTGTTGGGTAGGCGGATGCTTTCACCCGGAGGTTGTTATCTCATTATTGGATATAGAGAATAATGAGAGGGTCTATGCGGTTAGTCCATTGGGGTATCCTGTTGAGTCATTTACTGCGGAGGAAAACCGGATGCGCAGTTTCATCAAGGCCCATAAACGTCTGCCTCTAACAGAACTAGTCACTGGACTGAGTCCGGAACAATGGCCTGAATGGTTAGAGGGAACCCTGGAAGGGGCGCGGATGGCGCCATCTGCTCACAACAACCAACCTTGGGAGTTTGGAGTCAGTCAAGATGCCATCACTATTTCAGTTAATGAACAACGCGGCAAATTGCAGCAATTCAACCGTCTGGATTGTGGCATCGCTTTGCTTCATATCCAATTGGGAGCACATAATGCCGGAATAAACGGTGATTTCCGATTTCTTAAGGATCCTGATGTGGCAGTATTTAACATAAATAATCCACATCGATGATTGACAACACTATTAATCATTTCAATTCTATTCTTTTACTCGATATCCCGTACTAGTCTCACATAGTTATATATACGAACCGCATCACCTTGAGGCCCTCTTCCTTCAGGAAAGTTGGCTGGGTCACCAATCATAATGTCAGATTTTTGTGAGCCCGCCCCATGAACATCCTGCCATTCATTAAACATGTATGCCATTCCCCTGCCGAATGGTATATAGCAAGCGTCAGTTGTTGGGCCATCTATCAAGACTGTTCCCGACCAGAAGTAGGGATAATCATTTTCCCCTGCTTCATTTATTATAGAACTGCAATTGAAATAATTAATGTCAATTGCTGCTGAAGAGGTTTCTTCAGGAGATCGTGTGTAATCGACAATACTTTGTAGTTCTTTAATATTTGGCATTCTCCAGTCGTTATAACCTAAGTAATTGGCTTCATTTTTTTCTTGTACCCAAGCCAAGGCTTCTAACCAGTTTAAACCTCCTTGACTATCATCTTGTGACCACATAAGCCCGGTAGCCAAATCAGAGATGGTGCCGTCGTTGTTGTCAATAAAATCATTAATCCCATACTCTGTATTACCACGAACGTAGCGTACATAAAGACCCTCGTTTAACTTTGTCCAAGTAGGTGGTAAATATTTTTTATATCCTTTTAGTCTGCCATCGGCAAAGTTAACCCCAAAAACAGTTGGTTGATCTGCTTGAGTCAGACTAACATACTCGGTGCCCGACCAATCCTGACAGTCAATAACTCTTTCGTTGCCGGTACCACTGCCATATTCAAAATCAAAATAGTTAGTGTCAATAAAAGGGACATATCCTCCCGTTGAATACACGTCATATCCATTCTGTCCGCTAAACAAGACCAGGGAATACAGCTCCTTAATAGTAGGCATACGCCAATCATTATATCCAGCTGTATTATTGGTACTTGCTCCCGCTACTGCATCGTCCCATGACATTTTAGAGCCCCGCTCTTTCACCCACATTAAGCCGGTATTATTATCGGTTATTGTGCCATCACCGTTATCGGTATAATTGGGCATTGCCCCGCTGGTAAAATTAGCATCTTGCCCATAAAAATCATCCCCTTCCAAAGGTTCAGAAATTTCCCCATTATTATTGAAAAACTTTGTCTGATTTGTTCCAACAATCGGATAGCCTGAAATATCTGGTAGATTTATGACCGTTCCAGGAGGTGTTGGGCTAGGCGACGTTTGGGTTGGTGTAACAGGAGCACCACATCCAACTAATAACAAGACAATGAATAACATCGCTGCTCGCCTGGAAATTTGGTGCTTATCCATTGATTTTGACCCCTTTCGTTACTCTCCTAGTATTAGAAGCTGTTTGGCGAGTACTTTGTGTGATTTCAACGAAGCATTGCATTAATTCGGAGTTGGTGTAAATTAGCATACCTATATTGCGCCGGTAAAATGACGTTAATAATTATTTGTAAGGTATCTGTGCTGTTACTACTGTGCCTTTACCCGGTGTGGATTCCAGATCCACAGTACCACCCACCAGCTTTGCCCGTTCCTTCATCGCTGACAGACCGGTCGAAGTCGGTACCTCAAGTGTATTGAATCCCCGTCCATAATCAGTTACACAGAGTCGAAGGTAATTGTCTTCTTTCGTGATTTTAACGACAGCTGAGTTAACACCGGAGTGGCGCATCACGTTCGTCAATGATTCCTGAATGATGCGATATGCTGTAATGCAGATGTTTGGTTCAAGTATTTTAATTTCTGGGCAATCGAAGTCGGTTTGAAAGCCGGTTTGTTCCTTTAACCCGCTGAACAGCCATTCCAGACCAGGCACCAGGCCAAGATCATCCAGCACGGTAGGCCTGAGTGTTTTTGAGATTGACCTTACACGGCTCATTACCCCGGATAATTCTCTGTTAATAGCCTCGATTTGCGGATTTAACTCTTGCGGAATTGAATTTTTCAATCTGCTGAACATGAACGTTAACGCGGTTAGAGCCTGACCTATTTCATCATGCAGCTCTCTAGCAATATCTCTGCGTTCTTCTTCCTGCGCTGTTATAATACGAGCAGAAAGAGCCCTTAATTCGCTCTCTGCGCGTTTAGTGGTTTCTACTTGAGCACGCAAGCTTCGAGTCCGCTCTTCAACCTGTTGTTCCAGATGTTCGTTGGCAGAAGTTAAGCTCTGTTCCGCTTTTTTGAGCTCTGTCACGTCATGATAGGTGGCTACCATGTATCGGATTGAGCCGTTCTTTTCAAAAACCGGGACTGTGTTTATTATCATCCATCTAAGATCCTCGCTCCTTGGGACTTTCACTCCAACTAACATTTCTTTCACTGGTTTGCCTGTCAATGCGGCCTTCCGTACCGGATGTTCATCTACATCAAGTATTGTCTCGCCGTCTTCCTGATAGACTTTCCATTCGGACCAGTCTAGGCTTCTGACATTGAAGATGGTTGAATTATTGGAAAACCCAAAAAGTTTCAGGAAAGAGGGATTCACCATTACAAATTGGCCGGTTTCATCTATCAAGGCCACACCTGACTTCAAATTATCAGCTAAGATACGAAACCGTTCTTCTCGTTCGTGTAAAGCTTCCTCCCTTTTCTTGCGTTCGGTGATGTTTTGAACCAGCGTGACAAAATAGCCCGCTTGCAGCGAATAGGCGTATATTTCGTACCAGTTATCGGTGAACCTGTTGTAATTTTCGAGATGGACAGCCTCGCCAGTCAGTGCTACCTTGCCATAAGCATCTATCCAGTATTGCTCCAGATCTGGTATTTGTTCTTTTAGCGGCTTGCCTATTAAGGTGGCTGCGGTCAACCCGGTCAGTTCTTCCCAGGCCCGGTTTGTTTCGACAATTCGGTAGTCTATCGGTTTACCGCTGGAATTCGCGATAATCTCGCATAGGGCAAAGCCTTCGGTCATGCTGGAAAAGAGGGAGTGGTATTTTTCTTCACTTTCTTTTAGGGCCTCTTCAACCTTCTTACGTTCTGTAATATCACGAACGACTGAAACCGAGCCGCGTATATTTCCATCAGGACCTATCACTGGGGCCGCGTTTACCTCTCGGTAGCGAAGCTCACCAGTGGCAGGTGTCCGAATGATTTCTTCCTGATTGTGGATTGTTTCTCCCTCGAGGGCTAGAAGAGTCGGGGCTTCATCGACTGGTCGTGGGCTGCCGTCAGGCCGAAGCACCTCCAAACTTTTAGCGAAGGCATCAATATCTAACTTATCGATCGATTCAAATCCAAACTCGCGAAGAGCAGAAGGATTAGCTAAAGTGAATTGCTTTTGGAGATCGGCAAACCAAATTTCGTCTGGAATACTGCTTACGAGGGCTGAAAGCCTGGCATTTTCCTCCTGAACTGAATTCATTAGTATCTGGAAGTCGTGTTCCAAATTCTTGTCCTCGGTAATATCTCGTATACTACCGTCCCTGTATAGTTCGCAACCGGAGCTATCCCTAATGAGGGTCAAATGATTTGAAATCCAGCGATAGTCACCGCTTTTGGTCTTATGGCGATATTCAGCTTTGGCACGGCCGTCTTTACCTAGAGTCTCTAGGGCTGATTGCACAGAGTGAACGTCATCTGGATGAATCATTTCCATTGCTGACTCAATATTCATTGCCATGATTTCTTCCGGTGAAAAACCCAACACAGAAATCACAGACGGACTAATGTATTCGAGCTGCCCTGTACTAATATTCGACCGATAAACTACATCGGATGAATTCGCAAGTATGGAATGGAAGCGATCGACTTCCTCTGCCAATTTGGCATGATTAAGCTTTTCTTCGCCCATTAAAGTCTCCAAAAAAGGAATGTTTAAAAAGTATACCATGCCAATATTAGTATTATAAATAGGTTTATTATATTGGATAACTCCACCACCTCAACCACGTTTCCCCAAATATTAAATGGGGATGATCGGATACTAAAAGCTCAAGGCTTTGATTTGCGGTTGTTAGGGGTTAAACAATAAATCCAGATTTCGATGTTAAAATGAGACTGGTTCAATTGACTCTTTTACCGTTGGCCAATCGTACGCCCAATAAACAGGCATCGGGATGGTTGTCCTTCCACGCGTACGTTTCAATGGTTTGAATCAGTCAAAGCGTTGGACTAGTCAGAACATATCGGGGTTTTGCCGTTTCATGCAGCATAGCGATGAAATAGGTACGAAGTGATTTCTATGCTTTTAACGGCGCAATTCCATTCCCGGATATGGCAGTTAAATGAATCGTATGGACAGTGTTGTCTTCGTAATGAACGCGGTGTATTATTTCGAGAACGTATTGGTACAAACATAAGGAAGTGACACCTAAAATATGAATGATCCCCGCGTTGAAAAGCTGGCAGACCTGTTAGTCAACTATTCTGTTGAAGTTCGCCCCGGTGACCGGGTAGCTATTTCCTCTCCCAGCATTGCCCGACCATTGACCGAAGCCCTTTACATTGCCGTACTCAAGGCAGGCGGTTTCCCTTTGTTGACGACTCCGCCGCAGGAAGCTCTTGAGCTTTTATTCCGCTTTGGTTCCAAAGAGCAAATAGAATACATCCATCAACCACAGGCGCATATAACAGAACAATACGAGGTGCGCATTTCAGTGTTGGCACAGGAGAATACTCGCTATTTGAGCCGCATCGACCCCAAGAAATCCGCTTGGCATTCCGGCGCCAGAAGCCACTTGATGAAGACTATGATGCACCGTTCCGCCTCCGGTGAGTTCCGCTGGACTGTAGCTCCTTACCCCACAAACGCTATGGCGCAAGATGCCGATATGAGTCTGTCGGATTACGCCGATTTTCTCTACGGAGCATGTATGCCGGATCTCTCTGACCCAGTGGGCTACTGGAAGGCCTTTTCCAAGAAACAGCAGCGCATCGTTGACTGGCTCAACGGTAAAGAGACAGTACGCATCACGGCTCTGGACACCGACATCAGCTTCAGCATCAAAGGACGGAGTTGGGGCAACTGTGACGGCAAAAGGAACATGCCTGATGGTGAGGTCTTCACTGGACCTGTTGAAGACTCTGCGGAAGGCCATGTTTTCTTCTCTTATCCCGCCATCCACCAAGGTCACGAAGTTACCGGTGTTCGGTTGTGGTTTGAGAAAGGAAAGGCAGTCCGAGCAACCGCGGAAAAGAATGAAGAGTACCTTAACAAGACCCTCGATACAGATGCCGGAGCACGTTACCTAGGCGAATTGGCTATCGGCACCAACGAGGGTATTACAGTTTTCACCAGGGAGATTTTGTTCGATGAGAAGATCGGCGGTAGCTTCCACATGGCACTGGGTGCCGGTATACCTGAAACCGGGGCCAAAAACGAGTCCGCGATTCATTGGGACATGGTCTGCGACCTGCGGCAGGGTGGGGAGATAAAGGTCGATGATATGTTATTTTATAAGGACGGCAAAGTCGTTATTTGATTCCCCGGAAATCAATCATCGGGATGTCTGATCAGAGATGAGGGAAACTCAATACCATTTCAGAGGGTGCTGAATTAAATATAAAAAAATGAGGGAGCTCGCAAGCTCCCTCATTTTCTAATACGGGTACGTTACTGTATTACGGGGCAATCAGTTTCAGGTAATCGATATAATGCCCGTTCGCGTCACCGCCGCCTTCGTAGGCGATGGTTATAGTATGAGTTCCGGCAGTTGTGGCCGGAAGGGCAAGCTCGAAGTGCTGGAACCCGCCCTCAGTTGCCGCGACGATGGCAAACGGAGTGCCATCGAAATCGAAGTAAACGTTGTCTGTTTCCGATCCGTAGCGGTCATAGATCAAAACCAGTTCACCGGCCTGGAACGCGTCGCACAAATCGAACTGGATATTCAACCTTTGAGTTGTCCAGGTCGCAGGTCGGCCGTCATTGGCGATACCAGCGACGTTCTGTGAGCCGATGTAACCGGGGATGGACGGCGCTCCGATAGGATCGGTGTCAACGCCTACAACGTAATCGTATTCCTCATCCCACGCACCGTTCACTGGGTATTCTGCCGAACCGGCTATGGGATTGACAGCGCCGTTCGGGGTTCCGATCTGCCAGAGTTCTCCGGTCACACCGTAGAGAAAGTACATCGCCCAATTACTCTGGTCGAAGTCCTCTCCCTCACCCCATGCGGACTCTTCCTGGACACATGGTTTCTCAAGAAGAATCCAATCCCAGAAAGTGCCATCGCCCTGAGTGTGCTGGAGATTGATGGTGTGAGTTCCGCTGACTACCGGACTCATTGCGAAAGTATTCTCTACGAGGGGGTATTTGTTCAAGAACCAACCCTCTCCGGTCTCGGTTGTGCCAATGGCTGAAAAACTAGCTTCTACGATACCGTCGCCAATGATTTTAGTTTCGCTGGCGCTGCTACCCGGAGACCATGATATTGTCAGTTGGCCACCGAAGGGCAGGGTGCCATCCCATTGTACGTTAAAATCGGTGGCATAACCCCTACTAAAGTTGGAATTGTACGGGAACTCGTTCGTGGGCGTGGTTCCTACCACGAACGGGTCTGCGAATGCCGGCGTACTAACTGCAAGGGTATCTCCCGCGGTAGTAGCAGTGGCGTTCATCCAATTGAACTCGTCGGCATAATTATTCAGCCAGCCTGTCGTTGCATCGACGACTTCGACATCGCCAATCTGCCATACAGTTTCCCAGCAATCTGCCAACGGTCGCATTACCACTGCGTGAGTCGCCAGGTAGATGCCGCAACCGGGACCAACCCCTGGGTCTCCAGTGGCGATCATGGGCCCGGTAGCTTTATCTTTTTTGTTAGTCTTCATTTCATAATTGCTGATGGCACTCAAAGCAATCTCGTACCTAACTACTGTATCGGACACCATTACGGCATTAGAGTCAGTGTACGGAAACTGGCCTGGAGCGGTGGTAGGTGAAACATTTTTTCCCGCGTAAAGATGTGTCTCGGTGATAATCCAGTCCCCGCTGGTTTGGTATTCGACGAAAAGCGTGGTGCCGTCGTTCCAGACCAGGACATCACCGGCGTCATCGTTCTGACCTGCCATCAGGTTCACCACTAAAGGATTGGCTTCAGTCGCCGCCCCCACCGGAACCCCGGTCACTAACAAACCGAGCAGCAGAGACGCGGTTAATAGAACCGCAAGTATCCTTTTCATTTTTGCTCCTCCATATGTGTATTAATCTAGGGTAAAAATGGTCTATCTAAATCCAATTCCGTCTGATAAGCAGTACCTCCTAAAAAGAATAAACCGACCCGTTTAGGTCGGTTCCACTATTAGCTCACTGACGCCCAAGTGGCCAAATACAGGCGCCGAGTCTTAGCTTCCTAGAAAAATACTAATCCCCGTATAACCGGATGTCAAGATACCTTAACCTCAATTAACCTAACCATGCTACACTCGGATATACGTATATACTTAAGTATGTTGCACTTGATTTGTATTAAGACTATTCTCCCTCCTCTTCGCTACTTAGAATTTCCTTTCCCTCTCGAATAAGAAATATGGCTATTACCAATCCAATTATAGGATCTGCCTGCCAAAAACCAAATAAATAATTGAAGCTCAGGCCTATTAACAGAGCTACCGATAGAAAAACACAAGCGAGAGTTTCTTTGGAATCAGCAATCAAGCTTCTACTATTCAAAGATTTCCCAGTGTCATATTTCATACGGTATAAAACGGGCATGATGATAATTGAAGCCAGAGCGATGAATATACCAAATAAACTAGGTTCAGGTATTTCACTGACGACAAGCTTCTTTATTGATTCATAAAGGATATAGATCGCAAGAATGAAAAACGTATAACCTACCAGTTTTTCAGCTCTGTGCTCAATTCTCTCTTCTTCATCTTCGGATATATTCCCATGATTTCTGAATCGCCATACCATTATCCCCGCTGATAGTGATTCAACTAAGCTATCAAGACCGAAGCTGATTAGAGCTATACTGCCAGAAAGCATTCCTGCGATAATAGATAATATAAATTCAACAATGTTATATGCTAGGGTAAAATAAGATAATATCAGTGCTTTTCTGTGGAGAGAATAGTCGTTGTTCATAGGCGGAGTGTATCCTATCAGAGTAGTAGTTCTTTCACAAACTTCGTTGTCCGGTCTGATGTATTTAACATCATTTGGTTCAAGGTTATAGGCTTTGTGGCCAAACTTGCCATAGATATTTGTGCAATTTGAACCGTGAGTTATGGTTATCTTGAAGAATAGTGCGCCTTTCCTGCGACCAAGCGTGCAATTAATTTAATGGATTTTATTAATATACCAATTGTAATCGCCGCGGAAATGAGCATTAGAACTATCGTTACTGAAGTGTGGGTAATGTCAGCTGCAGTAGAATCGGGGATGGCACTAAAATCGAAAGGAAAGATCACAAGCAATACAAGAACGGTGATTAAAGAAAAAATATCCAGGCATATTGTAGCCAATTCACGGAGCAAGTATTTGTCGATTATGATAAGGATTATATGGACAACAATAGTCAACATAAGCGTGAGAGTCAGAATTGGCAACCATAGACTGATGTCTTCTGTGAAGACGGGATACCTAATCCACGTTGTAATGCCGTCCACAGTTTCGCCATTGTAGAAAGCCAAGTATTGATGATAGAAATTGAAAATAATCAACCATACTATGCTCCATGTAATAGCAAATGCTGAGGCAATCATCCTGCCAGACTTGGACTCGGATCGCCCTTTAATATTTTCGCCTGGGTCTTTACTCACCGTGGTAAAAGAGGTTGCATGTCGAGAAGGCTGTGAAGTTTCATTCCCAACCTGTTGTTTTCCGGGCTGGTTATTCCAAGCCAAGCTTTCAGCAATATCACCAATCACCGGAAGCCTATACATCACACCCTGGTAGGCTTTAATCATTAATACTATCCAGAATACAAGACTGATGGCTAACACAAGGCCGGAAATGACACCACCTACTCTTGGTATCCAACCAAGTGACACACTAATAACATTTAAGATTCCGAAAACGATAATTGATTGAGCTGCATGGAAACGAACAAACCTATTCTCCTTCTCGAGTATAAGGAAGATGAAGCCGCTAATCCAGCCTCCGACATAGGACAACAATCCCGCAACGTTTGGGTTCAATCCGCCCAAGGGTTTTGAGTCTGACTCCAATCGTTCTTGTGGTGCGGTTTCTTGAGCTTCAATACGGGATTTTTCTTCTTGGTAGATTCTCATTCGTTCTTCAGGAGTCAGAGACATATTTTATTCTCCTATCAACCACTGGTTATTGCGTGCAGCTTCCAACGCTTTGGTGTTTTGCGCTAGGCAATCATCGGGATGCCTGATCAGGGATAAGGGGAACTCAATAATTGGAAGGTTTCAAGCGACTATTTATAGGATTCCGCCACCCAGAACCAACCTAAGGCCTCCAACACATATCGCGATGCCACAAAGCACCATTCCTGCAACACTCAAACCACGGTCTTTGCTCCGATTGTATCCTATTGCACTAAAGATAAAGCCCACTATCGCAAAAGGTATGTTAAACCAGTTAGCCCATCCAAATAGGGGAATAAGACCGATTAGGAATCCAAGGAAGGATAAAATACCGATTATTAAACCAACGATACTCATGGGTTACCCTTTCGATAGTGTCGACATCTTCAGTCTCATTATATGAAGTCTATAATTGTTTCACAAGAATGTATTACAGGAATAAGGGAAACCTAATCCCGTTTCAGAGGGCCTTAACCATTTCCCACAAAACTAACGAATCTCAGAAGCGTAGTAAAAATGAGTGTGTTCATCTCCATCTAGCCTAACATTTGCAGTTATTGATTGACCAGGTTTCAGCCATGAAACGTCTTCATTGGCCAGCACGGTCATTTCTTGGCCTATTTTATCTTTGGTAGAATTCAGATAGCCAGCAACATCTTGAGAATTTAGTATTTCGAATGTTATTTCCCACAATGACCCCTCAATCAGCTTCTTTGTAATCAGGACCTTGGCAGTCACGATGCTATCGTTTGGAGCTGCTGGCACAGGCGATGGAGGCCGTATTCCAGTGTCAATATTTATATCAAGTACGGTTATCTCGCCGATGTCAACTTGGATTAGTATAGGAACATCTGAACTGCGGTCAATCCCTAACCGGTTAATGTCAACGATATAAGTACCTGGGTTTAGGTTTACCTCGTAATTCCCAATTGAATCGATATCAACCTGAGCAAGGAGTTTTGACCTTACCCCACCTTTAGTATCATCCCAGAGTAGAATCCAGAACTTGCCTCAGCATACTCCTTCGGTGTCTGACCTTTCAATGAAGTGTGCGGTCTGACCTCGTTGTAATCAATCCTCCAATCCT
>JBOWAX010000008.1:0-9789 GCA_050864255.1 Dehalogenimonas sp.
CTGAGCAGTTATCGGTAGATGTTGCAGCAAAGTTCACAATTGCTCCGCAAACTCCTTCGTCGGCTGTCTGGGTAATGTTTTCCGGACAGGAGATATCGGGTGTCTCATTGTCGGTAACAGTAACTGTAAATGTACATACATCCGTGTTGTTTGCCGGATCGGTAGCTGTGGCTGTTACTGTGGTCGTTCCTACCGGGAATAAAGTGCCGGGGTCCTGACTATAGGTCACAACAGCTGAACAGTTATCGGTAGCTGAAGCAGCAAAGTTCACAATTGCTCCGCAAACTCCTTCGTCGGCTGTCTGGGTAATGTTTTCCGGACAGGAGATATCGGGTGCCTCATTGTCGGTAACAGTAACTGTAAATGTACATACATCTGTGTTGTTTGCCGGATCGGTAGCTGTGGCTGTTACCGTGGTCGTTCCTACCGGGAATAAAGTTCCGGGGTCCTGACTATAGGTCACAACAGCTGAGCAGTTATCGGTAGCTGTTGCAGCAAAGTTCACAATTGCTCCGCAAACTCCTTCGTCTGCTGTCTGGGTAATGTTTTCCGAACAGGTGATTACCGGAAGTTCGGTATCGTTAACTATTACATCAAAATTGCATGAAGTTGCATTACCACAAGCATCCGTCGCAGTATAAGTAACTGTTGTAGTCCCAACCGGGAAAGCATAACCACTTGCAAAATCCGAAGTAACTGTCGCCTTCCGTTCAATACTGGTATTATCAATTGCCAGATGTTCAACAGCAATGAAGGTAAACCACAGGTATCTGTTACCACCTACTACTGAAGCAATTAAGTCAGTAGGATTGGTGCGGGTTTCGGTCCAGAGCACGGTACCGCCGGCATCAAGCAGATTCAGATCTACGGCCAGGGCGCCTGTATTGTCGCGGAATACAAACTCAAAGATGTACCATCCAGATGTGGTGATGGTGAAATGGTTGAGCGTAGCAAGATCATTTCTTCTGGCAAAATTGGAGTTATTACTACCTGCAACCAGAATCTCGCCACTGGCATTGGAAGCGGTATGGAAGATAAAGTCGCGCAGATGGCCGCCGGATTGATTGCTGGAAGCGCAGGAAAGATCCCATCCATAGGTGTTTGCAAGAACAGCCGGATCATTCAAATTCATATAAACCGATTGTCTTACACGGTATCCGTTGCCAAAGGAGCTGGTATAGCCGCCGATTCTGGAGAATATACCAGTATAGCTACTTACCGGATTTTGAGTCAAGCCATGGAAACTACCCGAAGCTGAAGCAATGCCATTCGTGCCGCTTGGTACACTGATAACGCTGCTGTTATACTCAGTCCAGCCAAGGTAGTCACCGTTGATATAGCTGCTGCTTTCCCAACCTTCGTTGTAACCCGGATCGTATGAAACCGGATCAGCAAAAGTGGCCACGGCACTGCATAAGCCCGGATCGTTGTCCAGGGTAATATCGCCAGGACAGGTAATAGCCGGCGTGTAGTTATCAGTCACCGTTATCGTCTGTTCACAGTTGACAGTGTTCAGTGATTCATCGGTAGCTGTCCAGGTGCGGGTTATCACTCCGGTGCCGGTGCAGCTTCCGGGTGCCCAGGCATCACTGAAAGTAACAACAGGTGCTGTCGAACAATTATCCGTTGCAGTGGCAAAACCGGTAGCAGCAGGATTGCTGCTGGCATTTACCTGAACAGTTACATTGGCCGGACAGGCAATTACCGGAGCCTCATTATCGGTAATGGTGACGGTCTGCGCACAACTTGCTGTATTCCCCGAAGGATCGGTTGCTGTCCAGGTAATGGTCGTTTCTCCAACAGGATACGCAGCATCCAATGCCAGCGCGTCGCTTCTCACGCCATTAACCGATACCACCGTACAATTATCGGTTGCTGTTGCATCATTAATGGTCACCACTGCTCCGCAATTGCCCGGATCGTTGTCCTGGGTAATATCTGCCGGACAAGTGATTTCTGGGTCAATAATATCCACAACGGTTACGGTAGCATTGCAAGTTGAAGAATTGCCGTTGGCGTCGGTTACGGTAAGCGTAACCGGGTTATCTGCAGAAGTTGCCAGGCTATGTGAACCAAGACCTGAAACATCATCCTGATCATACTGGGTCCATTCTGTAGCAAGGGTAGTAAATGCACCAGCTCCGGTCCCCGAAGGGTTAACAGTGATCCCCTGTGTTACATTGGGATTGCGGCGTAAGGTTTTATTGATTGTAGTATTACCGCCTAAGCTCCAATTTGGCTGACTAGCATCCCCAATAACCCCAAAAATATCTACGAAGCTTGCTGTAGAAGTTTTATACAGGGCAACAGCATCATTACCATTGAAGTTAATTGCTGAAAGTGATGTAGTTGTTCCTGTGTAAACAGTAGCGCTGCTATTTCTGTAAACTATATTTGCTCCGGATGCTAATGTTCCTGAAAGGGTAGATGATAAAGTGGAAGGTGAAGCAGACCCATTAGCATAAAGATGCAATTCATAATCAGCAAGATTCACTGCAGAAGAAGTTCCATTATATATCTCAATATACTTATTATTTGAACTACCTTCCACATACTCAGAAATTATCAAATCATTAAGCACAGGTGACACCTGCATACTATTGCAGTTAAATGTATTTGGACTAACCGTCATAGAAGCTATTCCACATGCATCACTTGATCCATTATCAATCTGGGAAGCAGTAATTACAGCCTCTCCGTCAGCATCTAACTGAACCGTAATGTTCTGGCAAAGCGCTGTTGGTGGCGTTACATCCTGAACAGTCACAGTTGCATTACATTTACTGGTGTTGCCACTGTTGTCTGTAACTGTAAGAATTACAGGGTTTGGATTTGTTGCAATATCCGCACAGGTAAAGTCTGTCTTATTCAGTGTAAGGCTGGCAATGCCGCAATTGTCGGTCGAACCATTGTCGATCTGGGCAGGGGTAATGGTAGCATTGCCGGTGGCATCCAGTTGAATGGTGATGTTCTGGCATAAGGCCGTCGGCTGTGTCAGATCTTCTGTGATGGTTCCGTTGATGTAGTAAGTGCCGGTAGGTATATCACAGAATGGAGTAAAATCAGGCCAATCACCAAAACCATATTCACAGTATGATGGATCATCCTCAGGATCATCAAATTCTAATGCAGTAGTCCCTCCGTGATAAGTGAAAGTAGGTGTAAACAAAACCGCATCATCAGGCAAAGTAACGGGCATTGCTGAAGCAGTCTCAAGAAAGCCTGTAACATACAACGTGCCTGTTGATTCCAAATTGGTTACTCCAAAATTGCTCATCATCCCCGGATTTGTCGTTGAACTGATGTAAGACAGCTTCAGAGGGTCATACTTTATCGTTAGAGAAACGGTTCCTACCTCAGCAAATGATTTAACCTTTACAGGTATGTCTATAACGCTTCCGGGGCAGGCATCTTCAACCGAAGTCAAAGTTGTAATTGGTCCCACGTAAATTCCAGTACTTCCGGTCATATCCAACTCGCAGTTATTCACAGTGTTCAGGGCTTTCACCGTGTAAGTGGCATTTGAGCCGGTGGAAACCGTCCATATTAGCGGGTTGCCGGTTCCGGTTTTTGATTCTTCTGAAACAAATGTTCCATCTTTATAAAGATCATACTGAACTCCGGTTTGTGAGCCACTCAGGGTAATATCCGCAGTGCCACCGGCGCAGATGGAAGAATTTTCGGATAAACTGAATGCTTCCAGCTGATAGATATCGGTATCCAGCGACTCATTTCTCCAGGGGTTGTAGAGCACATTGGCAGAAATGGCATCGCCGGTTCCGCAAGGATTGCCAGCATAGGTTGGCCCTGTATTTGCGCCCCACCAGTTTTGGGTTGCGTTAACAGCAGTGGCAAAATCATTCTGAATACCAAATGCGTTACCATAAATCTTATTCAGATTAATGTCAGCATTGCACGTCATTCCCGATTGGGGATCTATGAAGACTCCGGTTTCATATCCTGTAACGGTTGTACCGGTCATGGTAAAGTTACGAGCCGCACCAGCCCATGAATAATCTGAAACGTCAATACCAATTGAACCTGCAACAGTTGTGCCCGGACCAGTTATCACATTACCTGCGCCAATAACCAGTTTATCCTTGGCCAATGTTTGATAGCCAACCGAGATGCCATACTTCGCACCGGTAAAGATATTGTTGGTCAGGGTGATTTCATCCTGGTAGGTTACGAGCGCAGTTCCTTCATTGGATGTACTGCTAAATGTTGCTGTGTTCCCATCGAATGTACTTCCGGCACCATTCAGGGTAAGGGTATAAGCCTGGTAATCGACATCAACTACAATATTATCCTGAATATCACATGTGCTTGATGTACCGGTATAATTTCCGGTGGCTATACCATTCTTCCAATCTTCAACATAGCATTCCTTGATCTCAATATTGCTTGCATTAAATCCGAGAATTGCAAAACCCTGCTCATCGCAACCGCCATTGGCTACGGTAGTGCCAAGTACTTTGTGCCCGGTGGTTATTGAGCCGTTTTTACGCAGAACTATACCTCGGTACCATATATTATTTACAGTAACATTCTCGATTTTAGCATCATTGTAGGTTGAGGCTGACCAATAATCGGTGGTGATACCCATGCGGTAACCCTGCCCTGTTCCTCCATCAACTGTCAAATCCTGAATAGTTACATGCTGTGCCTTGATGATAATACCATGGTGCGCGGTTCCTCCTAAAGGTGAGCAATCATGACTGTCGGTTTTGGCCGGGTCAGGATTGATTATAGTGCTGGCTTCTTCGGCACCTTGCAGAATGAGGCCATCCTTGTTAATGGTGATGTCAGATTCATAATAGTTGCCGACAGCAAGCGCAATTGTATTGTAGGCATCTGCATCATCAATGGCATCCTGAATCTTGCAATACCAGGTGCCTTTGGTGACGTTATGAACCAGCAGTTCTGGGCTCGAACCACCGCTTTCGGTTGTCCACCATGGCATAAAGTCAACCAATCCCACCACTGCATTTCCAAGTCCGCAGGTGTTGTTAGGCATGTTGTAAGGCCCTGAGGCATCGCCCCACCAGTTGTTCTTTGCATCAACAACAGTGGCTTTTTCATTTTTCAGGCCAAGACCATGGGTTGCATCAACAGTATAACCGTTACCACTGATGGTGTTGTTGTTGATTAGACCTATTGTTCCGGCGGTTGATTCAATGATGATACCGCCAAGGGTATTGTTGGTGATGGTATTGCCTGTAACTGAGGCAAGGTCGGCGCCGTCTTTAACAAGAATACCAACATCATTGCCGGTAATTGTTGCAAGGTTGTTTGTAACGGTTACAGAGGCGTCTGAGCCTTCGGCAAGAATACCGGTTGCTGCACCTGAAATAGAACAATTGTCCTTAACTTCAATACTAACAAGTGCTGAAGTTGCACCGGTATAAGATGGGCTGTCATAAGCTTTCACACCAACTCCACCAGTTTTGGGGGTAATTGTTACACCACTGACAACTGCATGGGCGCCATCACCACCATTGCTACTATAGCCTTCAAAGTTGTTGGCAAAAACACCGATATCAACACCAGTAACGCTTCCACCTATAATTGAAGCTGGTGCATTACTCTTCACATTCCAGATTTCATATCCTTGTGAACTTAAAGCTGATACTGGTCCTGTAATAGTGTTGTTAGTAGAATTCGACGGAACAGATAATGAAGAAAGTAAAATACCATCCCAGTCTGTACCCAAACCAGTTGAAGAAGCGGTTATACTATTTCCGGAAATTGTAAATGTCGAGGCATTTGAATATGCCAGGTTGTGGAAGATACCACGACGACTTGTCTGAATGTTATTGTTGCTAATACTTCTACTGTTTCCAGGGTCAGCCTGGTAGAAGTTACCCGTCTGGATACCAACGCGTACACGTGTCATCACATTGTTTGTAATATTCGTATAGCAGTTGTTGTAAATTAGAATTGCAACACCATACTGAGCTGGAACAATATTGTCAAACAGGTTGTTTTCAATAGTATTACCGGTGGTTGCAGCACCACTATTTGTGTAATTGTAGAAGTCAATTCCGGCGTAGTTCAGGTTTTTGATGATGTTATTGCTAATGTTTACGTTACTAAGACCATCATAACCAGAAATTGCTTCCAAGACATCTACATCTGCCCCATTCATTGAAACGCCACTTGTCAATACCGGATTGTCACCGTCGAAAGTAAATCCTTTTATGGATGAACCGCTGGCGCTATTTTCCAGATACATTATTTGTCCTCCTGTATTAATATCCGGGTCGGAAGTTGCCGGAACAATGATAGCTTCAGCAACCCTTGTTCCACCATTAGGTGAAATACCAAAATTTGGTCCCCTGATGTCCAGAGATTTATTAACAATGATATCTTCAGCATAAGTTCCTGCACATACTGTGATAATTTCACCATTATCTGTAGTTGTAGCATCAATGGCTGCCTGAATACTTGGATAATAAGTATTTGGCATGTCAGATGCATTTGTAACAGGCAGGTAAAGCACCTCGGCTGTAATCATATCGGAAGAACCATAGGTATCCGTAACGGTAATGGTATAGGAGCCGGCACCCAGCCCTGAGATAGTGTATGGACTGCCTGTGATACCCGTTGCATTTCCACTGCCCCAGTCGATGTTATAATTTGGTGAGCCACCGCTGAAGTTAACAAGAATCGAGCCAGTGGATCCACCACAATAAATATGTGCCGGAACGGCTGATGCGATTACAACCGGCTCGCCTTCACAAGTTCCGGGGGTGGGTTGGAATCCGATAGTTGTGGTTTCATTGTCAGCGCCACTCACCAGGTAAGGCACAAATGAAGTTTCGCAACCATCTTTGTTTAAGATCCTGCCTGTGAGATCTACATTGTCTACAATTTCATTGTATACTTCCGTACCATACCAGTTGCAGCCAAGAGTCAAAACACCACCATTTGCTGACGGAACATAGTTGGCAACGGCATAACCGGCGCCATTTATGGTTCCATGAGTATAGGTATCAGTTGCAAAACTGTTATTTGCAACCGTACAAGTTTCAACAAACCTGTTGGTTTCAAACTTGAGGCCCTGCAGGTCATAGCCTCCGCCTGCGCGGTTTGCTACCTTGTTTCCTGAAAGGTTTGCAACATAATTATTCTGAACGATTGCATCTTCAGTGTTTCCTTCCAAAGCGATACCGGTGGATATAAAGCCAGATAAGCCTGATATTTCATTGGCACTGATCAGCGCATCTACAACTTTTCCATTTGTTGATGCATAGTTTGCACTGCCAACATTAATAATAATACCGTAAGCAATCTTTCCGGTTGGCCAGTTGCCGGTATTAACATTAACATTGCTGATGGTGTTCCGCTCAATGTTCAGGCCGGTAAGTGTGCCGGTAGAACTTGATTGCAGAATACCAATGGCGGAAGCGCTGTATCCGGTAAGCAACGAACTGCTGATGTTGTTAAAACAGTTGTCAGCAATGGTTACATTCTCTGTAGCAGTGCCGTTAGGTATCATGTTGATGATTGAATGAACATTGGCTCCGCTGGCAGTTGTGCCAACATCATGGATGTTGTTGAACAGGATATGCTGGTTGCTGTAACCTGAACCAATAATGCCATAGAATGATGAAGGTGCTGTCAACTCAAAGCCGTTGAGAGTCACACCATCAGCGCCAATAGTTACCGGTACGCCGGAAGCAGGTGCAAGGATACTTTCTGCAGTCCGGCTTCCGCATGCAACTCCTGCATTGGCACCCTTCAGGGTAACCCCTTTATTAACATTCAGGTTTTCGGCGAATGTGCCGGGAGCAACATTAACGATAAAGCCTGCAGAAGCGGCATCAATACCGCGCTGTATCAGTGGCGTTGTATTTGCTCCGGCATAACTCAACGGAGTTACAAAAAGTTCGCCTGTTTTAACAGTAACCAGCCCTCTCGAACTTTCATCGATTTTATGGATGATTGCATCTTCAATGGTGAACAACTCAATAGTTGTTGCAGAATTGGAAGCAATACCATTGTAAGTATTTCCACTTGAAGCATCAATGTCCATATCTGGTTCAACAAGAATCGCATAGCTATAATTGCTAAAATTATTGTTGTCAAGATCAACCAATGAATTATTATTGGCATCGTTATACACCTTTATTGCATAATCAACATTCGAAATGCCGTTGTTATAGAATTTTGTAAGTGCATTGTTGCCAGTGTTTCTGAACTGAAGGCCTATAACATCATTCCAATATGGATCAGTTAATGCAGTTGTTCCGTCAACATTATTTCCTGAAGTGAACTCAACTTCCGGAGCGGCGCCAGACCCTGATGTTCCATGTGTCCTCACATGAATACCGATCCAATCATATGTGGATTTAGATAAATCAAGGGCAGCGTCCTGATTATCTGGAAGAATAATTCCAAGTTCTTTGGCCTTTTTCCCAATCCCTTTGTTGGTTGCGCTTTTTCCACCAGAAGGAGGTACGACGGCTGACACTGAATTATTTGAGTAAGTCCAATTGCCGGATCCAAGACTTGCATAATTATGATACATCCCGTTTACATATGCTTGAAAATTATTATTTTCAACGGTTCCTCCAAGAGGTTGAGCATAGGGTTGAATTTGCAAACCCGCAGCGCAGTTTTCTACCGTATTATTAGTTACTGAACCTCCAATCCCCTGCAAGTAGACAGTGTGGTACAAACCATGATTATTAACCAAGTAATTACCAATAACAGAGGAAAACCTTGGAGTTACAGCAGGATTTCCATCGCCATGCATCCACAATGAGATGTAATTGAATCCATCTATAATATTGTTGGAAATTTGGGTGTTGCTTGCCTGATAGCTGAACACTCCTGTAAATTCATTTGAAGAAAGACCTCCTTCATCACTGATGGTGAAGCCATCAACAACAACATTATCTGCAACAATGTAAAAAATGCCAGACCATCCCTCAGTATCATCAGGGAAACGAAGAATTGCCTCACTTCCACGAGTGCTGCTTACACCTGGAATTCCGAGATTAGGTCCATGTATTTTAACTGATTTATCAACGTAAATCCATTCTTGTTTATAAATACCGGGAGCAACTGTAATGATACAGTTATCCAATGTCGATGGATCATCAATTGCACTCTGGATTTCCATGTGACTACTTATAAGCGTTGTATGGGTATCGTCCCATACAGTTACCGGACCAATTCCCAGGCAATTCATAGGACTTGCTGAAGTCGAGAAAGGCAGGAATTGAACATCGCCTGATACCTTGGCAGCAACCGCATAAGCATCGGTTGTATTATACCAGTTGCAGGTAGCATCCACAGGTCCGTTGTCAATTCCGGTAGCAAGTATTGCGTAAACTGAATTGCTGAAACTATTCCCGGTAACCAGCGCGTCTGATACATCTCCATCCTGGAATGCGACACCAACCGTAACATCGCTTGAAAAACTATTGCCGGATATGTAAACATTGGCGGCTTCCCAGATATCATCTGCCCTGGTAATCGCAATTCCTACACCAGGGGTGGATGTTGATACATTCGTGGGTAAATTGGCAAACTCATTGTTCTCTATCTTCACTGCATAATCATTGCCAGCATTGACCCGATTTGCAGGGTCTTCAATCAGTATACCAAATCCCGGATACGGACCGGCAGCCACCATATCATAGAATTTATTACCGGTAATTTCAATATTCGCCAGTGCGCTGGTCCAGCCGGAAGGAAGGTATGCACCGGCGCCCCAGAAATCTATGCCACCGACCATCCCATGGAACCAGTTGTCGCGGATAATAACCTTGGCAGGAG
>JBOWAX010000009.1:0-9521 GCA_050864255.1 Dehalogenimonas sp.
CTCCTGCCAAGGTTATTATCCGCGACAACTGGTTCCATGGGATGGTCGGTGGCATAGATTTCTGGGGCGCCGGTGCATACCTTCCTTCCGGCTGGACCAGCGCACTGGCGAATATTGAAATTACCGGCAATAAATTCTATGACATGGTGGCTGCCGGACCATATCCTGGATTTGGTGTCTTAATTGAAGATCCTGCAAGCTGGACAACTGGCGGTAGTGATTATGCTGTAAAGATTCAGAACAACGAGTTCTCCAATTTACCCACGAACGGATCCAATCCAGGCGTAGGCATTGCCATCACTAGAGCCAATGATACATGGGAAGCTGCGAACTTGTATATTTCGGGAAACAGTTTCACAAGCAATGTTCCGGTGGGTGTCGCATTCCAGGACGGAGATGTATCAGACGCGCTGGTTACCGGGAATAGTTTCAGCAATTCAGTTTATGCAATACTTGCCACCGGAATTGATAACGGACCTGTGGATGCTACCTGCAACTGGTATAATACAACCGATGCTTATGCGGTTGCTGCTAAAGTGTCAGGTGATATTCAGTTCCTGCCATTCTCTACCTCTGCCAGCCCAATGAATTGCCTGGGTATTGGCCCGGTAGTGAATGTCACCAATGATCCAGACAGAAGTTTTATGACCATCCAGTCAGCCATTGATGCACCCACAACCATTGTAGGTGATGTAATTGAAGTGAGCGCAAGAACATATGTTGAGAATGTTGTTGTCAATAAATCGTTGACCATTAATGGGCCTAATGCAGGTATTTCTCCCAATGGAGGATCCCGTATTGCAGAGGCAATAATAAACCCGGCTACAAACAGTCCGACAGATTGGTCTTCACAGTTAATCTTATTAACTGCTGATAATATTGTAATTGATGGTCTTACATTAGATGGAGATAATCCATCTTTTGGTGGCACCGGCGATTACAATGTAAGTATGGGTATTGTTGATTTTACTGGCCAGGCTAATGTTTGGATCAAAAATAATATTATCCAGAACATAGCAACAGTTGGTGTTATTTTGGCAGACGACGCCGGTTCAATGACCTCAGGCAATGTTATAAATGACAATAAAATCGATAATATAAGTCCTACAGCAGGTTTTGGTATCGGAGTTTATACAGGTAACAACACCTATGCAGATATTACGAACAACCATATGACCAATGTCAGGAAAGGAATCCAGGGTGGAGAGAATAATTACCTGGCAAATACCGGTAATGTGAATCCGGTCTGGTCTGGAAATGTAATTCAGTCATATAAGATTGGTATCTGGAACAACCTGGCCTATGGTTCAGCAACTCCGGTTTCAATTACTGGAAACACTGTTACTTCTGTTTCGGGTTCTACTATTAATAGTGGTATTGAGATAAGTTCTATCGGACAGGCAGCAAGTGTGTTAGTTTCAAATAACACAGTTTCCGGTGCCATGGCTGGTATCAACCTTTGGAACAACCCGACTACCACCCCGTTGGCAATCGGAGCAAATACATTCATTAACTGTGATTATGGTGTTTTTGCGAATAACTATGATGGATATAATTCAAATGCAGGCAACAGTTCATATATCCTTAATGGCGGAACAATCACAAATCCTCTTATAGCAGGTATTTACGTAAAGGATAACGATCTTAATTCAAATAACGCTACAGTTGCTGTTAATGTTTCCGGAACTGCTATTTCAGGGTCGGCAACAGGAATGGCTGCATTCCTGGTTGAAGGTAAGGATGCTACTATAAGTTTCAGCGGAGCAACTCCACAGGCAATAGTTACTGGTGCACCGAAGTATTTTGTTTTAAGGACAAACGGAACAGATGTACCTGCAGGTAACATTGATGCAACGGCAGTTTTGTTTGATACAAAATTAGGGTCTGTAATGACTTTAACTGATTTATTCGCCACAGAAGACAAGATTGACCATAAGATTGACCTGGCTACTCTTGGATTTGTAACTGTCAAAGCAAACAATGATTTTGTAACGGCAAACAGCTTTTTAGCACCCAACACGACTCCTTCAATCCAGCGTGGTATTGATGCTGCTTCAGCAAACTTTATCGTTAATGTTGCCCCGGGCACTTTCGCAGAAAACCTGAATGTAAATAAAGGCATTACCCTGAAAGGGGCCAATGTGGGGGTTGCCTGTACCGGGCCAAGAGGTACCGAAACCATCCTCAATGGTTCCGGGGGTGTGGTTGTAAGTGTATCGGCCGATGGGGTTACCCTCGACGGTTTTGAAATTACCAATCCAGCCGGCAACAATGCCATTGCTTCAGATGGCAGAAGTGACCTTTCAATTATAAATAATAATATTCATCACATTGGTACTTTGCCGGTCCTGAGCAATAATACGCATGCGATCGCAGTCTCATCGAATACTGCGGCAGTCGACAATGTCTATATTGCCGATAACTGCTTCAGCAATATCCGCGGAGGTGAAAATCTTCCTGCTACCTCAAACGGCTCCGCCGCCGCCATTGGTGTAGGTTGGTCTAATGCCAACTTTGATGTCAGCAACCTGGTTATTGAACGTAATACCATCAGCAATGTATATGCCTGCATTCTTCCATGGGCTTCAGGCAACCTGGGCGGTAAAGGCGCTTATGGTATTATTGTAAACACCGGCGCTTCTTCCTCCGGTTCAGGAAAAGCAAATGCCCCTATCATTCGTGACAACGAGATAACCGGCCTCGAAGGCCTCTGGGCACATGCTATTGGTCTCGAAGGAGAAACACCTGAAGCAAACGTAACCGGAAACGCCATCAGCAATCTGGTTGACCATAAGGTTTCTCCGGAATTGCCGGATGCAGTCGGCGTAATGGTGGAAGACAATGCCGGAGCCGGAACAGTGGCAATCAATAACAACAGTTTTACATCATCTGACTTCGGAATAAAGAATGTAACCGGAACACTGGTTGATGCCACCTGCAACTGGTACGGCACAACGTTACCCGCTGAAGTAGCTGCACTAATTCAAGGTAACGTAGATTTTACGCCCTGGCTGACAAGTGGTATCGATGATGATCAGGGCATTGGTTTCCAACCTTCAGTTGCGTGCGACAATACCCCACCGGTAGGTGGCTTGTTGACCATGACAACGCAACTATATCCGTCGGGACTTACTGCCACTCCATCAGGTAATCTATATACGATAACAACTCCGCTGTCCTTTAATGGTATTGATGTATTCCAGGGACTTAGCATAGTTGTTACAGATGATAACCTGAATCCGGCGAATGTTCCTGTATTTATCAATACATATGAGAATGGGTATATGCAGTATGATGCAGTAAATAGTATCTGGAACTATGCCGGACAGACCAGTGCGCCGACATTCACAGACGGTGTTCAAACAATAACAGCATCTTTCCTTGATAATGCAGGGAATACTACACCACTTGTATTGAACTTTACGACCGATGCAACCCCACCGGCAGGTGGCACTTTAACGATGTACACTGCATTGTATCCGACAGGTCTTATAGCCACACAGGCAGGTAATGTTTATACAATAAACACTCCGCTGTCTTTTAATGGCGTTGATCAATTGCAGAATATCAGCATAGTGGTTACAGATGTTCACCTGAATACAGCGAATGTTCCTGTGTTTATTAATGGAAATGAAAATGGGTACATGCAATATGATCTCGCTAATTTAATATGGAATTATGCAGGACAAACCAGTGCACCAACATTCATTGACGGTGTTCAAACCGTTACGGCCACCTTTACCGATCTATTAGGCAATAGTTCGCTGTTAACCCTGAACTTTACGACCGATGCAACCCCACCGGCAGGAGGCACATTAACGATGTACACTACATTGTATCCATCAGGTCTTATAGCCACACAGGCAGGTAATGTCTATACGATTACCACACCACTTTCATTTAATGGTGTTGATCAATTGCAGGGACTCAGCCTTATAGTGACAGACCTTAACCTGAATACTGCAAATGTTCCTGTATTTATTAATGATGTTGAAAATGGGTATATGGCTTATGGATCTGGAATTTGGAATTATGCCGGACAAACATTCGTACCCACATTCACAGATGGAATTCAAACCATCACGGCTACCTTTACCGATATATTGGGTAACAGCACGCTGTTAACGTTGAACTTTACGACCGATGCAACACCTCCTGTAATTACTTTAAATGGAAACAGCAATGTGTCGGTATGCCTGGGAACAAACTACACTGATGCCGGTGCAACAGCATATGATTTATATGATGGTGATATTACAGGCAATATTGTAACATACAATCCTGTTGATATCAATACTCCGGGCAACTATATTGTTACCTATAATGTAACTGATGCTGCCGGCAATCCAGCAGTAGAGGTAACGAGAACTGTAACTGTATTTCAGCAATTTACAGCAGGAGCAATTGCAACAACAGGAGAGGCTATAGCTTACTTAGGCGACCCAGGTCTGATTGGAAGTACAACACTTGCCGCCGGTGGCGATGAAGACATCACTTACGAATGGCGTGCAAACGGAATATCAATTGCAAATTCAGATGCGGCAACCTTCGATCCACCGGCAGGTTTAACAGTAACAACAACCTATACCCGCTGGGCAAAAGATGCAAGCTGTAATACAACCTTTACACAGTCATCAGGCGAATGGGTAGTGGCAATAAGCGAGGCCGCAGCCCTGCAATATGTGATGGACAACACCACACTTACAGGCACACTGGCTGCCCTGACGGCTACCTTCCCAACCAGCATTCCTCCGGTAATCATCGCAGAACCTTACAAGATTAACTCGCGAATGACATTATCGGGTGAAGCCTTGCCAACAGGGAGCACAGTTAGCATTCAGATCACTGTCAACGGCAGCGGACCATACCCATACGTTACCAACGTACCAATTCCGGCCAGCCCATTCTGGATCACTGATTTGTTCCCGGGAGCTACTCCGGCAGATTTTGACGCTGCTTACGGTGGTCGGATCGAGTTGTACAATATCACCATCAATAGTGGTGGCGGCAACCCGCTCGCGCTGAACGCCAGTGTGAAAGTTGAATCAATCATCTCAAAAGATAACTTTGCCACTCCTTTAGTCCTTGCTGAAATCGACCTGCCGTTTACTATTCCGGCAGACGAAGCAGCAGCACTGCAATACGTGATAGACAACACAACGCTTGCAGGAGATTTGTGCCTGCTTACTGCAACCTTCCCACCAAGCATTCCTCCAGTAATTGTGGCTGAACCTTACAAGATCAACTCAAGGTTCACACTTGCCAATGTATTACCTACAGGAACAACAATTACTATTAAAAGAGATGGCAACATTGAAGTTAGCGGTTGGTCACCAACTACTGTTGGACCATTCTGGTACACAGATCTGATTCCTGGTGCAACACCGGCAAATTTCGATGCCAATTATGGTGGTGAAATTGAAAACTATGAGATCATTATTATCAATCCCGCCAATAACCCGGCACCATTCAGCACCACTGTACTGATTGAATCAATCATCTCCAAAGATTTATTTGTCAACAATACAGTAATCGCTTCTTCGACTGAGGATTTAACCATACCGACAATTGTTGTCACAGGTTTCACCGCCAATGGCACACCAATGGCTGGTAACTTAAACGATGGCTACACCCTGAACCTTAACTGCAGCGATGCCAACACCGACTTCCTGCTACAATTTGCAGCAGGAACGACATCCAATGCGCCACTTAAAAATGAATACTTTGGTTTATACCTCAACGGTTTGAGTGGAGTAGCTGTGGCTGATCTGGAAGCTTACTACAATGCCAGTGGCGCACCTCAGGTTTATATAGATTACCTGATCAATGCTGCCAATGGCAACGAACCATTTGCGCTCATTAACGGAAGCTCTCTAAAATTGGTTGATGCCGCCAAGCATTTTATTGCTGGCGGGGCTGACGTTGATATGACCATTCCGGGTGACTATCCATTTGGAACCTATACAGTTTCTGGTATTATCAAAGATCAGGGTTGTGGAGAATCTTCTGTGGCTTACAAACTTGTTGTCACAGGTGACAGAACCGCTCCCTTGCTTACCGTTACGGGCTTTACAGCCAATGGCGCAGGGATGCCTGGGGACCTGGCAACTGGCTATATTCTGGATTTGGACTGCAGCGATGCAGATGATGATCAACTGATACAGTTTGCATCAGGTACCGTATCCAGCGAACCTTTGTCAAGCGAGTGCTTTGGCTTGTACCTTACCAGTTCGACAGTGACTGCTACTGAATTGGAAGCCTACTATATAGCAAGGGGCGTGCCGGAACCATACCTGACTTACCTGGTAGGAGGCGCCAATGGCACCAATCCGTTTGCCCTTATCAAGGGAAGTACGGTACAGCTTGTTGATGCTGCTAAGTATGCTATCCAAAACATTGATACAGACATGACCATACCGGGTGATTATCCGATCGGGACCTATACTGTTTCAGGTACAATAAAGGACCTTGGTGGTTGTTTGACACCCGTCACCTTTATCCTGAAGGTAGAAGGCGACAGAACAGCACCTGTGCTCAATGTTACCGGATTCACAGCCAACAACGAACCAATGGATGGCGACCTGGCTTCGGGCTATATTCTTGATTTGGTCTGCAGCGATGCAGATACTGACTTCCTGCTGCAGTTTAACTCAGGAACCACTTCAAGTGAGCCTTTGGCCAGTGAGTATTTCGGATTATACATTACAGACCTGGCAGGAGTAACCCCAACTGAACTGGCAGATTTCTATAATACCAGTGGTGTTCCTGAGCCATACCTGAGCTACCTGATAGCCGCAGCCAACGGAACCAATCCGTTTGCCCTTATTAAAGGAAACACGGTACAGCTTGTTGATGCCGCCAAGTATGCTATTCTCAGTACAGATAATGACATGACCATACCGGGTGATTATCCATTTGGAACATACACTGTATCCGGCACTATCGTTGACCAGTCAGGTTGTGAAACCATGGTAACCTTCATCCTGAAAGTACAGGGTAACAGGACACCGCCGACTGCAACGATCAGCGGGACAACCTCCATATGTTATGGATCAACCGGAGCAGACCTTTCCATTGAATTTACCGGAACCTCTCCTTTCACATACAGCATCAATGGAGGAGTTCCTGTCACAACAACCAATAACCCGGAGATTGTTACAGTCAATCCTACCGTAAATACCACCTACACCGTAACCTCTGTTCAGGATGGTGACGGCTGCTCAAATGTAGGAACCGGTAGTGCCAGCATTTACCTGGGTCCGGTGGTAACTGCTGCTACCATAGCCTCTTGTACAAATAGTGTGATTGAAGTTCCGGTTACTGTTACTGACTTTAATGATGTAGGTGTGCTTTCATTGACCTTGAATTACGATAAAAATGTAATGACATTTAATGGTTTTACAAATACCGACGGTGGTATTACCTTTACAAACTTTGATGTTATTGCACATGAAGGAGGCAGTCAGGCATTTATCAAAATCGGCAAAGATCTTACATCTTCGAGCACTCTGCATGCTGGTTCAACATTAATAACACTGAAATTTAATTATTCAACGGGCTATTCGGCACTTACATGGGACGACACTTATGATGTCTGGTGTGAATTCGGCTCAGGCCCTCCGGATTTTGTACCTTTCTGCGATGATCCGACAGCGCACTATTACATCAATGGGTCGGTTGGTTGTGAAACGGCTCCTCCTACCTTCTCAGCACCTGCCAACCTGACAATATACAGGGATGCTAGCTGTGGATATGATGCAAGTGTTACTGCTACGGGTGATGTTATAAACGAAGCAGACAACTGCGGAGTTGGTGAAGCTACATTCAGTGATGTAGTGAATTCAACCAATCCATGTTCAGTAATTATTACCCGTACCTGGAGCCTTGTTGACAACTGTGGAAATCCCGCAGAAAATCAGGTGCAGATAATTACTGTTAAAGACAACACAGCACCATTAGTAACTGCACCATCAACTGCGGACATTGAATGCTCAGTTGGTATTCCGGTAGCGGCAACAACAATAAGCGAATTTCTGGCTTTAACTGGTGCAACAGCAAGCGACAATTGCTCTGCTCAACTTGACTTAACGGTTTCTTCAACAACCGGAGCATTGGTTGGCAGCAACTGCAGCGGAACCATCACCCGCACATACACCATTACAGATGCATGTGGGAAATTCACTTCTGTTGACCAGGTGTTCACTGTAACCGATAACACTGCACCAGCCATGACCGGCCCCGCTGACAGGACCATTGAGGGTTGTAGTGAATTGACCGCATTGCCCGAATCCAAACAAATCCTTGTTGCAACAACTCAGGCACCTAACACCTATTATGTTGACCGTTATGCACCACACGCTTTCAGTGTTGAGAATTACCTGGATGCTGACAGGTTAAAACATGAAATCAATGCAGCAGATTGCCAAAGTTGCAGGCCTACAGGATACAACACCGCTTTCTATAACACGCAGGGCAGGAAGTATGACACGCCGGGGGCATTAAGTCTTGCAATAGATTTGTATGTACCTTCCGATTGGGCAACAACCGGCAGAAGGATGGCAGGCTTATGGGGAACTGCATTAGATGCATCCAATGCTATCAGTTTCTATCCGATTATTGAATTCTCTTCTGAAGGTGGGACACCGAGATTCAGAGGATGGAATGACGCTGCCGGATGGGTTGATATGGGATTACCAACAGGTTTTGCCTATGATACCTGGCAAACACTATCCATTCATCTTGTTGGCTCAAGTTTTGTTTACACGGTCGGTGATCTTACACTAACATTACCATCCAACAATTCAGTAAGTATCGGAAATATGATACTTCAGGGTCATAATACTGATGCACCTGGTGTAACATACAATATCTACTGGGATAACTTCCGGACAATTGGTGTAAATCTGCCTTTCAGCAGTTCGGCAACCACTATAAGCGAATCACAATATGCTGCTGAAGGTGGATCTGCAACCGATAACTGTTCAAGTGTAAGTATCACTTATGCAGATTCTAAATCAGGTACTTGTCCGACTTTAGTTAACAGGGTATATACTGTACAGGATATTTGTGGAAACACATCAACCAAGACGCAGGTAATTACGATTGATGATACTACTGTTCCGACGTGGACAACCTTAGCCAATGCACTGGATATTTCAGTAGAATGCAGCGATGTAGCGGGAATAACAGCAGCACAGGCAATGGCCCCTGTTGCAACCGATAATTGCGGATCAGTCACATACAGCAAGACTTCAGGCACTTTTGCTCCTGGAACTTGCGGGGCAACCGGCACCTATACCAACACATGGGTAGCTTATGACGCATGCAATAATCCAAGTTCAACATTCACGCAGGTAATCACGATCACGGATGTAACCTCGCCGACGTGGACAACCTTAGCCAATGCACTGGATATTTCAGTAGAATGCAGCGATGCAGCGGGAATAACAGCAGCACAGGCAATGGTCCCTGTTGCAACCGATAATTGCGGATCAGTCACATACAGCAAGACTTCAGGCACT
>JBOWAX010000010.1:0-6933 GCA_050864255.1 Dehalogenimonas sp.
CATTGGTTTGGACATTGATGGAAGCAGTGAGGGCAGCAGCGGGCTGGGTAATGGTCACCTGGTCCGTAGCAGTACATCCGTTTTCATCGGTAACAGTAACATTGTAGGTACCTGCTGCCAGATTATTGGCTGTTGCAGTTGTCTGTGCTGCAAGGTCATCCCACAGATAGGTATAATCCGGAGTTCCACCAGTTGCAGTAACGGTGGCACTCCCCGTGGCATTGCCGAAGCAGGATACATTGGTTTGGACATTGATGGAAGCAGTGAGGGCAGCAGCGGGCTGGGTAATGGTCACCTGGTCCGTAGCAGTACATCCGTTTTCATCGGTAACAGTAACATTGTAGGTACCTGCTGCCAGATTATTTGCCGTTGCAGTCGTCTGAGCTGCAGGGTCATCCCACAGATAGGTGAAAGGTGATGTTCCGCCAGTGGCCAGAACTGTGGCACTTCCGGTTAAGGCTCCGTTACATGCTACATTGGTCTGTGCAGAAATGGAAGCTGTCGGCCCGTCTATGTTGTTAACAGTTGCTGAAGCAGTTGCTGTGCATCCGCTGGCATCTGTGATCGTTACACTGTATGTGTTAGCAGGCACATTGACAAGATCCTGGGTGGTGGCACCATTACTCCATGCATAAGTATATGCAGGTGTTCCCCCGCTTACGCTCAGATCTACCGATCCATTTGAATTACCACAGGTGGAATAGCTTACTACTGCAAAGGCTGTCAAGACTGACGGCTGGGTGATTGTGGCCGTTACAAGGGTGGTGCACAGGTTGTTGTCTGTTACGGTAAAGGTATAATCGCCGGCCGATAAGCCTGTCTGGGTTGGTGTGATGATGTATGGTCCAATACCGCCGGCTGCTGTGATAACAACCGATCCATTGGAACCTCCGTTACAGGATACATTTACCTGGCTGGTTACTTCTGCTGTCAGCACTGCCGGCTGTGTAACATCCAGGGTACCGCTTTTCTCGCAGTTATTGGCATCCTTAACGCTCCAGGCATAATTTGTTCCGGCAGGTATATTGGTAAACACTCCCGTGCTTTGTGTGATACCGTTGAAGGTATAGCTGTAGGCACCGGTTCCGCCGCTGGCTGTCAGCGTTACCGTTGCTGTGCCGCCGAAGCAGGCAATAGCGGTGGTAACACTGGCTGAGGCTGAAATGTCGGCAGGCTGTGTAACATCCAGGGTACCGCTTTTCTCGCAGTTATTGCCATCCTTAATACTCCAGGCATAGGCTGATCCGGCCGTGATATTGTTAAACACCCCCGTGCTTTGAGTGACACCGTTGAAGGTATAGCTGTAGGCACCGGTTCCGCCGCTTGCTGAAAGGGCTAAGGTTGCTGTACCGCCGAAGCAGGCGATGGGGGTGGTAATACTGGCTGAGGCTGAAATATCAGTTGGCTGTGTAACATCCAGGGTACCGCTCTTCTCGCAGTTATTGGCATCTTTTACGCTCCAGGCATAATTTGTTCCGGCTGGTATATTGGTAAACGCCCCGTTGTTTTGTGTGACACCGTTAAAAGTGAAGCTGTAAGAGCCGGTTCCGCCGTTTGCTGAAAGGGTTACGGTTGCTGCACCACCGTAGCAGGCAATAGCGGTAGTAACACTGGCTGAGGCTGAAATATCGGTTGGCTGGGTAACATTCAGGGTGCCGGTCTTTTCACAAAGGTTGGCATCCTTTATACTCCAGGCATAGGCTGTTCCTGCCGGGATATTGGTAAAGACGCCGTTGCTCTGGGTAATTCCGTTGAAGGTATAGCTGTAAGCACCGGTTCCGCCGGAAGCCACCAGCGTGACGGTTGCAGAACCGCCAAAACAGGCGATTGGCGTGGTGACAGAGGCCGAGGCAATCACGTCGGCAGGCTCCCCCACCGTCACCGTCCCCGTAACCGGTGGACATCCACTTGCATCGGAAACGCTGTAATTCCATATACCAGCTACCCTGGAGAAGATGCCGGTCTGATTTGTCTCTGAACCAATGGTATAATTCAACGTTCCGGTGCCGCCCGTATAGGCGATGGTGATGTTGCCATTGCCGCCATAACAGGGCGCATCGGTGGCTGTGGCGCTGACCAGGGTTGGAACAGGATACCCGCTTACCTGCCCGTTGATGTAGTAAGTTGATTGGGGGGAATCATTCAGGATTGGCTCACCTGTAGGACCCCCATATTCGCAGGATGTCCCGATATCAATCCAGTTAAGGCCGGTTGAACCACCCAGATATGTAAAATTTAATGTAACCAGTGTTGTATTGAAAGGGTAAGTAACCCCGTTGGGATTGGATGAGAAACCTCCGATATAAACACTGCCGGGTGTTGATGTCCCATTAATGTTTAAGGGATACCCTGCATTGTTTACTGCTGAAACATAGGTTAGCGCTGAAGTATTGTAATCTAATCTTAATGATATTGCCCCGATGTTATTAAAGTTGTTCACTATAACAGGCACACTGATGGTTGTTCCGGGACAAGCTGCAATATCTGGCGCTACCGTTGTCGGAGCATAGTCCTGAAAGGTTACTGAACCAGGGAAATAGAAATCTGAGAAAGGGCTATCATTTAAAAAATCTGAGAGACCGTCAAAATATATGTTTGAATAATCATCTGTATCATCCCAGGTTACTGGAGAAACTCCACCAGACACTTTTGTAAAATGAAGGTTGAAAGCTACAGAATTATCTGGTATCGATATCCCGGGGGATGTATACCAAGAAATGATAATTAACCCTGGAGTTGAAATGTTGTAATTCAGCCCGGTACCAAAAAGTGGCGGACCTGTGGCAACTTCTGTTGCGGTCATTATTGTCGGATCGTAATGTAATGTCAGGTAGGCACTTCCTATATCGTTAAAATTTATAACTGTAATGGGAAGTATCACCGATGTGCCTGTTGAAGCTATATTGCCGATGGTGGAGATGGGTGCATTCTGTGCAAAAATCCTGGGTGCAGCAGCGACCAGCAGGATAAATAGAATAAACGTAGTTTTTTTCATGATATGAGTGTTTTAGTTTTTCGCCGGAATAAGGATTCTTTTTGGACGCGTATGTTTATGAAGGCTAATGATTGCAAACAATCTTCATTGTATTAACCATCAGGTGATTTTCTGTTTGAAATTTCAGGTTAAGCATATAGATGCCTGACATGAGATTTGTTGTATTCAATTTTACAGATTGATTTCCGGGGCTGTTTATACTTGTACTCAGGAAATATACTGTTTCTCCTAAAAGGTTTTCCAAAGTGATTGTCAATTCACCCCTGGAGGTTGTATTAAAATTTAGTTCCAGTTCCCCTGAACTTGGATTTGGGAAAGTAAGCACATTCATCTTATGTGAATGTTTAAAAATTCCGACAGGTAACAGGACGCTAAGCGAAGCGACTCCATCAGTAATTATTTCGGGTAGACATACGCCCTGTATGATACATCGATAGTGTGTGCCATTCAATGATAGCGGAGGATTTACGATTTTGAGTGAATCGGTAAATACGCCCCTGTAAATATCATTTTCGGTAAGATCGATCCATGCACCATTAAATTCCTGCCAGCGGTAAACAAGATAATCACCTGTTGCCGTTAGTGAAAATACAGCTTCGCCCTGTCCGGCATATACCGCCGGCGGGCTCGCGGGTTGCTCCAGCAATAGTGGGGGTGAAAACAAAGTAACCGGCAATGGTTCTGAAATTGGTCCGTTCCCGCATATATTTGATCCGGAAACCATGATTAATCCACTGATTGAAGCGGGTCCGAAAACTACCTCAATGGAATTTGTATTCATTCCTGAAACTATGGCTGCACCATAAGGTAATGACCAATTATAGATATCTGCACCGGATATTGTTTGCACAGAATAGGAAACAGGGTTTTGTCCCCGGCAAACTTCCTGTTGGCCACTGATCAGCCCCGCAGCCTGGGGTGGCAAAACGGATGTTACAAATAGACTTGAAGCATTTCCGCTCCCGAATTGGTTGGTGCCATATACCGAAATATCTCCGGATAGCGGGTCACTTCCAAATTCCACCATAATGGAATAGGTATTTTGCCCTGAAACAATGACTGATCCTTCAGGAACACTCCATACATATCCGGTGGCAAATTCAATCTCCGGGATTGAATAGACCACGGCAGTTTCGCCTGTACAGACTGAAACAGGGCCTGCAATGGGGCCTGCACCTGCGGGTAAAGCATTTTCAGAAACAGAGCCATTTATATAAAATAACTCCTGGGGCGTATCATTTAAAAGTGGGTAAACCGGCAGAGAACCTGAGTAGTGACAGGAAAGTCCGTCATCAGTCCAGTTGAGTTCGGTATAGCCCCCCAGGTAAATGAAATTTAATGCAAATAATTCAGCATTATTCTCCAGCGTTACAGCAGTATCACCGACCGGGACCATGCCTGAAATCAGGATTATACCGTGTTCACTGGCATCAACCTCCAGACCGGGAAATTCAGCGTTGTTTTCATAAGAAAGGTACGTCAGCACTGAAGGGTCATACTGAAGACTCAGCAAAAGCGAACCAATCATCTGGAAATTACTGACTATGGCGGGAATACATAAATTGGTGCCTGGTAAAGCAGCCACCGACGGTATTGTCGTAACCGGAGCATCCGGTGATTGAAAAACAAGACTACCATTGAAATAAAAATCTTCGGCCGGACTATCATTCAGAATAACGGAATTTCCATCGCCATATAAGCAGGAATAGCCGTCATCAATCCACTGTATGGGTGAAAATCCATTTCCGGTTTTAGTTGCATGTAAGATAAAAATAACAGCACTATCCGGCAGGTTTATCCCTGGTGAGGTAAACCAACTAAGAATTACTACTCCGGGCGTTGATAAATTGGTGCTTATCATTCCACCCATACCTGGCCCTATGGTAACCGATGTTACTGTTGCAATCGATGGATCGTAGATAAGTGTGAGGTAACAGGAAGCTATGTTGTTAAAACCATTTGTGTAAATCGGCACTTCAGCAACATTATCAAGGCTTACCACCGTGCCGGCTATGCTTTGTGGTGCATTCTGCGCATAACCGCTTAACGGTAAATAACAGAATATCAAATATATAAACCATATATGATTTTTCATTGTACTGCCTGACCCCTCTTTACAACAATTCCGGCTAAACCGGACTTAAGTGAAGTTTAAATAAAAAAATAAGAGAACGGGGAGTTCTCCCCGTTCTCTTTCCCGGAAACTACTTCCTGCGGATAACCTTGATCGTCCTTGAGATCACATCGTTGCCCGTATGCAGCCTTAAAGTGGCTGTATAGATCCCAACGCTGTAACTGCTCATGTCAACCGTAAAGGTGTGACTCCCGGCGGCATGCAAGGCATCGAGCAGGATATCGGTTTTGCTGCCCAGCATATCTGCCATTTCCAGCACCACTTTACCCTCTTTGGGTAGTGTATAGGCAAAGGTGGTTTTGTCAACAAACGGATTGGGATAGCATTCAAGTAATAGTTTATTGCTAAACGTAATATCCGGAACTCCGGTGGCTATGCCTCCGATTTCATCCACAAAGAGCAGGGCGTTCGGAATGGTATTGTAGTTTCCGTCGGCCAGTTCATTCAGCGGATCGGCGGTGAGGCTGAGGCGGATGGTTTCACCCTGTGCCATGCTTCCAATGGTTCTGAGTTTCAGGGTAAGCAGTGCTTCTCCTGTATTCAGTGACATCGGGAACAGTGCATTCCAGCCTATCCTGAGTTCATTTCCAACCACAGCATATTCCATTGGGCTGGTCGGATCTGTTCCAAGATAAACACCGGCTACTTCAAGTTTATCGGTCGGCAAGTCTATGATCAATGAAACGGCGCCAACTTCCATATTCATGCCTGAAGTTATCGGTAATTCGAATTCAACACCAGGATCAACCAGGGTGGTCCCACCGATATTCAGGATTACACTTTCCATTACTGCTTTGGCACCTCCCGGAACAAAACTCCTGTTAAAGTCGCCAGTAACCATGGCATAGAAATTTTGGGTTACGGTTGCATTGCCTCCAGGCACAATGAGCTGAGGAAAATACGGAGCGGGTGCTGGATTATTGTTAATCGTTTCACCTACATTCCAGAATGACCATGCAGATGCAAATGAAGGCACAGGATTTCCATTTGTCACAAAATGGGAAAGGATATTACTGGCATCATTTGGAAATATAAGATGGTCACCTGTCACATCTCCAGCATTAAACCTAACCCTTTCAATGCTATATTTATTTACAACCCAGAAGTTTGCCTGAGCGGCATCAGTTGCGTTTATAGCGCCGATGGTTGATTTGGTGGTGTTGAAAACAACATCATAAATGCCACTGCAAACATCTGCAAATGAATAATTGCCAGAAGCGTCTGTACTTACAGGGCCTTTTATCAGTGAGCCATCCTGCCTCAACTCAACATTCACAACATTGTACATTGGTGTTAATGCTGTATTGTAATACTTAACAGTACCACTCACTGTAGCTCCAAGTACAGTAACAGTTTGTGTCGCTGTTGCCGGGTTGCCGCAGGCATCGGTTGCTGTCCAGGTAACGGTTGTAGTCCCCAACGGGTAAGCTGATGGAGCAGTGTTGCTAACTCCGATACTCGCAGTTGCAGTGCAATTGTCACTTACAACCGGTGTACCAAGTGCGACACCTGTTGCTGTGCAACCGGCATTGGTATAGACGGTGACATTAGCAGGTGGGGTGATGGTTGGTGGGGTCAGGTCCGTAATCGTGATTACCTGCGTGAATGTTGAACTTGGATTATTGCATGCGTCATAAGCTACCCATGTGTTGGTATAGGTGCCGGTTGCCCCGCAAGTTCCAGGAACAAAAGTGCCTGAAGTCTTGCTGAATGTGACTGATCCGCAATTGTCGGTTGCAACAGGGGCCATTGCCTGTGCTGCTGTTATTCCTGATGCATCGCTGCATTCTACTGAAATATCCAG
>JBOWAX010000011.1:0-6321 GCA_050864255.1 Dehalogenimonas sp.
TCCTTTCCCGGCATTGGGCTTGCCGTGTTACTCAAAGTAGAAGTTGACGGAATAAGTGATGTTCGACTTGTTGTACATGCAGTCATGGTTTGTGTAATAGTAGAACTCCAGCTGGCTGTAGATGCCCAGCGACAGACTGCGGCTGAAGGTGATGCCGTTGTTGGTTGTACCGTAGTCCAGCTGATCCCACTGTCTGGTTAGCCTGTTATAGCCGCGCACTCTGCCATAGTCGTTGCCGGAATGTCCGGAAACGGGCGGCACTGTAAATGTATAGCTGGTAATAGTCGCCCCAGCAATTCCTTGTTCAAGAATCACCGATTCAGGGCCGCTCAGCGTCATGCCGCCGCCTCTGTTTGGATCGGCCACAAAGAATACAATAGCTGTCCAGGGCGATTCGGCTCCGGTGGAGTCCACCGCTTTTACACGAACAACATTTTTGCCCAACGGATAGGAAGTGCTGGTCTGCGCCGGACGGCCTTCCCAAACATAGGTGATTGCATCGCCATCAGGATCGGAACTGGATGCTGTGATGGTGACTGATACGCCGGGAGCGATGCTATTGCCGTCAGGGGTACGGGTAATCACCGGCGTTGTGGGAGCAGAGTTCGCTACAGTAAAGGTGATATCCGTCCAGTCGGAATACATCCCCCATGTGTCCTTTGCCCTGACCTTTACGGTATGGGTACCCACGGGATAATAGCTGTCTGCAGTGTTACCGGAGTATTCAAGAATTACGGAATCTCCGTCCGGATCGCTGGCAGAGGCCGAGAGGTTAACCAGCAGCTTTCCGTCCTTGGCGGTGCGGACTACCGTCGCACTCCCAGTAGGCTTGTTCGGCACAGTGTTGGTGATGTTGATGCTCTGCGAATAGGTAAAGGTTCTGCCTTCACTGTCTTTCGTACTGGCAGTCAGGACATAGCTGCCGGGCACGCTGATGGAAATGGTGCCTCCGCTGTTTGACAAGGTTCCAGAATAGGACGCCGGACTTCCATCTTTGGTCAGTGACCAGACAAGGCTTCTGCCCTCCAGTCCGGATACGGCCGGCAGGGAAACATTAATATTACCACCGATGTGAACAGAGGATGGGACGGTGAACGGGAAGCTGGCGATCGGCTTGACTGTTGCTGTGTTGGAAGCAAAGGTGAATTTCCTGCCGTTCACGTCCGTCGCATCTGCAATTAGCTTTACAGCGATGGTTTTATTCGTGCTGATGGCAAGGTTACCGCCGTCTGCTCCGACCGAGCCTGTCGCATACTGTAAATAAGGTTTTGGCTGACCGCCATCCACAGAAAGAAGCCAAGCTATTTCCGTTCCGTCAAGCTCTGCACCGGATGCGGTGACAGCAATGGAATCGCCGCTGTAGCTGAGTGCCGAGAGTCCGATGGACATCTGTGGGATGGGATAAACCTTGAAGCTTCCGCTCCGGACAAAGGTTCGGCCTGTGGGGTCCGTCATAGTCAGGGTCAGCTCATACTGTCCCTTTGTCTGGAAGGTAAGGCTGCCGCCAGCTTTGGTCAAAGTACCTGACGCATATGCGGAGTAAGGTTCAGCGCCACCGTCATCCTTGATAACAGTCCAGCTTGCGGTGAGGTTTTCCAGATCCGTGCCGCTGACGCTGACTGTTCCGGCTTCACCCGCGTACCAAACTTGCGGCAGTTCGAGAGAAATTGACGGGATCGGGCAGACCGTAGTGGAAGCACTGTAGGAGAACTCCCTGCCCAGCGCATCCGTCATGGAGGCGGTTAAGGTGTAATCTCCGGTTTGCGTGAAGTTGATTTTCCCGCCGTAGGCATTGAGGCTTCCCTCTATGACGGAGGAAAGCTCAACTGGCTTGCCGTCTTTGGTAAGCGTCCATTCCACCGGCAGCACGTTGTTGTTGCCGCGAGTCCTTAAATCAATGATGCGGTCGATATGCGTGGCTTCCGGGAGCTCAAAGGAAATGCTCAGCACCGGCAGGACTTCAATCCTTCCGCCGTTCTCGAACAGGAATACCCGTCCTGTTTCGTCGGTGATTCTTGCGATCAGTTCGTAGGTTCCGGCATGCTTGAAGCGTATGGAGCCGCCGCTGTTGCCCAGTGAGCCGTCGATATATGTGTCCCAATCTTGGAATCCGAAGCCGTTCTCCAGCAGCCACTCAACATTGAGTCCATCCAGCTCCTTTGCTTCTGTAATCACGTTGACGATGGTATCGGTATGAGCCGTTTTCGGTAAGGCGTATGAAATACTGGGAACCGGATAGACCTTGACCGGTGCGGTGTAGCTGTAGGTTCTTCCTGCGGGATCGGTGAAGGCTGCCTTAAGAACATACTCTCCTTTATTAATGAAGCGAATGTAGCCGCCCTCGTTGGTCAGCTCCCCCTGAACCGCATCGGTAAGGGCAACGTCCTTGCCGTCCTTCATCAGCGACCACTTAATTGCGGCGCTGCCAAGGTTTTCAAAGCAGGTTTCCACATGGACAGTTTTATCGGTATGGGTGATTTCCGGTACATAGAATCCGATAGAACCTACCGGATAAACCGTAATTGTCTTGGAGGCTTCAAAGGCTCTGCCGGTTTCATCGGTGAGCGTTCCGGTGAGCATATATACGCCCTTGTCCTTGAAGCGGATGGTTCCGCCTTCATCTGTGAGGCTGCCTTCTGCTTCATCAGCGAGCACTGCCGCTTCACCATTTTTCGCAAGGTTCCAATTCACGCTTAGTCCATCAGATTCTGTCAGCACAGTTTTGATTTCAATAGTTTTATCCGTATGGGAAGCTGCCGGCAGGTCAATGGAAATTCCGGCCACAGGATAAACCCTGGTGCTTTCACTATGGGTGAAGACTCGTCCAGTATCGTCGGTTATGGATGCTGTCAGTGTATATTCGCCCTTGTTCATGAACACAAAGGTTCCGCCCTCATTCCCGAGGGTTCCTTCCAAAATGTCAGCAGGCTGGACGGTTTCACCATCCTTCGCTGCTGTCCATGTAATGTCGTGACCGCAGAGCTTATCTAAAAGGAAAGTAATCGTCGATGATTTATCCGTATGGGTGGTTTCAGGCAGGTCAAAACTCAGGTCGATGACCGGGTATACCGTGATCTGCTTAGACAGTACAGTTTCTTTTCCTCTGGCGTTTTTGGCTGTGGCGGCCAGCGTATACTTCCCGTCCTCCTTAAATTGAATGGTGCCGCCCTCTAAGTCGAGGCTGCCGCTGACTGCTTCCGCCAGCTCTACGGGCTGCTCGGAGCCGTCGACGGCTGTTTTAGTCAGCGTCCAGGTGTAGCTTTTCATGTACTTCCAGATGGGCATCACCTGAACTTCGCTGTCGGTATGGGCAGTTTCAGGAAGCTCAAACCGCACCTGCGCAGGCGGATAATATGAGCCCCCTCCCGAACCACCGCCCGGATTGCTCGGCGTTGGCGTAGGAGAAGGCTTGCTCTCATCCGGATTCGTCGGAGTAGGCGTCGGCTGCTCTGTGGGCCCCGGTGTAGGACTCGGCTTCGCTGCATCCGGGGTCTGCGCTGGAGCGGACGGCGTTGGTTCAGTCGGCTTCGGCGTGACCTTGTCGATCATATCCTCTGCGTCGCCCTTGGTAACCGGATCGTTGGGACGGATTTTGTTATCATCCGTATTCCCGATAATTCCGTCCTCGCGGCCGATGATGACAAAGCCCTTGTCCTCATCCTCTATGTCCACCTGATCTTCATAACCGCTGTGCCCCTGAGTGTTTTCCGCTTCCTCGTCCTTGCCCTCCGCTCTCACCAGCATCTTGATGATTTCTGCGCGGGTGATGGGATCATCCGGGCGAAAGCCGTCAGGGTAATCGGCAGGGTCGATGATTCCTGCGTTAATAAGCGCCTCAATGTTTTTCTCCGACCAGTGTCCGTCGATGTCGGAAAAGCTGGGTGGGTCTTTTTTCGCGTTCGAGTTATCTATCGGAATATCTCTTACCAGGATGGCGGCAAATTCTCCGCGTGTGATGATTTCGCCCTGGCCGATGAAGTTTTCCGGGTGCAGGCGGTACGCTGTATAGATCCCGCCGCACACCAGGAGAAGGAGAACGATGGCAAGTATGCCGATGAGTTTTCCATTCTGTTTCATGGTTTCTCAGTCCTTTCTTTAAATTTTTACAATGAAAAAGTCGGAATCATCAATCTGACTCCGGCCTTAAGTCCTTATTGTTTTCATAGCTTCAGCTCCATACCACCCGGCTCCTGCTGCTCCTTGAAGAAGGCTTCCAAGACCTCCGGCGACGGATGAATAAGCTTTCCTTCAATCATTTCAAATACGCAGAAGTCATCCCGGTCACAGATCATCACACGGTGCTGGTAGTCCTTCTGCATTTCGATGTAGTCCTGCACCTCCTTGGTGCTGCACAGCCACACTCCGGAGGTGTATCGTCCGTCCGGCAGAAAGCAATAGCCGCTGTACTGAGGCTCATGGCTTTTCAGATCCACCGCATCAGCTGGTCGGATCTGCGAGAGCTGGAGCCGGGCATGGTCAGACAGAAGCTCCGGCTTTGCAATGCCAAGCACGTCGCTTCTGTTCCAGCGGACTTTCTCTCCGTCCGCAAGTGAAACTGTGAAGACGGACCGTCCGATAGGATTTGGATTGCTGCCGTTTCCTCCGGTGCAGTAGCACAGCTGTTGCTTTGCGTTCCGGTGTTCTGCAGGCAATGAGGAAGCCCGGAGTAAAATAACTTTGCCTCTGATGGGCATGTCATATCCGGTTTGCAGACAGTCCTCTTGTGTAAATAACTCTTTCTCAGTCAAGGCGAATCGGCTCCTTTCTTTTGTCGATTATGTCCAGCAGCTTTGCGGCGATGGATATCAATGTTTCCTCCGGCATATCGCGAATAGCGGCACGCACGAATGCTTCCACCGCCTCCGGGGACTGGTCGCCGATCTCAATAAGATCAACCTTTTTTGCCGTGATGACACCCTTCTGGATTCCGAGGCGCACAATATCTCCATGCTCCATTTCAGCGGCAGTACGAAGTGCCTTCGGAATAAGTACACGCCCTTTGTCATCTACGATTTTATATATGGGCTTTGCTTTCATACGAAGTATCCCTCCTTTCTCATAACGTCACGAACGGTGCTGGGGTCTATGCCGAGATCCTCGAAGAGCCCGCGCAGCTCCTCCGGCAGACGTTCAAGGATATCCGACGGAACGATGACAATGGCACCCTCGGCACAAATGACATCCAAGTCGCTGTCTAATGGGATGTCCGCAGACTCCAGCAGTTCGTGGGGTATATGCAGTTCATCCTCCGGGAGTTCATAATCCGGAGAAAATTTCTCATCATCCTTCTGCAATTCAAAGAGAGGGACGGCAATCTCCACTCCCTCAGATGTGATAAGAACCAGAGGGCAGTGGTGATTTACTTCCTCCTGCACCATCATGGTGAGGCAGATCTCATCCCCGGGATTCAGCCCGGCATTGCCTACGGCTTCTGCAGGAATAACAATCTGGCCATTTTTGTCTACCTCAGACTTCATTTTAATAATTTTCATTAAGGTGTTCCCCCTTTTAATTAACCCCCGTGATGGGGTTATAGTTGTTGGTCAAATAACAGTTCGGAGTCGAAAAGATTCATCTGGGACGGCATATCACTCAGCCTTTCGGCAGTGTCGTAGTTAGAGATCAGGACTTCAGCGTATTCGCATCCATTGTCATAGCGCTGGGCAAGGTTGTTGATGCGGCTGACCGCTTCAATATTAAAGTCCTTGTACAGCTCGCGAATGAATTCACAGTCGTTATAGCTGACGAGCCATTTCCCCTGGCAGGATGCAAGAGTGTCCCGCAAACGATAGTGATCGTCTTTTTTAAATTCCACGGCGTAGTGTCCTTCCGTCTGATAATATGGCGGGTCGCAATAGATGAAGGCATTTTCACGGTCGTACTGCTTAATCAGAGCTTCAAAGTCCTTGTTCTCAATGACCGTATCCTTGAGCCTCCGGCTGCCTTGCCAGAGAAGGTGAAAGGTTTTCCGGATATCGAAGGGCTGGCATCCGTAGCTGGTGCAGCCGCTTCCGTAGCTTAACCGGATGAGACGGTAAAAGGCGGCGGCGCGTTTGACATCGTTCATCTGAGCATTTTCAAGAAGGACCGGCTTGATTTCTTCAAACTGCGGTTCGCTGAGAACCCTTTGTGCGATATCCAGTTCCTCTTGCAGATACTCGTTTGTGAATTCCTCCTTCTCCAGATATTTTTTTAGGACATTAAATTCATCGCGTCCGTTTAGCGGGAAGAAATTGAGCTCCTTGAGAAGAGCAAAGGGACGGTCGCGGACGCAGCGGAACAGATTTGCCAGGTCTGAATTGAAATCGTTGTAGACCTCCA
>JBOWAX010000012.1:0-6061 GCA_050864255.1 Dehalogenimonas sp.
CACAATACCGTCCTGATTAACATCCCCGGCGTAGAAGGCCCAGATACCATCCTCAACCTCAACCATATTGTTGCCATAAGCTTTTGAAGGATCATCAGAAAAATCATAACTGATTAATCCTTCTGTGAATGAAACAGGGGTAGCGCTCACGGTATTGATACTGTTGCGGTGGTATATGGATAAATAGTAGCTTTCGCTGTAGGAAGCAGGTATTGCGATATTGATCGTGCCGTCTGTTTTGATAAATACGTCTGCAGCGGTGTATTCAACGACAGAAAAGTCTGAGGCATTGCGGAGTTCAAATGTGATATAGTCACTGTTGCCGCCCGGTCCCTCTCCAATTGGACTGTTCATGGTGTTGGTTGAGGTATCAAATAGTCCCTGCAGGTACAGTTTCATACTTAACAATCTCGTTTCAGCCTCACTGATTGTAACTGAGCCTGTCAATGGTCCGCAATTGTTCCCATCGGTAACATTGTATTCCCACACGCCTGCCGGACGAGTGAATACTCCTGTGGTATTGGTTTCAGGGCCAATGGTATAGTAAAGGGTTCCGGTGCCGCCGTTACAAACGATGGTAATCGTTCCGTTTTCTCCCCAGTATTCCGGGTCAACGACGGTTGCGCTGAGCAAGGTAATGGCCGGAGGAGCTGCACTGATAATGGCCGTTGCACTTGCGGGACATCCGTTGGCATCCGTCAGTTGATAGGTATATGAACCGGCTGACAGTCCTGTGGTTGCAGGATTTAACGGATCGTAGGTGTATGGAGCTGTCCCGCCCGATACCTCTAAGGTCACACTGCCGGTCTGACCAAAACACAGGGGCTGAGCCGGTGTGGCCGTGAATACGATGGCCGGAGGAGCCCCCACCGTCACCATCCCCGTAACCGGTGGACATCCGCTTGCATCCGATACACTGTAGGTATATGTACCTGCCGGCCTGGTGAAGCTTCCTGTGGTATTAGTTTCAGCTCCAATGGTATAGTTCAGCGTTCCGGTGCCGCCGGTATATTCAATGTTTATGGTTCCGTTGCCGCCAAAGCACAAGGCATCGGTGGCTGTGGCGCTCACCAGTGTTGGTGCCGGGTATCCGCTCACCTCCCCGTCGATGTAATAAGTTGATTTCGGCCAATCCGTTAAAGTCGGAGAACCCAAAGGACCTGTATATTCACAAGATGTGCCGTCGTCATCATTAAAGGTCAGCGGGGAGGCGCCTCCTTTATAGTAAAAATTCAGTGTAAAAAGGGTTGTATTGTCCGGGTAAGTCTCTCCGGTGTTTGAGGAAGAAAATCCGCCTATGATAATCGTTCCGGCTGTTGTGTTATTGATTGATAAGCCAGGATATCCTGATGTATTATCACCAGGTAGAAAATCCAGTACAGCCGCATCATAATTAATGGTTAAAGAGACAGCGCCGATGGCGTTGAAATCAGAAACCTTAACAGGAACGCTGATATTAGTGCCTGCGCATGCGGTTGCCGGCATAATGGTGGTAGTTGGTGCATATTCCTGGAAAATAACCGATCCTGGGATATAAAAAGCTTCTGCAGGGCTGTCATTCAAAGCATTGTAAGATCCGTCATAATATTCACATTCAGCATCTACCGTTGACCATGTTACCTGAGTTATCCCATTGGATACTTTCGAGAAATGAATATTGAAAACAACGGTGTTATCCGGGACACTTCTGCCGGGAGTGGCAAACCAGCCAAAATTAACTGCGCCTGGAACGGTGTTGTTAAAATTAATTCCTGTATTTGCTCCGGATATTGCCGGGCTGGCTGTAACGGAGGTTACTGTTGCTATTGCCGGATCATAGAATAGTTTTATGTCACAGGAACCAATGTTTGTAAAATTGGTCACCGTGATGGGAAGTATTACCGATGAACCTGTTGTAATGACATTTCCTGCGGTTGAAACCGGTGCATCCTGGGCAAATATCCCTGGCAAGGCGGCTATCAGCAGATAGACGAGAATAATGGCAGATTTTTTCATGATATGGTAGTTTCTTAGGTTACTTTTCTATATTCTTCATTCTGAAACAATCGTCAGATTATTGTGAATCAGGTGTGCACACAAGTTTAAATGATGTGGCCGTTAAGTTGTTTTCGGTTTTGAGTTTGAGGTAAAGCAGGTATATGCCTGGCTTTAAACCCGGAGTGTTGATCCGTATGTTTTGTCTTCCTTGATTGCCGGAATAATCCATCGGACCAATTGCCGGCTGTCCCAGCAGGTTCAGCAGTTGAATTGTCAGATTCCCTTTTGCGGGAACATTAACGTTGATTAAAATATATTCTGAAAAAGGATTGGTAGATACTGAAATCATTTCCACTCCACTGATTGTTTTGTTTCCCACCGGGGTTAAAACCGTGAGAACCGCATTCCCGTCTGTCATTACTGACGGCTCACATTCACCGGAAACTACGCAGCGATAGCGATTCCCGTTCATGTCAGATGCAGGATTTGTTATTTTCAGTGTATCTGATGTCACACCAGAGTATACATCACTATCATTCAGATTATTCCAGGAGCCGTTGTATTCCTGCCAGCGATAGGTGAGGCCGGTTCCGCTTGCCTGCAGCGAAAAAACGGCTGTTCCGTTACCTGCGGGTATGGCCGGAGGCGATACCGGCTCCATCAGGATATCGGGAGGATGATTAACGGTCACCCAGCGGGGTGCAGATCCAGTTCCCGGCCCGCAATTGTTTACTCCAAATACAGAAATATTACCGCTTGCAGAATTATTTCCGTATTGAACCTGAATTGTGTTCGTGTTTATTCCTTCAGTAATCAAAGCCCCATCAGGGAGTAACCAGATGTAAGAAGTTGCATACATTACCGGATCTACCGTGTAAATTATCTGCTCCTGTCCCTGACAGACTTCCCAGGTGCCGGTAACCATACCTGCCGGTTCCGGCTGGCTGTTAACAGCTATTTCCAGCACAGCGGGAATGCCGTTTCCGTAATTATTGGTACCGTATACTGAAACAGAGCCGGCAAGCACCTCCGGAGGAAAACTTACTTCGATTGAATTTGTGTTCTGGCCTGAAACAATGGTCGCCCCATCAGGGACACTCCAGATATATCCGGTTGCATTGCTGATTTCATCAACGGAGTAAGTGGCCGCAGGTAATTCCAGGCAGATCAGGGACGGGCCCTCAATCGTACCTGCGGGGCCGGGTAAAAAGCTTTCCGTTACCATGCCGTCCAGGTAATAGTTGCTCTGAGGTATATCGTTGAGTAACGGATAAACCGGTAAAGCGCCTGAATAACTGCATGAAGGTCCGGTGTCGAGCCATTGAAGACCGGTATTTCCACCAAGATAATCAAAAACAAGGGTAAAAAAAACTGAACTGTCGCTGAGTGTTACAGCCGTATCGCCCGGTGGCACCAGTCCGGAAGCAACCACGGTTCCTGCCTGATTACCTTCAATTTCCATACCAGGAAAGCCGGAATCGTTAATAAATGTATTATAGGAAAGTACTCCCGGATCATATTGAAGATTCAGACAAAATGAGCCAATCAGCTGAAAGCCAGTTATATGGATGGGGATGCTTAACGCTGTTCCTGAAACGGCCGATAGTACCGGAGCTGAAGTTACAGGAGCTTCCGGTGACTGAAAAACAAGGCTGCCGTCATAATAATATTCGGAAGCAGGAATATCGTTCAGGGGTTGGAAATTCCCGTCGTTATATTCGCAGGATGGGCCATTGTCCAACCAGTGAATTGATGAAATGCCATTTCCTGATTTGGTAAACTGAATGTTAAATATGACCGAACTGTCGGGCAGGGTGATTCCCCCGGAGGTGAACCATCCCAGATTGACCTGTCCGGGTACCGATAGGTTGGTACTGATCATTCCACCCATTCCCGGGCCGATTGTCACACCGGTAGCTGTTGCAACAGCAGTATCATACGAAAACTTTAAATCGCAGGAGCTGATATTGAAAAAATCCAGCGCGTAAACCGGCACGACGGCAGTGTTTGTCAGACTAACTACCTGACCGGCTATGGTTTTCGGTGCATTCTGAGCATAACCGGGCCCCGTTAAACTGAAGGCTGTCAGACAGAGAAGAAGTGTCAGATATTTCATCGAAATGCTTATCCTTACATTACAACAATTCCGGTTGACCCGGATCATAAACTCATTATCAATAAAAAATAAGAGAACGGGGAGTTCTCCCCGTTCTCTTTCCCGGAAACTACTTCCTGCGGATAACCTTGATCGTCCTTGAGATCACATCGTTGCCCGTATGCAGCCTTAAGGTGGCTGTATAGATTCCAACGCTGTAACTGCTCATGTCAACCGTTAAGGTATGACTCCCGGCGGCATGCAAGGCATCAAGCAGGATATCGGTTTTGCTACCCAGCATATCTGCCATTTCCAGCACCACTTTACCATCCCTGGGTAGTGTATAGGCAAAGGTGGTTTTATCAACAAACGGATTGGGATAGCATTCAAGTAATAGTTTATTGCTAAACGTAATATCCGGAACTCCGGTAGCTATGCCTCCGATTTCATCCACATATAGCTGAGCGTTTGGAATGGTGTTGTAGTTTCCGTCGGCCAGTTCATTCAGCGGATCGGCGGTGAGGCTGAGGCGGATGGTTTCACCCTGTGCCAGGCTGCCGTTAGTCCTGAGTTTCAGCGTAAGCAATGTTTCACCGGTAGTCAGTGTCATAGGGATAAGGGCATTCCAGCCAATCCTGAGTTCTTCGCCAACCAAAGCATATTCCATAGGACTGGTCGGATCGCTTCCAAGATAAACACCGGTAACTTCCAGTTTATCAGTCGGGAAGTCCATGATTAATGAAACTGCTCCAACTACCATATTCAACCCTGCAGTTAGCGGAAGTTCGAATTCAACACCAGGTTCAACCAAGGTGGTTCCGCCGGTATTCAGCATGACATTATCCATCACTGACTTGGCGCCACCCGGAACAAAACTCATGTTAAAGTCACCGGTTACCATGCCATAGTAGTTCTGGGTTATCGGGGCGCTTCCGGCAGGCACACTTATGGATAGTACATTCGGTAATGGATTTTGCGTAATGGTAGTTTCTCCGGCTCTCCAGAATGTCCATCTTGGGTTAAACGGTGTTGCACCTCCTGTTACAAAGTAATTGAGTATCTGTCCTGCATCTGAAGATGAAAGGGAGTTGTTTCTATTTACATCACCGGCAAAGAACCTGACCTTTTCAATGGTGTACTGCGGTCCTACACCCCATGCATTCACCTGTGCTGCATCGCTGGAGTTAATGCCACCAACAGGTTTGCCCGTTGTGAAGATCACATCATAATCTCCGGCGCAAACACCGGTAAATGTATAGTCACCGGTTGCACCCGTGGTTGTGGTGTGCACATCTGTGGTTCCCTGTCGCAGAATAAGTGTGACATTATTCATCGGCGTGTAGGGGAGGTTCGGATAGGAAGGTGTAGGATTGTTGTAGTTCAGATTACCGGAAATGGTAACACCTTCAACTATAATGGAGAATGAGCAGGTTGCAATATTCCCTGAGGCATCGGTAGCTCTGTAAACCACATCGGTGGTGCCGATGGGGAAGGTGTAGCTGTTCAAATTACCATTTGTAAAGCTTATACCGCCATCCAATGAATAGGACAAAGTTACTGTACTACAGTTATCACCAATCTCTGCATCCAAATCTTCACCAGTCCAGGTACAACCGTTGTTGACGGTGTATGGATTGGTGATGGTTGGGCAGGTGATGGTTGGGAGTTCATTGTCGGTAACAGTAACTGTAAATGTACATACATCCGTATTGTTAGCCGGATCGGTAGCTGTGGCCGTTACCGTGGTTGTTCCTACCGGGAATAAAGTGCCGGGGTCCTGACTATAGGTCACAACAGCTGAACAGTTATCGATAGCTGAAGCAGCAAAGGTCACAATTGCTCCGCAAACTCCTTCGTCGGCTGTCTGGGTAATGTTTTCCGGACAGGAGATATCGGGTGCCTCATTGTCGGTAACAGTAACTGTAAATATACATACATCTGTGTTGTTTGCCGGATCGGTAGCTGTGGCTGTTACCGTGGTCGTTCCTA
>JBOWAX010000002.1:0-38824 GCA_050864255.1 Dehalogenimonas sp.
CTATATCGGTGAAGCCGGTAGCGGCTGGCGAACCAGCAGTGGCATTTGAAGACCAGAAATTAGCGGAGGCATAAAGAGCATCAAACTTGAGATCGTAGCGTTCTTTTTGCTCGGCTATCCATTGGGCTTTTAGGGCCTGGAGGTTTTTCTGATTGTCCAAAAATCCCGGAAGGACATCGGCGTTTTGTATGGTTTGGAAATTACCCCACTGTGAATCACGACTCCATGGCTTGATTTGATCCCAGTCAATCTCTACGGTTGGGTTGAAAGCATCCCGGTTTTTCACATACCAAGCATGCTTGAAGTTGGCTTTAGGGGCGGACATAACTTCGTCCAGGTCTTGAAATTGAGGGGCAGTCAGTGCGGCAGCGCCAATTCCGGCTCCGGCAAGCCCCAATCCTTTCATGAAATCTCTTCGGTTTACTGTTGAGTGAAAATTAGACATACATTTGCCCTTTCGTTTTCTTTTGAAATCTTGTCACGTTCTTTTCTGAAACCCAATCGGTCTTTCCCGATAGCCATCAACTCTAATATTTCTCCTTTCTTTTTGTATTATCAGAAGTTACGATTAGTAATACTTAGTTTTATACACCTAAATGATATTGTTGTCATCGTACTAAAGTATTAGTCTGACTACGCATTTAGTACATATACATTAGTATATTTGAAATACTACTTTTGTATATTTTAACGATATATATCATGGTGATATTGACTTTTTCCCAAATCCGAAGCCACATCACACCACTCATTGAAAGGAATTAGGGACAGATTGCAGGATTGCACTATCGTTCCTGAAGTTTAGGAAATCCTTCTATCGAATACAATTATCACGATAAAGGCGGAGAGAAATAATCTCTCCGCCTTTTCAAATCCTAAGATTAAGCAGATTTTATTAGGTATACTGAGGCGGTTGGTATACGCTTTGGACCGATATAATGCTTTGGTCCTGGATTAATTGTTGGATTTATGGGTCCAATACCTCCGAGAGACCTGTTAATTATATTGATGCATGAACAGATGGATCGGCATTGTTCACGAATTAATGGCAGAAAGTAGCGGTTCTGTTAAGCACTCGTTTCCACAATTTGACCTTCCTACAATCAATTAAAGAAAGAGGAGTAGCCTACAGGCTGCCCCTCTTTAAACACGTTCCCATTAACGGTGTTAAAAAAGCCTAATGGTTTCGTAAATTGGTTTCTCATCACCCTGGACGCAGAACACATTGTCCAGATATTTCCTCGCTGCCGCCGCTACCTTTTCCATATCCTCAGGTGTCGGGCGCCTCCATGGATTATTACCCGTTTTGATATAAGGTAACACTATATACGGAATGGTGCGGTCAACACCGGCGACAAATTCCGCCATCCGCTCTGTCTCCTCAATATCCACAAGCCCAGGTATATAAATCGATTCAACAATAAGCTTCATCCCGGAAGCATGCAGCTTCTTGAAATTTTCCAATATTTTCTTGTTGGATTTACCGGTGTACGCAATATGCAACGCATCATCTATAGACTTAAGGGCAATTTCAACTGAATCGGTGTGGCTGAGGTCATCAGGGAGTTGAAGAGCGTTTGTCAGCAGAATATTGTGGGTCCCGTATTTTTCATGCAGCGTGCGCGCAATTTCCGGATAGAGCGGATCAAGGGCGGCTTCTGCTCCCTCCATGACCACGTGCTTGATATCACGCCCTTCAAATAAACGTATAACTTCGTCAAACTCCAGGAATTTTTCTGGAGGAGAGGCTAATTCCTTTGGCTCCTCATTCGCCAGGTCAATATACTCTTTCAACATCAGGCTGTAGATACTTTTTTGACGATAACAACCACGACAAGATAGATTGCAGCCCCAGAAAAAAAGCACCATTTGGTGAGCTTCCGGAGAATAAGTAACATGATATATATTGGTTGTCCTGGTCTTTACGCCCGGCGATATGTCAATTTGCGTAATTCCGGACAGACCAAACCCCTCCATGGTATTTTCGCACCCGATCATCCTGTCATTCATCGATAAATGCCTTCCCTTCAATCCCGAAACAGCAGAGTCAGCCCTCGTACCTATCCTTGGGGATTATATTAAAACCGAGAATCATTGTCATCTGGCACAATTAATTAATAAATTGTATTGCTGAATGTCTCGATTAAGGCAATCATATGTTAAATCAGATTTCCAACCGATACCCGTTGTCCTTAAGCCAGCGCTGGTGCCGTGAATAATCTGGACAAAAATACTTTACTAACTCCCAAAACTTCCGGTCATGGCCATGATGTTTCAAATGAGCCAGCTCATGCACTACCAGGTAATCAATAACCTCAAGCGGCGCCATAACCAGCTTCCAATTAAAATTCAGACCACCGCTCGTCCCACAGGACCCCCAACGCCGGCGCGGACTGGTAATCCGAATAATCGATGGCCGGCAGTCCATGGTTTTGGCGTATTCAGCCACCCGCTCGGTAAATACCTCTCGTGCTTTGGCCTTATACCACTTGATTATGACTTCCCGTGCCCGCGGTAAAGCACCACTTGCCAGCAAAAGACGCCCGTCAAAATCAACTCCCTTAGGAAGTTTTTCAACCACCAGCAAGGAGCAACTTTGCCCCAATAGCCAAAACTCTTCACCGTCTACAAACAATTTAGGCTGAAGCCGCGGCCTCGTCAGGGCTGCAGTCTGCTTACCGGCAATCCATCCGGCGTGCTTTTCTATGAAGCGATGCACCTGATCCAACGGTGTCCATCTGGGCGCCCGGACTATGAGTGAGGCATCAGGCTTGATCTCTAATGCCAGCGTCCGACGTGATGAGCGGATTAACAAAAAGGTTTCGTTATGGGTCATCAAATAGCAGTACCAAACAAAGGCGCGGGACACATGTCCCGCGCCGGCAATCATTTTTTAAACCCGGTCACTATCAACCGGCGGTACGCAAGGCAACAAAAAGGGTGCCCGGTCCGGCGTGGGTCCCCAGGGCCGTCCCCAACCGCGCCTTAATAATTTTATCCTGAGGAACTATTCCCGATAATAATTCAGCTAGTTTATCCATATCTTCCGGAGTGGTAGTGTGCCCTACGGATACATCGGCTATGTTCTTAAAACTGCCGGTCCACTCCACCAGGCGTTCAATACCTTTTGCCCGGCTTCTCACCTGTCCAGCCGGGTGCATCTCCCCATCCTTAACAATCAGCACCGGTTTAACGTTGAGCATGGAACCAACCAGCGCCTTAGCCTTGCCGATACGGCCACCGGCGGCCAGATACTTTAAGGTATCAAACAAGGCCAAAACATGTATCTGGGGAACCGCTTTTTCCACTTCCGCCTTGATCTCCGCCAAACTGCGGCCTTCTTTAGCCATCCGCCCAGCCATGAGCGCCAACAGCCCCAGACCCATCGTCACCGACACGGAATCGACCACTTCAACAGATGCTTTACCTTCCAGCATCTGTTTGGCCTGCATGGCAGAATCCCATGTACCGCTCAATTTTTTAGATATATGAATAGAGATAATTTCGTCATTGCCTTCCGCGGCTAGCTTTTCATAGACATCCAAGAAATCCTGGGGTGAGGGTTGAGAGGTGTTTGGATGCACCGGATCAACCGGCAACCGGGCATAAAATTCATCCTGAGTGATGCCAATCCCATCTTTATACACCTTTTCACCAAAACGAACATACAGGGGAACAGCGATGATACCAAGCTCTGACAGGATTGCGGGGGGCAGGTCGGCGGTGGTGTCGGTTACTACCCTGACGGCCATGTAAATCCCTCCTTTTGATCTTCTCCCGATGCGGATTAATACGATATAATATCTTGAATCATCGTTCAATGTAAAGAATATCCCCAAGCCAAGTTTTCGCTGTTAACTATTTTGTTCGAACGGTACCATCTTGTGTAAAACAGAATCCCCCCTAACATTGACACCCCGACCGTCGTTATGACTATATATTGGGTAAAGCATGAGCAAAATAAAAGACAAACTGCACCGCTTCCGCCACTGGCCGCACTTTTGGTTAGCGGTTATTATCATTGTTTCCGCAATATTGCACCTGGGATTGATGTGGTTTCCCAACGAGTTAGTCCTAGATGAGCAGTACTATATAGAAGGCGCCCGCAATTATCTCGAAGGCGGCGCTCTACAACAGCCGGAACACCCCTCCTTGGGCAAGGCTATCATCACCGCCGGTATGTGGCTTTTTGGCGACAATCAGTTCGGCTGGCGATTCATGTCCATAGTCTTCGGTCTGGCTGCCATTGTGTTCTTTTACCTGATTTGCCGGGAACTGAAGCTATCAACACTGGTTACCAACGTCGTAACAACGCTTTTTGCCTTTGAAAACTCGGTTTTTCTGATGGCCAGCGTAGCCATGCTGGATATTTTTTCCATTACTCTGATGTTGGGCGGTTTTTGGGCATACCTGGCGCGCCGATACCCGCAGGCGGTTGTCTTTCTGGCACTGGCGATGCTGTGTAAGATGACCGCCATGTTCGGCATTGTCGCTGTCGGCCTGCATTGGCTCTTCTTCCACCGAGACCGGATGCTGACCTTGGCCGCTTCAGGATTGGCGGCTTACGCTGGCATCATGCTCCTTATCCCCGGTATAGAGTTTATCCTGACCGGTAACTGGCAGAGCCCCCTGACCCGGGTTGGCGAAATCATCTCCATCCCTACCACCATCACCTTTGAAACTTCCAGCCATCCCTCAGCAGTGCACCCCTGGCAGTGGGTCTTGGGGTACCAGGTCATGCCCTTCTGGTGGACGCCGCAGTATCTCAGTGCAGTCAATCCCACAATCTGGCTGCTGACACTACCGGCCTTTTTCTATACTGCCTTAATAGGTATCAGGAAAAAACATGAAGCCGCCTTTTTTGCCGCCGCTTGGATCTTTGCTACCCTCATCATCTGGATAGTTCTGGGCTTTATCACAAACCGAATTACTTATATCTTCTACTTTGCACCGATTGCCGGAGGTATAGCCTTGGCAATTGGAGTCTTTATGGATAAAGCTATCAATTGGGGGCGGGAACGGGATCGTGTCCGATTGGTATCCCGGATGATTACTCTATTCCTGGTAATCCACCTGCTGTTCTTCCTGGTCCTGTCCCCGTTCACTGGCCTGTGGCCGGTTTCAGCGTAACCTGGGGCGTATTGCTAAATGGTTGCGATTTACCAAGTTTCAAGTGTTATAATGAAGAAACCGATTTTAATTTAGACACAATATCTTTTTCTTGCTGGGGGTACTGACATAGAAACCTTTTTTACATGGATGGGCGACCATGGTTGGCGGATTATACTGATAACCTTTGGCGCCTTCTTCGTTTATAAAACGCTTACTGTTCTTATCAGCCGTCTGGTCCAGCGCTATATTGAATACCGCACCCAAACACATCAGGCAAAGGAAGACAGCATCCGCCGCGTCAAGACAATTACCGGGATGATTGTCGGCGCAATGGGTGTGGTTGTGGCCACCTTGGCCGGTTTCATGGTCCTCTCCGAGTTCAATATTGATATCGGGCCGCTTATTGCCAGCGCCGGCGTGGCCGGTGTCGCTATCGGTTTCGGCGCCCAAAGCCTGATAAAGGATGCTCTCAACGGGTTGTTCATCGTACTGGAAGACCAGTTCAATAATGGGGATGTGATTAAAATCGCCGGAGTTTCGGGTCTGGTTGAGGATCTAAACATGCGCCGAACCGTTCTGAGGGACCTTGACGGTATCGTTCACATTATCCCTAATGGGCAGATAATCACCGTTTCCAATTATACCCGGGAGTGGGCTCGGGTTAACCTGAACGTGCCGGTGGCTTATGCCACGGACTTGGACCAGGCAGCTGAAGTCATCAACAGGGTTGGCAAGGAACTAGCTGCAGACAGCGAATTTAACCAAATGATTATCAGCGCCCCTCAAGTACTACGCATTGATAAATTTGGCGATTCCGGTATAGAAATTAAGATATTGGGTGATGTACAGCCGATGAAGCAGTGGATGGTCACCGGTGAACTTCGCCGCCGCCTGAAAAAAGCTTTTGACCAGGAAGGCATTGAAATACCCTTCCCCCACACCAAGCTGTTTTTTGATGATGCTCAGCTGGCAAATATTGCTGGCTTGGCAAGGCTGGCGGAACTGAGAGCGACCGCCACCGAAAAATCTGATGACAGTCTAAACAATGAATAATTATTACCGATACTTAGTCCTGTAAAAATTTCTATCCCTCATCTATATCTTTAAGTACCACTACCTCGTGGGAATATTCATCTTACTAGGACTTGAAACCAATGTTATAATAGTCGGAGTATTTAATATTTTCCGTGAGGTTACTAGATGTTTGTTGCCCGCCGGCCATATTTTCTAAAAACGCCGCCAACTAACATCGACAATGCGGCAAATAGACCCACGGACTTCAACGATGCCGCTCAAGTGCTGAAGATCACCAACCGTTTTCTGGAAATCGCCAATCGGCATTCTGCCATGCAACCGCTGCTGGATGAATTTGCCGCTGAAATTAAGTCAATCTGCGGTTGTGAAGCCATCGGCATAAGGATTCTGGATGATCAAGGCAATATTCCTTATCAGTCATGTACCGGGTTCAGCCCGGAATTCTATCAGGCAGAGAATGTAATTTCCGTTCATACAGAAACCTGCTTGTGTACTGATATTATAAACGGGATCCGCAAGCCTCACCTCCTTTCATACTATACCGATAGTGGATCCTTCTGCATGGGCAGCATCACCCGGTATCGAGCAAACAATGTAACACCAGCCAACACAAAACCTGGCCGCGGCGCCTGCCCCAGATTCGGTTATGACACGCTGGCCCTGATGCCTATCCGTCAAGGAGACCGGGTACTCGGCCTCATTCACCTCGTGGATACCAAACCAGACATGGCGTCATTAGAACTGGTCGCCCTACTGGAAAAAGTAGGACTCCAACTTGGCACGGCGCTGGTCAGGGTACAGGTTGAAGAAGAACTTAAAAAATACCGCTGCCAATTGGAAGAAAAGGTAATGGAACGTACCAGCCAACTGGAGAACCTAAACACAGCATTACAGCAAGAGGCTGAAGAAAGACGGCAGTTGAGTGCTTCGCTTAAACAAAAAGATGAAAAGTATTATTCCCTTTTCAACGCTGTCAACGATGCGATATTTGTGCATTTTCCATCCTCTGATAACCTACCCGGTAAATTTGTCGAAGTAAATGAAGCTGCCTGCAATATGCTAGGGTATACAAAATACGAACTGCAGCAGCTATGCCCCACGGACATTATTGACTCCGACCAAGCGTCACTAACACCCGACCAGGCAATTAAGAAACTCAGGAAATCCCAGAAATTATTACTGGAATCTGTCTTAATAACCAAAAGTGGGGAAAACCTGCCCATTGAAATTAATTTGCATCTCTTTGAGTTCCAAGGATTACCAGCAGTGCTTACGATCGCCCGTGATATCACCGAACGCAAGCGTATGGAAGACTCCATGCAGAAAAGCCAGGAACAGTTGCGCTTAATGCTCAATCAGATGCCCTGCATCCTTTGGACCATGGACAAGGAATTAAGGTACACATCAGTCTCAGGATTGGGGTTAAAGCTTACTGGACGAACACCAGCAGACCTGGAAGGAAAAACCATATTTGAATATTCGCCTTCATTTAACGAAGCTTCCCCTCTGGTAAAAGCCTTCAGAAGAACCCTCACCGGCGAATCAAACGTATGCGAACAAACCTCAACGTTGAATGATCGAACCATGCTGTTACATATGGAACCGATGTATGATACTCAAAATACTGTTTGTGGTATTATCGGAGTCAGCGTTGATATTACTGAAACCAAAAGAACCAAATTACAACTAAAAACACAGGAAGAAACAATTAACCACCTGATTAAAGCATATATCCACGCACAGGATGAAGAGCGGGAGTGGCTGTCTTATGAAGTTCATGACCGGGTAATCCAACCAATGACAGCAATCTTCCAGCAGTTACAGGGGGTTTTGCCGACCGCTGAGGCCTGTCAAGGAGTCAGCCATGGAATCAACCGGGCTATTGAGCTTACCGATAAGGTCATCCTTGAGACCCGCGCTGTAATGAAGGAACTGTATCCTTCAACTTTAGGGCGGTACGGACTGCCCAAAATCATCAGCGAGGAACTTAACCACCTAAAGTGTGATATCGGTTGCCGGGTCAAATTTGATCTGCACTCTAATTACATCAGCGTACCACTAATCGAAAAAACCTTATACCGTGTTGTTCATGAAGCTTTGCTCAATATCCGTAAATACGCAGGGGCCTCACATGTTTCGGTCACTTTAAACGACGAGACACAAGCACTCGGATTAAGCCTTGAAGGTACCATTGACAGGGATGAGTCCTTAGCCAAATGGGCGCAGAATGGCACGAAGGGAATGAGTTTGCGCGACCAAGCTCTGTGGCGCGGTGCAGAAATCAGTCGCCGTTTTGAACCATCTTATACTTGGACCCATAAAATGGATAAATCCAAGGCGCTGACGCCAGAGGAACTGGGTGTACCCAAGTACCAAGGAACTCCAGAGGATAATACTCGTATGCTAAGGGTAGTTGGAAGGATGTATGGTGTTTGGAATATTGGAGTCACTGAAGTTGATGAATATGCCAAAAAGATAATTTGGTCAAATGATGGTAAAAAGAATATTGTATTCGAGGACGTTGATACCGGCTATGAAACAGATACAAAAAGAGTGATTCCTAACAAATGCAAATATGTCGTTGCTTTAGCCATTAGACATGGAGAACTGGCTACCAAAACGGCTCCGGGCGCAATAATCAATTCTGCCCAACAAAATGGATATTTTGACGCAGCTCATGCTTCAACAAGTTTCCAAGAATTCCTATATGCACTGGGGTACCAAGCCGTAGGTAACACCAGTCCAGCGGGTTCGGGATCATTCCCCGTAATGTCTGGGGTTGGGGAACTAGGCCGCGGAGCCCATGTAATTACTCCGGAACATGGAGCAATGTACAGGCGCTTCCCTATTTTTTTTACGGACTTACCACTTGAACCAACCAAACCGATAGATTCAGGTATTCACCAATTTTGCTACACATGTAAAAAATGCGGGCTTCATTGCCCAACGAGTTCTATCCCGATAGAAACGGAACCAACTTGGGAGGGCCACGGCCCATGGAACAATCCGGGAGTCAAAGCCTGGTATCTTAACTATCCAACCTGCGGTGGGCCATTTGACTATAAGAGTACATTTGGACCTGGCTATTGTGGGATGTGCCTGGCGAATTGTGTGTTTAGCAAACTTGACAATGCTGGTATTCATAACATTGTTATGGCAACGGCTTCCGTTACCCCAATGTTTAATGCGTTCTTCAACAACATGGATGACGCCTTTGGTTATGGCCAAAACTGGCGTTCCCATGAAAAGGGTGATACTTATGTTGAAGACTGGTGGAATACTCTTGGCCCTGAAAGAGGCTACTTAACCAGAACTGGCATGTAAAATAACTAACTACGCTAAAAAGGAGAGGGTGTCGATTGGCCCCCTCTCCTTTTTAGCGTAGTTACCCGGTCAAAAGCATTCCCTAACATCTCATGTATTGTTTGAAAAGGCTCGTGTCAGTTGACCTTACCCCCACCTTTAATATCATTCCGGAGTAAAGTCCAGAACTTCCCTCCACACCTGGGACATTTCTAAATCTGGAGTCGGTGGTTCATTCAAAGACCTCCGGCCCAGCTAGATTGGATGTTGTCAAAGATGTGGTTTGCAACGTATTCACGGCGAAATAACTTCCTGTCCGCGCTCAACAAACTCTTCAACCATCATCCCCAGAGCCTCGGCCGCCCGGGTCAACCGTCTATGGGCAAATCCCCTGCTCATTTTCAGCCCGGTTTCTTGCTGGATAATTTCAGCGGTTCTTGTCCACCGTCCACGCCCGCATCCAGCCCTCTGGTAGGCGTTACAAACTTTAGCAACGCCTACTCCGGCGAGTCTGCGACCGAATACCTTGCCCTCTTTCCGCGCAAGGGCTATTCCGGCGTTGACCCGTTCACGGATCTGATCTTTTTCGAACTGGGCAAAACCGGCATAGGTGGTTAGCATCAAATCCCCAGCCGGACCGGCGACCGATAACTCCGGCTGAGTGGTAAAGTACAGGTCAATGCCCCAGGTCCAGAGCTGGCGTACAACAGTCAGTGCCATGACGGTGTCCCTGAAGACCCGGTCGAGTTTCCAGGCTAGAACGCCTTTAAACTTCCGGGTGGCGGCATGCTTCATCAATTTGGCCCAAGACTACCAGCGGACGAAATCGGCAGCGGATGCCTTATCGACATATTCTCCAATAATTTCCCAACCTTGGCGCTGGCAGTATTCCCTCATGGCACTCAGCTGCACTTCCGGGTTCTGGTCTTTATCCCGGGTGCTGACCCGGGCGTATAATGCCACCTTCATAAACTCAAACTCCTAATGCCGGCCATTGTGTTAGAAGTTTGCTCGTTTAGCTTGGTGATGAGCTTTTTGCTGGCACATTAGGGTTGCTCATTTTTGGAGTCTTTGGTGCTGTGCTTTTCGTAATATCAGGGGCATTTATCATACGCCGACAACGTAAAATCACCTAAAATGAAGGGTTTAGTTGAAGGGAGGAGACTATACTCCCTCTTCAACTAAATTAAATTGCCGGAGGGATGAATTCATAATGATTAGTGAAAATGAAGTCCAAGTAATAATGACAACACATGCAAACTCGGCAATGACAAAATATCATGAAGCCACCAAAGAATACTGGCGTAGAGGAGCTACAGATGTCTTCCGCAATTTGAAAAAAGAGTCGGAAATGTACAAGTATCTCGTCCAAGTGTTAAGCACCATGATCGACAACTAACTCTCAGATTGTTATTCTAAATCAATCCTCTGGGTTTGAAAGCTTTAAATGAAGGACAAAGGATTTATATTTCGACTAAATATAAATCCTTCCCTTCCCTTTTCAATTCACGCCACACTTTGTCCGCATCTGCCTTTTCCTTATGCAGGCTGAAAAGGGCTGGTCCGGCGCCGGAGAGATGAACCCTTGTGGCGCCGGCTCTCAGCATCCGCCATCGGCATTCTTCAATTTCCGGCCACACCAGCGTGGTTACCCGATCAAAGGCATTGCCCAACATCTCGGTTTTAATCGGCCTATTCTTCACCAGTGCTTCCACCAGTTCCTCTGTCCTTGAGCCGTCGCTAAAATCTTTGGCATTTAGATTGCCATATAACCGGCCCGTTTTGTCGCCTTCGGTATCCACTTTCGGAAGCATAATTACCGCCCAGCCCGGCGGATATGGACCCAACGGCGTCACCAATTCTCCCCGGCCTTCAATCAGCGCCGTACCACCAAAGAAAAAGAACGGCACGTCAGATCCCAGCTCGGCCCCTATCTCCATCAATTGCCCTTTGCCGATTCCCAACCGCCACAGCCGATTTAAGCCTTTCAGCGCTGCAGCGGCGCAAGAAGAGTCTCCACCCAGCCCGGAGGTGAGCGGAATCCGTTTTATAACCCGAATCCGGGCTCCGGCAGCAACATCGTATCTGCTTTGAAGCAGCCCGGCTGCCCGAGAGATCAGACTTTTCGCCCCGTCCCACCCGGGCATATCGGCAGTAAATTCAAGCCCATTTGCCGGACTGAACTCCAATTCGTCGGCCAAACAGATGCTTTGCACCACGCTCTTAATATTATGATAACCGTCAGGACGCTTGCCCAGCACTTCCAGCGAAAGGTTTATCTTAGCTGAAGCCATTAACTTAAACATGCTTATCACCCCAGGCTTTGGTTAGGTTCAACCACTCCTCTATGGTCAGCGTCTCAGCCCGCCTCACCGGATCAATGCCAGCCTGCTGCATTATTACTAGAAGTTCAGCCTTATCCATATTGAGTCCACCCACTAGTGCATTAATCAATTGCTTGCGGCGGGTTCCAAAACCCGCCCTGGCCAGAGTGAAAAACTGCTTTTCTTGATCCGATGACAACTCACGCCGGGGTTGGACATCAATCTGGAGTATCGCCGAAGCAACCTTGGGCGCCGGATGAAAACACCCGGCGGCAACATAACCGATAACCTTGGGTCGACCGTAAAACTGGACGCCCAGCGCTAAAAGGCTCATCTCCGGAGGTTTAGCCGTAATTTGCCGGGCTACTTCCTTCTGCACCATCACGGTCAGGCTCAATGGCTGGTGTACCGCTTCTAAAAAGTGCCGCAGCACCGGGGAAGTAATGTAATATGGCAGATTGGCAACCACTTTATAAGGGGTCTTTCCCACCAGTCTCTCAATCGGAGTTTCCAGAATATCACCAGAAACTATCTCAATATTTGGCTGTCTGCCAATTGTTTCCCCCAGCATTTTAGCCAGGCCACGGTCCAGTTCCACTGCGATAACCTTCCCAGCATATTCTGCCAACGCAGCTGTCAGAACCCCCAGACCGGGGCCGACCTCAATGACTGTTTCATTGGGCCCGATGTCAGCCGCTCTAACAATCTTTTCCAGCACCCCTCGGTCAATCAAGAAGTTCTGACCCAACCCCTTGCGGGCTGCCAGACCGTACCGCTCCAGTAAAGAGCGGGTCTCAGCCATCAACGATTGTTTATGAGGCAGGTTGTTATTCATGGTTAATACTTATTCTAACCACACTTCGGTAAATATTGAAGTATTGTTTGTCTCAAACCGACGCGTATTTCAGCCCACAGATGCTCAAATAGGGTCATTAAAACCCTCTCTCCAAGCGGGAAATCAACTGATAGGGCAGATTAAAAGATACCATTTTCAGCTGTACCGCAGCGATATCGTAAGCTATCCGCCTTAATGTGATACTGTGAGAGTCGCTATCATAAATAACGTAGGCTGCCCGCGGGTCACCGTCTCGCGGCTGTCCCACACTGCCGGGATTGAAAATTAACCGGTTGTCATCAATGGTAAGAGTCACATCCGGCACCAGAGGCGAATATTCAACCCGACCGCTTTCACCCAAAGTAAAGACCAAAGGCAAATGAGAGTGTCCCACCGCACCGTGAGGGGTCTTCATCAAATTAAAATTCTGCCGGGCGGCGGCTTCTGAAGTCAGGTACTCGGAAACCGGTTGCCGCGGAGAGCCGTGGGCCAATGTAAAGTCATCCCGTTCCAACAGCGTCGGCAAAGCACTGAGATAGGCAATTTCATCCGCATCGACATGCTCCGCCGTCCATGTAACTGCCGTTGCGGCTTCAGTATGAAACCTAAAACCAAACCCGCCCGACCCAACCGCCGCACGGTCATGATTACCGGCAACAACTACTCCCGGCAACTCCCGCACCCGGGCAATGCAGCGATGGGGGTCTGGCCCGTAACCGACGGTATCTCCCAACACCCAAAATTCATCCACGCCGCCCCGGTGCTCAATATCAGCCAGAACGGTGTTCAGCGCCTCCAGATTGGCATGAATATCCGCTAAAACAGCATAACGCATACGGTCACAATGATACCACATAGACAATTAAGGTTACCTCGATGCCCCGTAGCTTCGGAATGACCCCACCAACAATCCTGTGATATACTTCAAGTGCATTGAATTCATTATGTACTGAGTGATGTTCATCTCATTCTCCGCCTCAAAAACCGGCGGGTTTCTTTGTGTTTTTAATTTCAAGAGGCTGTCTTGACATCCAACATTCCAGAAAATAAACCGAATCTAACGCCGTTTCAAAAAGAAGTGGCACGGCGACGCACCTTCGCCATTATATCTCATCCGGATGCGGGCAAAACCACCCTCACGGAGAAGTTTTTGCTGTACGCTGGCGCGGTTGAATTAGCCGGTTCTGTGCGGGCGCGCTCCAGCCAGCAGCACACCGCCTCTGACTGGATGAGTATGGAAAAACAACGCGGCATCTCCATCTCAGCCACTGCTCTGGAGATGGAATACCACGGTTACCGGGTTAATCTGCTGGACACCCCCGGACATCAGGACTTTTCCGAAGATACCTACCGTACCCTGATGGCCGTGGATAGCGCAGTTATGGTGCTGGACAGTGCCAAGGGTATTGAACCTCAAACAGAGAAGCTCTTTAAGGTCTGCCGGATGCGGGGTATCCCGATTCTGAGCTTCATCAACAAGATGGATCATCCCGGCCGTGACCCGCTGGAGCTGCTGGATGAAATTGAGCGACTGCTGGGTATCACCGCCGTTCCGATGAACTGGCCAGTTGGCCAGGCCCCTGATTTCCGGGGAGTTTATGACCTCAATGAACGCCGACTGCGTCTGTTCCAACGGACAGAGGGCAACAAGTTCCGGGCACCGGTACGCCTATCCGGCATGGATGATCCGTCTTTACCGGCCTTACTTGGGGAAGCCGTTCATCGTCAATTAACCGAAGAGATAGAACTACTTTCTGGAGTGGTCAGCAAGTTTGATCGAGAGCGATTTCTGGCCGGTGATATGACTCCGGTGTATTTCGGCAGCGCGCTTAATAATTTCGGTGTGGAGCCCTTTTTAGAGGCTGTGTTGGAGCTGGCACCACCGCCATCAATTCGTCATACTGAACAGGGCAACATCGACCCGGCCAGTGATGTATTCCGCGGCTTTGTATTCAAACTTCAAGCCAATATTGACCCTCGTCACCGAGATCGTATGGCTTTTGTCCGGGTATGCTCCGGGCATTTTAAAAAGGACATGCAAGTACTAAATCCGCGCCTGAAACAACAAATCCGCCTGTCACGTTCTTTCCGCTTATTCGGCCGGGAACGGGAAACGGTGGAGGAGGCTTACCCCGGCGACGTCATCGGCATCATCAGCCCCGGTCAACTGACCATCGGTGATACCGTCACCACCGGGACACCGATTGACTATGCCCAGATCCCTACTTTCCCACCGGAGCATTTCGGATTACTGTTCAATGATGATGTCACCCGCTACAAACAGTTCAACAAAGGGCTGGAACAACTGGAAGAAGAAGGAGCCATCCAGATATTCTTCGCTGAGGATACCCTTAAACGGGAGCCGATAATGGCTGCAGTCGGTGAACTCCAGTTTGACGTGGTGATGGCGCGGCTGAAAGATGAATACGGCGTGAACGCCCGATTGTCTCGCCTCGGTTTCACCGGTGCCCGATGGGTATTAAAAAACAAAGCTGAGCGGCTCTCCCTTCCAAGGAGTGTCCGCCGCTGCCGGGACCGTCGTGACGAAACAGTCATTCTGTTCAATTCCGAGTGGGAACTGGACTATATACGCCGGGAAAATCCGGGGCTGACCCTGGCTGAGATGGTCTGAGCAGGTGCCAAAATACCAATTCCAATTGACCCAAGCCGCGTTGGTGCTTATAATAGCCTGACGTGATGTTAATGCGTCGCAAAATATGATTGAATATCAAACTTTACTGGTCCCGGTTGCCGGACGTCCGGAGGATGAAGACGCTTTAGAACTGGCCTGTAATCTGGCCAAATGCGCCGGTAATCCCCGAATCGTGGTCACCCATGTCATTTCGGTTGACCGATCGTTACCGCTCGACGCGGAGATTGATTCCGAAATCGCCCGCGCCGAAGGCGTGTTGTCGCGTTTTGAAAATCTGGCTCAGAAATTCGGTATGAGAATCGAAACCAATCTTCTGCAAGCTCGGTCCGTCGGCCCCGCCATCGTTGATGAGGCAGTGGAACAGAAAGCCGACACCATCATCATCGGCTCGTGTTACAAGACCCACTTCGGGGAGTTCTGTCTTGGCGAAGTGATACCGTATATCCTCCAAAATGCCCCGTGCCGGGTTATTCTGGATCACCGGCCGCAGTTCCTGTAAGGAGTTTCGCATGAAAGTCATAATTATGGGTTGCGGGCGCGTCGGCGCTCAACTAGCATCACTTCTGGATGCTGAAGGCCACGATATCGTTGCTCTGGATACCGACTCTTATTCCTTCCGACGCCTGCCACAAGAATTCAAAGGTACCGCCATGGTGGGCAACGGCCTGGAGGAAGACACTCTTAAGAAAGCCGGTATTGAGGACGCAGATGCTTTTGTCGCCGTAACCGAAGGCGACAACCGCAACGTCATGGCCGCCCAAATGGCCCAGAAGATTTTTAACGTTCCCAAGGTGCTCTGCCGCATCTATGACCCCCTGCGCCGCGACCTTTACACTATTCTCGGTCTGGAAGCGCTAAGTCCCACTACTATATTCGCTGAATTGCTGAAAGAGAAGCTGGAGAGCTAAATGTACATCATAATTGTCGGCGGTGGCCGCCTGGGTTACTCCTTGACCAAAGCCCTGTTGGGCGAAGGCCATGAAATACTGGTGATTGAACGCGATGCGTCGGTTTGCGATAGTATCAACAGGGAACTGGGCAACATTTGTCTGCGGGGAGACTCCTGCGAAACCGCAACACAGGCAACCGCCGGCACCGGCCGGGCAGATATGATGATTGCTGTGACCGGCGGTGATGAAGACAATCTGGTGGCTTGCCAGGTCGCTAAATATCGCTTCAATGTCCCCCGAACCGTTGCCCGGGTTCGCGACCCCCGCAACGAAGCCATTTTCAAGAAACTGGGGGTTGATGTCACCGTCAATTCCACTAACATTATCTTGGAACGGATTGAACACGAGGTTCCTTCCCATCCATTGACACACCTTTTCTGCATCACCGGTGACCAGCATGATCTGGAGATACTGGAAATCAGAGCAGATACCGGTGTGGCGGTCGGCAAGACGATGAATGACATTGAACTACCGGATAAGGTGGTATTGAGTCTGGTTATCCACCCGAATGAAAAACCGTTTATACCCCGCGGCGACACTGTATTTCAGAAAGGCGACCAGATTATCGCCGTTGCCCCTGCCTCAGCGGAGGAATCACTTCGAAGTATGTTCAGCGGGAATTGATTATTCGTTAAGTCCACCCGAAGAAAACCCCGATGGCCGTCACCCCGTCGGATAGAGCGCCGCAGGTGACCCGATGCCGCCAAACCTACCGAAAAACCGGTGGCCGCAGCCACAATTTATTCAACACCTAACAGTATTTGTTTTTCTGCCCGATAAGGCTGCTTCCGGCAATTTTCGCCCGGCCTGTGGTAAAATCAACCTATCAAATCAGGAGTAACACTATTGCGCTACCTGCTGGCTGGACCGGATGATTTTTCCCTCAAAGCTAGGCTGGCCGAGATAAAAGCCGGGCTGGGTGACCCTCAGATACTGGATACAGCCACTAATCTTTTCGAAGGGGCTTCCATGTCTCCGGGAGATTTTCGACTGGTGGTTAACGCCATGCCGTTTCTCGCCCCGGTTCGGTTGATTATTGTTAAAGGGTTACTGGCCCGCTTCAAAAAACCGGTGGCGGGCGGGAAAAAGAAAACTATCAGGGACATTAAAGAAGCGGATGTACTGGAAATGGCGGAAATTATCCGCAACTCACCGCCATCCACAGTGCTGGTGCTGGTAGAAAACGAGTTACTCCGGAGTAATCCTCTGTTCAAGGAGATTGAGCGAGATCTGAAGATAGAAGATTTTCCGCCGCCGAATAAGCCCCGGCTGAAGGAATGGATTGGCCAGAGAGTCACCCATTGCGGCGGGCATATCACCCCCCCAGCCATCAATATGTTGGTCCAATATATCGGCACCGACCTCTGGACAGCCGCGTCGGAAGTGGAAAAACTGACGCTTTATGCCGGAAGCCGACCAATCACCGAAGAGGATGTAAAACTGCTGGTGGGCAATGCGCAGGAAGCCAGTATCTTTAATCTGGTGGATGGTATCTTTGAACAGCGCCTGAAAAACGCCGCAGCGGCGCTGGAAAGCCTGAAGTCCGGCGGAGTGTCGTCCGGCTATATCATCACCATGATTGCCCGCCAACTCAGGTTCGTCATTCAGATCAAGGATATGAAAGGCCGTGGGATGAAAGACCTGGAGATTAGACAACTATTGGGTTTAAGCAATGATTTCGTCTGGCAGAAAACCCTGCAACAGGCAGGACGTCAATCAATCAGCCGGTTCAAGGAAATATACACCCAGCTGCTGGAAACCGATATCGCCATTAAGACAGGCCGTTTGGATGAAATCACCGCAATTGACCTGCTGGTGACCGAACTGGCCTCTTCGTCTTAACGAAATTAGAGACAAAGCTTAAGGGGGAGTCTGAATAGACTCCCCCTTGTCTTTGCAATATTCAGTTTTCTTGGGATTAGGCCTTGTGGCGGATAACCAGCTGCCAGGTAACAACCAGCAGGATAATGGCCGGCAGACCGGTAACCAGAAGGAACATGTTGGCTGCGGTGGGTTCCAGCTCAGCCAAAGAACCGAAGTAGTTCTGGATGGTGAAGAGGAGTAGGAACAGACCAATCAGGCCGACAACCCACTCGTACCATTTCATTGTGATGCCCTTGTCCTTCAAGAAGCTGAAGAGCCAGATGAGGAAGGCGCCCAGGATAAGACCGATGATTAACCACATAGTGCTTGATACCTCCTTATTTTTTCCTTATTATTCCCTAACTTTTGCCTTATTATAATGGCTGTTAAGCCGCCTGTCAATACCCCACATCTTAATGTTTTAATCGTAAAACCGTATTTTTCGTCTAAGCATTTATGCTTAATTTTTAAAATTACCAAAAATTACCCTGGTAAAGTTACCAATAACCCCTCTTTACCGGTAAGACAGTAACTCCGATGACCGACCGTGAAGAGGACAGAGAAAACGCGCACCTATCGCCGGACTAATCCAGTTTCCTGGCCGGCACTCGGACGTTATCCTGACGCCGGGTCAGGCCTTCCTGGTCCAGACGGGTTAAAAACGGAATGCTGTACTTGCGGGAAAAGCCAGTCAAAGCGCTCATGTCCTGAATGGCCAGTTGCCCCTTGTCCTTGAGCAGCTCAATGACTTTCTGCCGGATCGTTTTATACTGGTCAGCCGTCAACAATATGCCTTCCGGCAGTTCAATTATCTTACGTTGCTCCAGCATGTAACGCAGAACATTGGACGCCCCCGCCACGGTCTGCAATAATTCGGTGCGGGTCGGCGGTGCGGCCGGGTTTTTCTCAACGGCCGCCATAATCCGCTTTTCCATATCCGTCTGGCCACCGGAAAGCTGCGGCCGGTGCGTTGTCAAAGCCAAAGTGTCCTCAGTACGCATGAGGACACCTTCCTTGATCAGCCCGGAGGTCAGCGCCATAAAAAGCTCCCCGGGTAGTTTTAATCTGGCGGACGCCTCGGCTTGGGCAACCCCCTTCTTCAGCGGTTGGGATTTATGTTCCGCTGCCAAGTGGTCCAATAGCGCCTGCCGGCTGTTTTTCCAGAACGCAGCATCAATAAGCCAATCACCGCTGGTCACGATATCGCCCCTTTTATCCAGGGTATCAATGGATCCGGTAATCGCTGCAACGCTAAAAGAACTTGCCTCAAGGAAACCACGACGCAGTTGAAAATGAGATTTCTCGATTTCGGTCAGTACCAGTGATTCCAGAGTAAGCGGTAGTCTGGCCTTAAGCCGGGCAATCCGGTCTTCAGCCGTCTTGAGTTGATACCGCTCCGCTGCCGGATCCAATATTCTGCCGCCGCCGATGGTATCCACCGGGGAACTTCTTCTCAAGACAAAACGCTCGCCGATGAACCCCGCCACCTCTTGCGGCAATCTCAATTGGACCAACGCCGGACTGCCCTCCGCAGACAATTCCTTACCGGCCAGTGCGATAATACGTGCCGGAATCTCTGCGGTTTCAAAAAAAAGCGTCAACTCGGTGCCGGATTTGAGTGGGTGTTTGAGTGCCGGCAATAGCCTCAGTTCGGCATCAAGATAGCGGGAAAGTGGTGTTTCGGAGCCACGGCGGACAATAACATCGCCGCGTTCCAAATCTTCTTTCTTTACCCCCGACAGATTTAAAGCGACCCGGGAACCCGGCCTCACCTGCCCGAGGTGTTCTTTATAGCTTTCAACACTGCGGACCTGAGCTTTGAGTCCCCGGGGTAAAACAGTCACTTCATCACCAACGGCAAGCGTGCCGTTGTGCAACGTTCCGGTAATAACCGTCCCGGCGCCCTTAATGGTAAAGACACGGTCAATGGGCAGACGCGGCTTACCGGTGTCAGCCTGCCGGGTTTTGGCCACCAGCTTACCAATGGCGTCCTTCAACTCATCAACCCCCTGCCCACTTTTTGCGCTGAATTCAATAATCGGCGCTTTTTCCAGCGAAGTACCGGCCAGGTGCTCGGTGATGTCGGCTTTAACCATTTGCCGCCAGTCATCATCGGCCAGATCAATCTTATTCAATACCACCAGACCGCGTGAAATGCCCAACAGGTCAATGATCTGCAGGTGCTCCTCAGTCTGGGGCATCCAACCGTCATCAGCGGCCACAATGAGCATCACCGCATCAATACCGGTCAAGCCCGGGATAACGTTGCGGACAAAATGCTGATGCCCCGGCACATCCACCAAACCGACTTTTTCCCCGTCAGGCAGCGCAAACCAGGCAAAACCCAGATCAATGGTCATACCGCGTTCTTTTTCTTCCGGCAAGCGGTCGGGATCAATGGCCGTCAGCGCCTTGACCACGCTTGATTTACCATGGTCAATATGGCCGGCGGTTCCCAGTGTAATCATGGATTAAACTCCGGCAGCCGTGATGACAGCTTTGGCCAGATCGTTATCCTGCGCTGGAAAAACGGTGCGCAGGTCGATAATAAAGCGGCCTTCCCAAACGCGTCCCAGCACCGGCGGTATTCCCAGCCTCAAACGGCGACTGAATTCATCAATATTACCCTTGATGGTTACAGCAATAAGTTTCGTCGGTAAAGTTTCATCCGGCAGGGAACCGCCGCCGGCCAGACTTTCCCCATCAATAACCTCTGCCGATATTCCGGTGGTATTCATTAGTTGAGCCATCGCCTGACCCCGCGCATCAAGTCCAGCAAGGGGCGCCGCCATCATCGCATAAGCCGGCAGTTTGTCGGTTTGCCCTTTGAGGTATTGCAGCAAAGTGGCGGTCAGAGCGACAGCGGCATATTTATCCACCCGTACCGCCCGCAGCAACGGATGTTTTCTAAGCTGGTCAATAAACACCTTCTTGCCCAGTATGATGCCGCACTGGGGTCCGCCCAGGAGTTTATCGCCGGAAACACAGACAATATCGGCTCCGGCCTCTAATGCCTGTTCGATTGTGGGCTCATGACTCATACCGTAGGCAGCGGTATCAACCACCGCCCCGCTGCCCAAGTCGTAGCAGAACGGCAAACCAAAGTTTCCGGCAATCTCCTTAAGCTCAGCCAGAGCGGGGTCGTGAGTGAAACCCCGCAAAGCAAAGTTAGAACGATGCACCGAAAGCAGCATGGCGGTATTGTCGTTAATTGCTTGCTCAAAGTCACGGGCAAAGGTCTGGTTGGTAGTACCGACCTCACGCATTATGGCACCGGACTGGGCCATGACGTCCGGAACACGGAAGCCGCCGCCGATTTGAACCAGTTCACTTCTGGAGACAATAACCTCCCGGTCTTTGGCCAGAGCCGTAAGCACCAGGAGTACCGCAGCCGCGTTATTGTTGACCACTAGCGCGCTTTCGGCGCCGGTCAGCAGCGTCAAGAGCTTTTCCATCTCTCGGGCACGGACACCGCGCTCCCCGGTAGCCAGATTAAGCTCCAGGGCATAGTAGCCACCCAGAATATTTGCCAGAGTAGCGACCACCTCCGCTGAAAGAGGCGCCCGACCGAGATTAGTATGCAGAATGATACCGGTAGCATTGATCACCGGTTGCAGCAGCCCCGGCCATTCTTCAGCCAGATGCTTCTTAACCAGTTCAACTATCTCTCCCACCTCCGGTGTCTTCCCCCCGGCAGCGGCACTTTGGCGCAACCGGTCAATAACCACCCGTACCGCTTCAGTCACCACCGGATGGGAATAACATTCAACAGCTGTAGTCAGCGCCGGAGCGGCCAATATCTTTTCCACCGCCGGTAGTTTGCGCATCTCATTTTGGATGTCGTTCACCATATTCAGCCTCTATTCGGTTATGATTATCCGGCCCGGAGGTTCAGCGATTACCTCGCCGATGATTGCCGTATACGGGAAACCCTGCGCCCGGATACGTTCCACTATTATTTCAGCCGTCTCCGGCGAAGCGGCGACGAGCAATCCTCCGGATGTTTGCGGATCAAACAGGACATCCAGCATCCATTCCTCCACTGGTATGTCCGCATCCATTATCCCAAGGCAATATTCCCGGTTAGAGTAGGCCCCGCCAGGTACCAACCCAGCTTCCGCCCATTGCCGAACTCCGGCCATCAGCGGTAGCTGGTTGAAGGACAACTTGAAAGACGCCTCACCCAGGTTGGTCATTTCGGCAGCATGGCCAATCAGCCCGAAGCCGGTAATATCGGTGGCAGCATGGGCCTCAAATTCGTTTATCACCTCAGCAGCAGCCTTATTCAATGCCGCCATTTGATTGATGACCACGGAAACCGCCTCCGGTTCCAGTAAATCTGCCTTCAGTGCAGTATTCAGGATCCCGGTACCCAGCGGTTTGGTAAGTATCAGTTTGTCACCCGGCCTGGCACCGCCCTTGGTCAGCACCCGATCCGGATGAACCACACCGGTAACCGACAGCCCGAACTTAATTTCTTTGTCTTTGACGGAATGACCGCCCACCAGCGCACACCCGGCTTCATCCAGCTTGGATAGTGCTCCGGCCAGTATCTGCCGCAATAGCTCAATATCCGTGTCATCTGTCGGAAAGCCCACAAAACTCATCGCCGTCACCGGGCGACCGCCCATGGCATACACATCTGATAGTGAATTGGCCGCAGCTATCTGGCCGAAGGCGAACGGATCGTCCACTACCGGCGTAATGACGTCAATGGTCTGCACCAGGGCAATTTCAGGCGTGAGTTTATACACTCCGGCGTCGTCGGCCTTTTCTAATCCGACCATTACTTCAGGATAAGCCTTGACGGGCAGGCCGCAAAGCGCTTTTGAAAGGTCACCCGGACCTATCTTGGCCGCTCAACCGGAGTACGCAGAGTATTCAGTCAGGCGTTTATTATCCATGCGGCTCACCCCCTTTCGTATCTGAGTGGGGTAGATGGCGGAGGGGAAGGGAATCGAACCCCCCGCGGCGGTTTGCGCCGCCGCCTACGGTTTTGAAGACCGCGAGGCCCACCAGAGCCTATCCGCCTCCACTAGAGGGGTATTATAACACAAGATATTGGGAATGGTGCCAGTATTAAATACCAAACCTTTTCGTCTATTGCCATTAGGCCTTTTTCAGGCTATCATTAATACAAATACCGCCAATTCTTAACTTCAGGAGGCCTATCATGATCAAGATTTCCATCCAGGGTTCCCGCGGTTCCTTCCATGATATCGTTGCCCGCAAAAAGTTCCCCGGAGATTCTGAAATCATTGAAAGCGAGACCTTCAAACAGGTTTTTGAGGATGTTCATAAAGGCGTATCGGACTATGGTGTTGTCGCCATTGAAAACTCCATCTATGGCTCCTTTCTGGATAATTATGACCACCTGCTGAAATACGACACCCGCATTGTCGGAGAAGAATATCTTCGTATCGTACTGAATCTTATCGCTCTGCCGAATACTAAAATTGAAAATATTACCGAAGTTTATACCCACCCCATGGCCATGAACCAGGCGGAAGAATGGCTGGAGAAACACCCCAAAATGCAGCGCATTGAGACCGATGACACCGCCGCCGCTGTACGATTGATCAAGGAAGACGATATGCACACCGCCGCAGCCATTGGTTCCGCTTTAGCGGCTGAACTTTACAGCATGAAGATAGTCGCCAAGGACATTGAAACGGAAAAGAAGAATTACACCCGTTTCCTCATCATCGCCCGGCCGGATATGCCATATGATCTGGACGCCGATAAAACTTCGTTGGTTATTCGCGCCAAGAATATCCCCGGCGCACTTTATCACGTCTTAAAGTGCTTCAACGATGAGAATATCAACCTGTCCAAGATTGAGAGCCGTCCCATCATCGGCAATCGCACCTGGGACTATTATTTCTATCTGGACTTTGAAAAAGGGCTGAAAGCCCCGGCTACCCAGCGGGCGCTGAAGGAGTTAGAAAAGGTCACCTCAATGATTAAGGCACTGGGTACTTATCGGCGGGATAACAAGGTGGACGAAGAATAGGGCCCGATTAAAAGCCAGGGCACGGTTAACGAATATTTTATTGCCAGTTTTAGCTGGGTCTTGGAATTGTTTATATAACTTGTTGGTTTTCACCTCATCTGATGTTTCGTATTTCACCATTGAGCGGGAGTGCTGTACCATAGACAGGGCTTTAAAAACTTGAGAGAAGCCAAAGGCTAATGACAGGAGCCGCCTGTATTACGCAGGCGGCTCCTTGTTTTAAACCCTAATAGTCAACTAGATATGGATATATTCATCCACCATTTTCTGAATCTCATCCCCCTTCCCGTAGAAACGCTCGCTTAAATCCTTGTCCTCATGGTGCTTTAGAATTTTGACCAATCCGTCAATTACCGAAGCGGGGAAAATCCCATCTTTTTCATAAACAGCACGATCTTCAAGCAAGCAGTCCGCCGCATCCCAGCAGGAAGTAGGCAACTGGGGCAGAGCACTCTGAATATCCTTGTTGCTGGAGGCGAAGATATTAACATCAACATATAGTTTCTTGGCCAAATCCAGCGCGTTTTCCATTTCCAGTCCGTGCTGTACTGCCACTGCCAGACCGGCCATCAGGAGATGGATATTTGCTGAGCCGTCCGGAGAGCGGAATTCCACCGTCTGATTATTGCTGAAATTGCGGATATTCAAAGCTTCACTGGGATTGGCATCAGAGGCCATATCTTTGGAATGGAGCCACCCTAGCGGTACCCGTACCAGGCCGGAGCGGTTGCGATCGCCCCAGCATACATTGGTCGGGGCTTCCTGGTGCGGGACCAACCGCAGAAATGACAGGGGAATAGTGTTACCGAAAGCCGTCAATGAAGGGGCCAGTTTCAGATAACCGGCGATGACTTTTCGGGCAAAATCATTTAACTTGCCGTCATCAACCATCATGTTCTTGTCGCCCTTCATGACTCTGGTATGAACATGCATGCCACTGCCAGCGTGCCCGACCAAAATCTTGGGCGCAAAAGTGAGAGTGACGTTGTTGCGGCGCCCCAGCATCCGCAGTATCCACTTGGCGATTACCAATTGGTCCGCGGCATCCTCGACGTTTACCGGAGAAAATTCAATCTCGTTCTGTTCCATCTCATGATCATCGCTGGAGATGTGTCCTACTTCAGAATGACCATATTTGATTTTACCGCCGGCCTGGGCAATAAGATTCATGGCTTCATATCTCAACGTTTCCCACTTACAGAAGGGGGCAGATTCCTGGTATCCCTTTTGTGCCACAGTGGGATAAAGGTGCTGCCTGGGGGCAATAACGTAATATTCCAGCTCACCCATGGCTTCAAACCGCAGTCCGGCTTTTTCTTTCAGATTATCCTGAGCTTTTTTAAGTATATTTTCCGGTGAACTGGCAAGTCTCTCGCCTTCCTTGGTGAAGTAGGTGCCAAGAATATCAATGGATGGGATACTGGCAAAAGGATTAACAAAAGCCGTCTTGTAGCGGGGGACTACATACAGGTCGCTGGAGGCTGAATCAATGTATGAAAACAAGCTGGAACCGTCTACCCTTTCTCCCGCAGATAGTATCTGATCCAGTTGCTCCCGGCTGTTGACCATGAAGTTGAGTGTCTTGAGGCGGCCGTCGCCGCCCAAATGCCTGAAATTAACCGCCACGATACCGTTTTCCTCGATGAACTTGATGATATCGGCTTTGGTGAAATCAGCCGGTGCCTTATCCAAGTATCTGGCGATGGTATTGGCGTTGAGGTTTGCTGTGGCTTTGGACATGCTTAATTTACTCTCCCTTTTTTTGATTCTGAATTGGCCGCCAATACCGCAGAAACCCAGCGTAGAAGGTAAAGAGAATCCTCCACACAAGCAACCGAGGACACTTTAGACCGGGCAAAAAAACCAACTGCCCTTCCGGCCAGAAAAAGCGGCATTGGACGCGTTGAATGTCGAACATGATAACTGATATGATGCGGTTTGATAATACGGGATTTTTGCCTATATAATACCTATATATTATAGGCAATGTGGACGATATACCGATGAATCAGGAACAAAAATGAAACCCCCACCCGGTCAACCGAACAGAAACACCATTAAACCTCCGCCGTTATGGAGCCTGCCTCTGCCGTCATCCGTTGCAGGTCACACTGAAATCGCGCTGCGGGAAAGGGTCAAAGAACTTAATTGTCTATACGGTATCACCAAACTGGCCGAGAAACACCAACTTTCTTTGGAAGGCTTCTTGCAGGATTTGGTGGATTTTCTGCCGCCGTCTTGGCAGTACGCTGATCATGCCTGTGCCGCGATCAACTTTGAGGATCGTCTTTATCTGTCCCGGAACTTCCAGGAAACTCCCTGGTGTCAAACAGCCCCAATTTATCTAAACAAAACGGCCGTAGGTGACTGTACCATCTACTATACGATGGAGTATCCCCCGTCGGACGAAGGCCCGTTCTTGCAGGAAGAGCGCGAGCTCCTGAACGCCGTCGCCGACCAAATAGGAAGTATCGCCGGGCAGATATTTGCCGATCTTGAGCTGCAGGATTTGAACCAGCAGTTGAAATTGGAGCGTCAGGCGCTCCGAGAAACCAACACTGCCCTCAAGGTCATACTGTCCCGTAACGAGCAGCAACAACAGGACATCTATCATGACATCCGGCATAACGTTGAGAAAATCCTGCTGCCGATTATGGATTCCATGGCAATACACTTGCCGAATTCCCAGAAGAAATACGTGGAACTCCTGAAGGTTAATTTGGCAGAGATTACATCACCTTTCCTGGGCGGCTTATCCAACAACTTTATCGCCCTTTCGCCTACGGAAATCCTAATCTGCAATATGATTAAAAACGGTATGACTTCCAAAGAAATTGCCGAAATCAGGGGGGTGTCCAACGCCACCATTCACCACCACCGGGAAAAAATACGGCGCAAGCTCGGTATCTCCAATCAAGAAGTGAACTTGGCCACTTTCCTCCAGCAAAATATCATTGACCGGGTATAAGCCGGGAAGTTGGATTAAATTAAAGCACAGCCTGATTACCTTATTACCTTCACCCGCCCCACTTCACCGCTTACTAAACGCACTTTGATGCCGTGCGGGTGAGTTGCGGATTTGGTCAACACGGTTTGGACCACGCCGTCAGTAAGTTTACCGGTTGGCTGGTCGGCTTTTAACACAATGGAAACCCGTAATCCGGGTTTAATTTCTGATCCGTTAATAATGGTCACTTTGTTTTTTCGCGCATCATATGATTCTCATTACGAGCTGTTCCAAATCGCTCAAATTCGGCTATCACCAATGTCTCAGCGGGATAGGAACCCATTTACAATTTCTTCCAATTTTTCCCGGTCAAACGGTTTAGAGATATAAGGTATCCGGTGTTCCACCAGGTATTCCCGGGTCAACAAATCAGAAGTATCTCCCGTGATGAAGATTACGCGCCGGGCTTGTTCCGGCCATCTTTTCTTAATTTCTTCATAAAATTCGGGACCGCTCATCCCCGGCATCCTGACGTCCAACATGATTAAATCGTAATACTTTTCCGATAGTTTTTCCAAAGCTTCCCCGGGGTTGTCAGCCCCATCCAATAAATGTCCATACCCACCGAAAATAGTCTCCAGCAATTCAATGATGACTGGTTCGTCGTCCAACATCAAGACCGCTGCCTGTTTCATTTTTAGAGGGGCTGCTTCATTGTTTAGTAATTCTTGTTCGGGTTGTTCATTATTCGGCGGTGGAACAGGCAATTCAATAACAAAGGTGGAACCCTGCCCCACCACACTTTCAACCCGGATTGTACCGCCGTGCTCCTGGACAATACCGAATGATAAGGAAAGTCCCAATCCTGTACCTTCACCGGGGTCTTTGGTGGTAAAGAAAGGCTGAAATAGTTTATCCTTAACCTCCTTAGACATTCCCGGACCGTTGTCGCTGATGGAAACACGGATATGCCCGTCAAGCTTCTCGGTTGTTATGGATAATACGCCCTTGTCATGGGCCTTCTTCATGGCATATTCGGCATTGACGATGATATTGAGGAATACCTGCTGGAGCTGACCCGAATCGACAGAGACCCAGGGTAATTCCGGATCATATTCCCTTTTGACTTCGATGTTTGAGGTCTTAAGAACGTAGCTGCGCAGTTCCAAGGTATTTTCTATGAGTTCGGTAATATCAACAGAACTCTTTTCAGGTTTGGACTGGCGGGCAAAGGTAAGCATGCGCCTGACAATTTCTTTAACCCGGATGCTGCCGTCGTTGATAATCTTAAGATATTCTTGAATGTCGTCAGGCAGATCTTCTCTTTCCATTAATAGTTCAGAGAAGCCAATAACACCGGTCAGCGGATTGTTGATTTCATGTGCAATCCCGGCAGCCATTTCCCCCACAGCCGCCAGACGGCTGGACATCTCGGCTTTATTCTGCAATTGTCGATTTTCTTCTTCTGCTATTTTCCGTTCCGTGATATCAATGCTAACCCCAGCGATGCCGATAATATTTTTATCAGTGTCATATATGGGTTCCATATAGATCAGAAATATGCGGCTGTTTTTGACTGCAGGTTCCTCAATCGATTCTGATTTTCCCGCCAAAGCTTTTCTAAGACATATTACAAATGGTGAATCCTCTGTAAATTTCGGAGAGTATTCAAAAATCGTTTTTCCCACTAGGTCTGCGGAGGAATTGCCGGAGGTCTGTAATCCTGTTCCAGAAGCCGATGTGTATCTAAGGTCCTTATCCATTGTCCATAAAATACAGGGGAGTTGATCCAGCATTAATTTAAGTTGTTGTTGGCTTTTCTGCAAAGCCTCTTCATTCAGTTTACGCTCAGTAATATCTTGAACTATTCCAATGAGAGTTTCTGGTTTACCAGAGGAATTTAGAACCAATTCACCAGCCTCAGCCCATACATGACGAATATTTCCGTCGGGGCGAACGATACGATACTCTAGAGAGACGGGTTTATTGTCGGCTATAACTGATTGACCTGAAGCTTCAACCTTTGGTACATCATCGGGGTACACTGAATCCGCAATAACTTTGGTCAAATCCCCGGAAAACCCTTCTTTTTCAATCCCAAATATGTGGAACATTTCGTCCGACCATTCAAGACGGTTGGATTCAACGTGCCATAGCCAACTTCCGACGTGAGCCGTATGCTGAGCTTGATTTAAAAGGAGTTCTTTTTGCGCCAGAATCTGATGCATTTTCTTGCGTTCTATGGCAAAATTAATCACACGCCATAATCCGTCACCATCTGTCTTTCCCTTGACCAGGAAATCCTGAGCGCCACTGCGAACAGCTTCCAAACCCACGTGCTTGTCGTCTAACCCGGTAAGGACCACTACAGGCAATTCAGGGTTTAGGGAGACGACCGTTTCCAAGGTATCAAGGCCCTGACTATCGGGTAAGCCCAAATCTAACAAAACAATATTGAATGTTTCTTTCACATACTCGGCAGCAATAGCCAACCGTTCAGCAACGGTCAGATCAAAAGCAACGCCTTCCGTCTCATTCAAAGTTTCCTGAATCAAACGGGCATCACCCGGATTATCCTCCACCAATAACAACCGGAATGATTTTGTGTTCATCGTTTTTATTCCTCGTTCGGCAGTTTCACTATCGCCAACCAGAAATCTTCAATAGCTTTTACTACTTCAGTGAAGCGCAGATAGTCTACTGGTTTGCTGATATAGCAGTTAGCATGAAGGTTGTAGCTTTTTACTATATCCATTTCTGCCTGGGACACGGTAAGAATAACAACCGGAATACGTTTTAAATTCAGATCATTCTTGATCTCTTCAAGAACCTCCATACCGTTCATACGCGGCAGGTTGAGGTCGAGCAATATAAGGTCAGGCCTGACCGCTCCGGAGTAATCCCCTCTTTGGTGCAGGAAATCCAGGGCTTCTACCCCATCCTTAACGACATGCAGCTTATTCATAACCTTGCCTTCTTTGAGGGCTTCCATGGTCAGCCGCACGTCGCCCGGACTATCTTCCACCAGTAGAATTTCAATCGGTCTACCGCTGCTAATGTTCATGTCGTCTTTTCTCCTTCAATTGGTAAAGTAAAACTAAAGGTTGTGCCTTGCCCAAATTCCGATTTTACCCAGATTTGCCCCCCGTGCCGTTCCACAATCTTTTTGGTTATTGCCAAGCCAATTCCAGTTCCGGCAAATTCATGACCGTGTAGTCGTTGGAAAATCTGAAATATTCGGTCAAAATATTTGGGCTCAATACCTATGCCATTATCCCGGAACGAGAATTCCCAATCCTTTTCTTGTTGCTTCACTGAAATGTGAATTTGCGGTGGCTCTTTGCCGTGGAATTTTATTGCGTTGCTGATCAGATTCTGAAATACATGAATCATCTGACTTTGGTCTGCCGTAACTTCAGGCAGTGTCTCATGGGTAATGACAGTTTTGGTCTCTTCAATAGCCAGTTTTAAGTTAGATATCGCGGTATCCAGTACTTGGTTCATGTCAACAGAGACCAGCGGTTGACCCCGACTGTCTACCCTGGAATATGCCAGCAAATCATTGATGAGATTCTGCATCCGCTTGGTGCCGTTCACGGCGAAGTTTATGAAGTCATTGGCGTCAGCATCCAATTTATCTTTGTATCGCCGTTCAAGAAGTTGAACATAGCTGGCCACCATTCTTAGAGGTTCCTGCAGATCGTGTGAGGCAACGTAAGCAAAACGTTCCAGTTCTTCATTGGAACTCTCAAGTTCTGCCAAAGTTTGTTTAAGTGTATCTTCCGCTTGTTTCCTTTCCAATACTTCTTTTTCCAGTCGATCTCTGGAAACGAGGGTTGTTTTTAATTCACTCACCATATTTTTGATCGCCCGGGATAAATCACCAATTTCATCAGTCCCGGAGGTTGTAACCTCAACATCCAGATTACCACGACCAATTAATGTTGCAGTATGAGCCAGCCGGCGAATGGGCCGGGTCACTCCAAGCATCAGTATCCCGCCCACCACCGCAGCTACGAAGACAATAGAACCAGTGATGATACCAGAATTCAGGATGAGGGTGTTTACCAGAGATAAAGCTTTAGTACTAGGAGTAGAGACCAGAACCCCCCAAGGCAGAGCAGGCACGGGCGTAAACCCAACAATTTCCTTACTTCCTTCATGGGTAATTTCAATGGCTCCGGATTCCCCGGCCAGGAGAAGGTTAATCGCTTCATCATCCGTGGGTACCTGAGTTAGGACAAGCTGCGGATCCGATGAAACAAGCACAATGCCACCTTCTCGGATGTCCATCACTGTGGTGTCTGCATCAGAGTAAATCTTAGAATTCTGGGTGGCCGCCCCCAATTTAAATAAAGAGATATCACCACTTAACACCCCCAATAGTTGTCCCTGGGAATCGGTAACGGGAACGCCATATGGAATCCTTAGAAACCCCGTCGCTTTGGATTCTCTGGGGGAACCGAGATAGGGTTGTAGAGTGGTCACCGGGAGATAAAAATAGTCCCTGTCTATGAAAGACTGTCCGATAGTAGTTACATCTGTGGGGCTGAAAACCCGTTGGATACCGTGTATATCCATGATGGTTGCCCCGTCAAGAGCGGATTGGATTTGCACAAAATTATCTAGTTCGGTTTGGATATCTTCAAAATTGCCGTTTAATAATGCCTGCCGGATATCCGGCCTTGCCGCAAATACCCTTAAATGAGCTTGGACGGCTGCGATGTAGTTAGAGACATAGTCGGCAGTTAACCCTGATTGTGCCAGGTTATTATTGAGAACACTTTCACGTACAGCCCGGGCGCTGGAACTGGTCAGAGCCCAGCCCAATAATCCACCGGTCACCAGGGCTACCAGCACCACGAAGGTTACGAAGCGCACCCCCAACGAAAACCGAGCAGAAAAAGGATTGACTGGGTTTAATTTATTCATCTAGCATCGCCTTGTTCAATTGCTTTTTCCGGCCTGTTACCTTTGCTATTATGACGAACAACATTCAATTGGAGGTCTTGCTTGATACGAGCAATTGTCTATATTTGACACTGTACTCTCTGATGTCCCATTTGTCTACAGTGATACCTAATTTACGCCAATCAGATTAAACCAGACATTAAATGATTGATGTCCACATCGGCCCGATTTCACCAGTGGGAATGCCTGGGAGCGTAGAAAAAATACGTTGTGATGTGTACGCACCAAGAAAAAATCAAGGTATGCTCTCTCTGGTCTTACCACAAGATTAGACATTGAAATTGATACGGGGATACGTTAATTAAGTGCAATTCTAAACCGACGTCACCATCTACAGAAATTAGCGGAAATGATTCTGAATTGTGTGACTGCTGGAGGACCATAGACAAAAATGAAGCCTCTCTATAGTAGTCGAGGGTAGCTACCTGAATCGGATTGGACCGATACGAAGGTTTTTATAGATCACTTTTCCACCTATGACTACATTTATTACACTTACAAAACAGGGTGTTTGATACTGTAAGAATTTCTAAGTCGTTGCTACCACACTTGGGACATTTCACAGTCTTCCCTCCACGATAAACCACATTTACTTCCTGATTTGCCCACTTGTCACCAGGTTATCTGACGATGAAATTCAACTTTTCAACCAAGGAGAGAGGAACCCCACCCGCCCCAGCCTTGGGTTAGACAGAATTCGCTTTACGCATCTATCAGGAAAAGTTCCTCACTCCAATTTTAAGATTTCATTCACCTTTTCTTCCAGTGTCCTACGTTCAAACGGTTTGGTGAGATAAGGCAATTGATTTTGAGCTAAGAAGCTTTTGACATCCTGGCTGGAAGTATCTCCGGTCATAAAGAGAACCTTATCTTTCATCTCAGGCTGTTCTTTTAAGATGTGTTTGTACAACTCAGTACCACCCATGCCCGGCATCCGGATGTCAGAGATGACTAGGTCATAACCACCCTGCTTCAGCTTGGGTAATACCTCATCAGGAGCGCCAGTTTCATCAACGGTATGCCCGCCCTTGGCGAGAATGGCTTTTACAAATGACCTGATAGTTGGTTCGTCATCAATCACCAGTATCCGGGCGCTTTTACTCAAGGTCGGAGCAGGCAGACCAGTATCTGAAGATAGCTGTTCTTTTTCAGTATCGGCGGTTATTGGCAGTTCAATAATGAAGGTAGTGCCTTTTCCAAGTTCACTCTCTGCTCTGATTGTGCCGCCGTGCTCGTGGATGATACCAAAAGACAAGGACAATCCCAATCCAGTGCCTTCACCCGGGTCCTTGGTAGTGAAGAAGGGCTGGAAAAGCTTCGCCTTGGTTTTATCAGCCATACCCGGTCCGTCATCGGTAATGGATATCCGGATATAATCATCCAGTTTCTCGGTTTTGATGGTCAGTATACCCTTATCATGAGCTTTCTTCATGGCGTATTCAGCATTGACGATGAGGTTAAGGAACACCTGCTGCATTTGGCCGGAATCAACCTTTACCCATGGTAAATCCGGGGCATAATTCCTGACCACTACGATATTTGCAGTCTGAAGGACATAACTGCGCAGTTCAAGCGTATTCTCAATTAGTTCGGTGATGCTGGTTGAACTCTTTTCAGGTTTGGATTGACGGGCAAAGGTTAACATGCGCCTCACAATTTCTTTGACCCGGATGCTGCCGCTGTTAATAATCTGGAGGTTTTGGACCACGTCTTCCGGCAGGTCTTTTCTGTCTTTGAGCAGTTCAGAGAAGCCGATTACACCCGTAAGGGGGTTATTGATCTCATGGGCAATCCCGGCAGCCATCTCACCCACTGCGGCCAGACGGCTGGACATCTCGGCTTTGTCGCGCAGTTGCTGTTTCTCAGCTTCAACCTGTTTACGGGAACTGATATTTCGGGTAATGGACAAAATAAGCTGTTGACCTTGATACTCGACTGTATGGGATTTTACCTCAACAGGGAATACTGTGCCGTCTTTGGTTTGATGCGCCGTTTCATATATTGTGAGGTCACCTAGTAATACACCCTGTATTTGACTATCCAATATCTCAGCCTGATCCGCTGATCTCAGTTGTTTGAGATTCATTGATAACATTTCTTCTCGGGTATATCCTCTGGTACGGTATGCTTTATCATTCACAAAAACCAGCCGACCGTCCGATTGATAAAGAAAGATAGCGTCGGTGACCGAATCCAGGAGTTTGGCCTTCAACGTCAATTCTTCTTCAAAGCTTTTACGCTGGGTGATATCACGGCTGACGCTCAGTACTAACTGCTTTCCGCCGCTCTCGATGATGCGAGCGTGCACCTCAAAGGGTATCTCATGCCCGTCCTTAGCCAGATGAGCTGTCTCAAATATGATTTCCCCCTTTGCCATAAGCTCGGCAATTCTGGGAGCAATCAGTTCCCGAGCCCAAGGAGCATCCAGTTGCTCTAGCTTAATAGCCGAGAGTTCTTCCCTGGTATAGCCATGAATAGTGCAGGCGGCTTCATTGAAGTAAACCCACTCACCATCGAAAGTGTGAACGAAAATGGCATCGGTAGCAGTGTCCAGCAGCTTGGATTCCAATTGAAGCTGCAATTCGGTTTCTTGGCGTTTAGTGATGTCACTTGAAACAATCTGTATTCCAAGCACTCTCCCTTTGGAGTCTAAAACCTTTGTATACACGCTATGAAACCATTTGTGGCCAATCGGTAAATTTATCTTATCGTCATATTCCTGGGGCTTTTCAGATTTGATTGTCAGCTTGATACGTTCAAAATAGAAATCAGCCTCGGCTTTGGAGAAAATATCCCAGATCGATTTCCCATTGAAGTCCTCAGGAACACCGTTCATATGACTGGCAGCCAGTCTGTTATAGGATATTATCTTTCCATCCGGGGAGTAATAACCTATGCCAACTCCGGCTGCTTCATGTAAGAGCCTGAATTTTTGCTCATTTTCTCGAAGGGTTTCTTCTGCTAATTTACGTTCGGTGATGTCCTGGTTTGTGCCACTAAGACTGATGACCTTGCCATTTGAATCGAATTGAGGCGCACATATAGTTATTATTGTTCTTTCTTTCCCGTCGGGCCGAATAATCCGCAATTCAAGTTCATATGGTTCGCCATATTCCACGGATGCCTTTACAGCCGCATCAAACTGCTCCCAGTCATCGGAATGTATCAGCTTTTTATGCTCTTGATAGCTTGGAGCTCCTGATTTTGGGTCTAATCCCCAAATTCGGAACATCTCCTCAGACCAGACCGGCTGTTGGGAAACAGGATCATAAGTCCAGTTTCCAATATGGGCAAGTCGCTGCGCTTTTTCAAGTTCCAGTTGTTTGCTTCTGGCAAATTCTTCCGCTTTTTTACGTTTGGTGACGTCTCGCAGGAAGGACATATGCATACCAGGTAGGACATTGGCTACGGCTCGATAATCAATAAAGATTTCGTTGCCAAGGGCGTTTACGATAGTATATTCCCCGGATTGATAACCTTCCTTAATAAAGTCGTGCCAAAGTTGCAAGCCGAGCTCCCTATTTGGTACCGGTGTGATATCAAATAGGCTTTTCTTAAGTAACTCTTCACGCGAAAGTCCGAACATGCGGCAGGCAGATTCATTGACGGCGACATAACGGGCATCATCATCAGCCAGCAGCAAGGCATCGATTGAAGTGTTGAAAACTGCGTGATAGAGATTTTCACTGCTTATCAAAGACCGGGTGGTTTTATTGCGTTCGGTGGTGTCTCTGAGTGAAACCAGCCGAGCCTGTTTTTTGTTCCAGGTGATATTAACTACACGCATCTCGGCCGAGCCTAGTGTGCCGTCTTTGTGCAGAAAATCGATTTCGGAGAAGTCCCCTGAGATTACGGGGTAACCGAAAAGTTGACCGACGATTTCATTTTTAGGTTTGTCCATCAACACTGCCATGGCGGGATTGGCAAAAAGCACGATTCCAGTACTGTTGATGACCACTTTGCCATCCGGATCATACTTGATGATCTGAAGCAGGCTCTGTTCCGAGGATTGGAGGTTTTGATCTTTCTGATCAGCCATGTATAACTCCGATTCAGGCGATCTTTCTAATATCCAGGCCAACAATCACCTTTTCTGTATTGGATAGATCCCCGATAATCTTGCGTATCGGCTCAGGCAACTGCCGTACTAGTGTTGGAATTGCAAAAATCTGATCCCCCGCCGCCAGGCTGGGCTTTTCCAGAAGATCGATGATTTCTATAGAGTATTTTCCCTTGAGATGGGTTTCACTTATTTCTTTTAGATTGGCTATGGCTTGCTGCATTTTAATAGTATTGCCGGCAACATAAAGTTTAAGTTGCCAGAATTCCGGTTGTTCTCCGTTATGAATAGCATCAGTCATTATGGTTCTCCTGGCGTATTATGTCCGGCCCGTGTTCGGTGAGGGCATAGGTTGCGACTTCGCTGGAATGATTCATACCCCGGGATTTTAAAATGCTCAAACTGTGTTTTCGTTTGCTGTTTTGAATGTGATCGCTCAGAACCACCCATGTATCAACCATGGAGGAAAAGCCCATCTCAGTTTGTTCGGCATTTTCGCCTCCTTTGGTCAAATGGGTATAGACAGCGGTGATTCCCCGGCTCTTAAGATGGTCTGTCAGTCTGACGAGGAGCGCCTTAACGTACAGTTCATTGGATTCGGTGATAAATGAAGTCACCGGATCGATAACCACCATAGAGGGAGAAACCTCATCAATGTGTTTGATCATCATCACCAGGTGATGTTCCAGGTTGCTCAATGAAGGTCTGGAGGCGTGGAATCGCAACAGACCGCTCTCCACCCATGGCTGGAGTTCAAGCCCCACCGAACGCATGTTACGCTCCACCTGAGGCCCTGATTCTTCATAGCCCAGGTAGAGACATTTCTCACCCCGCCGGCAGGCGGCATCAACAAAGTAGCTGGCGAAGGTGGTTTTACCGGTGCCGGCCGTACCTGAAAACAGGATGCTGCTGCTTTTAAAAAAGCCTTTTCCTCCAAACATGGCATCAAGCGATATGATGCCGGAGGAAACCCGATCTTCGGAAATTTTGTAGTCAAGCCCCGCTGAGGACAGCGGAATCACTGAGATGCCATGTTCGTCGATGAGGAATGGGTATTCACCGGATCCATGCCGCGAACCTCGATACTTGGCAATGAACAGCCTGCGGGTGGATATCTCAGTTTCGATACGGTTGTCCAGGACGATGACGCAATCTGAGACATACTCCTCCAGTCCGTAGCGGGTGAAGGTGCCTGTGCCCTTTTCCCCAGTAACTATGGAGGTGACCTGTTTTGCTTTCAGCCAGTTGAAAAGGCGCCTGATTTCGGAGCGGAGAAAAGTTTCGTTGGGCATCTCGGAAAAGATAGCTTCAATAGTATCCAGAACAACCCTTTTGGCCCCGATGGCATCTATAGCGCAGGCGATACGGATAAAAAGGGCATCAAGGTTGTACTCGCCTGTTTCAGTCAAATTCTCTCTTTCGATGATTACCCGATCGATTATCAGTTTTTTGTCAGCAATCATCTTCTTGGTATCAATACCTAATGAAGCGAAGTTCTCACTTAAATCCTGTTCGCTTTCCTCGAAAGAAATGAACAATCCGGGCTCATTATATTTGATAATGCCGTTGGTCAGGAATTCCATGGCAAACACTGTCTTGCCACTGCCGGCATTGCCGCAGACCAAGGTGGTGCGCCCCCGCGGCAGACCGCCGTCAGTGATATCGTCAAAGCCTTTGATGCCGATTGGGATTTTGCCCAGAGCTTTAGGTTGTGAGTTGTTTATTTGAGGTTCTTTTGTCACGATTTCGATCCTCCTACCAGTGGAATTATAGGACGATACTACCGTTCCCGTCCAAAATATCAGTGAACATATTCACGAGCTGCACTCTCAAAATAAACTGAATAATGCATCGGTAAAATATAGAGTGTATAGGCAAGGGCGGCGGTGACCAGTTCGTGACAATCTATCATGATTAATCATGTTCTTAAAGTAATTGAATGTCAATAGGAGCGACTTAGCTACATCCAGACCGTTCTGATGGAGCAGCACAAACATCGACGAATGGCCCAAAAAGTCGGATCCAAGATTGAAATCAAAAACGAGGCGCTGTGTTTCTGGTGGAGACGGGGGAGAGTTCCATCAACTCACCCGTTTCGTAGTTTGGCAAAGATGTCTGGAAGAATAGATTTTATACATTGAATTTAGCGTCATTAAGTTGAAAGAACCTTAGGGGTTAATTCGGTTTATCTGCAATATAGAAATATACGTACAAGCCGTGCAGACCAAAAATTAGGATGACAACCCAAACCCTCTGTAAAGGCCCCAACTAAACGCCTTGAGAGATATCATAATCGAGCCAGGAAGTTCCTTTCGAATACTTAAAATATACCTAGTTACCTTGCTCGCAAAATACGCAGTTTACCGATTATGTATTGGGTAACTTTACGAATATTACAATAGGCAAAAAATACCTACACTAACAGATGGTATCGGGTGGGGTTTCTCCTAAAGCCGTCTGTTTCGGTTGCAATCTTTTTTGAGTCATATATTTGCACCCCATTTGAAAAACAAGGGAGTAATAAAATTGATAAAACTAACATCAATAGTCTCGAGCGATCATAAGCAACGGCTGACCCGATTAGTCGCTGTCTTTCTCATTACTGCCCTCATAATCCCATTCACAGCTTTTACCGAGGTTGCAGGGGCAGAAACCCTAAGCAACAATACAGCAGGCATAGTTGCCAGCACACCAGTGGCAACGGGGGGAGCCAGTGAATACGCCTTCTCCCTCAAAATTACGAGTTCTACCGTTTCCG
>JBOWAX010000002.1:38924-374814 GCA_050864255.1 Dehalogenimonas sp.
GTATTACCACCGGCCAGTTGGTCTGGTGTGCGGCAACAACCACCGATTTCCCGAACTTACTTACGGTAGGTGCCGCACTATCCGGCAATCTGGACAACTCACTCGGCTGGTGGGTTTTTAAGACCACAGGCGTCGTAACGCCCCCGCCGCCGCCACCACCACCTCCAACAAATGGTAATACAGCAGGCATAGTTGCCAGCACACCAGTAGCAACGGGGGGAGCCAGTGAATACGCCTTCTCCCTTAAAATTACGAGTTCTACCGTTTCCGGTATTACCACCGGCCAGTTGGTCTGGTGTGCGGCAACAACCACCGATTTCCCGAACTTACTTACGGTAGGTGCCGCACTATCCGGCAATCTGGACAACTCACTCGGCTGGTGGGTTTTTAAGACCACGGGCGTCGTAACGCCCCCCACACTACCTGCCTCTGGCAGTTATCTTTCGGTCGAACAGACGATTAATATGTTGGCAGCCAATCCGTCGATTGTTTTTATTGATACCCGCCCACAGGCAATCTCAATTCCTGACCATATCGCTGGGGCCCTGCCTGAAGCATGGGGATGTGGCATTTGTATGGGTATTGTCACCGAGTTGCCACGGAATACGATCTATATTTGCTATAATCAGGACGGTGTTACCCCGAATTCATCTGGTGAATATACGGACAGGTATATGATGGAGTGGATGATGGGTAACCGAATTGTTTATCCTGCGATTGGCACACCATTTACGACGGTATATTGCCTGACCGGCGGTATTGATGCTTGGAAGGCAGCCGGTTATTCAACAGGCCCCTAATAGGTTTAGTGGCGTTTGTGTTAAACATGGTTTGATAAAATCTGCTTCTCGATTGTTTTTGTAGTTGTCACATAGGCAAACCCGAAAGCCAGATTTAATAAACTGGCAAGATGCATCTCTTCGTTGATCGATCCATTACCGTCGGCTGGAAAAAAGACCCTGTAATCGCGAAAATATGCGTCCCGTGCTGTGGATTCACAACACATATTGGTCATAAGGCCGGTAATCACAAGGTCTTCCACTTTCAAGCAGCGCAAGATGGTTTCCAGATCCGTGTTATAGAATGCTGAATATCGATGTTTCAAGACGACCTTTTCGCTTCGGGCTGGAGCTAGCCTGGGATCGATTTCGCTCTCAGGGCTATCCTCAATACACATCCCTTCCCACCACCATTTCATGATTCCGGAATCGATGTTGTCAGGATGATGAACATGTCGCGTGAAAATCACTGGCCGATTTGCCTGGCGGAAGGTTTCCACCAAGCGTTTTACTGTGGGAATAATAGCTAATCCGCCGCATGTGAAACTAGGAGATGAAGGATCAAGGAAAAATTTCTGCATATCAATGACTAACAGAGCACTTGTGGCTACATTCAAATCCATGACATGTTGATTATAAGGGGTGATTTGATCCATCCATTCTTGAGATTTTGATTCGATATTCTGGTCTGTTACGTATGGTTTTTTGTCGTTAGTCATTTTGGTATTCTTGACCTCTCTTACGTGTTACGTGAGTTTTATTTTGGAGAATTACTCAGTGTGAAGATTTTACAAGGTGTTTCGAGCGAAATCCAACTCGGGTTGTACCGCCAATTTTCTTCGTATTACAAACAGCGGTGATTCGAACCGACGCAAAACACGAGATATCATAGAGTGGATTCCGATGAACTAACCGAGGGTTAAATCAAATGTAAATTGGAGCACCTTACACTCAGCAAGTGCTCCAAAAAGCTACCCTTTTGGTGGAGACGGGGGAGAGTCGAACTCCCCGTCCAGAGAAGACTGCCCGGAATATACTACAGGTTTAGCCGGCTATTTGTTCTTGCCCTTTGAACTTCAACCGGCGGAATTTCGCCGGGCAAGCCGATTTTTCTTTCGCATCCCATATCGGCATCAGGTCAGCGGCACCCCGGCTGTCAGCACCCGGTCCGCACCCGTCGGGGTAAGGTGCGGCGGATGCGCTAGCTGTTTTTAGCCAGCGAGAACGAGTTCACGTTCGCCAATTGTTTTTTGCCGCCAGGATTAATGAGCTTAGCGACAAGCTCAACCTGCAAATCCGAAACTAACCTCCACTGTCGAAACCACGCGTCCCCAGATTATTTGAGCCGGCTTTTTAAGACACGGCCTAGCTCACGGTCAGAATCACGCTTTTTAATAACCTCCCGCTTGTCATAGAGCTTTTTACCCCTGCCGACGGCCACTTCCACCTTAGCCCTGTTGCCTTTGATGTAAATCTTAGTCGGTACGAGGGTCAGCCCCTGTTCCTTGATACGGGACAGCATTTGGCGCATTTCCTTTTTATGAATGAGTAGTTTCCGCCGCCGCGTCGGCTCATGGCTCATATATGAACCCGGGTCATAACGGGCAATATGCGCGTTCAGAAGCCACATCTCGCCATTGTCCGACCGCACATAGGCATCTCCCAGACTAATCCGGCCGCCCCGAATGGATTTAATCTCTGTACCAGTCAATACCAGCCCGGCTTCCATCGGGTCGCTGATGTAATAGTTGTGAAACGCCTTGTGGTTGGTGGCGACGACCTTTATCTCAGTCATACACTGTAATTATATCATAAAGACGTTATGTCCGGTGCGTCTGAAAGGGCCCTTAACAGGTAGACCGTCCGGCCTCTTCTTCCGCCTTGCGGAAAATCTGGCGAAAATTCTCAATGGGCTGCGCTCCGACAACGGTGTAGCGGTCATTAATGATAAAGGTAGGCACGCCGGTGACCTGGAGTTCATGCCCCAGGGATTGCGACTTATTAAGCCGTTCCCCGTACCGGTTTTCGTCAATCGCTTGGAGCATATCATTTCCATCCAGACCGGCCCGGGCAGCGGTCTGTGCAATAACTTCCCGCAGGCCGATATTCTGTCCCCGGACGAAAACAGCCTCCAGCATCTCCCGGTGAAATTCCGTAAAACGTGTTTTATCCCGGGCGTACTCCGCCCCGGCCAGCGCTAGAGCAGAGTTTGCTAGAATATGTGCCGGGCTGTAAGGCAAACCCAGTTCCTCGGCTCTCCTCCCCAGCATGGCCTTCATCTGAGCCAAATCGTCTGGATTGTATCTCCCGCTGAGATCGGTTCCTTCCGAAGGTGTCTCCGGGTGGATTTCAAAGCCCAACCACGTCTCTTCAATATCAAATTCTTTCCGCAAACTGTCGACAAGTCCCTTGCCGATATAGCAAAACGGTCAGATATAGTCAGAAAATACGGTCAGTTTAATCGTCATATTTTCATTATATCACCTAAAATCATTTACGACTTTGTCGTAACCAACCGGCGGCTGTTGCCGCCTCGCGGCTGTATTGCTATACTTACAAGGTTAATTTTATGACTACCACGACTGCAACAACAAAATACGAGACGGTCATCGGGCTGGAAGTCCACGCTCAATTGGCCACCGCCAGCAAGATGTATTGCCGCTGCGCTTCAGATTACGCCGCCGCGCTGCCCAACACCCGCGTCTGCCCGGTGTGTCTGGGATTGCCCGGAGTGCTGCCGGTCATCAACAAACGGGCCGTAGAATTTACCATGATGACAGCGCTGGCGCTTAACTGCACCATCGCGCCGCATTCCAAGTTTGACCGCAAGAACTACCCTTATCCGGATTTGATGAAAGGTTATCAGATTTCTCAATTCGATGAACCCATCGGCCGTGATGGCTGGCTGGATGTTACGGTCAACGGCGAGGTAAGACGAATCGGCATAACCCGCGTTCATCTTGAGGAAGATGTGGCCAAACTGCTCCACCGTGATGAGCTCGGCGGCGGGCATTCACTTGTGGATGTCAATCGCTCCGGCGTACCGCTGATGGAGATTGTTTCCGAACCAGACATGCGGGAACCGGAAGAAGCCCGGCAGTACCTGATGAAGCTGCGTACCATCCTGCGCTATCTCGGCGTTTCGGTAGCTAATATGGAGGAAGGGTCTTTCCGCTGCGACGCTAACATTTCATTGCGCCCCATTGGTCAAACTGATCTCAATTCCAAGGTGGAAGTCAAGAACATGAACAGCTTCCGCGCCGTTTTCCGGGCGCTGGAGTACGAAGTCATCCGCCAGACCAGAGATTACGACCTGGGTGTCCGCATTAACCAGGAAACGCGCGGCTGGGTGGATGAAAAAGGCGAAACAGTATCCCAGCGCTCCAAAGAATTTGCCCATGATTACCGTTACTTCCCGGAGCCGGATCTGCCACCGCTGGAATTTGACGATAAGTGGATTAAAGACATTAAAGCACAACTGCCGGAACTGCCGGAAGCTCGGCAAGCGCGTTTTGTGACCGATTACGAACTGTCGGATTACGATGCTGCCTTGCTGACCTCGGCCCGAGACACCGCGGACTATTTTGAGGCGATACTAAGTGCTGATTTGACCGTGACCGCTAAGGACGCCGCCAACTGGGTCAATGGTGAAGTGTCCCGTATTATGAACGCTGACAACATTGATATCTCCCTCTTCAGCGACAAGGTACCGGCAACCGCACTGGCCAGTCTGATTATCATCGCCGGTAAAGGCACTATCAATAACGCCACCGCTAAAGCAGTGCTGGAAGAGATGTACCGCTCCGGGGCCAGCGCCGAAGCCATTATCAAAGAGAAAGGCCTGGCACAAATATCTGACGACGGCGCCATTAGGGATTTGGCCGCCGACATCATCGCCGCCAATCCGGCCGCGGTGGCTGATTATCGGGCCGGCAAGGAACAGTCGGTTAAATTCCTGGTCGGTCAATTAATGAAACTCTCGCGGGGACGCGCCAATCCGGCGCTGGCCGCTGAAATCATTCAACAGAAACTCAAGGAAGGTTAAATAAATGCTCACCTTTTTGTTAATAGCCCAGATTATCATCGCCATAGCACTCGGCATGTCCACCCTGCTCCAGGTCAAGGGCGGCGGCCTCGGAGGCATATTTGGCCAGGCGGACACCGTCTTCCGCACCAAGCGCGGTATTGAAAAAACCCTGTTTCAATTAACCATCGCGCTGGTGGTGCTGTTCGTTCTGATTTCCATCTGGATACTGCTGATCATCTAGGGCCGAAAGAGGCCCGGACCGGGGAGCGGAAATGAACTCCGTCATCACCCTGACAACTGACTTCGGAACCACCGACGCTTATGTCGGCGCGATGAAAGGCGTCATCCTTGGGGTGAACCCATCCGTCCAAATCGTAGATATCAGTCATCAGGTACAACCACAGAATATCCATCAGGCGGCTTTTATCCTATCAGCCGCCTTCCCCTATTTTCCCAATGACACTGTTCATCTCGTAGTAGTGGATCCCGGCGTCGGTTCCAATCGCCGTATCGTCATTCTGAGAACACCAACCGGAACCTTCGTCGGCCCGGATAATGGTGTGTTGTCCTATGCTATCAACGGCTACACTGCAACGGAACCGGATGGTGCTGCTCAAGGGTCGCGGATGGTTACCCTGACTGGTGAGGCTAGCGCCGTGGCGGTGACCAACAGCCGTTTCTTCCGTCAGCCGGTATCAAACACCTTCCATGGCCGGGATATCATGGCGCCGGTGGCGGCGCTGTTGTCGCAGGGATTTCAGATAACCACCTTCGGAGTAACTATTGACCGGCTCCATATGCTGCCGTTGTCCCGGCCGGAACGAGATGGAGAGATTCTTGTCGGACATGTTCTGCATATTGACGGCTTCGGCAATATCATCACAGACGTCCGCCATGATGACCTGCCGCCCGGCGAAGATCTGCGGCTTGAGCTGCACGGTCACATGGTCAACGGCCTGACGGCTAATTATACTGGTGAAAGCGGCCTGCTGGCTTTGTTCGGATCATCCGGCTACTTGGAAATCGCCCTGAAGAACGGCAGTGCCGCGGCCATTACCTCCGCCCGCATCGGTGACGAACTAAAAATAAGGGCGGGTGCCAGCTAGTCCGCTGTTACACCCGTCCTTTAAAGCCCTATTAAATTTTCTGTGTTTCCTGGATTTGGCCTTCACTTCGCTCTTTACTTCTCCAGAACTGGTCAGGAGACCAGACGGTTTTCAACCTGTTTACGAAAAGCTCAAGAGCCTTCTTCCAGGCTCCCCGCTGCAATCAATCTCTAGGATACACAACCTCCCAGCGAGGAGCATCTATAAGGAAAGAGCCACATTCCCAGAACGGCTTGTCTCTTTACCAACCATTCCTCCCTTCGCTAGTCTTTATTTCGCGGTTTTTCTACCGCAATCTCAATATACTCGCAAATATCAATTAGGTCAAGACCGGAGGCAAGTCATAGGAGATAACTAGAGGTGTTGGAGTTTAACAACGATTGGGGATTTTCCCACCGCTAATTTAGAATATCTCCCAAAATCGCCGTTTTTCTGCCGTTTTCGCATATGATACCCTTCCGGACGCTGCCGGCAACCGATGGTTGTGGTAAAATCCAGCTATGCGGATAGACATCTTGACTCTGTTCCCGGAAATGTTCGCCGGGCCTTTCAGCTCCAGCATACTGAAGCGGGCTGTTGATCGCGGCCTGCTGCAGATTGAACTACATAATATCCGTGATTATACCCATGACCGTCATCATGTGGTTGACGATACGCCCTACGGCGGCGGCGCCGGCATGGTCATCAAACCGGAGCCTGTATTTGAAGCGGTAGCAGCCGCCCAGTCTCGAGCGCAAGAGCCCGCCCAAGTTATTCTGCTTTCACCGGCGGGACGGCTTTTCAATCACACCATCGCTGCCGAGCTGGCGCAAAAACCGCGTCTAATCTTCATCTCCGGCCATTACGAAGGCATTGACGAACGGGTCAGAACCATCATCAGCGATGAAATAAGCATTGGGGACTACGTGCTTTCCGGCGGTGAGCTGCCAGCGATGGTAATCACTGATGCGGTTGCCCGGTTGGTGCCCGGGGTACTGGGCTCCGGTGAATCCCACCTGGACGAATCTCATAGCGAAGGCCTGCTGGAATATCCTCACTATACCCGCCCGCCGGAATACCGCGGTTTGACCGTACCGCCGGTGCTGCTATCCGGCAACCATGCCGAAATCGCGCGCTGGCGGCGGCGTGAATCACTGAAACGCACCCTCGAACGCCGACCCGAGCTGATAAAAAAGGATAAACTACCCCCTACCGACCGGCGTCTGGTCACGGAAATTGAATCTAGCTGCCCGGATACTACCGGCCGCTAGCGGCCGTCCGTTGAGCCTGAGGGGATATTTTTCGGGCCGGACTTGAATTATATGTACCATTTGTGATTTACTATTCAGTCTGTAACATTGATGTTTTTCCCCGGCTGGTAACTACCGGACCGGCAGGATAAAGGAGTTCACAAAGTGAGAGTTTCAGAGCTGGTCCCGGCTGAGGTCAAAGCTGATTTTCCCGAGGTTAATCCCGGTGATACCGTTAAGGTTCACGTAAAGATCGTTGAAGGTGAAAAGGAACGTGTTCAGATGTTCCAGGGCGTGGTGCTGCGTGTCCGCTCCGGCGGCGACGGCGGCAATTTCACCGTCCGCCGCATCAGCTACGGCGTCGGCGTCGAACGTGTATTCCCCTTCGCCTCCCCCCGGGTTGATAAGATTGAAGTGGTCCGCCGCGGTAAAGTCCGTCGCGCCAAGCTCTACTACCTGCGAAACCTGTCCGGCAAGGCCGCCCGGATTAAGGAACTTCGCGAGCCGACCGCTTAATACGGCCGATTAAAGACAGCGAGTATTAACTTGCTCTACGCCGAGGTCAGTGTCAATGCACCGGCCGCCGGCCGGAGTGCCTTCAGCTACCAGATTCCGGCCGCAATGAATGTCCGGCCGGGGCAGGCTGTATTGGTTCCCTTCGGCCAAAAAATACTTCAGGGTATCGTCATTGAAGTGGCTGACCAGCCCCGTTTTGCTGAAACGCGGCCGCTTGATGGCATTATTCAGCCCTTGGTCTGCCTGACTCCGGAGCAATTAGCCACCGGACTCTTTATCAGCCGCCATTACCTCTCCCCTCTCTTTCCATCACTGGCCTTGTGGCTGCCGCCGGGTTTTGAACGTCAGGCTTCCGCCATAATCAGCGGCACCGGCCAACCGTCCGGCATTCCCCTTTCACCACTGGAATCAGACATGTTGGCCGGTCTGCCGGACGGCGGTATCGGGCAAAAAACCTTGGAGCAGCGGTTCGGTGCTGCCAAAACCGGCCACGCCCTGAAACACCTGCTGGAACAAGGTCTCATTGACCGCTCTTACCGTCTGCCACCCCCCCAGGTTAAGCCGCGGCTGGAACGAATTGTCATATTAAATACCACAGCCGACGCCGCCGTGGACAACGCGGCGGTCCTCACCAATAGAGCCCCCAAGCAAGCCGACCTCCTGCACCGTTTGGCCAACTCGCGCGGCCGTCTGCCGCTCAGCGAACTACGACGGGAACTCGGTAATTTATCGGCCCCCCTTATCGCCTTGAAAAACAAGGGTCTGGTGAGCGTTATTGATGAAGAAGCACCGAGGTCGCCGCGCCTGCCGGCTGCCATGGAGTTACCCCTGACTCCGACCCTGACTGCCGCCCAGCAAACAGCAGTGGTCGCCATTAACCAGGGATTGGATACGGCCGCCCCAAGCCGAGCACCGGCTTTCCTGCTGCACGGCGTCACCGGTTCCGGCAAGACAGAGGTTTATCTCCATGCCGCGGCCCATGCGCTGCAGAAGGGGCGACAGGTTATCGTCCTGGTGCCGGAAATCGCCCTGACACACCAGATCGTCGAGCGTTTTACCGCCCGTTTTCCCGGCCGGGTGGCGGTGCTGCACAGCCGGTTATCACTGGGTGAACGCTTTGACCAGTGGCAGGCCATAGCCGAAGGCAGCCTGGACATCGTCATCGGACCCCGGAGCGCCCTGTTTGCGCCGGCCGCCAGACTAGGCCTGATAATCATGGATGAAGAGCATGAATGGGCCTACAAGCAACAGGAGACGCCGCCCCTGTACCATACCCGCACCGTGGCTCTCCGCCTGGCACAGGAATTTGGGGCGGCGCTGGTTCTTGGTTCGGCCACTCCTGATGTGGAAAGCTACCATAAGGCAGTCATCGGACAATACCGGCTGCTGGAACTGCCTGAACGATTGACTCCTCACCTCAACTCCCCCCTACCGCCAGTCGCCTTGATAGATATGCGCCAGGAACTGAAAAGCGGTAATCTGTCTATTTTCAGCCGCCGGCTTAGGTCGGAAATAACCGCGGCCCTGCAGGGCGGGGAACAAATTATCCTTTTTTATAACCGTCGTGGCGGGGCCACTTTCATTCAATGTCGAGACTGTGGTGAGGTGCTTAAATGCCGCAATTGCCAGTTGCCGCTGGGCTATCATCCAGTGGAAAACAGGCTGGTCTGCCACCACTGCAATACAGGCTACCGATTGCCGGAAGCCTGTCCGGTCTGCTCCAGCCACCGGATTAAATACCTAGGACTGGGGACTCAGAAATTAGAGGAAGAAACCCGGCGGGAATTCCCAGAGACCCGTATCCTGCGCTGGGACTCGGACGCCGCCCGCAGTAAAGACGCCGGTTATCGCATCTTTGATGAATTCCGCTCAGGCAAAGCCGATATCCTCATCGGCACCCAGGTGGTTGCCCGCGGCCTGGACCTGCCCGGAGTCGGTTTAGTCGGCGTTATTAATGCCGATACCGCCCTGAATCTGCCTGATTTCCGGGCCGGGGAACGTACTTTTCAACTGCTGGCCCAAGTTGCTGGACGCGCTGGCCGGGGAGAATTCGCCGGCCGGGTGGTGGTTCAGAGTTACCAGCCGGATCACTACGCCATAACCACAGCGGTCAGGCATGACTATGCCGGCTTTTACCAAACAGAGCTTGATTATCGCCGGATGCTGGGTTATCCCCCCTTCGGGGAACTGGCGGTCATCACCACCAGACATCTAAGGGAAGCTGAAGGCTTGCGCCAGGCCCAAAATATCAGGCAGCATCTGGCGGCTAAACTTGATGCCCGCGGCCTGACTGGTATTACGTTTATCGGCCCGGCACCAGCCTTCGTGCCTCGTCGGCGCGGATATTACCGTTTCCAGTTAATCATAAAGGGCTCAGGTATCACCGATTTCCTAAGCAGCGCCGGTTTACCCGCCGGCATCGGTATAGATGTTGATCCGTTCGGTTTAAGCTGATTTCCAACTGACTAGAAGTCAGGACCGCCTTTAATACTAGTGCTTGGCTATCTATTACTGTATGTTATAATATAGTTATGATTACTCCTGTTGATAGAACAGTTATCAGTTCAGTCAATCCAGTCGAATTCGGGAAGATGCTCCGCCTTCAACGGATAACGCTCCAGTTGACCCTTCAGGAACTGACTGACCGCAGCGGGCATCTCCGCATCCCACATCGGCCGGATTGAGCGAGGTGAACGGTTCCCCTCGGTCAAAGTGCTGCGGAAATTAGCCCATCACCTGCAATATGATGAAAATGATCTCTTCACCCTGGCCGGCTACCTGACCTCCCCGGACAACAACAGTCATAACGGAAAAAAGGCAAACCCGGCAAGCCAGCTGGATCCTCAAGTTGCCCGGGTACTAGCCGCCGAATCACCCGAAGTCCAGCGAGCAATTCTCCGCCTGTTACCCGTACTGAAAAACGTCGCCAAAGATATTAATAACTCCCAGCCCTGATTCACGGGTAAAAAACACCCCTGATACCTTGCCCCTCCTTATCAATGTCTGTATAGTAGTGGCGTCCGCCATGACTGAACCTATGTCACCCGATATTGTCGTACCGTCCGCTCCACAAAGGGCGTTTATTGCCGCTGCGGCGGAGACCGCCGCTTCCCTGAACACACCCGCGGCCGTCGTTGGCGGTTTCCTCCGGGATACCCTGCTTGGCCGGCCCTCCCCTGACCTGGACCTGGCAGTCTTTGGTGATACCGGGCTACTGGCACGCCATCTGGCCAAGTCATTCAACGGCACTGCCTTTACCTTAAGCCATGACACCGGGATGTTCCGGGTTAGCTTACCGCCGGGTAGTGCTTTTGAGCAGATAGACTTGGGTACAGCCGCCGGAACGCTGGAAGCCGACCTCAAGCGGCGGGACTTTACCGCCGATGCCCTGGGGGCCTGGCTAAGTGATTTTGATGCTGTTTCCGGCAAACTTTCTCTTGTTGACGCCACAGGCAGCATTGCTGATATTGAGCAGCGCTGCCTCCGCGCCGTTACGCCGGAAGTCTTCCGTCAGGACCCGGCCCGGCTGCTGCGCGGCGTCCGTCTGGCCGCCGAACTGGGTTTCACCATTGACCCGGACACGGCGGACCTGATCCGCGCCGGGGCCGCCTGGTTATCGACCGTCGCTGGTGAACGCACCCGCGAAGAACTGCTGCGGCTATTGTCGCTGCCGGGTGCTGGAGCAAATGTTGAGCACCTGGACCAGTTGGGACTATTAAATGTCATATTCCCGGAAATGGAAGCCTCACGGGGTATTGAGCAACCCAAAGAACATGCTTGGGACGTCTTCAACCACCAATTACAAACTATTTACGCCCTGGACTGGATCATGCGGCAGGGCCACTGGCCGCATGCTGAACCGTCCGTCCGCGATCTCATTCCCATACCGCCGGAAGTGACCGAATACTTCAACGGCCGCACCGGCCACGGCGCCGGACGGCTGGCACTGACCCGTCTGGCGGCGCTGCTCCATGACATATCCAAGCCGGAAACCAAAATACTGACCGACTCCGGGCGCATCCGGTTCTTCGGCCACGCTCAGAAAGGGGCTGAAGTCGTCAAAACTATCCTGGAGCGTCTGCGTTTTTCCAATCGGGAAACTATTCTGGTGACCGCCATGGTACGTGCCCACCTGCGCCCTGTACAGATGGGGCCGGAGCGGGTACTGCCGACACCTCGGGCGGTTTTTCGCTATCTCCGGGACACCGGAGAAGGGGCCCTCGGCACGCTTTACCTCAGCTTGGCCGACCACCTGGCCGCCCGCGGACCAGCGCTGGAGCTTGATAACTTTCGTGAACATGTTACAATAGTGAGCTATATTCTGGCAGAGCTTGAACGGCAGTCAGTCAAATCACGTCAAACGCCGTTGATTACCGGACATGAATTGCAGCAACGCTTCGGCCTCAAGCCGGGGCCGAAAATAGGCGCAATAATGGCCGCGACAAGGGAAGCCCAGGCCACCGGAGAGCTTCACACGCCGGAAGAGGCTGCTGAGTTCGTCCGTGAATTTCTTAACCGGCCGGAGGGCGGCTGAGTACAATTAATTACTGGATTCAGGAACAATAATGAAAAAACATCTACCCAAGCTGATTACTATCCTGGCATTGTTCGTCCTGTCGGCGTTAATCTTGTTGCCGGCCGGCAAGGGCATTCTCCTCGGAAAACCCATTGAATTGGGGTTGGACCTCCAGGGCGGCATCCATCTGGTATATGAGGCCGACCTGACCGGTGTAGCTGATGCCGACAAGGATGCCACCATGGAAGGCATCATGGGCGTCATCAACAACCGGGTCAACCCTCTGGGTGTAAGCGAACCCAATATCTTCGTCCAGGGTGATAACCGCATCGTCGTGGAACTGCCGGGAACAGAACTGTCCGACGCCCAGAAACAGCGCATCGGCTCCACGGCCCTGCTGGTCTTCGGTGAGAAAACCGAGAACGAGGACGAGGCTGTCTGGACAAATTCACTGGGCATGTGGAAACCGGCCACCGCCGAGATTGACGGCGTAGTCTATGAACTCACCTCCTCTTATTTCAAAGAAAACACCTACGTTACCACCGACCAATACGGACGCATTCAAATGAATTTTGAATGGACCGATGAAGGATCCAAGATCTCGGAAATCGTCACCGGGCGGCTGGTAGGCAAGAGTCTGGGCATATTTGAAGGCGAGTCCGCCCTCCTGGGCGAGGATGGTATTCCTATCGCCCCCACCGTTAATACGGTCATTACCGATGCCGGTATTATCACCGGCTTATCCACCACCGAAGCACAACTCCTATCCAAACAGCTCAACGCCGGCCGCCTGCCGGTATCGCTGGAAGTGATTTATGAGAACACTATCTCTCCGGTGCTGGGCGCCGATTTCGTTGACCTGAGCGTCCTGGCCGGCATCATCGGCCTGTTGCTGGTCATCATCTTCATGGTGGCTTTCTACCGTCTGCCCGGCGTCATGGCTGGTCTGGCCCTCATCTTCTACGTGGTGCTGGTGCTGGCGGTCTATAAGCTCATACCAGTCACCCTTACGCTGGCCGGTATCGGCGGCTTCATTCTGTCCATTGGTATGGCCGTCGACGCCAACGTCCTCATCTTTGAACGGATGAAGGAAGAACTGCGAGCAAAACGCACCGTGGGGGCGGCCATTGAATCCGGCTTCTCCCGCGCTTGGAGCGCCATCTGGGATGCCAACGTGACCACACTCATCGTCTGTGCCGTACTGTACTGGGTTGGCTCCAGCGTGGCCGCCGGCGCACCGGTACAGGGCTTCGCCCTGACTCTGGGCATCGGTGTCCTGGCCAGTATGTTCACCGCCATGTTCATCACCCGCAGTTTCCTGCGGTCGCTCATCGGCTCCAGCTACGCCAAAAAACTAAATTTATTCACCACCGAAACAGGGGAACAGCATGCCTAATATCATCGGTAAAAGAAGACTATTTCTCAGTATTTCCGGGGCGCTGATCGCCCTGTCGCTGGTGTTTCTGGCTGTCTTCGGCCTGCGGGCCGGCATAGATTTCTCCGCCGGTTCCATGTTGACAGTCGCCTTTGACACCACACCCCAACTGACCGAGCTCAGCAGTGAACTGGAAAGCCTGGGTTACGAAGGCGCCATCGTCCAGGAAACCGGCACCGAGGACTTCATGATCCGGCTGCCGGCCATCACCGACGCTGAAAAGACCAGTCTCAAAGACGGTCTGGCCGCCGCCTTCGGCAGCGTTACGGAACGCAGTTTTGAGACGGTTGACCCGGTCATCGCCAGCCAGACTTCCCGCATCGCGCTGATTGCCGTAGGACTCGCTTCCATCGGTATTCTGCTTTACTTGACCTACGCCTTCCGCCGCATGCCCAAACCGATGCATTACGGCATCGTAGCTGTGGCTGCGGTTCTCCATGACGTGCTGGCGGTGCTGGGCATCTTCGCCCTGCTGGCGGCCGTCTTCGGCTGGGAGATTAATCTGGTATTTATCATCGGTATCCTGGCGGTCATCGGTTACAGCGTCAACAATACCGTAGTTATCTTTGACCGCATCCGAGAGAACAAGCTTCGCAGCGTCTCCCCCACTTTTGAGGGCGTGGTCAACCGCAGTGTCGGGGAAACCCTGATTCGCTCCATCAACACCTCGCTGACCACCATTATCGTGGTGCTGGCGCTGATGCTTTTCGTAGGCGCCACCATCCAGAACCTGGCGGTGGTCATGCTTATCGGTATCCTGGTGGGTACTTATGATTCGGTGTTCGTCGCCCCGGCTATCCTGGTCATCTGGGACAACCTGGACCGACGGCGCTCTGGAGCCCGGGTCACGGCGTAAACATTTCTCAAGGCAATGTTAAAGGGCGGTCATCTGACCGCCCTTTTCTGTTATGGATAAATAATGGCGCGCTTGGCGGGGCTCGAACCCACGACCTCAGCCTTCGCAGGGCTGCGCTCTATCCATCTGAGCTACAAGCGCGTGTCGCCTGATAACCGGGTACTCGGCAGGGTACTTGGTTATTAAATGGTGCCGAAGGAGAGATTTGAACTCTCACGCCCTTGCGGACACTACGCCCTGAACGTAGCGCGTCTGCCGTTCCGCCACTTCGGCGCGATTTGGGTAACAGGCAAGTGTCAATTATACTTAGCCGGCTATACACTGTCAATCGGGGGAAGCAATGCGTGTAAGCCTGTTTACCGGCGAAGGCGGCGGTGGTAAAAACAGTGTCCGCTCCCATTTTTATATCTGCCGGGGCCGGTACAATTAAGAACCGGATCGGCCTAATTTTAACCCAGCCGGTGCAGGTCAAGAAGCCGGGCTACCGTTTCAGAAATATCCGGCACCAGTGCATTATCCCGCGGCGGCCCCACCGGATCGTCAAAGGCGTCATCCAGCAATGTCTCTAACGTCGCCGCTACCGAAGCCGCCAGCGCCGCCGTATGATATCCACCTTCCAGCACCAGCACCAGACGCCCACCGCAGCATTCGGCGGCCAGATCTTTCACCCGCCGGGTCATGGCAGCATAGCCGCTCGCCGACAACCGCATGGAAGAAAGCGGGTCGTCCCAGTGCCCGTCGTAGCCGGCCGATACCAGTATCAGTTCCGGCTGGTAACGGCGCACTGCCGGTATGATTAATTCGTCAAAAACCCGTTCGTATTCGGCGTCACCACAGCCGGGGGGCAGCGGAATGTTAAGACAAGAGGGATATGGAGATGTGGCCGGTGCCGGGTGGACGATGGCCGTGCCGGTATCCTCGGCAGCGCCAGTACCGGGATAATGCGGGAATTGATGCACCGAGGCGTAATAAAAGCCGGCGTCCCCTTCCACGATGGACTGAGTTCCGTTGCCGTGATGAACGTCCCAATCAATAATGGCGACCCGTGCCAGGCCGTACCGTTGCCGCGCGGCCGTGGCAGCCACGGCGACGTTATTTAAAGGGCAAAAACCACTGCCGCGCCCGGCGAAGGCATGGTGGCCGGGCGGCCGGGTTAGAACAAAGCAATCTTCAGAAATGCCTTCCATCACCGCCGCCACCGCGGCCGCAGAGCTTCCGGCGGCATAGGTCGCCGCCGGCCAGGTGTCCGAAGAAATAACGGTGTCCATGTCCAGCGATCCGCCGCCGTGTTGGGACAAGGTTTCCACCATACCGATGTAGCTTGGGGCATGTACCGCCAGCAGTTCATCGCGGGTGGCCGCCCGGGCGGGCAAACGGGTCAAGCGGTCAATGAGTCCGGTTTCCACCAGCCGTTCCATTACCGCCAGAAGCCGTTCCGGAGCCTCCGGATGAGATCGTCCGGTGTCGTGTTTTAGAAACAATGGGTCAAAGATTAAAGCAGTCAAGGTTTTTTAGTTATCAGTTTTTTAGTTGTCAGTTTTCAGTTATCAAAAGTCAGTATACCGTATTTTTGGGAAGCGGTCAGGAGGCAGTTGTTAGTTATCAGCCGTCAGCGGTCAGTTTTTTACCAGGGGACTCATCGCCCCTACCGAAAGTTGCAGTGCGTGCCCGGTGTTTGGCCTTTCTCCGCACCTATGGGCTGACTAAGCCCTTTCGTGCTAAAATAGCAGCAGTCACCAAAACGGAGGTACCAGATACATGCCATCAGTAGATGTAGTCAGCGATGTTGATCTGCAGGCGCTGGATAACGCCATCAATAACGTCAAACGGGAAACCACTTCCCGTTATGACTTCAGGAACGTCAAGAGCGAGATAACCCTGGACCGCAAGGAAAAGAAGATCCACCTGGAAAGCGTAGATGACCTCAAGGTAAAGGCAATGAGTGAAATGCTCATCGGCCAGGCAGTACGTTTCAGCCTGGACCCAAAGTGCCTGGACTTCGGCAAGATGGACGCCACGGCCCAGGGCGGCGCGGAGATGGAAGTCAAGATCAAGGAAGGCATCCCCAAGGAAACCGCTCAGAAAATCGTCAAGTTCATCAAGGCCTTAAAACTCAAGGTAGAACCGGCCATTCAGGGGGAACAACTGCGGGTGACCGGCAAGAACATTGACGACCTCCAGGAAGTGATGCGACAGCTCAAGGAGCAGGATTATGACCTTCCGTTGCAATTTGTGAATATGAAACGATAGCTGAAAGCAGACAGCTTCTTATCCCGTTTGTACTGAAAACTGTAAACTCGTTACTGCCTACTTAAATGGTATACTAAAGCGGTTAACGAGAGGTACCGCGTGTCGCTGGATATCACCAAAGTTGCCGGGCAAATCGGCGTCATGGCCGCCGGATTGAAAAAGGGCGCTGCTGAAAAGCGCGCCCATCTGGAGACAGCCGCCAAAACAATCGGCAGCGCCGATGCCGTCGCCCTGCGCGAAAAAGTCCGCCTCAGCAAAACCTCTTTTCTGCTGGCCGCCCCGACGGGCGGAATTGACGAACGCCACACCGCCCCGCCGCCGCCCGTTTCCCACACCGTGATAGCCACCGACGGCTCCCACATTGACCTTGACCGCCACCAGGCCGCCGCCTGCCGGCTGATTAACATCGGCACGGTGCAGCTGGATTACGGCGATACGCCCGTTGCTGAGCTGGACAGCCGTCCGCGGCTGCTGGCGGAAGAAAGCGAGCTGGCGATTCATGATCCTGACGGCATACGGGAAACGCCGCTTACCGGCGCGCTGCTGGGCATCAAACGTGACGTGGAGGAATTCCAGGCGCTGGCTGAATTGGCCGCGGCCTTGCCGCCGTCGCGCCCGGCTTTGGCCCTGTCCGACGGCTCACTCATCCGCTGGAGCCTGACCACCGCCAACTACGAGGCCTACGTGCTGCGGGAACTGCTGGACAACGGCTACCTGAAGTGTCTGGATGAATTCCAGCGCCGCTGTGGCGAACGGGAACTGGCCGTCGCCTCCTATATATCCCGCCCCGGCGGGGAAGAGGTGGTCAACACCCTGCGGTTAGCCATCTGCCCGTACGAACCAGCCAACTGCGACCGGCACTGCGGGCAAATTAAAACCGGTCAGCGCCCCTGCGACACCCTGTCCGGCGTATCGGACGCTATGTTGTTTGAACGTTTCCTGGCGCCGGGTGAACGGTCTGCCGTCTTTGAAAGCACATCCAAGGTCATTGACCAATACTACGGCGACCATCGTATCGGCTTTTTCTACCTCCGGCTGGAGGACGAGATTGCCCGGGTGGAGCTGCCGCTGTGGTTGACAGAAATACCGGGGCGTCTGGACCTGCTGCACGCTCTTGTACTGGAACAGGTCAAAAAGGGCAACGGCTATCCCGTCGCCCTGGCCGAAGCCCATGAGCAGGCAGTGGTCACCGGTGCTGACCGGGCGGTCTTTTACGAGGTGATTGATGTTTATTTGCGGGAACAAGGCATAGATTCAGGTATTTCCGCCAAGAGTTTCAGCAAACAGGCGAGGTGGTTGTGAGGAGCGAGCTATCAGATGAAAATACCAAATTTCAAGCACCAAATAACAAACAGTATCTAAATCCTAATATCTAATGTCTAAACAAATTCAAATACCAAAAACTCTAAACAGGGGGACCCAAAACGGGTGGGGCGTGCCCGACCCCTAAAAAACCATTGTGATAAACTCAGATCATCGTACCCGTAGGGGCGAGGCATGCCTCGCCCGCAACGTAATAACACACTCATAGGGGAGACCCAAACACATGACAGAAACAAAAATCGCAGAAATCATTGAAACCTCCAGCACCGGATTCACCGCCCAGTGCTATGAGCTGAACGCCGCGCCGGCGCTGGGGTCGCTGGTGAAAACCACCGCGGACGGCATCGTCATCTACGGCGTGGTATCTCACGCTGCCACCTCTTCCATGGAACTCGGTCGCAAGCCGGTGGCCCGCGGCCGGGACGAGACCGATGAAGACGCCGTCTTCACCGCCAACCCTCATCTGGAGAAACTCATGCGCTGCGAGATTGAGGCGGTTATTGCCGGCCACGCCGGGCCCGACGGCACCGTCCGGCATCACCTCCCTCCCCGGCCCGCCCGGCTGCACGGTTTCGTCTATACCTGTGATGCGGCCGAAATCCGGGACTTCAGCGCCCGTGCCGGTTTCATCCCGTTGCTCCTGGCTGCCCAGGGGCCGGTACCGCCGGAGGAACTGACCGCCGCGGCCTTGAGAGCCATCAGCACCGCTTATGAAGGCGATGACCGCCGGGCCTTCCTGGTAACCGCCGGGCAGACGCTGGCGCGTCTGCTGGCCGCAGATTATAACAGGCTGAAAACCATACTGGAAAGGCTGGGGTCATGAGCATGGAACACAAACTGGGCATTGTTACCGCCGGTTCTCTGAATAAAGGCATTGAGGTCAAACTGGACGGCGCCGCCTCCATTGAGGACATGGCCGTCGGCCGTTACGTCACCATCGAAGGCCACAAGCGCCGGTTCTTCGGTATGATCACCGATGTCTCTCTGGGTGTGACCGATTTAGCCCTCACCGTTTCGCCGCCGTCCGGCGACGACTTTCTGTCCGAGGTTTTAACCGGCACTTCGGCCTACGGGTCGCTTCATGTCGCCCCGTATTTGACCATAGGAGGCACTGAGACGGCCGTAGACGGCCCACAACCGGTGAAGACTATACCTGGGCACTTCTCCCCCGTAAAAGAGGCCTCAGCGGCTGACATTGAGCTGGTCTTCGGCAAAGAGGACGACAAGAAATTCTGGATCGGCAACCCGCTGGACATGGAGGTCAAACTCTGTCTGGATCTCCAAACCCTGGCTCGGCGCAGCAACGGCATCTTCGGCAAGAGCGGCACCGGCAAGACCTTCCTGACTCGGATGCTCCTCATCGGCCTGCTCCAGAAGTCCGCCGCCGTCAACCTGGTCTTTGATATGCATTCGGAATACGGCTGGGCCGGCACCTTTGAGGGCAAGGGGCGCAAGGTCAAGGCACTGAAACAGCTCTTCCCGTCAAAAGTAGCGGTCTTTACTCTGGACGAAGAGAACTCCAAACGCCGCGGCGTGTCCACCGATTATGTCGTCAGAATCGGTCTGGAAGAGATTGAGCCGGAGGATATCTCCCTGCTGCGCCAGACACTCAACCTGACAGATGCCGCGGTGGAAGCCGTCTATCAGCTCCGCCGTCACTACGGCAAGGGCTGGTTCTCCGCCGCCGAAGGTATTGAGGATTCAGAAACGCTGGAAGAACTGAAAATCCATGAAAGCACCTTCCAGAATCTCAGGCGTGGCATGAACACCATCCGGCGGCTGCCGTTCATCACCCCGAACGCGCCCGGCGACGTGGTGGACAGCATTTTGAAATACTTGGAATCCGGCAAACATGTGGTGCTGGAATTCGGCCGCTATACCGATATCACCGCCTATATCCTGGTGGCCAACCTGCTGACCCGGCGTATCTACGCCTCTTACCGCGACCGCACTGAAAAGGCAGTGGCCGCCGACACCGGTTATCCCACACCGCTGGTGATCACCATTGAGGAAGCCCACAAGTTCCTGAATTCCGGCGTGGCCTCCCAAACCATCTTCGGTACCATTGCCCGCGAGATGCGCAAGTACTCCGTCACCCTGCTCATCATTGACCAGCGACCGTCAGGCATTGACGATGAGATCATGTCTCAGCTGGGTACCCGGATTACCTGTCTGCTGGATTCGGAGAAGGATATTGACGCGGTACTATCCGGCGTATCCGGCAAGAACGAACTGAAAAACGTCCTGGCCAAGCTTTCTGCACGCCAGCAGGCTCTTATTTTCGGCCACGCCGTGCCGATGCCGGTGGCTTTCACCCCGCGGGAATACGGCAGTAATTACGGGGACTGGGGTGAAGCCGCGGCAAAGGTGAGTGATGAGGAGATTGAGGATTTGTGGAAGTAACGCTGGGAAATCCCAATATCTAAACTCTAAATCCTAAACAATACCAAATACTAAAATTTTAGTGACCTAAACACCATGTTTTGAACCTTGGTGCTTTGAATTTTGAAATTGTTTAGTGCTTGGATATTGGATATTAGATATTGTCGGCTCATCCGTGAGCCGACCCCGGTACTAGTCCTTAGGTACCAGACATTCTTGACAGTACCCGAAGTGTCATTGTAATATCAAATATTAAAATCTATTTTGGAGGGTTCAAGCATGCTCAAAAAGGTACTCGTTCTTCTCATGGCTCTCGTTATGGTCTTCTCCTTTGCCGCCTGTAACAATGACGGCGACCCCGACCCCACCACAACCACAACCACCACACCGGATGACATCACTATCGGCGCGGTCATGGACCTCACCGGTGCACTGTCCGGCATCGGCGGCCCCATCCGCGACGGCGTCGTCCTGGCTATTGAACAAATCAACGCCGCCGGTGGCATCAACGGCGCTGAGGTCAAACTCATCGTTGAGGACGGCAAGACTGACCCCACCGCCGGTTTTGAAGCTGTCAAGAAACTGGCCACCGTCAACCAAGTTAAAGTCATCATCGGACCCATGATCTCCGGTGCCGTCATGGCAGCCGGCCAGTGGGCCGCCGACAACGGGGTTCTGCTGATTTCACCTTCAGCCACTTCTCCTGACATCGCTCAGCAGGCTTGGCGGCAGTTCGTGTTCCGCACCGCCTCCACTGATGCCGTTCAAGGTACGGCAATGGCGAGAATCATCGCTGAGGCCGGCTATCAAAAAGTCGCCATCATCGTTCAGGATAATCAGTACGGCACCGGCATCGGCGAAGAAGTTCGGAATCGAGTCGGCGCCGGCAAGGTTGTCTCCTTCATTAAATACGACCCGGTCAAGCTGGACTACCTGACTGAACTCCAGCAGATCAAAGCCCAGAATCCTGACGTCATCGTTCACGCTGGCTATCAGGATGATGCCCAGGCTATCTTCCGTCAGGCCGCTCAGGTCGGTCTCGGCACCGCCCAGTGGATTACCTCGGAAGGCGTCAAAGCCGACCGCACCCTGGAAGACGCCGCCGCCGCCGCTTTCATGAAAGACCATGTCATCGGCACCAACCCGGTAGCCCCTGAAGGGCTGGCTATCGCTGATACATTCGCTCAGCAATACACTGCCCGTTTCAATAACGCTCCGGGCACCTACGCCGATACCGTCTATGACGCCACCAACCTGGCTCTGCAAGCCATGAAGAATGTCGGCGCCACCAATGCCACCCAGATCGCCGCTGAGGTGTTAAGAATCGCCAAGGACTACCCAGGCGTTTCCGGCACCATCACCTTTGACCAGTACGGTGATCGCACCACGGCAATATTTGAAGTCTGGAAAGTCGTCCAGGACGGCGCCGGCTTCAAATACGAACAGGTCCGCATTCTAAGCTAAGTAGTTTACAATTAATGCAAAAAGAGGGAGGGCGCCCGATGGGCGCCCTCCCTCTTTTTGATTCCAAATATCTAACACCTAAGCACAAACCGGCGAATCCGTCCCGAGGAACAAAGTGACGTGGGGAACCATCAAATACTTAAGGCACTTATTTCCAAATGGGGTGCCGAGATTGCTTCGTCGTAGGCTCGCAAGGACGATGGGTGTCAGCAGTCAGGTATCGGCTGGTAGGGGCGCAGGCATGCCTCGCCCGCCCGGTCCGTCCTTCCCCTCCCCGTCACTGCGAGCGGCCAGCAGGCGCGAAGCAGTCTCGGTGCTCCAAGCTGAAGGCTGACACGGCTGAAAGCTGACCGCTCTTAATCAGGCCGATATTCTGCGGCGCTCTCCGGCGATTCCCACACGGTGACCGATTCCAGCCTGACTCCGGCTATATCCGGCGCCAGCGCCTCATAGATGACCCGGGCGATGTTTTCGGCGGAGGGGTTGATACCGTCAAAGGGCGGCACGTCGTTAAGCAGGGTATGGTCATAGCGCTCAAGCACCGGTTTAAGCAGGCCTTTCAGTTTGGTAAAATCACAGGCCAGGCCGGTGTTGTCCAGTTCAGCCCCGGCTACCTTAACCATCACCCGGTAGCGGTGACCGTGGAGCTGTTCACATTTTCCGGCGTAGCCGCGGAGGAAGTGAGCGGCATCGAAATGGCTTTCTACACTAATTCGGTACATAGTGGTTAACTCCCCCTGCCAGCGGGCAGCGCGGTCAGCTCAGGCCCAGGTAGCGTTTGCGGGCATCCTCATTCTCCAGGATGGTGGCCGCCGGGCCTTCCAGCGCCAGCTTGCCGGTGACCAGCACGTAGGCGCGCTCGGAGAAAGCCAGAATCCGGCGGGTGTTCTGCTCAATAATCATCAGCGCCGTGCCGGATTCGTTGATGAGCCGGAGCTTATCTATAATAGTTTCCACCGCTTTGTGGGACAGTGAAGCCAGCGGTTCGTCCAGCAGTAAGGCCCGCGGGTTGGCCATCATCGCCCGGGCGATGGCCAGCATCTGGCGCTCGCCGCCGGAAAGACTGCCGGCATAAAACTTCCGGCGCCGCTCCAGTTCCGGGAACATCTGGTACATCCGCTCAATATCGGCCTTGATACCGGCGTTGTCATGCCGGGTAAATGCGCCCATTTCCAGATTCTCATGAATGGTCAGGTTGGCAAAGACATTGTCGGTCTGGGAAACGTAACCCAGGCCCATGCCTACTGTCTTGTCAGGGGTGATATGGGTCACGTCCCGCCCGGCAAAGGTGACTTTACCTTCAAACAGCCGGGCAAAACCCAGCAGGGCCTTGAGCAAAGTGGACTTGCCGGAGCCGTTGGGGCCGATGACGGCCACGTTGCCGCCTTCTTCCAACCGAATGGACACGTCCTGGACGATATGGACGTCGCCGTAGCCAGCAACGATATTTTCCGCAGTCAGGATATCACTCATTATCGGCCTCCGATGCACCGCTGCCGATATAGACCTCAAAGAAGACCGGATCATTGACCACCTGCTCCGGTTTGCCCTGAAGCACCACCCGGCCCCGGTCCATGACATACACCCAGTCAGCGTGAGCCATCAGCAGTTCCAGCCGGTGCTCAATGACCAGAAAGCTCATGCCCTTTTCGGCCTTGAGCCGGTCCAGTTCTTCAAATATCTGCTTGCCCAGCACCGGATTAACGCCGGCGGCCGGTTCATCCAGCAGCAGCAGCTCCGGCTCCGACATCAGCGACCGGCCGATCTCCAGCAGTTTCTGCTGGCCGCCGGACATCTCGCCGGCTTTGGAAAAGGTCAGGTGGGAGATATTGAGCAATGTCAGCAGTTCCATGGCGCGGATGGCCAGACGGTCCTCGTCCCGGTGCCAGCTGCCGCGGCGGAAGAGGCTGTTGAAGACGTTGTCGCCGGGCTGGTTGCGGGCAGCGATAATCATGTTGTCCAGCACCGTCATTGTCGGGAACAGTCGCGGGAACTGGAAGGCATTGGCCATGCCCAGGTCATATATCTGGTGCGGCATCATATTTTCAATACTGCGTCCGGCGAAGGTAACCTTGCCGGAAGTGGAAGGACGCAGGCCGTAGATGGAGGACAGCAGCGTCGTCTTGCCGCAACCGTTGGGGCCGACCAAACCGACAAACTGCCCGCGGCCGACTTCCAGGTCCACCCCGGCCACAGCGCACAGCCCGCCGTAGTATTTTTGGAGGTTTTCTATTTTGAGGAGGGATTCAGCCATCGCATGGCCCTCCTGGTTCCCAGAGTATTGATCGTGCTTTCCTTGAACAGGCCGCCGGGGCGGTAGAGCAGTATCAGGATAATGATAAGACCGAAGAGGATATTCTGGAGATTGGTCGGGTCAATGGGCAGGGTGATGTAGTCCTTAAGGATGATGGTGCCGCGCTCAAAGAGCTGGACCGCCGCGGCGCCGACAATAACACCGATATTGCTGCCCGGACCGCCCAGGATGACCATCATCCAGATAGTAAAGGTGATGATGGGCAGGAAGGAATCCGGCGTGATGTAGCCGACGAAATTGGCGAAAAGCGCCCCGCCCAGGCCGGCCATGGCCGACCCGATCATGAAGACAATAGCCTTGTATTCGACGCGGTTCTTGCCGATGGAGTCGGCGGCGATCTCATCATCGCGCAGGGCGCGCATGATGCGCCCGAAGGGCGAATTGGCCAGGTAACGCATGAAGAAATAGCACAGCGCCAGCACGCCGGTCACCAGCGCCAGATTAAGCCATAACCGAAGCGCGAAATCACCCTGGGCGAAAACTGAGGGAATATTGATGCCCCAGACGCCGTTGGCCAGCCAGTCCTCGGCCTTGAAAAAGATACGCAGAATTTCACCAAAGGTCAGGGTGACGATGGCCAGATAGTCTTCCCGGAGCCGGATAGCCGGCAGGGAGATTAAAAGACCGAACAGCGAGGCAATGACCGCCGCCAGCAACAGCGCCAGCCCCCAGAACACCCCCGCCTGGACCAGCAAGGCATAACCGTAGGCGCCGATCATGAAGAAGGCCACCTTGCCGAAGTTGGCCAGACCGGTGTAACCGTATTCGGCGTTCAAAGACTTGGCTACGATGGCAAAGATGCCGACGTAGACCAGGGCATTCAGCGCGTATACCAGTAACGGATCCATTTAATTACCCTTGAATGCTTTCGCCAGCCCCTGAGGCCGGAAAATCAGCACAATAATTAAAATAACGAACGGTATGGCCATGCGGTACTGGGTGGACAAGCCGACTTCGGATAACAGGACCACACCGATATTCTCCGCCAGCCCGATGGCAAAGGCGGCCACGATGGCGCCGTAGAAACTGCCGATACCACCCAGAACTACCACAGCGAAGGTCGGCAGAATGATATCCCAGCCAACATAGGGCGTAATCCGGGTTTCCACGGCCCGGAACAGCCCGGCGATACCGGCCAGGCCGGCGGAAACGAACCAGGTAATCATCAGCACCTTGGTGGTGTTGATGCCGGCGGCCAGCGCCAGGCGCGGATTGGAGGCAGTGGCCCGAATAGCCTTGCCAATCCGGGTGCGGGTGAGCATATAGTGCAGCCCCAAGCCGACAAGGACGGCAGTGACGACGATAATAATCCAGTGGAGACTGATGCGTAGAGAGCCGATTTCGTAGATGGGCCAGGTAATGTTAAAGGTACGGGACGGAAAGCCCCAGATTTCGCCGGTAGTGTGTCTCAGGATGAATCCCAGCGCCATGGAGGCCACCATTAAATGGATAATTGTAGTGCCGGCCTTATCGGCCAGCGGCTTGAAGACGCCGCGGTAGCTTAAGAAACCGACCACACCAGCGCCCAGGAAAGCCACCGGGTAGGCCACCGCCAGCGGCCAGCCAAGTTGTTCGGCAATAAAATAACCCAGAAAACCGCCTACGGCCATGAATTCGGCATGGGCGAAATTAGGAAATTTTACCAACCCGTATAATAGCGTCAGCCCGACCGCCGATATCAGATACAGGCTGCCGGTGACCGCTGAGTTTACCAGTATTTGTTCCCAGTTCAAGTCTTATCCGTTATCCTAAAAATCCGCGCTAATATACCAGATGAGGCCGTAAACGGCAACCAACGGGGAATTATACCGTAAAAGCTGAGGGGTTGTCAGTTGTCAGTTGTCAGTTGTCAGTCGTCAGTTGTCAGCTGAGAAATACCAAATCTCAGGCACCAAATAACAAACAAATCCTAATATCCAAATCACAATGACCAAAACGATTTGAGTTTTCAGTTGTCAGTGGTTAGCTATCAGTGTCTTTGCGAGGCCGCCGCAAGGACTACAAACGTAAAATATCTGTCTTTGCCAGCCCGCCCCAGGCCGCTGCCGCAATCCTGCATGGATAGCCTTCCTGTCCTGGTATCCTGTTTGGAATAGAGAAGTTGAACTTGATGAAACTTCAACAACCGAGGAATCCTCGGGAGTTCAAGAGGGGTTATCAGCTATCTGCAACCAGAAGGGCGGGTCTGATAACGCACCCCTTGTATCTCTTTGTTTCACAGTAAAAAATACTAAATATAAAGTATTTTTTACTTCGTTATGAATCTGCTTGAAATAATATCCAGTTCCAAATTAAGGGCTAAACTGTTAGGCTGGCCGTTAAGTCACCCCGATGACCGATCCCATGCCCGCCAGCTGACCGCATTGTTAAAAAAAGATTCCACCAACCTCAGCTATCAGCATTCACCCTCCTGGATTACCTGCTTTCGCGGGTAATGACAAAAAATAGTGTTGTCATCCTCAGCGAAAGCCGGGGATCCAGACCACTGATAGCTGACTGCTGATTGCTGACTGCTGATTGCTGACTGCTTTTCTATTTAGATATTAAAAGAGGGAGCCCCCTTTCGGGGGCTCCCTCTTTAAGCTGCCAGCTATTCGCTGAAAGCTAATAGCTTTGCGTTACACTACGCGGCGGGTGCGGACGATCAGGACAATCACCAGGACGGTCAGAATACCGCCGATGGCGATGATAATCCAGATGTAACCAGGTGTGGCTGCCTCAGGAGCCGGGAGTTGAGTCAGCGTGATGTTGGGTTGGGTAGTGCTGGTCACGGTGACCGGAGGTTCAACAGCCAGTTCAGTGGTGAACACGCTGGTGACCCAGCCGGAGGTTCCGGTACCAGTTACCGCACGTACCTGCCAGTAGTAGGAGGTATTGTTGGCCAGATCAGCACCGGTCCAAGCATAAGCAGAGATCGGAGTGGTGGCCTTGACGGCAGTGCTGAAGTCAGCCTTGGTGTCAACCCAGACTTCGTAGGAGACGGCACCGGGGACATCAGCCCAGTCAAACGTCGGTTTGACCGGTACATTGACGGCACCAGCGGCCGGAGCCAGGTTCATCGCCGGAGTGGGAGTACCCACTACGGTGGTGAAGGAAGAAGTGCCCATGAAGCTGCTAACCGGAGCATTGGCCCAAACACTCACAAAGTAGGTGGTGTCAGCGGCCAAACCCGTCAGGTCAGCAGTGGTTACAGTGGCACCAGTCGTGCCGGTAATAGCACCAGTATACAAGTTGGTCTGTTTGGTGGTGTTAACTGCATAGCTATAACCGGTGGCATTGGGCATGGCATCCCATGAGATTGTCGCAGTATTGGTGGTGGTCACAATGCCCAGGAAGATTGAGGTGGTGGACACTATGTCGGAAGCGGCCACACCGCTAATGCCCTTGGCCATGGTGTCAACGTAGTTGTAGATCTTACCATCGGCACCAAGTGCCCACAGTTTGTTACCAGCTGCGTCAGCGGTGACGAACAACTGAGCAACATTAGATGAAGCAGCTGCCAAGGCATCGCTGGCATTCATCTTGCCGCGTACGCGGTCAACAGTCGTGTCGGTGGCACTGACATAGACAACACCGTTGCCTTCGTCAGTATTACCGGCGCCGGCAGCGGTTACCAAACCAGTGGAAGGAGTGGAGCCGGTAGTGGTAACGGTCTGCCAGTTGGTGGCACTTACGGTCTTGGCAACCGGGTAGCGGTAGAGGGCGGCGTCAACAGCGACGAAAACATTGCCGGTAGTGGCATAGTCATCAGCCGCAGCAACAAACGCTTTGGCGGCGCCATCGCCGATAATGCCGGTGCCATCAGTCTTCAGAACGGTCCATGTAGTACCATTGTCAGTGGATTTGGCAACCTTGGTTGCGGTACCGTTGGTAGCCGCAGCCAGCAAATCGCCAGTAGAAGCAGCCTGAATGTCGGTTACGTTGTAACCAGCACCAAACACACTGGCTTCAGTCCAGAAGAAGGGGCTGGTGTTCGTGGTGATAACACCATTTGCGGAACCGACGATTACAGTGCTGTTGTTAACAACGAACACAGAAGTAACGACGTCGGCTGCTCCAACAAAACTGCCCGGTGCGGACAGCATGGCGGCGAAGCTGTTGCCATTGTTGGCAGAAACCCTGATTGCGTTAGCGCTTCCCATGTTGGCAATCATGACGGTTTTGTCAGTGGCATAGTTCGGGGAGATAAAGACCATATCGGTCGCATTCAAACCAGTACCAATGCGCTCCCAAACGCCGCCGAAGTAACGCCAGAGAGTGTTGGCAGTCACAGTACGAGCATAGATATCACCATTGGCGGCCATGTCCATGCCGTTGATGGTGCCGGTCTCGTTGACCAGACTCCATTGGTTGAAGTAGGTCATGCCATCAATAGAGACATTAAGAGCTTCACTGGCATTCAAGACATATGCCTTCATGTTGGTGGCATAGTCTTTATCAAACATGACAAAGGCGGTGGTTGCAGGAGCAGCGGCGACAGAACGAAGAGTCACAGCGCTGAAGGAGAATCCAGAGTTAGTGCTCTTGGCCACGTTACCAGCGGCATCGCCCAACAAAATCTGGGCATTGCCGGCATTGAAGGCACCAAAGACATCAATATTAGTCCATGCATTAAGCGTAGTGGTAAGGACAACCGGAGTGCTACCAACTACACGGATTGCATTAGTTCCGTTTACTACAAAGTAAGCGGGGTTGGTTTGGGCGTTGAAGTCAGAGGGTAGCGCGATATCGGTAACAGTTCCTGCAGTTGTTATATCAGGAAGAATCGCACCCCATGCTCCACCGTTGATATTAACGCTGATTCTGTTTGCGCCTGTGGCAATAATCGCACGATCAGAACCAAAGGTGGGGGAAAGTTTCAGCGTGGTGACAGCCGCACCAAACGGTGAAGGAGCACCCCAGGAAACGAGATTATTGGAAATGCTATTCTCATCCCAATAAAGAACGCCGCCGGAAGTAGCGGTGTTATCGGTACCGACTATGGCGAAATAGCGACCCTGCCATATGGCAACGTCAAGAGCGGTGAAAGTTTCACCAGTACTGAGAATGGTGGCCCAAGTTTTGCCGCCATCATTGGAGCGGTAAAGGGTTTTAGCGGTAACCATGAACAGCACATCAGCCTCAGTCTTTGAAGGAGCGATGGCAACGGCCGGAGCCGGGAGACCACCGGTGGTGAATGAAGACCAAGTGCGTCCACCGTCAGTGGACTTGAGCAGTTTGGCACCATAATTGGTACCGCCGGCGGTTAGTGTAACGGCACTAACTACATCACCGGTAACGGTACCGGTAGCGGTTGCGCCAGTACCAGAACCAGAAATAGTAACGGTGACAGTTTCACCTGTATAGCCAGACCCACCAGCAGTAAGAGTCAAGGCAGTGACTACACCATTTACTACGGTAGCGGTAGCAGTCGCACCAGCGCCATCACCGGGGGCAACTGTTGCGATGGTCACAGTGGCGGCGCTGGCGTCATCTTGAACGGCAGCGTAAAGGGCGCCATCAACCGGTGACTGTGCGAATACAGAAGCGTTGTTGATGGTGGTATTCAGCACCATGCCTGTGGTGGACGGGGTCTTGAGGTCCTCCGACCAGGCTTGAGTGCCTGCGCTAACCGGAATGGCGGAAGTGAGCAGCAAGCTGGTCATGATCGCCGCGGTCAGCACGATACTAAAAATTTTGTTTAACTTTTTCATCGACCTTTAGATTTCCTTTTCGAATTATTTTTTATATTTTGGTTCTATTTCTATTGTCTTTTGGTTATTCCCTAAAGACTCCTGGAGATCTAGTTTAGTTTTTCTTTTGCCGACCCTGTTTCCTGATAAGAGGTTAACTTATATAAAGGAAGCCGGGTCTTAACGGCTGCTTTCGTATTCCATCACCACCTTTCTTAGTATGTTTATTGAATTAACAGGCAACGCAATGCACGCGCAGCCTGCTTTTTCTGCGTTATTACTATAATACCATGGGTGTCAAGCCCTCCTAGGGGGAAATATTCCCTTTCGGTGGGAATTTCTAATATCGAATATCTAAATCCAAAATAAATTCAAAATTACAATCTCAAATGACCGAAACGGGGGACGAGCTTTCAGCCGTCAGCTGTCAGCTTTGATGGACCTAAGGATCGTACCGAAGATGACACGCCGCCTTTGGCAGGAAATTTCAATATCGAAATATCTAAATCCTAAACCATTGGAGACGAGCTTTCAGCTGTCAGCAATCATCTTTTAGGGAACCGAGATTGCCACAGCCGCCTTCGGGCGGCTTCGCAACGACGGGAATATGGGGTACCGAGATTTGCTTCGGGACGGTGAATATTAAAAAGGAAGGCGCTCCGGATAACCCGGAGCGCCCTTTTACACCGGCAGATAACAACCTGAAATTTTATCTATAAAATTCACCCGCGCCGGCGCCCACATAAACATCTTCGCCGTCAATATCGGCGGTAGCCCAGGCACCTTCTCCGCCTGAGGCATTGGAAATGGCGAATGAATAGATGTTGGACGGGTCAACGACGATCAACAGGGCGATGCCGAAGCTGGAACCGGCGACATCATAATCAAAAAACACACCGGGAGCCAGTGGGGTTGACTCACTCGATTCCGGGGCTTCGGCAGGGTCAAAAGACTGTTCAATTGACTCTCCGACGGCCAGCCTGGCTTGGGAATTGGCATAACTGTACTGCCCATCGGCAGTAGCCCAGGCCCAGGAGTACAAATTACCGTTAACTCCCCGGAGAATGGCATTCGCAGTGGTATCAGCGTAGGCACCATTGGTGGCTAAAGCTTCGCTTTTAGCCGTTACGGTGCCGGATGCGCCGGAAATCAGCTTGGCAAAGGAATCAGCATCGGCATAGCTGTCATGGTAAGCTTCAGCGACAGCAGTGGCGTCAGCCGTACCGTGACTGCCAAGGATTATCCAGGCATAAGCAGTGGCATCAGCATCCGCCTCGGCTTTATTGGTAGAATTGGCTTCCGCCGAGGCGTTGGCAGTGCCGCTGCTTTCCCAACCGATGAAGGCACTGGAGTAAGCATCAGCCATACTGTTATAAGTGGAGCTTTTGCTGTCAGCCTTGGCGGTGCCGCTGCTGGTTTCACCCACCAGCGCACCGGCGCGGGCTGAGGCACCGTTGTTATAGTCTTCCTCAATCACCCAGTCATCACTGGAACTGGTGGAAGCGTTGGCTGAGGCGCTACCGGGGCCGCTGGGCACACCGGCCAATACGCCGATGGTCAGTACAAACGTTGCCGCCAGGGCGGCCATCAATGAAAGAACCAGAGACAGGCTTTTCTTTTTCATACATTTTTCCTCTTAATATAAGGTAGGTTTAAGGATAACGGCCGGTAATCTGATTGTCAACCGGTTTTCAGGAATAAAAGAAGGCCCCCGGGTTTTAACCGGGGACCTTTTTATGACTTGTTGAGGCGAGTATTTAGTTTCGTTCGCCTATATCCACTCCCACGAACACACTCTGTCCATAAACCTTAGCCAGAACCTGCGTATCTATACCGACAGAGTTGGAAACTGCTATGGCGTAGATGTTGGTCGGGTCTAACACCGCAACGATCGCGATACCATAATTGCCGCCCTGGACGTCATAATCAAAATACACACCTGGGGATAACGCGTAGTTATAAACAATGCCATTGGTCATATCCAGACCGGGGTATTTTATCTCCGCCCGGCCATCGGCCCAGGCGCCATCACCGGAGGAAGTGACCCAGGTCCAGGCATACAGGTTTCCGTTAAGCTCCGACAGGATGATTTCCGCGTCAGTGTAGGCATAAGCATCGTTGGAGGCGAAAGCGTTGCCGATGGAAGTCAGATTGCCGGAGGCCCCGTGTTGCAGGTAGGCGGAGTTATCTGACTGGGCATCGGCACCGGCGCCGGTCGCAACGGCATTGGAAACCACTGTCGTGGTGCCGGAACTGCCGGAGCGAATCTGGGCGTTGGCGTAGGCGTAGGCGTGGGTATCATCACCGATAGCACTGGCGTTAGCCTCCGCTGAGGTGGTGCCGAAGCTATCTTCCATGATGTATGAGGCAGTGTGAGCTCGCGCCGAGCCGTCGCCGGTGGTCACGGCATGGGATTTGGCACTGGCGGTGCCGGTGGAATAATCGGGGGGAGCAGTGGTAGGCGGCGGGGCGGTGGTGCCAACACCGGTCTGAACCCGAATCTCGGCACCCCCGTCATTGTCAAATATTTGCTCGGCTTGGCCGGTGGAAACGCTGGAACTATCAGCGATATTGCCGGGGACTAACGTGACGGCCAGGACGCCGGTACCCATGACTAAAGCCGACAGCAACGCGGCTGTAACGGCCACGATGGTTAGGATCGGTTTCTTCATCAGTAAGGTTACCTTTCTGTATGATTCAGCTATATAGAATAGGAAACAGCACTATAAAAGTCAATAGTTAATGCGAAAAAAAGCCGCCTGCGATTTGCCGGCGGCTCAGGAATGCAACTAATCAGGTCAACCGCGACCGAAACCGGGCACATTAAACTCATCCAGAATGCCCTGGTCCACCAGAGCGTCAACCAGTATCTCATTGCCATTGATAACCGCCAGCGCCGCGGCATCGCCGCCGATGCCGTAGGTAAAGGTCAGCGTGGTAGCCTTGTTCAGTGATTCAACGTAGACGATAGCAATGGCGACACCACCGGCCCCGCCGTCGGCATCAAAGTAGACGCCCGGCTGATAAGCGTAGGTGTTGGCGCTGAAACTAACGTCACCGTACAGGAAATCCCCTTCCAAGTTCTCCGTACTGATCAATGATACACCAAGTGATTCACCGGCATTATCCGCCCAGGCGATGCCATAAGAGGTAAACTCACCGCACAAACCATGTGGTGACATGCCGACACCGGATATTACACCGGCCCGGCTGTTGTTGTCCGCTTCGGTCCAGCCGCTGGCGGAAGCGATGTTGCCCGGACCGTAGTTGCCCACCGCCACCTGAATCATGGAACCGGCCCAGCTGCCGTTGGTGGCCGTTGCGGTAGCTTCCGCGTAAGCGTTGCCGGAACCTTGCGAAATACCCGCGAGAACCATATTACCGGCGTAACTGTTTTGAGCAGCTGTGGCGGTACCGGCAGCCACGGCGGTACCGGAGGCATAACCACCAAAGTCCTGGGGCTGGGATTCATCCACCCAATAAAAAACGCCGGATCCTTCAATAATGGCCGTGGTGTAGTTACCGGCTTCACTGTTATCTGATGCCACTGCAGTGCTGGCGGCATCAACAGTGCCAATGCCGTTAAAATCGATGACCGCAACAGTTTCATTACCAGAGTAACTGTTATCCGTGGCCACCGCGCTGCTGACTGCAGTAGCCGTGCCCTGACTGTTATTTCCAATACCGGCATCAGCATCATCATCTGCCCGGCTATTGTTGGTGGCTGAAGCGGTGGATGTCGCAGATGCCTCACCGATGCTGGGGTCTGTTTCAGCAGTTTGGGGGTTGCTATCCGGCTGAGAAGTAGTAGATGGGGGAGCTCCAATCAGGGCTTCTGCATACGCATCAGCACTGCCATCTTCATCGTGAATATAGATTCTGGTATCCGGAGTAGTTACATTGGCCTTGGCTTCAGCATAGCCGTCAGAAAAGCTTTCCGCCAGGACTACCGTTCCGATGCCGAGAAAAACAAACACAGCCACCAGTATGGCGGCAGATAAATAGGATTGTCGTTTCATGAGTCTTTCAGCTCCTTAAATTGCTGTTCCGTGATGTAAATAGTCAACATTTTATCCTATGTGATAACTGAATACAATAGGAATTTAACTGAATTTCAAAATACTTCACGGTTTTGACCTTTAAAGGTATTGACTTCGCCACCTGGACATAATATTATTCCGATGAAATTAAATTTTACATAGAAATGGAAGGAGAATTGTATGAAAATACGGGTTTTTCCAATTCTGGCGGTAACAGCCATGCTGGCCGCACTCCTCAGCGCCGGGGGATTGGTGTACGCCGACAGCCATGCCGATGCGCAGGCCGAAGCCAACGGCACCAGCCCGTACACAGACGGTTATGCCTGTGACGACAGCTATGCCGAAGCTATGGCCAATGCCGCGGGGAATATCGATAAGGGTGTCTGGGATGAGGACCTTGAAGGCTCTCCTAAAGCGACGGCAATAGCCAATGCCACGTCCGATGCCGGCAGTTATGTCTATGTCGATGTCCATGTCTGGGGTGATTATGACGGGGACGGGTGGATAACCGGCACCAGCACCGGCACAGCCGTTAACGGCGGCACGGTTTATATAGCAGTCAACGGCATTGTCTCCGAGCGTGACAGCAGTGACCCCAAGGCTACCGTTACCCTGACCGCCACAGCGGTTGCCGACGGTGAGGGGGCGGACGCTGATGTGGATATCGGTGAATACGGGGAATACTACGAATGGGATTTTGAATCATACTGGGGCGGCGGTATTGACGAGTATTCCAGCGGTACGGTCAACATCGACGCTTCGGCAAACACCAAAGGCTATTACTCCGATGCCGATACCGAGGTTGATGAGGTCGGCATTTTTGACGGCTCCACTGGAAATATAAGGGTAATTGCTGCAACCAACGCCAACGGCACCTACGCTGATGCGTATGTTGATATTGAAGAAGTAATGATTGACGAAGAATCAACCGGCAACATCAATCTGGATGCCCTCTCCACCGCCACCGGTGAAGCTTACGCCGAGATTAACGGTGTGTATCTGTGGATTAATGACAATAGTTCCGGCAACATCGATGCTGTCATCCGCTCAACAGCTAGCAGCGGGGGACATTCATATGCCTCTGCCGACTCAGCTCTGGACAATGGTGACCGGGGCAACCTGGTCATCTATTCCATTGCCAACGCCAACGGTTCCGACAGCTACGCGAACAGTGATGTAGAGGTTTGGGGGCTGATTCCCGCCGGGGCCTACTATGATGTGGCTTCCGACGACAGCGCCTTCGCCATCGCGCTTCTGATTTCAGATGGCACCAACGTCTGGGCTATCTCGTACACCGATGCCCAAAACGGCGGGGCCGCTTCTGCTGACGTCTGGTCCGGGGAAGGAACAGGCGCCGAAGCCATGGTAGGTGCAGATATCAAGAAACTCGATTAGCCTGTAAATCCAGATATATTAAAAGCACCGGGGCGGCTAACCGTCCCGGTTTTTTTTACTCGCCGCCAAACTAACATCCATGCCAAAGTCAGTACCCGAAGGTTGACAGGAATGATCAGGAGCGAGTTGCTGGGGTGTATGCCGATGATGAATCCGGGTTTGTTTTATCCCAATATTTGCCAATTATTTTTATATTCTGAACTGGAAGAAAGCCCCCGGTACTTTCGTAATAATGCCCCGTACCTTAGTAATATAAACTGATACCTGATTGCTGATAGTTTACAGCTAGTGGCTGGTAAAAATAATAGAGGCTTTCTGATTCTATTATTTATTACTATTGACAACAGTAATAAGGTCATCTAATATCTAACCAATAATGATTGGTTAACCAAGGAGGATTCCAATGAAAACCAGACTATTTTCAATATTAGCAGTCACCGCCGTGCTGGCTTCCCTACTAAGCTTAGGCGGGTTGGTCTATGCCGACAGTCATGCCGACGCTCATGCTACCGCTAACGGCACCAGCCCGAGCACCAGCGGCTATGCCTGCGATGACAGTTACGCCGAGGCCATGGCCAATGCCGCCGGTAATATTTCCAGCGGTGTTTGGGATGATTGGCTGTATAACCCGGATGAGCCAATTTCTTACGCCTACGCTGAAGCTACGTCCAGCGGCAACGGTTATGCTGACTCAGATGTCGATATCTATGTGGGTGATGATCCCTATAAAGGTACAATTGTTGGTTATGCTATTTCCAATGCCACAGGTACAGGAAGCTATGCCAATAGCGACGTTTATGTGCATGAGATCATTCCAGCCGGGGCCTACTATGATGTGGCCTCCGACGGCAATGCTTTCGCCATCGCGATTATGATTTCAGATGGCAGTAACGTCTGGGGCATCTCCTACACCGATGCCCAAAACGGCGGGGCCGCTTCTGCATATGTTTGGTCCGGTGAGGGAACTGGCGCCGAGGCCAGGGTAGGCGCAGATGTCGAGAGACCCGACGAATAATAGTCCGAAATTCCAGGTATAATTAAAGCACCGGGGCGGCCAGCCGCCCCGGTGCTTTTTTCGTTGAGATATTATTCCGCAATCGCCATTGACAACCTGCCAAGGTTGTCTTATTATCAACACCGATAATAAAACTTGAGAGTGTAAAAATGAAAACCAGACTGTTTTCAATATTAGCGGTCACTGCCGTTCTGGCTTCCATACTAAGCCTTGGAGGAGTAGTGTACGCCGACAGCCACGCCGATGCTGAAGCTACCGCTGGAGGGGGTTCCGAAACCTCAACTTATGTTTATGCTTGCCATGATGCCTATGCTGAAGCTTTCGCGGCAACTGAAGATGATTCGTCCACTGGGGTAGATGAAGGTTATACCGACACCGGTATCACCTCTTCTTACGCTTACGCCGAAGCCACTTCTAAGAGCAACGGCTATGCCCATGCCGATGTTTCGGTATATGTAGGTAACTCTCCTTATGAGGGTGAGATCTATGGCTACGCCCTAGCCAACTCCTCCGGAAGCGACAGCCACGCGATCAGCAATGTAGATATCCATTATGTTGTCCCAGCCGGCGCCTGGGTCGATGTCGACGCGAACGGCAATGCTTACGCTATCGCGCTGCTTTTGTCCGATGGTTCCACCGTTTGGGGATTCGCGATCACAGACGCCAGGAACGGGGACAACGCTGTGGCGAATGTTAACGCCGGTAAGGGGTTCTCTGTTTACGCCTCGGTCGGTGAGGAATCAGAAAGTTAGTCTGTCATAACCAAAATTGAATGTGCCTTAAGGAGCTCAAAATGAAAAGAAAAATACTATCAGCCCTGACGATAACGGCCCTGCTTGCCGCGATGCTGGGTGCCGGCGGCCTAGTGTACGCCGACAGCCACGCCGATGCCCATGCTACCGCTGATTCCCAGGGAGCCTCCACATCTGCGTCCGCCTGCCATGATGCCTACGCTGAGGCCTCCGCACTGAAAGACAGCGAATCGAGTTCTTCGATCAATGAGGGTTATCCGGAATCAATCCCGCCAACAAACTATTCTTATGTCTATGCTGAAGCCACATCCGTTAGCAACGGCTATGCTGACTCAGATGTCTATGTCTATGTAGGTGATACTCCATACGAAGGCAAGATTGTTGGTTACGCTGTTTCTAATGCCACCGGGACAGGAAGCTATGCAGACAGCAATATAAATATTGGTTTCGTCATTCCCGCCGGTGTCTATTTTGACGCGGACGCCAATGGCAATGCCTACGCCATAGCCCTGTTGTTGTCCGATGGCTCTACCGTGTGGGGCTTCGCTGTTACCAACTCTACCGGTGGTGAAGGTGCCCGCGCTAATGTCGAAGCAGTAAATGGTATTTTGGTCGAAGCCGTTGTCGGCATAATCCCTAAATAACTTGCAGGCTATGTGCCATTTAAAGAAGGAGCGGGTAACCGCTCCTTCTTCTTTTATTCTTCCAAGAAATACGGCGAGGTATGCAACGCCAGGATAGCACCGTTAGTAGTATCAACTAGATAAATGGTGTCACCAGCCACCACGTGAGAACCAACGTAGGTGAGCTCAGGATTGGAAACGTCCACCCAGATGGACCAGGTATAACCGTCAGCCAAGGCCATTTTCTGTAAAGCCAGATGACGCTGTAGTGAATTACCCGCCGGAATCTCCGGCATGACTTCGCTTAACCATTCCAGAAGAGCATCCCGGCTGGCAAAGTTCTTCGGGGGATAAAGATTTTCAATTTCGTTGATTTGTGATTGTAGCTGGGTGTTTTGTGCCTGAAGCTGGAGGTTGTCCTGCTCCATGGTACCCACTTTAGTGTTCAGAGCCGCCACGTCGGCATTTAAGTCATCAATAGTCTGAGTGTTGTTTTGCCATGCAAAAGCCAGTAGGCCAGCTCCTATCAGCGCCAGGGCCAGTGAGACAGCCAGAACAATGGTGACGGCAGATTTTTTACCTGAGGAGGATATTGCAGTCATTTGATTCCCTTTCCAAATCCAAGTGTTACCAGTTGGGGGCCTGAAATTTTCAGATTTCAGTATAAATGATATGACGGTGGCCGGGCAAAGGGGGAAGGAGCTACGAGCTATCAGCTATCAGCTTTCAGCAATCAGCCTTCAGCTAGGGCTCGTACCTGTTTTGGTCATTTAATATTGAAGTGTAGATATTGTTTTGTATTTGGTGCTTAGGATTTGGAATTTCCCGAAGGGCAGAGCCCTTCGGGCCTACGCCTTCTCCCTGGTCAGATTGGTCAGGAACTCCATATTGTTCTTGCTCTTTTTCAGCTTATCCAGCACGCGCTCGGTGACCTCGGCGAAGTTGTTGGAGTCATCGGCGATGATGCCCACCATGCGGCGCAGAAGCTGGATCTGGCGGTAAGCGGCGTCAGGATGCAGCAGTTCCTCGCGGCGGGTGCCGGAGCGGGGAATATCGATGGCCGGAAAGACACGGCGTTCTGCCAGGCGGCGGTCAAGGTGCAGTTCCATGTTGCCGGTGCCCTTGAATTCTTCATAAATAAGATCGTCCATGCGGGAACCGGTCTCCACCAGACAGGTGGCGATGATGGTGAGTGAGCCGCCCTCGGCAGTGTTGCGCGCCGCGCCGAAGAACTTCTTGGCCGGGTGCAGGGCCACGGGGTCAAGACCGCCGGAGAGGGTGCGGCCGGACGGCGGCATGGCCAGGTTATAGGCACGGGTGAGGCGGGTGATGCCGTCAAGCAGGATAAAGACGTCCTTGCCGCTTTCCACCATGCGTTTGGCACGCTCTAAAGCCAGCTCCGCTACACGGGTCTGATTCTCCACGGCCTCGTCAAAGGTGGCGGCCATGACCTCGCCTTTAATGGAGCGGCGCATGTCGGTGACCTCTTCCGGGCGTTCGCCGATGAGCACAACCATCAGGTGAATGTCATTGTAATTGGCCCCGACGGCGTTGGCGATGTTCTTGAGCAGCATCGTCTTGCCGGCCTTGGGGGGCGATACCACCATGCCGCGCTGGCCACGCCCGATGGGGGCGACCAGGTTAATCAGGCGGGTGGACAGCATGCCGGCTTCAGTTTCCAGGTTCAGGAGCCGGTCCGGGAAGGTGGGGGTCAGCGAACCGAAGTACGGGCGGCGCTTGGCGCCTTCCGGATTGAGGTCGTTGATAGCCTCAACGCGCAGCAGGGAGTAATATTTCTCGCCGGGTTTGGCCTGGCGGGACTGGCCGATAATCATGTCGCCGGTGCGCAGGCCAAAGCGACGGATTTGAGACTGGGAAACGTAAATATCCGACGAAGAGGGCAAAAGTGTCCCCTGCCGCAGGAAGCCGTAGCCGTCCGGCATGATCTCCAGGATACCGGAGCAAAAGATGTTGCCCTGCTGCTCCGTGGTGGCCTGTAAGAGCCGCAGGATGATGTCCTGCTTCTTGGCGCCGGTGATGCCGATCACCTTCATGCGCTTGGCCAGCTCCAGAAGGTCCTCCCGGCTCATCGTCTCCAGCCGCGATAAGGACAGCGGAGGAGGCGGAGGCTCTGGGGGAAGGGGGACTTCGTTCATTTCAAAATTGTTTTGATTGGGATCTTGTTCAGTCATGGTGTACTCCTGGGGGATAAAGTTTTCAGTTATTAGTTTTCAGTTATCAGTTTTGGACGGTGCATTGGTCGTTTTTTATTCTTATAGCCAGTGAGGTTATCATGCGCTTGATTTCAGTTACCTTATCATTTAACAGAGTGAATTGATCCTCCGAAATATATTGTAATTCGCCTGCCAGTAGCAAATAGTATTCCAGTTCAAAGGCGGAACCAGTTGAAATGTGGAGAAAACGGGATAATTCCGCCTTTCCATTCCGGCCACAACCCTCCGCAATATTGGCTGGGATTGACACACTGCAACGTCTCATTTGGGAAGTAAGCCCGTACACTTCATGCGAAGGGAAACCACTGGTAAGACCATAAACATCAACCGCAAGCCTATGTGCTTTTTGCCAGACACTCAAATTCTTATAATTCTGCATTCGTAGCGTCTACTGTTCACTCTCAACTGACTACTGACTACTGTCTACTGACTACTCGCTCCACTTTTTCTCCAATCCTCCATAAATGCCTCAATACCCTTGTCCGTCAGCGGGTGTTTGAGCATCTGCTCCAGTATCTTATACGGCACGGTGGCCACCTGCGCGCCGGTCTTGACCGCTTCCACACAGTGGAGGGGGTGGCGGATGGAGGCAGCGATGACCCAGGTTTCAAACTCATAAGTTTTTAGCATCTGGACGATGTCCCGCACCAGAGCCATACCGTCATGACCGATGTCGTCCAGACGGCCGACGAAGGGGCTGATGTAGGAGGCGCCAGCGTGGGCGGCCAGCAGTGCCTGATTTACCGAGAAACACAGCGTCATGTTGACCTGAATACCTTCTTTGGCCAGTTCTCGGGTAGCTTCCAGCCCGGCAGCGTTGGTGGGCAGCTTGACCACGACATTGTCCGGTGCCCAGTTAAAGAAACGTTTGCCGTCGGCGACCATGGTTTTGACGTCTTCAGCGACTGATTCTACCGATATGGGGGAGCCTTCAGGCAGGATACCAACGATCTCCTTAACCAGCGCCTGATAATCCTTATGTCCGGCGCGGGCGACCAGCGTGGGATTGGTGGTCACGCCGTGGATGATGCCCATGGCGGCGGCCTTTTTAATCTCTTCAGTTACGGCGGTATCAAGGAATAGTTTCATTGGGTTTCTCCAGTTTTCAGTTTTCAGTTATCGGTTTTCAGTAATAAGTTCTCAGTTATCCTGGTTGCTTCTTACGGCGAAGACTGAGAACTGATTACTGACGACTGTTCACTTTCAAGCGGCAACGCTGCCTGAGCCCCTTCCCGCATCACCTTTGAAGCCGCGCCGATGAAGTCTCGGAACAGCGGCTGGGGCTTGCCGGGGCGAGAAGTGAACTCCGGATGGAACTGACAGGCCACCATCCACGGATGATCCTTCAGCTCACAGATCTCCACCAACCGGCGGTCCGGCGACAGGCCGGAAAAGACCATGCCGCCGTCTAGGTATTTTTCCCAGTAGGTATTATTAAACTCAAAGCGATGGCGGTGGCGCTCATAGACCAGTTCCTGCCCGTAGGCAGCGGCAGCTTTGGTGCCGGGCGTCACCTGACAGGGCCAATTGCCCAGGCGCATGGTGCCGCCCTTGCCGCAGACGTCCTTCTGCTCTGGCATTATGTCAATTACCGGGTGGGCGGTGGCGGCATCAAATTCGGTGGAATTGGCGCTATCAGCGGCAATGACGTTGCGGGCAAACTCAATAACCATAATCTGCAAACCCAGACACAGGCCGAAGTACGGGACGTTATGAACGCGGGCGTATTCCGCTGCCTTAATCATACCCTCAATGCCGCGGTCGCCGAAGCCGCCGGGGACAATAATGCCCTGGGCGTGATCCAGCAAGTGCTCCCCACCGGGTTTTTCCAGGTCTTCAGACTGGATCCAGTCTATCTGGACACTGCGGCTATGATGCAGACCGGCGTGGCATAAGGCCTCACGCACGGAATAATAAGCGTCCCGGAGCTCCACATACTTGCCCACCAGGGCAATGCGCACCGGCTCGCAGGGGTTTTTCAGGCACTCAATCATCTTCGCCCAGGCTTCCAACTGCGGCGGGTGAGAATTGGTCAGTCCCAGGCGGCGGACCAGCAGGTCACCGACGCCTTCGGCCTCCAAAACCAGCGGCACCTCGTAAACGGTTTCTACAGTGGGAGCGAAGATGACAGCTTCCCGGTCAACGTCGCAGAACAGCGAAATCTTCTCCCGGATGCTTTCAGATATAGGCACATCGGAGCGGCAGACAATGACATCCGGCTGAATACCGATGCGCCGGAGTTCGTTAACACTATGCTGGGTGGGCTTGGTCTTGAGTTCCTGAGTGGAGCCGATATAGGGCAGCAGGGTGACGTGAATATAAAGTACGTTGTCCCGGCCGACATCCTTACGCATCTGACGGATGGCTTCCAGGAAGGGCTGACCCTCGATGTCGCCGACCGTACCGCCGACCTCAATCAGGATTACATCGGCGCCGGATTTCTCCGCCAGCTTGTGGAAGCGGGATTTAATCTCTGAAGTCAGGTGGGGAACGACCTGGATAGTGCCGCCGAGATAGTCGCCGCGGCGTTCCCGGGCGATGACGGCGGAATATACCTGACCGGAGGTGGTATTGGATTCGGCAGACAAGTCAATGCCGATAAATCGTTCGTAATTACCCAGGTCCAGGTCGGTTTCGGCGCCGTCGCCGGTGACAAAAACCTCGCCGTGCTGGTACGGCGACATGGTGCCGGGGTCAACATTGAGATAAGGGTCTAGTTTCTGAACCGAGACGGAAACGCCCCGGCTTTTAAGCACGGTGCCGATGCTGGCGACAGTGATGCCCTTGCCTACGGAACTAACCACGCCGCCGGTCACAAAGATATATTTAGCCATATAACTGCATACCGAACGTCCTGAAAATAGAGATTGTGATGTTCATTTGGGAAACGGACTTTTGGGGAATTCTCAAGCCCGTAGCTTATTATAGGAGCGGCAAGGGGTAATGTCAACAGAGTATAAGAGTCCCGGCTATCACCTCCCTGGGAGTCCAATATGTTTGTGAACTTTTGCGTTACTGCCTACTGTTTACTGACTACTGTCAACTGTCTACTGTCTACTGTAAACCGCATACTATCCCCCACGTCACTGCGAGGCTATGCCGAAGCAGTCTCGGTCTTGTTTTGGTCATTAAATATTGAGATTTTGATATTGTTTGTTATTTGGTGCTTAGGATTTGGTATTTCCCGCGCAGCGGGCAATACTGTCTACTGTCTACTGCCTACTAATTACTGTCTCCCTAAAAATCCTTCTCCGCACTCACTGTAACGATATTATTCCAGTCACGAATCTCGATCTCCACCTGATATCCGCCTAAAGTGCCTTTCAATACGGTGGAGGTGCCATTCGAAACGGGATGAGTTTCAGTTTCCGTAAAACTGGCGGCACCGGCCATGACACCACGGTAATGATTGATGACATCCGCCAGATTACCGTTATTTCGGTAGCGGGTATAATACTCCTTTGAGTCGGACCAGCAATGAAATTGCTCTACCATGCGGGCAGCTCCGGGGAAAACCGGCAGCAGTGTTGCCGGGAAATCGGCGAAATAGGGATTACGGTCATAAATCACACTATTGTTGGCCACCATGACACTGACGACCTGCTCTCCGGTGTAAAATGAATCCTCGGTGGTAGCATAAACTTCCCATTCACCGATATAACCCTGGACATCGGCGAAGGCGTTTATCTCGTGGACTTCTACCCTGTCATGATAATGTTTGATCACTTCAGCCTCGGTAGCTTTGGCGCCATACTGAATGCCAAACATGAATTTGTAATATTCATAAGCCGAGTCAGCTGGATAGTAAACTTCCATCCAAAAATTGTTCTGGCGCTCCTGAACATTCAACAGCGGCCAGATATCTTCCGGGTAATAAGTCAGGTCACACATGAAATAGACTGGTTCCGAAGTAACCGGAGGGCTGGAGGTTGTCGTCGTCGGGGGCGGGGCAGTGCTGTTTCCGGGGTTTTGGGTGGTAGCCGGAGGGCTTGCGGCCGGGCTGCAACCCACTAGCACCAATATCCCAGACAACAGGAGAACCAAGGCAGAGGAACGAAATGAAGTTTTCAACGTGATGTCCCTTTCTAAATAACACGATCCTAAGATTTGTGACATCCAATTATTTTAGAACCAGAATAATTTGTCAACCGCTCAAGAACAATCCCCACTAAGTACCCGGCCAGACATTTTTACGTAAAAGTACGGATTGACCTCAGAAATAAATGAATTATCATATACCTATATGAAGTACAAACGTCCCGCGTCTGCCGTATTATCTATTTGGTTGGTTATTGTAACTCTGATTACCTTGTTTGCCGTGGCTGGATGTTCATCAGATTCAGACGGCACACCCGATCCAACCAACACCGCGGGGATTCCAACACTTAACATACCCGAGGCTCTTATCAGTCAGAGTTCAACACTTAAAAATACTGAATATGTTGTCTTCGCATGGAATGATCTGGGTATGCATTGCCTGAACCCCAGTTACGATTCAGCAGTGGTTCTACCGCCGTATAATACCCTTTGGGTGCAAGTAGTCAAGCGGGGAAATCCACCGGAAATCGTTACAGAGAACTTGACTGTAGAGTACAGCATTGTCGGTAACACTTATTCCTATGGCAAAGGTAACTTCGGCGATTTCTGGGACAACGCCCTGAAGCTGTTTGGCGTAGACTTGGAGAAAAACAAGGGATTGAATCTGGTAGATCCCGGTATCTCTAATGGTCTCACTGGAACAATGGTAGTCAAGGGCGATCACTTCCAGGTTGACGGCATACCGTTGACTCCCATTTTGGACAACGGTGCCTGGACTCCTTATCAGATTGCCGAAATCACGGTTAAAGATGCCTCAGGTTCGATAGTAGCGTCAACTTTTACCACCGCACCAACTTCCGAAGAGATGGACTGTGCCAAGTGTCACGGCTCCGATGCTTTTAACGATGTGCTGAGCAAACATGATAACAACCACAACACTAATCTATCCAACGATAAGCCTGTCCTATGCGCCAGTTGCCACGGTTCTCCTGCCTTGGGCCAAACCGAACCAGGAGAGGCCGGGTACCTTTCCCAGGTAATGCATGGCAAACATGCCACAGTTGATCCTTTGCCTAATTGTTACGACTGCCACCCGGGGCAAGAAACGCTCTGCCAGAGAAGCCTGGCCCACACTGCCGCTGATGGTAACTGTATTACCTGCCACGGCACTCTTTCAACAGTCAGTTCCTCAATCACTGCGGGGCGGGTACCGTGGGTTCAGGAACCGAAATGTTCTAACTGTCATTCAACAGTCGCAGAGGTGAATACCTCATCGATTTTGTACCGCGATGCTACCGGTCACGGCGGCATTTACTGTGCCAGCTGCCATTCCAGTCCGCATGCCCAGATACCGACGAACCAGACCTCCGACAACTATCAGGCGTTGCAGTATCAGGGAAGCGCCAAGTCAATTGGTTCCTGCGGCGCCTGTCACGAAAGCTCACGCGGCGATGATGAGATCGACGAATATCTGGAAGTTCACGGCGGCAACAATCCAGAAGAAATCAACGCCTGTTATGTCTGCCACACAGCGGTAAACACTACAGATACCAGTAAATGGCCGCATTTGTTCCAGTGGCAGGATCGCTCAAAAGATGATTAAATCATCGCTGGGCCTAAAACTCTGGTTTTATTTTTTGGATTTCTTTGACTTTGCAGGAGCCGCCCCGGATTGACCCGGCTCACCTTTTCCGGTGAAGACCAGTTCTTGACCCTCGAGATCGACGACGATAGTCGAGCCTTCTTTGAAATCGCCCTTGAGGATACGGGTAGCCAGCGGATTCTCAACGTATTTTTCGATGGCGCGACGCAGCGGTCGGGCACCGTAAGCCGGGTCATAACCTACCTTGGCCAGCCAGCCCTTAGCCGCTTCGGTGATTTCCAGAGCAATATCCATATCCTCCAGCCGCCCTTCAACGTCCTTGGCCATCAGATCCACGATGTGCCGCAGTTGGTCCTCAGCCAGTTCATGGAAGACGATGATCTCATCAACACGATTCAGGAATTCCGGCCGGAACTGCTTACGCACCTCTCCCAGCACCTTGTCCTTCATCTTCTCGTAACCTTCTTTGGCATCAGCCCCGTTGCCGGTCACAAAACCCAGGCGGGACTCACGCCGGATGGTTTCCACGCCGGCATTGCTGGTCATAATGACCACCGTATTCTTAAAATCCACCGTGCGGCCGTGTCCATCGGTCAACCGGCCGTCGTCCAGCAGCTGGAGCAGCACGTTGAAGACCTCCGGATGGGCCTTTTCCACCTCATCCAGCAGAATGACGCGGTAGGGACGCTTGCGAACGGCTTCGGTCAACTGCCCGCCTTCTTCAAAGCCGATATAGCCGGGCGGTGCGCCGACCATACGGGAGACGGTATGACGCTCCTGATACTCTGACATATCCACACGCACCATGGCCGTTTCATCGCCGAAGAGGAACCAGGCTAGGGAACGCGCCAGCTCCGTCTTGCCGACGCCGGTGGGCCCCAGGAACAGGAAACTGCCGATGGGACGCCGTGGATCCTTAAGACCGGCACGACTGCGGCGGATGGCCTCCGAAACTGCAATGACTGCCTCTTCCTGATCCACAAAGCGTTCGTGGATGCGTTCCTCCATATTCACCAGCTTCTGTGCTTCAGCTTCCAGCATCTGGGTCACCGGCACGCCGGTCCAGTTGGCGATAAGCTGGGCGATGTGTTCGGCGGTGACTTCCCCGGATATTTTCTCCTTGGCCAGCCAGGCCTCACGGGCGGTAGTGTATTCCGCTTCCAGCCGCAGACGCTTGCTCTTATGATCGGCCGCCACGTCAAATTCGTTACGCTGACAGGCGGCTTCTTCCTCAGATTCCAGCAGTTGTAACTGCCGTTCCTGCTCCCGGATCTCTGGCGGGGCGGACTCTGAATCCAGCCGCAGCTTGGAAGCAGCCTCGTCTATCAGGTCAATGGCCTTGTCCGGCAGATGGCGCTCGGTCAGGTAGCGCTGCGACAGCTTGACGGCGGCTTCCAGCGCCTCATCGGTGATCTTGATCTTGTGATGCGCCTCATAGCGGGGACGCAGGCCTTTTAAAATCTCAATGGCGTCTTCAATGTTAGGTTCCGCCACAAACACCGGCTGCAGCCGCCGTTCCAGCGCCTTGTCCTTCTCAATGAACTTGCGGTAATCATCCGACGTGGTGGCGCCGATAACCTGCAATTCACCGCGGGCCAGAGAGGGCTTGAGCATATTGGAAGCGTCCAGTGCACCTTCGGTAGCGCCGGCGCCGACCAGGGTGTGGATTTCGTCAATGAAAAGGATAACCTCACCGGCCGAAGCGCGAACCTCGTCCATGACCGCCTTCAGGCGCTCCTCAAACTCGCCTCGGAACTTGGCGCCGGCCAGCAGTGAACCCATGTCCAGGGCCATCACCCGGCGGCCTTTGAGGGAGGTGGGGATATCGCCGTTGACGATTTTCTGAGCCACGCCCTCAGCGATGGCCGTCTTACCAACGCCGGCCTCACCGACGATGACCGGATTGTTCTTGGTGCGGCGGGTGAGAATCTGCATCACGCGCCGGATTTCCATATCCCGGCCGATAACCGGGTCCAGCTTGCCCTGCTCTGCCAGTTCATTCAAATCACGGGAGTATTTCTCCAGCGAGCGATATTTACTTTCGGCGCGGGCGTCGGTGACGCGGTGGCTGCCGCGGATCTTCTGCAGGGCCAGATAGACCTTTTCCTTGTCAATACCAAAGCTCTTCAAGATAGCGGCTGAAAGACCCTTCGGTTCACCGGCAATGGCGATGAAGATATGTTCAGTGCCGATGAACTCATCCTTCAGCCGGGCAGCTTCCAGGGAGGCTTCCTGGCCCACCTGGTTGATGCGGGGAGTGGGATATATCTGCTGGGGATCATAGCCCAGTTTGGGGATTTTTTTCAGGGCAGCATCCGTCTCGGTCTTGATATCATCGGCATCAGCGCCCAGTTCCTGGACTATCTCGCCGACCAAGCCCTGATCCTGAGTCAGCAGGGCCATCAGCAGATGCTCTACGTCCCACTGGTTATGCTGGTACTGACGCACCATCGCCTGAGACGAAGCAATGGCTTCCTGGGCCTGTTCGGTAAATTTGTCCTGTTTCATGGACGTGTCCTTTCGTGACAACGGCGGAGGCCGCCTATTCTTCCAGTTTGTGGTACAGCCGCTGGATTTCAGCCTTCAGTAGTTCATTCTCCCGAGCCAGCTGGTTCATTTTCTCCAGCATGTTGTTAATGACTTCCACACCGGCCATGTTAACCCCGAGGTCATCCATCAGGTTACGTACGCGGCGCAGGATCTCAAGATCATATTCCGAGTACAGCCGGATGTTACCTTGCGAGCGCTGAGGCTTGACCAAACCGGACCTCTCGTAATAACGCAGCGTGTGGGTCTTAACCCCGATAAGCTCGGCAGCAACGTGAATCACGTATCGCGGGCGGTGCATTTCTTCGGTCATATTTTCCTCCTGCGGAGAAATCTCTGGTTTTGGTCATTTGGATTTTGATATTTAATATTGTTGAGGATTTAGCTATTCGGATTTGGGGTTTTCTCCGTCCGGCCATCCGGACGGAGCTTCCCCAGTTCCGCAAACAACTCTTTTTCCCGATCCGTCAGATTAACCGGTAGCTTGACGTTCACTTTAACAACGAGATCGCCGTAGCCGGTCTTGCCCAGGTGCGGCATACCCTGCCCGGTCAGCTTGAAGGTGCGTCCGTTCTGGGTTTCCGGCGGTATTTTCAGAGCCAGTTTAGTGCCCTTGATAGTGGAAACGCGCACTTCCCCACCCAGGGCGGCAATAGTTAACGAAACATCAATAGTCTCCAATAAGTCATCGCCCTTGCGTTCAAAGCGGTTATGCGGCGCAACTTTGACTACCAGAAACAGGTCGCCGCGGGCGCCGCCGCTGGAGCCTTCACCACCCTTGCCTGCCAGACGTACCCGGGAGCCGTTGGTGACCCCGGCGGGGATTTTCACTTCCAGTTTCTCCAGCTTGGCCGCCTGCATGCTGATCTGCCGGGCGGTACCGTGATAAGCCTCCTCCAGCGAAACTTCAACCTCATATTCCAGGTCCTGGCCCTTGTGGGCGCGCCGCCGAGTACCGCCGCCGCCTCGTAAAATCTGGTCAAAGATACTGCCGATATCGTCACCGCCAAAGCCGCCGCCGCTCTGCTGATAATCAAACCCGCCGAACGGGTTGCCGCCACCAAAGGGATTAGCGCCACCGGGTTGCTGCTGGTAGCGGGCGCCGCCTGCTTTCTCAAAAGCATCGGCATGCTGCCATTGATCACCATATTTATCGTACTTGGCGCGCTTGTCCTTATCGCTGAGGACTTCGTTAGCCTCATTGATTTCTTTGAACTTGGCTTCGGCGGCTTTATCTCCGGGATTCACATCCGGATGGAATTTACGTGCCAGCTTGCGGAAGGCCTTTTTAATTTCATCCGCGGTAGCGCTTTTATTGATTCCAAGTATGGCGTAATAGTCTTTACCGGCCATCGGGACCTCTTCTCATTCGGGAAAGTTTACCTATTATAACATTCATCAGCTTTCTTGTCTATATATTCCCAGTTTTCTTAACATCAATTTATCAAGTTAGGCCACTCTTGATGAATATCTGCGTTAATTGTAACCCGGTTGGCAGTGAGGTCAAAGAAGTGCCCGCGCCTGGCCCAATGCTGGCAGATTACTATTTTTGGAATAAGTGACATTTGCCCCTTGCGCAACCATGCTGTTTGTGGCATCATATGTTCTGTCATATTTTTATATATTATTAGATTATTTTATTTGTTCCGTTCGGCTGAAAGTCCCCTTAAAGCATTTTTATTCGTGAATATTGGATTCGTTTCCTTCGTTTCTCACTTAAAAAACGAATAAAGAACCACCGCATCACGCCTCTGCCCTTTAACAATTGAATACTGGGAACTGGCTACTGCCTACTGTTTACTGAAAACTAATAACTGTAAACTAACAACTGACTACTCAAAAACCGCGTTGCGCCTCCCCGCGCCAGATGTTATCATTCAGCTATCAGCCTCAAGGAGAAATCCCATCAACAAAGACGCATATGCCGCCGCCGGCGTCAGTATTGATACAGCAGCTGCCGCCAAGGAACAGATTATCAAACTGGCCCGCGCCACCTTCACCCCCGGTGTTCTGGGCGGCCCGGGCTTCTTCGGCGGCATGTTTGAACTGCCGACCGGTTATGCCAAACCGGTGCTGGTTTCCAGTTGCGACGGGGTGGGCACCAAACTCAAAATCGCCTCGGTGATGGACAAACACGATACCGTAGGCATGGACATCGTCAACCACAGCATTGATGACATTCTGACCTGCGGCGCCGCGCCGCTGTTCTTCCTGGATTACATCGCCATGGGCAAACTGGACAGCAATCTGGTGGCCGATATTGTCAAAGGTCTGTCCACGGCGTGTCAAGAGGTTGGCTGCGCCCTGATCGGGGGGGAAACCGCCGAGATGCCGGGGCTTTACCACGGCAAGGATTATGATTTGGCCGGCTTTATTGTCGGCATTGTGGAAAAAGATAAGATTGTCAACGGGTTGTCCATCAAACCCGGCGACGCAATATTAGGTCTGCCTTCCTCCGGGCTGCACACCAACGGTTACTCCCTGGCACGGCGGGTGCTGGGTGAAACTCCGGAGGCTCTGTCAAAGGTATATCCCGGTTTTAACCGCCCCATCGGCGAGGTACTGCTGGCACCTCACGTTTCTTATTTCCAAACCCTCCAACCGGTAATGGGCGATGTTAAAGGGTTGGCCCATATTACCGGCGGCGGCTTCACCGACAACATTCCCCGGACACTGCCGGAAGGCGTATCGGTGCGTATCAACACCGGCTCCTGGAACGTGCTGCCGGTCTTTGAACTGATTCAAAAGCTGGGGCAGGTTGACCGGACGGAGATGTTCCGGGTATTCAACATGGGTATCGGCATGACTGTTTTTACTGAAGCGTCGAAGGTTTCAGCCTTGCTTGAGGCGATGCCGGAGGCCAGAGTCATCGGTGAAGTGACCGCCGAGCCCGGCCGTAAAGTAGTGATTGTCTAGGGGGTTTCATGCTCAGGCCTAAAACAGCCAAAATCCTGATTACTGCGCTAACAGCGGGCCTTATCCTGCTGGCCGGTTGCGGTACCCTGGACATGCAATTGGAAACCGATGTCAGGACTTCTGGCAATTACACCCAGAAGGTTATTATCACCGCTACCGGTGCCATTGGTGAAAGCCTGGTGACTGAAGGAGGCGCCAATGAGATGACTGCTGAGGGCTGGCAGGTGACCCAAACCCAATCCGGCGACACCGTCACCCTGACCGCCTCAAAGGACTTTTCTCCGGATGACCCCTTCTTCCTGCCGGATGCCACCGGCACGGAAGCCAATTCACCGGTATTGGACATTCAGAGCAAAAACAACTTTTTGTTCACCGATTATAGTTTTACCGTCAACATTCCTTCCGATCCGGAAGCCCTGGGACTTGAGCCCGATGCCGGCGAATATGACGAACTGACTCTGGGTCTGCTGAAGAACATTTTTACCATGTCCTGGACAGTCAATATGCCCGGAGAGATTACTGATTCCAACGCAGATGTGGTCAGTGGCTCCACAGCCACCTGGGATTTTGACGTGGACACCCTCAGCCAGGGCGGCGTGATGACCGCGGACGTGCGGGTCATCAACTGGGCAATCATTTCCGGCCTGGCGGCCTTTGTCATCATACTGGCGATATTAAGCCTGGTTTTCATCAGGCGCCGGCGCTAATAAACAGGCGAGGTAAAAGATTATGAGAGCAATCCTGAGCGTTTCCGACAAAAATGGACTAACCGAATTTGCCACTGAACTGGCCGGACTGGGCTGGGAGATTTTCTCTACCGGCGGCACCAAGAAAGCTCTGGCCGGAGCGGGGGTGCCGGTGCACGGTATCTCCGATATCACCGGATTTCCGGAGATTCTGGACGGCCGGGTAAAGACCCTCCATCCTGCGGTTCACAGCGGTCTCTTGGCCCGACGCGACAAACCGGAGCATATGGCCGAACTGGAGAAACAGGGGCTGTCTACCATTGACATGGTAGTGGTCAATCTCTATCCCTTTGTCCAGACCGTGTCCAAACCTGACGTCAGCTTGGAAGATGCGCTGGAAAACATTGATATCGGCGGACCGACCATGATCCGGGCCTCGGCTAAAAACTTCCCCGGCGTCATCATCGTTACCGACCCGGCGGATTACGCCATGGTCATTGAGAAACTGAAGAACGGCGGCGAACTGTCCATGGATGACCGCAAGATGCTGGCCCAGAAGGCCTTTCAGCATACGGCGATGTACGATACCGCCATCTCACAATATCTTTGGCAGGGTAATGAAGACTTCCCGGAGAATATGACCATCGCCCTTAAAAAACAATACGGTCTGCGCTACGGCGAGAATCCGCACCAGGCAGCTGCCTTCTACGCCGAGCAGCGCGTCGGCTCAGCCGCCAACAGCGGTATCACCAAAGCTGAACAACTCTGGGGCAAAGCGCTGTCCTATAACAATATTCTGGATGCCGATGCCGCTTGGAACGCCGCCACCGACTATGCCGCACCAACGGTATCTATCGTCAAGCACACCAATTCCTGCGGTCTGGCCAGCCACAACGATGTAGCTGAGGCCTACCGCCGCGCCTTTGCCGGAGATCCGGTGTCCGCCTTCGGCGGCATCGTGGCCGTCAACCGCACCCTGACCGCGGAGATGGCTGAAGCCATGCGCGGGACCTTTTACGAAATCTCCATCGCGCCGGATTATGAAGAAGCGGCGCTGGAAATCCTGAAAAAACGCAAGGATTTACGGATCTTGAAAGCCGCACTCCCGGTGGCCGAAGTTCAGACACCTCTGGTGTACCGCCGGGTAAAGGGCGGACTGTTGGTACAACAGGCTGATGCCCTGCCGGAGGATGCAGTCACCCTGGCCACCGTCACTAAACGCGCCCCCACCGATGAAGAGACGGCCGACCTGCTCTTTGCCTGGCGGGCCGTCAAGCACATCAAATCCAACGCCATCGTCCTGGTCAAAGACCGGATGATTCTGGGCATGGGGGCCGGGCAGCCCAACCGGGTGACCAGTGTAGACATCGCCGTCAAGCGGGCAGGAGACAAAGCCAAGGGCAGTGTCATGGCCTCTGACGCCATGTTCCCATTCAATGACTCTGTACTCCAGGCGGCAGCGGCCGGAGTGACCGCCATTGTCCAGCCCGGCGGCTCCATCCGCGACGAGGATTCAATCAAGGCGGCAGACGAAAATAACATTGCCATGGTAGTTACCGGGACCAGACATTTCCTCCACTAAAAACCAGTAAACCAATATACAAGAAATAGAAAGGACGACTACAGTTGTCCACGCCTGGATTTGGGTGTTTGAAAAAGATAATTTGTTTGGGATTTGGAATTTAAGTATGAATAACCCTGCTGACCAGTTCGCTAAATTCACCCCTGCCGACGCCGTCCTGTACGGTAATACAGCCGATATTTATTTTCACCGCACATTAGAGGTACTGGCAAAAGAAGATATTAACTCAACAGTAGTCATGGAAATCTTCCCCAACGGCTCCGGTGTACTGTGCGGCATTAACGAAGCGCTGGCTTTACTAGACAAGGTTTTACCCCTGGACAACCGCAAAGTTTGGGCGCTTTCCGAAGGCGACAGCGTAAGCTCCAAAGAAGTGGCACTGCGCATTAAAGCTCCCTACCGGAGCTTCGGTTTATACGAAACTGCCTTGTGCGGTATTCTGGCCTCCGGCACCGGCTGGGCCACCGCCGCGCGGGAATGCGCCGAGGCAGCCGGAAATATTCCCTGTATCAGTTTCGGGGCACGTCATGTCCACCCCTTTGTCGCCGGCCGCATGGACTACGCCGCCGTAACCGGCGGTTGTAAAGGCTGCTCCAGTGTGGCGGGAGCAAAACTGGCGGGGATAGAACCTTCCGGCACCATGCCTCACGCTTTGATCATAGTCATGGGAGATACGGTGAAAGCTACCCTGGCGTTTGACCGGCACATCGACTCCAGTGTGTCCAGGGTAGCGCTGGTGGACACCTTTAAGGACGAGGCCGAGGAAAGTCTGCGGGTGGCTGCGGCACTTGGCGAAAAGTTGAAATCAGTCCGGCTGGATACCCCGGTGGAGCGCGGCCGCGTCACTGCTGAATTAGTTAAAGAAGTCCGCGCCCGGCTTGACCAGGCTGGACACCGCAAGGTGGGCATATTTGTCAGCGGCGGCATCACTCCGGAGCGCATCCGCTATTTTCTTGAACGCGGCGCACCAGTGACCGGGTTCGGCATCGGCAGTTATATCTCGGGAGCGCATCCCATTGACTACACCGCCGATATCCACGAAATTGACGGCCGGCCGATAGCCAAAAGGGGCCGTATTCCGGGTATCACGGAAAACCCAAGGTTAAAACGGGTGGCCTGGGCTTAACCAAGGCTCTCCTCAAGTATCTCGGCTGCCCCTTTCACAAATCCGGGACATATCTTTGTAAATAGCCCTTCAGCTCTGGCACAAGCCAATCCTTCAGGGGTACTCAAATTGTAGCCCAATAGATCGTTACATTCAGTTGAATTAAAACGTCCAATAAACGTGGCATCAAATTCATTGATGCCCTTGTAGACCGCTTCAAGACCTTCCTTAGCGGCTGACTGCTCAGCTAAACCGATAACCAGATATGCACCGGTTACGGCGCCGCAGGTTCTGCCTGTGCGCCCCATGCCGCCGCCGAAACCCCGCGCCAGCCGAAGAGCAGTTGCCTTATCTATACCGAGCTTATCACAAAATGCCGATAAAACTGCTTGTGAACAGTTCATTTTTGATTCCACCATATTATTATAAGCGGTTTCGGCACGAGTCATTGGCTTTTCTCCTTAATGTAATCCCAAAATACTACAACAAACCGGCTTGTTTCCTGTAATGCACAATTATTCCAATGTTCCTCATCTTGTGTTGACAAATTCCGTTTTTTCTGATTATACTGATTTATCTTATTTTAATGAGGCTTTTATGGAAAAAGAATCAACTTCTAAAACCACCTGCTGCGATACCGCCGAATGCTGCCGGATTGAAGCAGTTATCAGCGTGGACGCCCGCGGCCAGGTGGTGCTGCCCAAGGAAATCCGCGACGGCATGGGAATCAACGCCGGAGAGAAACTGGCGCTGGTGACGCTTAACCGTGACGGCAAACCATGCTGCCTGGTGATGATAAAGGCTGAAAAACTGGCTAAAGGCGCCGGTGAATTCCTGGGGCCGATACTGAACGAAATTAAATAGGAGTTGACGATGAAAGATACTGAGATCAAAGACTACGTTAAAGAGCGCTACGGCGGGATAGTCAGGTCAGGCGGGGGTTGCGGTTGCGGTTCCGGGTGTTGCGAAAATTCATCGCCTGACCGCATCGCCAAAGTCATCGGCTATTCCGAAAAAGAACTGGCAGCTGTCCCTGAGGGCGCTAATCTTGGCCTGGGTTGCGGCAACCCCACTGCTATTGCCGCCCTGAAACCGGGGGAAACGGTGCTGGACCTGGGTTCCGGGGCCGGCTTTGATGCGTTTCTGGCGGCAAGGCAAGTCGGCCCCACCGGTAAAGTAATAGGTGTGGACATGACACCGGACATGCTGTCTAGGGCAAGAGCCAACGCCGTCAAAGGCAGCTTCACAAATGTTGAATTCCGCCAGGGGGAGATAGAGGATCTGCCAGTGGAATCAGGCACTGTGGACACCATCATTTCCAACTGCGTCATCAACCTCTCGCCAGACAAGCCGAAGGTTTTCGCCGAGGCTTTTCGGGTACTCAAGCCCGGAGGCCGCATCGCCGTTTCTGACATCGTGCTGACCGAAGCCCTGCCGGAATATGTCCGCGACTCCATGGCTGCATATACCGCCTGCGTCGCCGGTGCGGTTCTCAAAGAAGAGTATCTTGGGGGCATACGCAAGGCCGGATTTAAAAATATCCAGGTCCTCAGTCAGAACGTTTTTGATTTGGATTTCCTGGATATGGCGCCGGAATTGCTGAAAGAGGCGGCAGCGTTGGGCTTGACCGAAGAGAAGATTCAGCACATCTCCGAAACTATCGTCAGTGTTAAAGTATCGGCGGTAAAGCCCGGTTAAACCCGGTATATATACTTGCTGCTTGCCGGATGCGGATTTCAGCTAATAACGGCTACTGGTAATCTTTATTGAGAAGCAACTCCAGACGCAGCTGCTTGCGGGTTGCCTCTGTCACTTTAACCCGGTCATCCGGCCGGTACCCCGCCACCCAGATAATTTGTCCAGGGCTGACAACAACCGGCACCCGGTCGCGCCATTGCCGCGGCACTTTGGCATCAATGAAATAGTCTTTCAATTTTTTTTCTTCGCTCATTCCCAGGGGCCGGAACCGGTCACCGGGGCGGCGCGCCCGAACCATAATTTCGCCTCCAGCCTTGTCATAATCCAGTACTGCAACCATGGCTTCCGCTTCAGATCGGCGTGAATAATTGTCTATCCCTTCAATAATCTCCGCCGTGACCCTCCAACCGGGGATTTCAGTCAAGCCGGGAATATTTAATCGGTATTCCTCGTCAAGCGGCGGCAGCGGAGTTAACCCGGCTAGGTCGCACCCCAGATACAGTTCTCCGTAACCGGCGGCGAACACCAGTCCCGCCGGCAGATTAATCGCCCTGCCAGCGTTACCAGAGGCAATATCCAGCATATCTTCAATATGCCCCGCTTCAATGTCCTTGGGGCTGCCTAGGCCTTGCGTAAGTAACTGTTTCAATACCGCCCGCCGCAGCGCTGGATGCAATGCCGATAGGCCAGCTTGATCAATCACCAGTACGCCGGATTTCTGTTTTGTCAGACCTTCCGCAACACGCCGGGCTTCACCGGCAATAAAGTCCTGTTCATCGGCGGCTAAGCAGGACAGCCGGTCCAGTGCCTCGTCAACGCGGGGATTGAAGTCGCGCCGAATTTCCGGGAGGAGTTTCAGCCTTATCCGATTGCGGGTGGGGGTCAGCGACTCATTGGTACTGTCGGAGTGAAACTCCAGACCCGCCTGCCGGCAATAAGCCTCTACCTCAACGCGTGTAAGGCAAATCAGGGGCCGAATGATGTTGAGATGCCCAATGCGCTTATAGCACAGAGTAACCGCCTCTTTAAGCCCCACAAGGCCGGAGAGCCCGCTGCCGCGGAGCAGGTGTAGTAAGATAGTTTCCACATGGTCATTTTTGGTATGGGCAACAGCTACCGAGGCTGCTCCGACATTCTCAGCCACCTCAAACAGAAACTGATAGCGTACCTCACGTGCGGCTTCTTCCGGGGTAAGGCGATATTCTTTCTGATAACCATTCACATCGCGCTTTTCGACGCTCAGCGGTAAATCCAGCTTTACCGCCAACGCCCGAACGAATTCGGCATCAGCATCGGATTCAGCATCGCGGAGACCATGATCAAGGTGAGCTACATGCAGAGTTATACCCAGTTCGGTTTGGAATTTATGTAAAATAGCTAATAGACAGATTGAATCGGCACCTCCAGAGACCGCCACCACCACCCGGTTCCCCTTTGACACCAGGCGATGACCGGTGATTAAATCCAGCACTCTCTTTTCCAACTGTCGCATCAGCTAGATTATAACAGGAATTACAAGACGATTGACGGCTGTCTTAATAGAAAATAGTTTTACATTTGAAATTATGCTACTAAAGATCAATCACCACGGCAGGCTGTCCACCTGGAAACAGGACTCATTGAAAGCCACCAATTTGGCGCTGTCGGCTGTCACTTCAATGATGCTCAAACTGCCGGTATTCATCCGGAACTTGCGTATTGCCTCCGGCGGCAAATCCAGCACCCGGCAAATCAGGCTAAGAATGGTAAAATAATGGCTGACAATAAGCACCTCGCCGTCAGGAAAGCGGGTCACCAAACCTTCAACAACCTTCCAGACGCGTTTACGGACATCGGCCAGCGATTCGCCGCCGGGCAACCGCGCCGGGCCATCATCAGTGTCCACCGTCAACAGCTGCGCCAGACTGCCGCCGAACTCCTTAGCTAGAACGCCTTCCAGTTCTCCAGCGTCAATCTCCCGCAGGTCGCGGTCAAATTCAACGGTGAGGTGTCCATGCTCCCCGGCGATGGCTTCCGCCGTAGCCTTGGCGCGGCCCAGCGGACTGGAAACAATAGCCTCCAGCTTTTCGGTCGTCAGGCGCCCGGCCAGGCACTTAATCTGTTTCAGCCCCGTCTCATTCAAGGGGGTATCAGAACCTCCACCCTGGACACGCTTATGGCGGTTCCAGTCAGTCTCGGCATGACGGGCGATAAATATTCTGGTCATTGGCATATACTCACTATACGTTTAGTATCTCTGGATTAATAAGCTATTTTAATTTGTTTGGGTCGCTTCCGGAAAACTCCTCAGCCATTTTCACCCGATCCTCATAACTGGGATGGTCCTGCCCCAGTCTTTCCAGAAAACCGGACGGACGGGCTTCGGCCAGATTCTGGTCGGTCAACCGGGTCATAGCAGAGAGAAAGACTTCCGGATCGCCGGAAACTTCCAATGCGTACGCGTCAGCCGCCGCTTCCCGCCGGCGGCTAAACCAAGCCAACAGCGGCATGGCTGGCAGACCGGCAACAAAAAAGACGGCCAGCAACAGCGGCAGCGCTGCTGGGTCAGTGATATTTACATAATCAAATACCGGGATTAAAAAGTCCAAAAACCCGGCGGTGAGGGCGAAAACTACCAGCAGCGCCGACCCCTGAAAGGTATAAAGCCGCCAGACGTCATTATGCCGCTGGTGCGCCAGTTCATGGGCCATCACCAATTCAATCTCTTCCGGTGTGTATTGGTCAATCAGCGTATCGGAGATGGCCACCCGTTTGGTACTGCCCAAACCCATCACTGCTGCGTTGGCCTGGGCGGTTTTGGCGGCAAATTCAATGACATAAATACCGCCTACCGACACTCCAGTCCGTTCGGCCAACGCTTTCAGACGTTCTTTCAACTCGCCTTCATTCATCGGTTTCATCTTGAAAAACAGCGGAATAATAAATACCGGTGCCAGTACCGTCAGCACTAGGGTAACCGCCATCAAACCTACCCAGGCGCCGAGCCACCACCAATCCGGCAGCCATATCATTAAACCGTATACTGTCGCCACGGCTACGGCGCCGAAGATGATACCCATTGACAGAGACTTGACATGGTCTCCCAGCCAACCCTGGAAATCCTGACGGGACAACCCATAATTCCGCGGCAGCTTCAGCCCCCTGAAGTAGCTTAAAGGCAAGGTAACCAGATCAAAAAAGATGACTAAAAAAACAAAATAAAGCACCGCCGCCGGTATTACCGCCATGGAAAAAACGCCGGCAATAGTTTTGGACAACGGGGTCAACAGAAGTACCGCGGTCAACAACGCCGTCAGCACAAAGTCTATCCGGCTCCAACGGCGACGGGCGCGGGCATAGGCTCCGGCCTGCTGCTGACGGTCTGCGTCAAGCCTGGACATTGTCCGGCCTAGGCCAGTACCAGCCGGGTACGGTGAATCGACAGCGGTTTCCCGGAAAACCCCAGCGCCAAGGCCATCTGTTCAGGACGGCCGGAGCCGGAAGGGTCGTTCTTAAGACGCATGGAAAGGGTTACGGTATCGTCCTGGCTTCCGAGGATACGCATATCGTCTATCTGAGCGCGCAGGTCATATATCCGGGTCACCTTGTCCCGCTGATGGCTCCACTCCAGAGTGGTCAATTCCAACAGGCTGTCAACGGCCTCTTCTATCTGTGCCGCCGGCCGTTCCAACGGCAGCTTTACCTGATATTCGGCAAAACGCACCAGTGACTGCAGCGAAGCGGAATCATGAGGCATGAACATCGCCTGTTCCACAGTTACCCCCTCCGGCATCCAAGCAGCCACCATACCGAGAACCGTAGACGCTGCCGGTGGATTTTCCAACCAGGCTTCCATCAGTTCCGCCTCGGAGGTCCAACCGACGGCCAGCGGCGCCGCCACTGCCAGACGTGGGTGGGCATTGAAACCCTCGGAGTAGGCCATGTCCAGTCCGGCACGGCGGAAAACCCGCGGCCACAAACGCATCATGTCCAAATGAGAAATGTATTTCAATTCTTCCCCGCGGGAGTAGCGAAAGCGGATTTTTTTCATTATATTTCCAGATAAAAGAGTATTTTCGTCGATGCTATCGGGGAACCTATGGGCACCAGACCGGGAAGCTTGGCACCGGGGGCTCTATTGTTTGGCCGGTGTTTCCCCTACCGCGCCTTCAGCAGGCGGCGTTGGGCGCTTTTCCCGGGTAATGAGCACTTCTTCAATCTTCTTGCTGCGCATCCGGGTAATTACCAATTTCAGCCCGTTATAACGCAGCACCTGGCCCTGCCGGGGAATCTGTCCCAGCTGTTTCAGGACAAATCCGGCGATAGTCTCGTACTCATCGTCTTCAGGGAGCTCAATACCAATCTGATCGTTGGCCTCATCAATGCGCATACCGCCGTCAACTTGGAAGGTGTTTTCGTTTATGGATTCAAAATCTTTTTCAGCACTGGCCAGCTCGTCGCCTACCGGGCCGACAATCTCTTCCATCAGCCGGGACAGAGATACCACGCCGGCAGTGCCGCCGTATTCATCCACCAGAACCGACATGCGGAAGTTCTTGTCCCTCATCTCATTGAACAGTTCACCGATGGGCTTGGTTTCCGGAGCAAAATACGCCGGACGTACCAATTCATCGACCGGGTCTTCCAGTCCGACTTCGCCCCTGGCCTGGGCCATCAGCACATCCTTGATGGACAATATGCCAAGTACATTGTCCATGTTCTCCTCATACACCGGAAAGCGGGACATGGGGAACTTTTCATACAGCCCAAAGAAGTCTTTCAGCAGGGTGCCCTTTTCGAGCGCTACTACTTCCGGACGGGGCACCAGCACTTCAAAAACCGGCCTTTCCCGGAAATCCAGTACAGCGTGCAACATCTCGGCCTCGTCTTTTTCCACCGTGCCTTCCTTGTGACCGACATCAATCATACTGCGGATTTCTTCTTCATTGAAGAGAGAGCGGTGATAAGTTTGACCACCACCGAGCAGTTTCATGAAAACAGAAGCAATCCAGGATAAGAAAGCCACAAATGGGGTAAACAGCCAAGACAAAAAGGTTATTGGCCGAGCGTAAAGCAGGGTCATCTTTTCAGCGTGGCGGGTGGCCGCTGTCTTCGGTGTAACCTCGCCGAAAATCAGCAGCATTATAGTCAAACCGATAGTGGCGATAATAACCCCGTTCTGCTCCCCAAAGGCGGAGATGGCCAGTACCGTAGCCAGGGCGGAGGCCGCTACATTGACGAAGTTATTGCCCAACAACACCGTGGACAAGAGACGTTCCGGCTTTTCCACCAGCGCAGCCACCAAAGCAGCGCCCTTGACCTTGTTTTCCACCATGGCCTGTAACCTATAACGCGACAAAGAGATAAACGCCGTCTCGGAACTGGAAAAGAACATGGAGAGCAACAGACACAGGATGAGGAGGATCAGATATACCGATTCTATTGACATAATACTAATTCAAAAGCCAGCCGAATTATATTCCGTTTCTGATAATAACATTTCCGCGAATATGATACCATAAAAAGCCACGATGTCCACGGTTGTTTTTAGGTAAATTGTCAGCAGATTCGGGGCAATAGTTCCCCGGACAGCATATCCAGTACCCGCCGTGCACCCAGTGCAGTTTTGAGGATGACCTTGCCCGGACGCTCAGCAGTAACTTCGCCGATGACGACGGCCTCTGCGCCATAGGGATTAGCCCTCATGACTTCAAGCAGGCGGCTGGCATCTTCAGACCCAGCGATGACAATCATCTTGCCCTCGTTAGCCACGTAAAGGGGGTCAAAGCCCAGCAATTCGCAGGCGCTCCGGACGGCATCCTTAACCGGAATGGCCTCTTCGTTGATGGTGATGCCGGCCTTGGATTGCTCCGCGATTTCATTCAAAGTGGTGGCCAGTCCACCGCGGGTTGGATCCCGTAACACCCGGATATTTTTAGAGACCGCCAGCATAGCAGCGATCATCCCGTTCAACGGCGCGCAATCGCTGGCTACCGGCACCTGAAAGCTGAAACCTTCCCGCTGGGCCATGATGGCCATGCCGTGATCACCGATACTCCCGCTTAACATAACTACATCACCCGGTTGGGCGTTGACTCCGGAAATGTCCAGGCCTTCGGGAATAACACCAATGCCGGAGGTATTGATAAACAACCGGTCAGCCTTGCCGCGATTAACCACCTTGGTGTCACCGGTCACAATCTTTACTCCAGCCTCGGCAGCGACCGCCTTAATACTCTGGACAACCCTTGACAGATCTTCCAGAGGCAGCCCTTCTTCAATGATCATAGCCAGACTCAGGTACTTGGGCACCGCCCCGGAGGTGGCCAAATCGTTGACCGTACCACAGACCGCCAGTTTGCCGATATCGCCGCCGGGGAAAAATATGGGACTGACAACATAACTGTCGGTGGTAAAGGCCAGACGTCCGCCGCCGATATTCAGGCTTGCAGCGTCATCCATGCGGCAGAGCAGGTCATTTTCCAGTTGGCTGACAAACATACTGCGCACCAGCTCCTGGCTCAACTTGCCGCCGGAACCGTGGGCGAGCAATACGTTTTTAGTTTTTTCCACTCAATCCTCCAGAATCAAGCCTAAATATCTAAACAATACAGATTACTAAACCCTGAATAATCAAACGATTAAGGTTTGGGAATCAGTTATTGTGATTTATTTATGTTAAGTATTTGAATCAATCAATTACTTCGGCAAAGTGATAATAAGCCGCACAGGAACCTTCGCTGGACACCATGCACGGACCCACTGGATTTTCCGGTGTACAGACCTTGCGGAACAGCTTGCAGTCTTCCGGCGTTTTAACCGCCCGGATAATCTCACCGCACAAACAACCGTTCGGTTCCAACGACGGCCGCCCAATCTTTATGTCAAATAGTTTATCGGCATCATATGGGGTATATTCCGGCCGAATGCGGAGACCACTGCCGGGAATATCACCGATGCCGCGCCAGTTGGCGGCAGCCGGTTCAAAAACAGTAGCCAGCATATTCAAAGCTATTGGATTACCCTCGGCCTTCACCGCCCGGCTGTAAGCAGTTTCCACCTTAGGTATCCCGGTCTCAATCTGTTCCACAATTAGATTGACACACTGCAACACGTCCAACGGTTCAAATCCGGAGACGGCACAGGCAATGCCATAGCGCTCCGGGATAAACTCCCAGGCGTCGGCGCCGATGATTGCGGAAACATGACCGGGACAGATAATACCCTGGAGCTTAACCTCGCCGGCATCCAGCAGCACCTTGGTTACCGGCGGTGTCACTTTATGCAAAGACAGTACCGAGAAATTGGGTAATTTCTCGGCCGCAGCCTGAAGAATAGCGGCAGCGATGGTCGGCGCCGTAGTCTCAAAACCGATGCCGACAAACACGACCTTCTTGTCTGGATTTTGCCGCGCGATGTCCAAAGCGTCCAAGGTGGAATAGACAGTGCGCACGTCCGCACCGGCAGCCCGCGCCCGATCCAGGCTGGAGTAACTGGCCGGCACCTTAATCAGGTCACCAAAGGTGGTAATAACCACTTCCGGTATAGCAGCCAGGGCCATAACCTTATCCAGGTCAGCGCTGGCAGTGACGCACACGGGACAACCGGGACCGGATAAAAGCTTCAGGTGTGCCGGCAGCAGTTCCCGCAGGCCGTAACGAAAAATAGCCACGGTGTGACCGCCGCAGAACTCCATGATGTTGGCCGGGGTTTTAGACTTCCGCCGGATGTTCTCCAGCAGTTTTTGCGCCAGAGCGGAATCACGGAAACCTTGTGTAAAATTCATGAATTCTCCGGTATCATCTCCATCTCTTTAAACAGCTTGAGTGTCTCCAGAGCATCAGCTTCATCCAGAACCTGAATGGCATAGCCGGTATGCAGTAAAATATAATCGCCCACTTTGGCATCGGGAACCATCATCAAGCTGGCGCGGACTTTGGTGCCTGCCATGTCGGCTTCGGCAATATCACCGTTAATGCTTTCAATCTGAGCCGGTACCGCTAAACACATTGTATAACCTCCTCAAGTTTAAACTCTGATACAAACTATCATTCTGCAGGCGCCGCCTTTCCGCACCCATCTATTAGTGTCTTGGCTATTGGTTATCGTTTAAAACCGGTTAATAAATTCATTGCCGCCGCGGCCTGACCCAAGGAAAGACCGCCGTCGTTGGTTGGAACCTCACGATGAGTATATACCCTGAAACCCCGCTCTTCCAATCCGGCTATCGAACGGCGCAACAACCGCCGGTTCATAAAACAACCGCCGGACAGCGCCACCTTGTCAATGCTGGTGTCCACCCTTAAACTTTGACATACTTCTATATTTATGTCAACTATAGTGTTATGAAAACGGGCCGCCATTTCAGATATGGACACCTGCGCCGCCTTATCATTTAATACCGCGGCCAGCAGCCGCCTCAGCCGTATTACCCTCACCCCTGCTATTTCCGAAATGTCATAAGGATAGACAACATCAGTGTCAACTCCCTCAGCGGCCATTTCCAGATACACTGCCGCTTGGGCATCATACTGAATCTCCGTCCGAACGCCGATTAAAGCGGCTACAGCGTCAAACAATCGCCCGGCGCTGGAGGTTTCCGGAGCATTCATACCGCAGTCAATCTGCCGGACGATAAGTTCCAGCTCAGACCTATTGACACCCCTTAGACATTCGGCGGCTTTTGTCAGGCCATCAGCACCGAAAAGACGGTAGAGATAACCGACGGCGGTGCGGTATGGTTTTTTTACCGCGGCCTCGCCGCCGGGCAGCGGCAAGTATTCCAGATGAGCCAACCGATTAAAACCAGTTAGATCAGCCGCCAGGAATTCACCGCCCCAAATCTTACCGTCGCTGCCGTAACCGGTGCCATCTAAGGCAACACCGATCACCCGGCCGGTTTCCCCGTTCTCCGCCAGACAGGCGGAGATATGTGCTTGGTGATGCTGCACTCTAACCAGCGGTACCTGCCGTTTCTCCGCTTCCTGTTCCGCCCATTTGGAGCTGACATAATCCGGATGCAGATCACAAGCGATGATTTCCGGTTCAATCCGGAACATTTTCTGATACAAGCCCAGAGTTTCTTCAAAGTTTTCCCGTGTTTCCAAGCTGTCCATATCACCAATGTGCTGCGACACAAAAGCATTGCCATCCCGGGTCAGGCAGAAGGTATTCTTTTCCTGAGCGCCCACGGCTAGAATCTGCGGGCCGGGTACCGGTAGCCTGACGGGGAAGGGGGCATAACCGCGAGCCCGCCGCAATACCCGGGGAGAGCCTGCTACAAACATCACCACCGAATCATCGTAACGGGAAAATATCTCCCGGTTATGCAAAAGAAAATAATCCGCAATGCCGCCCAGCCGATTCAGGGCTTCATCATTGTCACGGGCAATCGGCTCTTCAGCCAGATTACCGGAGGTCATCACCAGCGGCCTGCCGGCATCCACCATTAAAAGGTGATGCAGTGGCGTGTAGGGCAGCATAACGCCCAGGTATTTTAGTCCAGGCGCCACTCCCGGTGCTAGGGTGTTTCCAGTGTGTAATTTCAGCAGGACTATGGGCGCCGCCGCTGAAGTGAGTAACTGTTTTTCTTCTTCAGTGACTAGGCAGATTTTTTCAACCGCTGCCAAGTTCGGCAGCATTACGGCAAAGGGCTTGGCCGGCCGATGTTTTCGCCGTCTCAGCGCACTAACTGCCGTTTCATTCGTGGCGTCACACGCGAGCAAAAAGCCCCCGAGACCGCGGATGGCCAGTATCTTACCTTCGCGCAATAAAGCTCCAGCCGAATTAATAACGTCTACAGCTTTAGGTCGGGAGCCATCGACACACACCATTCGCAGCTCCGGACCGCAGACCGGACAGGCGTTGGGTTGGGCGTGAAAGCGACGATCTAGCGGGTTTTGGTATTCATCCCGGCATTCAGGGCACATGGCGAAGGCCTTCATGGTGGTCAGCGGCCGATCATAGGGGATATCCTCAATAATGGTGAAGCGGGGACCGCAGTTGGTGCAGTTGGTAAAAGGGTAGCGGTAGTGCCGGTTTTCAGGGTCAAATATTTCAGCCCGACAATCCTCACAAACGGCCAGGTCTGGGGAAATAAGCTGGTACTCATCCGGTTCAGCTATACTCTGGCGAATCTCAAAAGCCTGATAACCTGCTAGAGGTAATTTGGTTGACATAACTTTAATGATATGGGCTTGCGGCGGTGCTTCAGCGGTCAATTCATCCAGGAAAAACCCCAATGCTTCCGGTGTGCCCTCAACTTCCAGACGCACCTCTCCGGAGGTATTGGTAACCCACCCGGTCAGGTGATGCCGCCGGGCCAGTTGGTAGATAAATGGCCGGAAGCCCACACCCTGGACAACTCCTTTGACAGAAACGGCCAGCCGTTCTATCGTCCGGACGGTCATGTTACTTCTCCTGCCGGGTTGCCTGGGCCTTGAGCCAATCTATCCAGGCTTCAAAACCCTCGCCCGTCCGGGCGGACAATGGCATTATGAGTACGCCGGGATTCAGACCAGTAACCGCTTTTTGGAATTTATACAGGTCAAAATCAAAATGAGGCAGGACATCAATCTTGGAGATAACTACCACATCGGCCGTGGCAAACATACCAGGGTACTTGAAAGGCTTATCATCGCCCTCCGGCACGCTCAGGATAACCACCCGCTTATGTTCACCGAGTTTGAATTCAGAGGGGCAGACCAGATTACCGACATTCTCAATCATGATAATGTCCAGGGTTTCCAACGGTAGATTGTCCAGCGCGGCAGCTATCTGGTTGGCATCAAGATGACAACCGCCGCCGGTGTTGATCTGTACCACCGGTGCACCCTGGCGCGCCACCTTCTCGGCATCTACTGAAGAAGCCAGGTCTCCTTCAATAACGCCGGTCTTCAGTTGTTGTCCAAGGCTGTCAATGGTCCGAAGAATAAAGGTGGTCTTGCCGGAACCGGGGGAGGCCATGATATTAAGCCCGGTAATACCCAGGTTGTCCAGGCGTGCCTGATTGGCTTCCGCAGTGGCAGTATTAGCCGCCATGATATCTTTAAGCACCTTTATCTGCATCATCCACCTCAATAGAGTCTATGTAAAATTCCTTGCCGGCCACCACTTCCGCCTGCCACTGACCGCACTTCGGACAGATCCATTCCTCAGGAGCGGGGACAAATTCTGCGGCACAAGCCCGGCACTTCATCCGTGCCGGAATCCGCTTAAAATTAAGGGCGGAGCCTTCGGCGATGGTCTCTTTGGTCAGAAAATCAAAGTAAAACTGCACACTGTCATCCACCAACCCGGACATCTCCCCAATAACCAGGTTGACCGCAATCACTTTATGAGCACTCGCCTTTTCCGCTTCTTTGAGCACAATGTCTAAAAGGCTCTGGGTAACGGCCATTTCATGCATTCAATCAAAGTCCTAATACCAAAGTACAATATGAATTATACTTCAAAGCCGTTTTTCGGGCAATTTATAGTTGTAAAAAAGCCGGGAGCCGCCTGAAAATTCAGACGGCTCCCGGTGAAAGGGGAACTAAGTCAGTTGCCTTCTAGTATTCAGGCATGGGTGGAGCCGGGGGAGCTTTCTCCGGAATGTCGGCCACTAGGGCATTAGTGATGATAATCATATTGGCCACCGAGGCAGCGTTCTGCAATGCAGAGCGGACTACCATGGTCGGATCAATAATACCCATTTCAACCATGTTACCGAACTCATCGATCTCGGCGTTATAACCGATACCGAGGGGCGAGGTGCGAACTTTGTCAATAATGACTGAGCCGTCGCGTCCAGCGTTATTGGCAATCCAGCGCACCGGGGTCGGCAGAGCACGTTTTACGATCAACACACCGGTAGCCTCATCGCCTTCCAGCTTCAGTTTATCCAAAGCGGGCAAGGCATTGATCAAGCCGACGCCGCCGCCGGGAAGAATGCCTTCTTCCAAGGCAGCACGGGTGGCAGCCAGGGCATCCTCAACGCGGGCTTTGCGTTCTTTCATCTCGGTCTCGGTAGCGGCTCCAACAGCGATAACGGCGACCCCGCCGGCCAAAGCAGCCTGGCGTTCCTGCAGCTTTTCACGATCAAAAGCACTCTCAACCTCATCTACCTGGGCCTTGATCTGCTTGATGCGATCCTTGATGGCCTCGGGAGTACCGGCGCCGTCAATAATGACCGTCTTGTCCTTGTTGGTAACCACGCGGTGGGCGTGGCCCAGATCTTCTTCGGTAACGGAATCCAGTTTGCGGCCGGCTTCCTTGGAAATTACGCGGCCGCCGGTCAGGACAGCAATGTCTTCCAGCTGCTGTTTCTGGCGATCGCCGAATCCGGGAGCTTTGACGGCCAGGACGTTCAGGGTACCGCGCAGCTTGTTGACCACCAGAGTCGCGAGAGCTTCACCCTCAACGTTCTCAGCGATAATAAGCAAGGTCTTGGTCCACTGCATTATTTTTTCCAGAGCGGGCAGCAGCTCAGCCATGTTCTCAATTTTGCGGTCGGTAATCAGAATAGCCGGTTCTTCCTGAACAGCTTCCATGCGGCCGGAATCGGTCACAAAATAGGCGCTGATATAGCCGCGGTCAAACTGCAGACCTTCAACATAATCGGTTTCATACTTGACGCCCTTGGACTCTTCGATGGTGATAACGCCATCCTTACCGACTTTTTCCATGACATCAGCAATCAACTCGCCGATTTCCTTGTCCTTGGCGGTTATGGTGGCTACCTGTACAATCTGATCGCGGCCGCGGATCGGAGTGGACATTTTTTTCAGTTCAGCGGAAACCACTTCGACGGCTTTTTCAATACCGCGTTTGAGGGCAATCGGCTCAGCACCGGCGGTAATGTTTTTGAAAGCCTCATTGATGATGGCCGCAGCCAGCATGATGGAAGTAGTGGTGCCGTCACCGGCAGCGTCATTGGTTTTGACCGCCGCTTCTTTGACGATTTGGCAGCCCATGTTCTCAAAAGCATCGGGCAGGTCAATATCGCGGGCAATGGTCACACCATCATCAATAACGGTGGGAGCGCCCCATGCTCTGGCCAGAGCTACCGGATGACCCTTAGGACCCAAGGTCACCTTGACGGTATCGGCTAGCGTGTCGATACCGGCTTTAAGGGATTTTCTAACTTGTTCACCAAAAATAATCTGTTTTGCCATTTTTCCTCCTTAATTTATTCCTTCTATTTTTCTTTTTCGGGGCTTAGTCGGTTCGTTTGGCCAAGATCTGGTTCTCCGGCATGATGACCATGTCAGAGCCCTCGACCTTAATCTCAGTACCGCCGAATTTGGGATAGATGACAAAGTCACCGACTTTGACATCCATGGTCTCGCGGACATTGTCCTTACCCATACGGCCTGGGCCGACGGCGATAACTTCGCCTTCCTGAGCTTTCTCCTGAGCGGTATCGGGAATGATGATACCGGAGCGGGACTCTTCTTTCTTGCCGGGTTTGACGATGACAAAGTTCTGCAGGGGTTGTACGTTAACTGCCATGAATACCTCCTTTTTTATTCTGCTGTTTTCAAATTTTTAGCAGTCCCAAGCAGAGACTGCTAACCTTCCTAATAATAACCCAGACTGTGGCCTTTGTGCAAATGAGGCTTAACCGATAAATATCGGTGCATCAGGACTGGGTGTCAATAAATCTTCTGATTTTTATCTTGTTTGGCCTGTTTTCTTTATTTTTCTGCGATTCTCTTCCATTTTAGCAAACATTGTCTCCAATTGCCAAAATCGGTTAACCCTTGACAATACACCGGCGGTGAAGGCTGGTCGCAGTCTCTGTTATAATAGCCGAATGCTGGTACTGGGTATAGAAAGCTCTTGTGATGAAACCGCCGCCGCTGTTGTCCGCGACGGCGTTGAAATACTGGCCAATGAGATAGCTTCCCAGGTGGACATCCACGCCCGCTACGGCGGTGTGGTCCCGGAGGTCGCCTCACGCCAGCATCTGCTGTCCGCTGTACCGGTATTGGAAAAATGCCTGGAGACAGCTGAGGTGACCCTCGGTGATATTGACGCTGTGGCTGTTACCTCCGGACCCGGGCTGGCCGGGTCGCTGTTGGTAGGGGTGAACTTCGCCAAATCCCTGGCCATGGCGGCCAAAAAGCCGCTGATCGGCGTTAATCATTTGGAAGGGCACATCTACGCCAACTGGCTGACCGGCAACCTGCCGCAATTTCCGGTCATGGCTCTTGTTGTATCCGGCGGCCACACCGACTTGGTATATATGAAAGACCACACAGACTATGAAATCATCGGCCGTACCCGTGACGATGCCGCCGGTGAAGCCTTTGACAAGGCTGCACGGCTGTTGAACCTCGGTTACCCCGGCGGTCCGGCGGTAGACAAGGCGGCCCGGCTGGGCAAACCGACTTTGAAACTGCCCCGCGCCGTCATCCGCAACAGTCATGATTTCAGCTTTTCTGGCCTGAAAACGGCTTTATACAGACTTGTGGACACGGGACAAGTCATCTCTCCCAATGATGCCGCCGCGAGCTTTCAGGAAGCTGTGGTCCGAGTACTGGTCACCAAAACAATCGCCGCCGCCGAAGAATATGGAGTTGACCAGATACTGTTGTCCGGCGGCGTAGCCGCTAACTCCCGGCTACGGGAACGCATAGCCACTGATTCACCCATTCCCGTGCTCATCCCGCCGCTGAAACTCTGCACCGATAATGGCGCCGTTATCGCTTCCTGCGGTTACTTCCACCTGCAGAAAGGTGAACGTTCCAGCCTGGACTTGGATGTTTATCCCTCCATGCCGTTCTCCCCATCGCCTCTCACTTAAAGGAAATCCTAAATGCCAATGCCTAAACTTAAAACAATCCCAAATTACCCAATCCAAAATAAAATACCCGCCCTAAACTTGAGCCCGAAAGCTAAAATAATCCGCCTGTTTGTAAAATCAGCCCCCTCATTATTCCTATTCTTGTTACCCGCAACAGTCCCTGAACAATTTTTATTATATCCCTGATTTGGCTGTTCCCGGCGTACCAACTTTGCCTGAAGTCTAAAAACCGGTACAATTAGCACCAAGAGGAGTCATTAATGTACCGTAAAACCACCCTGCCTAATGGCCTGCGTATCCTGACCCAAGAAATGCCCTATACCCTGTCAGCCTCAATCTGTCTGTTTATCGGCACCGGCTCACGTTATGAACCGGAACACCTCGGCGGCGTATCTCATTTCATTGAGCATATGCTCTTCCGCGGCACTGAAAAACGGCGCACGGCGCATGATATTTCCGAGGCTATTGAGGGCGTCGGCGGCATCATGAACGGCGGCACCGATAAAGAAACCACTATTTACTGGGCTAAAGTCGCCAGCAGCCATTTCATGTCCACCCTGGACACCATGGCTGATATGTTGCTCCATTCCCGCTTTGACCCTGAGGACCTGGAGAAGGAACGACAGGTCATTATTGAAGAGATACACATGACTGAAGACCAGCCGGACCAAAAAGTCTGCCAGTTAATAGACACCATCTTGTGGCCGGGTCATCCGCTGGGCCGGGACATTGCCGGCACTGAATCCACGGTAAGAGACATGAGCCGCGCCGATATCCTCCATTTCATGACCGGGCACTACCGTCCGGACAATACTGTAGTCTCTATCGCCGGTGGCATGAGCCACCAACAGATGATTGAGGCGGTGGAAGCCCAGTTCGGCACCTGGCAGGCAGGCATACCGGAAGACTATTTTGTGCCCTTCAATAACGGCGGCTTTGAGCGGTTGGTAGTTGAGCGACGGGATATTGAACAGGACCACTTTCAGCTGGCCATGCCGGCATTGTCCACCGTTAACCCGCGCCGATACACCCAGAGTCTGTTGAATGTGATTCTAGGGGAGGGCATGAGTTCCCGGCTCTTTACTGAAATCCGCGATAAATTGGGATTGGCCTATGCCATCCAGAGCTATGCTGATTTCTTGCTGGATACCGGTGCATTAACGGTAGCTGCCAGCGTAGACACTGATAATTTGGAACAAGCGGTTGGGGCAGTGATCCAAGAACTGGAGAAATTAAAAACCACCATTACCCAACACGAGCTCGATAAAGCCCGGGAATTATCTAAGGGGAGGATGGCGCTGCGGTTGGAAGACTCGAGGCATGTAGCCACTTGGCTCGGCGGTCAGGAAATTCTGGCCGGTGAAATTTTAACCCCGGAAGCAGTCATCGCCCGGCTGGATGAGATAACGCTTCAAGACATCACTGAATTGGCTGAAGAAATTTTCCAAGCTGATAAATTCCACATCGCGGTGGTCGGTCCAGTAGCAGATGAAAAACCGCTGCGGCAGCTTTTAGGTGACCTTTAGCGGTTTGTTTGTCAACTCCATGTCAATGGCTCTGCCGATTAAATCAGGCCCCAGTCACGGTAGCCCTGCTGTAGGATAGCCAGGTATTCCGGGGCCGGTTTACCTTCCGCCGCCTGATGCTTGGGGACATAGGTGAAGCAATTCAAGGATTCACCGCTTTCAGTATTGACCACCACATTGATCTTGGTGTTCTGCGTTGGGAAGCTCTCGGCAATGTCCAACCTTTTGAGCGCCGTTTCAGGAACGTCATAGACGCCGCCATTGACGTGAGCCCCCCGGAGCGGCCGCAGAGAAGCTGTAGCCCCGCGGTACACCCGCGACCATCCGGTAAACACCAGCTGATATTGAGACAGAGTGGCTGAGACTTTGGCCTTACAGCCAGGGCATTGACCGGCCATGTGTTTGCGGCTGAGGGCAGCGCCATAGGCAAAGAATAAAGGCATGGCGGTATTATAGCATAATTCAGCCAGGCCGTCGGCGGCAGTTTTTGTCCAAGGGTTGTCCAGACCTTGATAAGAACCGGGGGCGTTTGACTTTTAGCTTTATGAGCATTATATTGGCGCTGGATGCTGAAATGGAGAAAACCGCCGCATGCGGGCAACCGATGAACCGATCATAATTGAAAGCCTGGGCCGGTTGAATGAATACGGCGCCGATGACCTGTTCATCTGCTGTGCTTCGTTCGAGGAGCGCTCAATTGCCTCGGTGGAACGCCTTTCCGGCAACTTCCGGGTCCGCTTTTCCATTATCTTCGTCATTGAAGAACCAATCTATCAGCAGCAGATAGACACCAACCTGTTCAAGATTCAGGGCATGCTGTCCCGTAAGACTTCAGAGGGTGTGTTTGTCATCCGTTGCCAGCGAGATGACCCGACGGAAGGCATCACTCAGCTTAAGACTGTCTGGAAACGCTGCCGCCCCAAAGACGATGATGAACCATACATCACGCTGGATATCAGCGGTTTTTCCAAGATTTACCTCCTGGGTCTGCTGCATTATCTGGTAGCTGAACTCAACCTGGGTTTACCCCGTATCCTGCACACCACCCAGACCTATGCCCCGTCACGCTTGACCCAGGGCGTCCACCAGATCACCACGGTGGCTAACTTCTTCGGTTCCATGTCTCTGGAAAAAGAAACGGTGCTGGTGCTGTTTCTGGGTTTTGAGGCAGAACGCTCACAATCGGTCTGGAAACAATTTAATCCATCGCGTACCATTTGCCTGATTACCGCACCCCGCGACGGCAACGCGGAATACGTGCGCTACGCCGAAAAGAATAACGAACTTCTGTTGTCTCAAGCCAACGTAGAAGTCCGACATGTCGCCGCGGATTCGCCCTATGAGATCCGCAATACCCTGGAAGCCATTCACGACGAATTTAAAACCACTGCCAATATGATTATTGGTCCCTTCGGCACCAAACCACAGACGGTGGGTATTTTTGTCTTCTGGTTAGAGCACCCGCGCATCCAGATTGTCTATTCCTTCCCCTCTGAATACACCAAGAGCTATCTCAACCGCAAGCCAGGCAAGACTCTTATGCTGCCTTTGGCTAACATAACAAGGGGCGCGGTATAGTACTTTTCGGTCATATATGCTCTCAGCTTTAAATAATTCTGCTCAAAGCTCTTGACAAGCGCGTCAGCTTGGGCTATCGTATATTCAAATTTACGAAGGAGGTTACTTGTGGAAGGTTATTGCATGAAATGCCGCACCAAGAGAGAAATGAAGGACGCCAAGGGGATTACCATGAAGAACGGCCGTCCCGCCACCCAGGGCGCCTGCCCGGTCTGCGGCACCAAGATGTTCAAAATCGGCAAAGCTGCCTAATTACCCAAAACTAAATAGATTGAATTTGTGAGCCGGGCATAGTTGTGCCCGGCTCAGACTTTTAGGACAATATACCCCTTGACACCGATTCTACCCCCATCTATAATCGGCCCATATGACTGAACATTCAATGAACCCGGCGGCCCCGAAACGTACGACCCTGCGCGATGAGAAAGCCGAAGAACGGCGAACGCAGTTGATTGACACGGCGCTGGAGGTCTTTGCCAATAAAGGTTTTGACAAGACCAGTGTCCGGGAACTGGCCGCAGCCGCCGGGGTCGCCCAGGGATTGATGTATCACTACTTCAAGAGCAAGGACCAGTTACTGGAAGCCGTGGTAGAGCGTCACAGCTTTCTGCCGCAGCTAAAGACTATGCTGACTACCATGCACAATGAACCGGCTGCGAAAGTGCTCAAGATCACCGGTAATCAATTCTTTGAACTACTGGGGCAAAAAGATAGTTTGATGAACATCTTCTTCCATGAAACCCAGAGCCATCCCATCGTGCCGCGCATCTGGCGCAGAATCATGAATCAGGGCATCGGTTTATTCCAGTCATACCTTGACGAGCGCGTCACGGTCGGTGAGTTGAAGCCTCACACCACTGACGTCACAGCGCGCACCCTGGCCTACACCATAGTGTTACTTAGGGCCACCAGCGTCGCCTTCCATCACCGAACCCGGCCGGAGACATTCATCAACGAAATGGTGGATAACCTGCTGAATGGTGTGGCCGCTCAGACCGCCTGAAGTTAGGCCGTCTCCCGGCAGAAAAAAGTTCATCTCGCTCGTCATCCCGCCGGCGGCCGCCATTGACAATTCCAAACAGCTTGCGCTATGCTATTTACTCGCGCCTGCATTGTAGGAGTGTAGCTCAGTTGGTAGAGCAGTGGTCTCCAAAACCACCGGTCGAGGGTTCGAGTCCTTCCGCTCCTGCCAGTGGCCGAGATGGTGGAATGGTAGACACGCTAGCTTGAGGGGCTAGTGAGTGATGAGCTCGTGGGAGTTCAAATCTCCCTCTCGGCACCATTTTTAAAATAGCGTTTTCATACGCGGAAGTAGTTCAGTGGTAGAACGCCTCCTTGCCAAGGAGGAGGTCGCGAGTTCGAGCCTCGTCTTCCGCTCCATTAAAGACACCGCGGACTTCCCTCCGGAAGTCCGCTTCAATAACGCCGGCGACGTAGCCAAGCGGCAAGGCGGGGGTCTGCAAAACCCCTATTCACCGGTTCGAATCCGGTCGTCGCCTCCAATTTTTCAGCTCAGACTTAGCCGTTATTTCCCGGCTTCAGATGATATCCCCAGCTTGCCAGCACCACAGTCAGTGTAAAATAACTCACCAGCAGCACATTGCTGTCAGCGTTCAAATTAAGCGGTTCCGCCAATCCAAAAATAAGCACAATCCCCATGATGGATCCCGCCAGAGCCAGCCAGATTGACCCGGGATATTTAAATATACGACCGTAGAGCCTAATTCCCAGAACTGCCCCCAGAGGATAACCCAGAACCATACCCAAAATACCGCCGACCAGGTCACCAAACCCACCAGCGTCATTGCCGGAAACCAAAGCGGCTCCGATCACAATACCCGGTATGGCAATTAAAAAGCCGGAAAAGGCTCCGGCCAGCACCATGCCCGCAAAGGATTTAAAACTACGTGTTTCTATCGGTTTTACCATTGACTTCTCCTTTAATCCATTATAGCATGATACAGTCTCGATTTTATCTCTGGAGGAAACAATGAAAAACACCAAATTATGGACCATGATCACTGCGGCGGTGGCCGTCATCGCAGTCGGGGGCGGCCTCATGGCGATGGGCGAAGAAGGCACCGCCGTCCATGTTCACGCTGCCATAGGCGTTTTAGCCCTGGTAGCGGCGCTGATCACCGCTTTCTCAGCTTCTAAGTAAGGCCACTAATGGAATTTATCATTGCCGCGCTGATGTTTTTCATCGGCATCGGTATTATTGTCTTCTGGTTTCTGCACTGGCGTGCGGGCCGGTTGACTGAAGGACTGTCCACAGTGGACAGCGGGAATTATGTGGCATTCCATATTGCTGCGGAACTAATCACCGCCGTTCTGGCTATAACCGCCGGAGCCTTGATTCTGTCGCATGGACTGCCAAGTGCCAGACCTTGGATCTTTCTGGCTGCCGGGGCGCTTATTTACACCAGCGTCAACTCAATGGGTTGGAGTGTGAAAAACGACCGGCGTCTAACTCCGGTTTTTGTCATCACCTTCATTACTGCGTTGTGGGTGGCTTGGTATGCCCAATACGGTTGGCTCAACTTCGGTTGACCCCTTGACACCCCTGGCCATGATATATAGACTATGAGCACTATGTCTAATAATAATATGACCATTGCCCAGGCTGCGGAGAAACTCAATGTTTCCACTCGCACCATCCGCCGCTACATCAAGGCCGGCCGACTCAAGGCTGATCTGATAAACGGCCCCTTTGGTGAAGAATACCGTATCTGGGAATTGCCGGATGACCTGCACAAGACTGAAGGACTGGACAAGTCCGGACAGACAGCCCTTGACAGCCATGACCCCACCGCCGGGGCTTCCGGCGATATGCTGGCCGTGTTCCGGGAACTCCAGGAGAAGAACCTGGCGCTGGCTGCCCAGTTAGGTGCGGCTACCGAGCGGGTGAGGCATTTGGAAGGCCAGCTCAAGCAGCTGACTGACGGCAAACCGCCAAAATCACCATGGTGGCAGAAATGGTACGATGACATCAGATCACGCCTTAACGGCAATAAAAAAGCTGTTGAAGAATAAAGACTAGATATATCAGTCTGAAATGCCGCTTTAGTTGATACATTTTTCAAGATTATTTGCAGCAATTTGCAAGACCGACAGATAAACAACGCCCCAGTGGCATGAAAGCTCTTCCCGCTTGTCCTTAGCTCACCGCTTGCTTTACCAGTTCACTGATTCTTGCCTCTTCGGTGGGGGTCAACTCCTTTAGTGCAAAGGAAGTTGGCCACATATTACCATCATCAAGTTTCGCTGCTTCATTGAAACCGAATGTGGCATACCTCGTTTTGAAACGGTGTGCGCTCTGGAAGAAGCAGATAACCTTACCGTCCTTGTTTGCATAGGCGGGCATACCATACCAGGTTTTCGGTGAGAGGTTGGGTGCGGCGGCTTGGATAATCTCATGGAGCCGCGCAGCGATAGAACGATCCGGTTCCGGCATTTCAGCGATCTTGGTAAGCACAGCGCTCTGCCCGTCAGACTTGCCAGCCGCCAACTCCTGGGAGCGTTCCTTCATGGCCTCCCGCTCCTCATCCGAGAATCCAACAAGTTTTTTCTCCGCCATAATATCTACCCTCAGGGGTATGCCCCTAATCGTCAGAAACCAGGAGAAGACTCAAATTCAAGCTTTATCCCGCGTCTCGGGCTGCCTCAACCAGATTGGCTTTCGTGAGGCTCCGTAAATTTTATCCCGACTTCCTGCCGGAGGCTCCTTTGGCGCCGCCGCCGAGGATAATACTGGCACCGAACAAAAAGCCGAAGTTATACCAGCCGCCGTTGTTATAAACTTCATAGATGTTCACATTATCGGAAAAAAGCGAAATAATGAAGGTAATGGGGGAAATAAAACCGTGCCACAGACCTATCCAGAAGCCGGCAATTTCACCGTCGGTGGCTGGTATCCCGGTCAAGGCGTTCGGCCCGGCAGCACATCCGGCCATAAACAGACCCAGCATAACAATGACGATTGGAAAAAACCATCGAATTTTCATAGCCAACCATACCTCTCGAAGGCGACCAGACCTTCAAAACCAACCATCTGATAATTCGGGCTTGGTATTTGGCATCGGTAATTGTGATGAAGAAAATGGTGCCGGGAGAGGGGATCGAACCCACATGACCGAAGTCGGCGGATTTTAAGTCCGCTGCGTCTGCCTATTCCGCCATCCCGGCGCCGCCAAGATTATATCACAAGACCGCATTACTTTTGCCAGTCACAGAAATATCAGATTACCGAACCCAACACAACGGCGAAATGAATAGCCGCACCAATCAATATCCAAACGTGAAAAATTTCATGGAAGCCAAAGATCCCCGGCACTGGATTAGGCCGTTTCACAGCATAAATAACCGCACCAATGCTGTAAGCTACTCCGCCGGCCACCAGACCCCAGAAAGCCCACCACGGCATTCCCAGCCATAACTCCCGCAGCGGGATCAGCGCCAACCAGCCAATACCCAGATAGAGAATCGGTGACAACACCCGGGGCGCCTGCAGCCAGAAAAGTTTTAAGAAAACCCCCGCCAGTACAATTGACCAGGGAGCAATGATCATCCCCCAGCGCCAGGCGCCTTCAAGGTAAAAATAGACCAGAGGCGTATAACTGCCGGCGATCATGATGAAGATGGCAATGTGATCCAGCTTACGCCAGATGCTGATCTCGTTATCCCGTTTTTTGAGGGCGTGATATACGGCGCTGAAGGAAAACAGGGTGGTCACTGACAATCCGTAAATCAGCGTTACCAGCATGTAATCCCAACGTCCCCAGGTCAGTACCAGCAGCGCCAGTAATCCGATGATAGCCACGATAGCGCCGCCCAGATGGGAATAATGGGAAAACCGCTCGGTTCTATTGACTACTATGACTTAGCCTCCCCTGGTAACAATCAGCTTGCATAAATTATATCAGTTTCAGAGTCAGAATGAGACAACACATATATAACCATGTTTACATCCCAATGTTTGGGTGTTAAAATCAAGTCTGAGCTGGAATTAGTCCAGCTTATTTTTTTAGGATCCTTTGGCTTACGGCCAAATTGTAGAAGGAGATTGTTATGTTAGAGGTTTCTCAATCCGCGAGAGAGTTGCTCAAGGATATTCTCGAAGCTAACTCAGAAACAGAGGGTTCCATTCTTCGGTTTAGTCTGGACGAGGAGCGGAAACTGGGGATTATCATTGCTTCACCCAACCCGAACGATGAGATAATAGAGCATGAAGGGGCCAAAATTCTGGCTTTGGAAGAAGGCTTGTCGGACAAGCTTGATGGGATTGTCCTTGATACGGAAGCCACAACCAATGGCAACCAGCTCGTCGTTAAACCTAAGTCCGAACAAGTTTAATCATTCTAATTCTCGTTGTACAATTAAACCACGGACTATTCTTTCCAAAGTAACCGAAAGGGGAGTATCCACAGCTAATGCCGCTTGGCTTATTATTTATAGGCATCCCGCTGATTGAACTGGCTTTGCTGATTTACATCGGGAATATCTTGGGTGTTTTTCCCACGATCCTTATCGTGATCGTAACGGGACTGGTGGGTGCTATGCTGGCCAAAAGGCAGGGCTTCGCAGCTCTGTCAAAAATCCGCAGTAATATGGCCCAGGGCACTCCACCCGGTGACGATATTCTCCAGGGAGGACTGATCCTCATTGGGGGTTTGTTGTTGTTGACACCGGGAGTTCTGACCGACCTTATCGGCTTTGCACTGCTCATTCCCCCCACCAGAGCCAAGGCCGCAGGTGCCCTGAAGGCCTTCATCATGAACAAAATCCGGCAGGGGGATATCCGCTATTACCGAATCCGGTAAAGATTTCCCCGTCGCCTTAAACTCTTTTTCATTTAAGAACTGATTCCTAATGCTCCATTTCATGTATTTTAAGAACAGCTCTCCACTTTAACAACCTTGTCCAGATTGGACAGGGACACTTCACCAGATAAAGCTCCTTATGCCGATTTGATTATTTTAATAATTGCGTTATAGGCAGCACTATGTCCAAAGCCACTTGCTTGATTTATAGTTCCGGTAAAATACAGATCGGTTTCCGGATTATAAAAAACAAAGGCCCCGGTCTGCCCCCAAAAACCTATCACCTCCCTGATAGGCTTAAATGGGGAAATAAACCGTGGCGTCCTCCACTTTCCATTCACTCCTGTTCACATTTTTTCCAATAGGTTTTTGGTCCATTATTTACCAGCACCGTATTTGTGGGTACCTGCTTCAAAACCAATAATAAGTTAAGTATATCGACTGAAGAAGCCATTGCGTTGAGCAATACTAGCAATTTAATAATGGGAGTTAACAACCCCAAAATACCCAATATCAATGGCAAAATGACTGAAGCTGTCAAAAATGGGGCAACGGTTATTAATATGTATCTTGATCTCGCGATCTTTTCTTCCGTTACTACGAAACCCCCATACAAAGTAACCCCAACAAAGGTTTTTGAAGATCGGGAAAAGTTGGGGATGGAAATCAAATGGAGCAACTCATGTATAACAACAAGGGTGATTAGCGCAATAATCATACCAAAGTCAATGTTTATAGAAAATGAACCGGAGGTAAACCCAAATTCTTCATACGATGTTGTGGAATAAATTCCTATAACCACAATAGCAACAAACAGATTGATAATCATCAAAGGGAGGGACATGACAATTGCGCCCATCAGACTCCCGGGTTCCCTTAATGTTATCCATCCATTGTTAATTAGTTCTTTATGGAGTTTCTGATTTACCTCCGGCAACCTCTTTATTAACCTCATTTATACCCTTTTCTTCATGAATCTATACGTTAATAATCTATTGTCTGCATCCGGACAAATTGAAATCACAAACAGAGTTTAAATTAAATCAGGGTAATTCCATCTACTTTTCAACAACTCACTTGAAATAATGCCAACACCAAGTAACTTCAACCAGGTCGCAAATAAAGACCCATTTATATTCGAATAGCTTCATCTCTATCCTCCTGCTTCATTTTCACAAATTCAGGTTTCCTGAGCATGCTAAAGAGCTTCAGTTTGGTACCCGGAACCACACCTTCTGATAAGACTTCAAATCCAAACCGCTGATATATAGCCACATTTTTTTCTGTATTGGTTTCCAGATAGCAAGGAAGGTTCTCAAGGTCAAACCGCTCCAGCAATGGCCTTACTAATCGTCGGGACATGCCTTTGCCCTGCCAGGCTGGATCAATCCCCAGAATCTGCAGATACCAGTGAGGATAGGGCGCCAGCTGACGGTGCATGTCATCTGCAAAGCTGTTATAGGCCTGCATCTTCTTTGCACCCAGCCGGCCGAAATCCATTATGACCGATGGCGACACAGATCTGATCATCTGCCAACTATTAAAAGGAGCTTTTCCCGGTGGCAGCCAAGCGGATATTCCTTCAAATTCCTTCGAGACGGTATAAACCTCACCGTATTTCAGGCATACGGAAATAGCGATTAAACCGAAGGTCCTGGCGAACTTCCACCGTTGTGCTTCATCCGGATAGTAATACTTTAACAGTTCGTAATCTGTAAAAGCTCGGGCCAAAACATCAGCAGCTTGATCCAAGTCTTTTTTGTTCAACCGCGCCAAACCATCCACTTGTGTGGTCATCATGGCCTCCGAATATCACAAGATACAGAAAATAGCCCATTACATTGATTCAGTCTTCCTTGACTCCCCAGTACCTGCCCAGGATGCCACTGCCAACCCAGAGGGCGATAGCAATAATTAGCCCAACCAAGAACTGATACCAGTCTGTGAACAGACCCAACAGCAAGGCAATCAACCCGGCCAGACTTATCAAACTAACCCATGCTTGTTTTGCTCTTTTCGACACATACACTCCTATTTGATTTCTATAATTTCATTACTATTCCCAGCGGAAGGTCTTCCAGGCTAGGGCAAACGCCCCAACTGTCCAGGCAACCACCACCGCAGCATTTACCCCGATGTCACCGACCCCGCCGGCTTCAATGGCTACCACCCGCATCGCGTCATTCAGGTGTGTGGAAGGCAGGACGTTGGCTACATAACCCAGAGCTTCCGGCATGATTTCCACCGGGAAAAAGATTCCTCCCATAAACATCAGGAAGAAAAAAGCGATCATGGTAATCGCGTTGGCACTACTCGGCGTCCGGATAATGCCGGTCAGGGCAAAACCAATGGACAGAAAACACAGCGCACCTAAACTTAAAATCAGGAAGAACAACGCCCAATTACCTGCAATACTTACACTGAAAACCACCATCCCTGCCAGCAGTAACAGCACCGTCTGCGCCAGCACCAACAGATAACGGTTGAGCAACTGGGCCGCCAGAATAGTTATCTTGCTGACCGGAGTCAGGGAAACGCGCCGGTAAATGCCCTTGGCGCGCTCCTCGACGAACCCCTGAGCGGTGTACATGATACCGGTAACCATCAGAGCCATGACGATGATGCCCGGCAACAGATAGTCGATAGCCCTCAGCCCCATGTCCTCCCAGGTTGTATCTCCATAGATAAGTCCGAACAGCATGATGAAAAACACCGGGAAAAGCAGTGTCCAGAACAACCCATCGCGACTACGGGCGTACATCTTGTTTTCTATCTTGAATTGAGTGGCAAAAGCATTCATCGTCTTCTCCTATTCCCTCAAATTCCGCCCAGTTAGTTTCAGGAAGAGGTCTTCCAATGAAGCCTCCTTGACGGATAGTCCGCTAAGAACGATACCGGCGGAATTGGCCTCACGAGTCAGTTCTTGCAACAAAGCCGATGGTTGTGAAGTCAACACCGTATAGCGCCCCTGACCCCGCTCCACCAGCTTGCCGCTAGTCTCCAACACCGGCTTCAAAGCTGCTATCCGGTCCTCAGGGCAGTTGAAATCCACCGCCGCTTCCAACCCGGCTTCAGCGATTAGCGCAGCCGGAGTGCCGATGGCGATAATCCGGCCATGGTCAATAATACCCACCCGGCCACACAGGGTCTCGGCTTCTTCCATGTAATGCGTAGTCAGCATTATGGTCTTGCCCCGTCCCCGGTATCGGTTGACCCAATCCCAGACATTGCGCCGGGCTTGGGGATCCAGTCCCGTAGTCGGTTCATCCAGGAACAGTACCTGAGGGTCATTGACCAGAGCCAGAGCCAGAGCAACTCTTTGCTTCTGACCGCCGGAGAGATTTTTAATATAATCGTCGGCTTTTTCGTCCAGGCTGACTTCCGAGAGAAGTTCTTGTACTGGTACCGCTCGTTGATAATACGACCCGTACAGCTCCAGAACCTCGCGCACCTTCAACATGTCCTGCAATGCCGTACTCTGTAACTGAACCCCGATTATTTCCTTCAACCGGCGTGAATCGTTCACTACGTCAATACCCTGGACCGTGATGCTGCCCGCGTCAGGCTTCCTCAGGCTCTCGATCATTTCGATAGTAGTCGTCTTACCGGCGCCATTAGGCCCCAGCAGGCCGAAAATCTCACCCTCACCGACCGAGAAACTGATGCCATCGACAGCCGTCAGGCTTCCATAGCGCTTGACCAGTCCGCGGACAACCACCATATCAGTCATTATTAGCTCCTCTCCATCACCTATCAAAAACCGGTGCGTTCTGGTTGATATGATTTTCGCATATTTTACCATCTGAGCAGGATTGTGGCACCAATTGTTTTAGCCGCCGGACGCTGTTCCAGGATTAAAGTAATCCTTCACTTCCGGCTTCATCAGATAGACTATCTGCAGAATGCCGATGGCGGTCCCCACCGGAAAAGCCGGCAGGCTCAGTGCCCCGTGTACGATGGCCGTAACCCGGCCAAATTCTTTCCCCCTCAATAGACCAATACCGGAGCTCACCGCCAGGATAATATATGCCAGTAGAAAGACTGAGGCGATGCTGATGCCGAATAAGACCCAAACACGATTTCCGTCAAGATAGGGCGTATCCGGATACCACGCAGCTTCCGGCGCCAGGGCAACAAGCGCCAGAGCCAAAATGCCAATGGCCGCAAAAATTGCCGTAATGAATTCCCAGACGGCGATAAGTACCACTAAATCAGGTTTTTTCATTGTTTTATCCTCCAAAGCTTATTCGTGTAATCTCTCAGTTTGCCAGTATCGGCTCTGAACTGGAACTGTAATCGCCCTTTGCGTATCCCGTGAGATTTTTGGCATGTATCTGGTGTGGTTCCCGGATTTTCGCGGATTACTATGCCATACATAAATCCCCACTGCCTGTAGCCAGATCAAGCCATTCAATAGTATCATCCTTTCAATGGCACCGATATAATTGGACTCGGTGGACAGTGCCAGGAGCCCCGCCAAACCAAGAATGAGGCCGCAAATTCCGGCCGCCAGGCATATCATCCGCATTTCTCGTGAAGCTGCGTCGTTTTTCAAACAGAGATACAGTTTGAAACAAGCCGCCGGCAGCAGGGCTACGGCGGCCATTGCCGCATATTCGTGGATGATAGACACCATGGTTTCATTTTCTCCCGGCCCTACAGTCGGAAAAGCCGCCACCATGAAAAAAGCAAACCCCGCCGGTAATAGAAATACCGAAACCCCACGTAACCGATTTGCCAGCCCCACCAGCACCGCCCCAAAAGCAACAAACAAGAGAGTCTCCAACCAGCCATGGGTGCCCAGTACCAGTTGACTGATGGTGTTGACCATCCGGTCATAATCAGTCTGCAGGGTTTCCACAAAGATTGTCCCTGCCAGGAAAACCCCCGGGAAAACGGGATAGATAACGTCCCCGGCGCTCCCTAAACGGGGTAAGCAGGCCGAGATTTGTTTTACCTGAGCTATTGAGCTGTTCATCAGATGCGGGTTCATGATGACCAGTATAACCGTCCAGATATCCCGCGCCGCCCTGCCTAAGACTGGATTTTGACTGGCCGAAAGTCTAGATTTTATTGCCTCTAAATGTTAATCTATTAGCCTATGAACAAATTGACCCGGGTTTCGTCAGGCCGTTGGTCAAAACCACAGACCACGGGGCCGCGCGAATGACTATGAAGAATTTCGCGATTCTCTTTCTGGACACCAAAGGCGTATTTATTGACTGTAACACCGAGGCTGAAGAGCTCTTTGGCATAAGCCGAGACCAGTTTCAAGGCATGACTCCAGATAAGTTCTCACCCGAAACCCAGCCGGATGGTTCCTCTTCAAAAGAACAGGCGGCTGGTTTTATTAAGGCAGCACTGGATGGAACCCCCCAGGTTTTTGAATGGCAACAACAACGGCCGGACGGCAGTCGGTTTGATACTGAAGTAAGCCTGAATAGGCTTGATATCGGTGGCAAAACGCTGTTGCTGACCATCCATAAGGACATTACTGAACTTAAACAGGCTGAAGCCGCCCGGTTGGAATCGGAGCTGATGTTTCGTTCTATCGTAGAAAACTCCCACGCCGGCGTCTTCACTATTGATGAGGATTTTATCATCACCTATGCCAATGATATGGTCAGCCTGCTGTTGGAACGCCCCAATGATCAGATTGTTGGCCATAATTTCAGGGAGTTTCTGGATGCTGAAAGCGAGGAAGAGGTCGTTAGTCGATATATGAGCCGGCTGCAGGGGCAGGATGTCCTTCCCAGATATGAATTCAACGTTATCACCGCCTCCGGTGAAAAACGCATCGTTGAGATTAACTCCAGCACCATCAGAGACCTGTCCGGCAATCTGAAAACTGTAGGCCAAGTACTGGATGTCACCGAACGGAAAAAGGCCGAAGAAGAAGTACGCCAGGCCAGGGAAACTCTTGAGCTGCGAGTTGAGAAACGCACCGCGGAATTGAGGGCAGCCAACCAGAATCTGCAAGATGAGATTGTCCGCCGGGAAAACACCGAGCAAGCCTTGCGGCGTAGTGAAACCAAGTACCGTCATCTGGCTGAGGCCGGCAACACCATTATTTTGGAAATTGACACCCAGGGCCGGGCAGTGTCATTCAATAATTTTGCCCAACAATTTTTCGGTTATTCCGAATCAGAGATTGTTGGTAAAAGCATTGTCGGCACCATTGTTCCGCCTCATGACTCAGCTGGTAATAATCTGCAGGAGATGATGGACCGGATTCTCGAACGCCCTGAAGATTACCATCTAAATGAAAATGAGAATATCCGTAAGAATGGTGAAAGGGTTTGGATTATCTGGACCAATCAGCCTATTCTGGATGAAAACGGCAAACTTAAGGAAATCCTGTGTGTCGGTATAGACCATACCCAACAAAAAAAGAAGATCTGAATAAAGCCCGGCAGGCGGTGGAACAGGCCGCGGTAGAAGAACGCAACCGCCTGGCCCGTGATCTTCATGATGCCGTCAGCCAGACCCTGTTTTCTGCCGGTATCATTGCTGAGGTCCTGCCCAGAATCTGGAATAAAAACCCAGAAGAAGGCAAGCGGCGGCTGGAAGAAGTCCGTCAGCTAACCCGAGGGGCCCTGGCTGAAATGCGCTCCCTGCTCTTTGAACTTCGGCCAACAGCCCTGGCCGAGGCAGAACTACGGCAACTCCTGATCCAACTGGGCGAATCCGCAACCGGTCGGGGACGTATTCCGGTAGAGGTGAAAATTACCGGTGATTGTCTGGAACCCTCTGCAGAAGTTAAAATTGTGCTATACCGCGTTGCCCAGGAAGCGCTGAACAACATCATAAAACACTCCGGAGCCACCGAGGTCCGGTTGAGTCTGGAATGCGCTTCGGAACAATTCATACTTGAAATAACCGACAATGGCCATGGTTTTGACCCGGAAAAGTCATCAAACGGCAGTTTCGGGCTCCAGATAATGCAGGAGCGGGTGGACAGTATCAATGCCGCCCTGCAGCTTACCAGTGAAATTTCTAAGGGCACCTCAATAAAAGTAATCTGGCCGGGAAAGGACCAATTATGAGCACAAAAACCATTAAAGTTCTTCTGGTAGATGACCACAAGGTCGTCCGCTCAGGCCTGGCGGCCATGCTGATGGTGGAAGAGGATCTGGAATTGGTCGGCGAAGCTGGCGACGGCGCCGAAGCGGTGCGGCTTTGCGAACGTTTCAAACCGGATGTCGTGCTGATGGATCTGTTGATGCCGGTAATGGACGGGGTGGCCGCCACCAAAGCCCTTACTGAACGCTGTCCCGATACCCGCATCATCATTCTGACCAGTTTCAAGGAGAAAGAACAGGTGGACGGTGCTTTGAAAGCCGGTGCATTAAGCTATTTGCTTAAAACCGTCACCGCTGAAGAACTGGTATCTGCCATCCGCTGCGCCATGGACGGCCAACCGAAGCTTTCTTCGGAAGCCACCCGGATGCTTATCCAGGAAATGCGCAATCCAACCGTTCAGGACTATGAACTAACCGCCCGGGAGAAAGAGATTTTGGCCTTGATGGTAGATGGTTTGCCCAACAGCGCCATAGCCGAAAGCCTGGGCGTATCTGCCTCGACCGCCAAATTCCATGTTTCCAATATCCTGTCCAAACTGGGCGTTACCAGCCGAACGGAAGCGGTCTCGCTGGCCCTTAAGCAGAAACTGATCAAGAATTGACCGATTATTGAAAACCCCAGCTACCTGAACAGCCTATAACTGGCCATCTGGCCAGTACAAAATCCCCCCGGATGCCTGATGTGCCCCGGGGGGATTTTTTTTATGCTTGTAGGCAGATAAATCAATTGGAAAGGTGGCCTTTATGAAATTTATCCTGGCAGACCGTCAAACAAGCGCCCGATCGGCGCTTCGGTTGCTGCTGGAACAGTATCCCCGCATGGAATACGCAGGAGAAACCGGGGAAGCCGGCGACTTGCTCAACTTGACCGCATCGTCAAAACCGGAACTAGCGCTGGTGGAATGGGAATTACTGGCCCCGCGGCCGCAAGACCGCATCGCGGAGCTTAAGGCCATCTGCCCGCTGATCGTGGTAGTGCTTAACAGTTCCGCCGCCAGAAACACCCCCGCCCTGGCTGTCGGCGCGGATTACTATGTTTCCAAACGGGATAACCCTGAACTGCTGATATCTTTTCTGGACGGGATTACCGCCGGACACAAGGAATAAAAAGAATGAATAATTTAAAGAAACTAACCATCTCATTGGCCTTTTTAGCGGCCTTCATCTACATCCTTCTGGCAGCCGGAGTGATGAAAATTGAAACTCTCACACCGGAGGAAGCTCCCGCTGGCATCATTTGGGCGGCTGCAGCCGGTTATCTGCTCGGCGGTGTTTTGATTCTGCGTAATAAACGTTGGTTGTGGATTACCGGCGCGGTTATCAACGGCCTGGTGATGATGATGTTTTTCAGCGCATATGCTGAACGGCCGGAAGTGCTGTTCAGCACTGGCGGGCTGATTACCAAAACCACCCAGCTCATCCTGGAGACCGGTTTGATATACCTGATCTTAAAAAATCGGCCGTCCAATGTAACCACCAAACAGAACATTAAGGGCTCCGTGGATCCCGGGAACACTCATAAGGAACTTGTATATGAATACTTCGATAATCGGCTCACCCGCTAACAAAAATAGTAAGGAGGACAAAGTGAACACACTAATCGTTTATTCTTCAAAATACGGTTGCACCGAAAAATGCGCCCGGCAGATTGCCGAGCACCTCGGCGGAACAGTGGAATTGAAGAACCTCAAAACCAGTAAAAAGGATTTTGACTTGAACACCTATGAACGGGTCATCATCGGCAGCTCCATCTACGTTGGAAAAGCCTCCAAAGAAACCACTGAGTTTTGCCGCCGCAACCTGGACCAGCTCCAGACCAAAAAACTGGGGTTATATATCTGTTGCATGCGGGACGGCCAGATTGCGGAGGATGAATTGACCGCAGCTTACCCTGAGGAATTACGCCGACAGTCTTTGGCCTGTGATTACTTCGGCGGCGAAATAATCCTCAATCGGCTCAGTTCACTGGATCGGTTAATGGCCCGGAAGGCCGCCAAAATAGAGACAGACCTCGTCAGTCTCTCAACCGAAAAAATTTACGGTTTTTCAAACAAACTAAAAAGCGCTGGTTAATTAATTTAACTCAATGATGCTGTTATTTGCATATAATTCATATTTTATGGTATATTAATAAATTATTTTTATAAGAGGGACTGATATCATGAACATTAACAAGGGGATCGCGGCTCTGGCCCGCAATTCAGCCCGTCGGCCCTGGCTGACCATCGGCGCCTGGATAACCGCACTTGCTGTTTCCGGGGTACTTATCGTTACCCTCCTCGGAGGGGCGCTGGTGACCGATATTGAAATCACCGATAATCCGGAATCGCTGCAAGCCAGCAATCTGATCGATGAACGGCTGTCGGAACCGTCAACCGGACCGACTGAAGAACCCACAGATGATGAAATGGTCATCGTCCGTTCTGCCGTCTTTACCGTTGACGACCCTGAATTCCGTGCCGCGGTGGAGGCGCTTTACTCTGATCTGCTGGCACTGGGTGACGGCGTGGTCAAGGGCGGTGTGACCTACTACATGACCGGCGATGAATCCATGGTCTCAACTAACCGCCACGCCACACTGATACCGCTGGTACTGCCCGGAGACGGTCATGAGGTCGTTGACCAGATTTATGCCGTGGGTAACGACTTCGCCGCTGCCGCTGGTTTTGAGGTTTTCTATACCGGCAACGCCTCTTTTAACGCTGACACCATGAAACTGGCTGAAGACACTATGACCAAAGGTGAAACCATCGGCATCCTGGTCGCCATGGTAGTGCTGGCCGCGGTCTTCGGTGCCGTTGTCGCCGCACTGCTGCCCATCGCCTTGGGTGTTGTGGCCATTGTCGCCGCCCTTGGTCTGGCTGCTTTGGTAGGGCAGGCCATGGATCTGACTTTCTTTATCACCAACATGGTGACCATGATGGGTCTGGCTGTCGGTATTGACTACTCTTTGTTCGTTGTCTCCCGCTACCGTGAAGAACGGGAAAAAGGCCTGGACAAAATTGAGGCCATCAGTATGACCGGCGCCACCGCCAACCGGGCCATCTTCTTCAGCGGCATGACGGTCATTCTGGCCCTGGTCGGGCTGCTGTTCTTCCCGCTGTCCATCTTCAAGTCCATGGGTCTGGGTTCCATTCTGGTAGTCTTTACCGCCATTATCGCCTCCATGACCCTGCTGCCCGCGGTCATCAGCCTGCTGGGCGACCGACTCAACCGTCTGCGCATGCCCTGGGCCCGCAAACACCAGATCAAGACAGCTGACACTCGGGTGACCGGTTTCTGGGCCAGCATCGTCCGAGTTGTTACTCATAAACCGCTGATCAGCGTGGTGCTGACCGCCGGCGTCCTGCTGCTGGCTCTGGTACCTTTCTTTGATAAAAACACCGGTATGTCCGGTATCTCCGGCCTGCCGGATGACCTGCCGGCCAAAGCTGGATTTATGGTCCTGCAGTCGCATTTCCACATGGGTATGGATGACCCGGCCATCATCGTCATTGACGGTGATATTGAAAACGCCGCCACTCAATCCGGCATCGCCAAATTGACCACAGCGCTTGGTGCCGACGCCACTTACAGCGGCACCGCCGTTCAATCCTATCCGGAAAAGAATCTGGCGGTCATCTACGCCGTCATGGCCGGTGATCCGCAGAGCAAGGCATCTATGGATTCGGTGGCAACACTGCGGTCTGAACTGATTCCCCAGGCTTTCGGTGACTCCCCGGCCCGGGCACTGGTCACCGGCAACACCGCCAGTATCCTGGACTTCAACCAGACTACGGCGGACTATACTCCGTTCATCTTTGCCTTCGTGCTATCGTTGTCCTTCATCATTCTGATGGTGGCTTTCCGCTCCATCGTTATCCCGGCTACCGCTATTATCATGAATCTGCTGTCAGTCGGTGCGGCTTACGGGCTGCTGGTATTGGTTTTCCAACAAGGGGTAGGGGCAGACCTGTTCGGTTTCATCCAGGTGGATGTCATTGAAAGCTGGTTGCCGCTGATGCTCTTTGCCCTGCTCTTCGGTTTGTCCATGGACTACCAGGTATTCCTGCTGTCCCGCATTCGGGAACGTTATCTGCAGACCGGCAATACCGCGGATGCCATCGCCTTCGGTCTGTCCTCCACCGGCAAACTGATCACCGGCGCGGCGCTGATCATGGTCGCCGTCTTCGGCGGTTTCGCCCTGGGCGACATGGCCATGTTCCAGCAGATGGGCTTTGGTCTGGCGGTAGCCGTCCTTATTGACGCTACTCTGGTGCGCTCAGTCCTGGTGCCGGCCGCCATGACCCTTTTGGGTGACCGCAACTGGTACCTGCCTAAATGGCTGAACTGGCTGCCCAACCTCAGTATCGGTGAGGAAACTACTGAAGCCTCACATCCGATACGCCCCTCCGGTCATGGCCCGCTGCGGCTGCCGAATATGGGTAACGGGATGGTTCCGGTACCGGTGGGGATTACCGAAGAAGACCGGGAATATTGATGAAGCAGAGCCGGACACTAAAGTCAGTTAGTTAACATAACTTACTAAACCATTGACTAATGGTGTCCGGCTCTGCTTTAATAAACGTTTGTTAAATTAGAGAGGAAATGAAACATGGACAAGATAGTTCTATCAATCGACAAACGTGAAATCACCGGTCAGAAGAATCGGTTTCTGCGCCGCGACGGATTCACCCCCTGCCATATTTACGGCCACAATATCGCCTCGGAAACCATCCAGGCCGAATCCGCTGCACTGGAACATGTGATTGCTACTGCCGGCACCACTCGGCTGGTCTCTCTGGAAACCAAGGGGAAGAAACCCCGCATGGCCTTCATCCGGGAGATTCAGCGAACTCCGGTCGGCGGCAATGTGCTGCACGTTGATTTTTACCAGGTCAAGATGGATGAGAAGATTACCGCCAAGGTGCCGCTGCACCTGACCGGTGAAGCCCCGGCGCTCAAGAGCAAAGGCCGCATGCTGGCTCACCCCATTGATCACGTTGAGGTAGAAAGCCTGCCGGCCGACATTCCGGCCAGCATCACCGTGGATATCTCCGTCCTGGCCACTCTGGATGATGCCATCCACGTGAAAGACCTGCCGATAAATGACAATGTAACCGTCCTGACCGATCCTGAAGCCTTGGTTGCCAAGGTCAATGAACCGACCGTTAAGGTTGAGGTTGAGGAACTTGAAGCTGAAGCTGAAGCTGCTGAAGCCGAGGCTGAAACTGAGGGTGAAGAGGCTGGCGAAGAAAGCTAAAGCCTGCTTGCTATTTGTTGAAAAATTAAGCGGCTGACGCCGCGGGATTCTTCGGCTCTCCCTCTTCAGGGAGAGCCGAAGTTATTGAAAGCACAAATAACTGGTCATCCGACCAGTTGGAACCCCCCCCGGCGACGGGTGTTTTCCGGAATATTCTTTGGTATCATCAGGCTAATTCTGAAGAAAGGAGTAAATTATGCCCACGGTCCAGCTGACCAATATCAATAAGACCTACGGCACCACCCGAGTGGTTAACGACGTGTCGTTTGAAGTGGACGGTGGTGAGATTTTCGCCCTCATCGGCCCCAACGGCGCCGGTAAGTCCACCACCATCCGCATGATGATGGACATTATCAAGCCGGACAGCGGCGAAATCCTCATCAATGGGGAACATTTGGGTGAAGATGCCAAAAACCGCATCGGCTACCTGCCGGAAGAACGCGGCCTGTACCGCAAACTGAAGATCATGGATACTATCGTCTACCTGGCCAGCCTCAAGGGTGCCGATCCGGACGCCGCGGTAGAACGGGCAGAGAACATGCTCAAGAAGTTTGACCTCTTTGACCACCGTTACAAGAAGATTGAAGAACTCTCCAAGGGTATGGGCCAACTGACCCAGTTCGTGGTCACTGTCGCTCATAATCCCGATCTGATTATTCTGGATGAACCTTTCGCCGGATTGGATCCGGTCAATTCACGCCTGCTGAAGGACACCATCAGAGAACTGCGCGCCGAAGGTAAGGCCATCATCTTGTCCACCCACCGTATGAATGAGGTGGAAGAAATGTGCGACCGGCTGTTTATGATTAATAAAGGCCGCCGCTTGCTTTACGGCAAACTTAACGACATCCGCCGCCAGTACCGCGCCCACGCCGCCGTGGTGGAAAGCCCGACGCCGCTGCCGGAAAACCTCAAAGGCATTACCAACCGGCAGGTCAAGGGTAACGTCACTGAAATCCAACTGGATTCAACCACCTCTCCGCAGGAACTGTTGACGCACCTATTATCCGCCGGCGTGGTGGTGGAGCGCTTCGAAGTGGCCACTCCCAGCCTGGATGAAATCTTTGTTCGGGTGGTTAAACAGCCATGAATAAAACACTCTTGATTTTCAAACATGAATTCCGCAACCTGGTACGGCGTACCGGCTTTGTCATCATGACCGTTGCTTTCCCATTGCTGGGACTGCTGGTGATAGGCGGGGGACAGCTACTCTCTGGTATTTCCGGCGGCGATACTCCCGGTGAAGTAACCGAAGTTACCATAGGTTATGTTGACGATGCCAGCCTGATTAGCGGCTATCAAGACCAGGAGTATTTTACCTTTGAGGAATTCCTCGATGTTGAAACCGCCAATCAGGCTCTGGTTGATGGCGATATCGCCGAGTACATCTACATCAATCCGGACTACCTGCAAAACGCCGCTGTTGCCCGCTTCACGGTGTCGCGGGAACTGGAAACCCCCGGCGACCGCTATAACGCCATCCATATTTTTGTGCTGCAGAACCTGCTGGGACAGGAAACCGACCCGGATATTGTTGACCGTGCGGTTTATCCCCTCAACCTGTCTAATACCGTTATTGATCCGGTCACCGGCCTGCCGGCTGATTCCCAGGGCGGTTTCTCCCAATTCGTCCTGCCCTATATCTTCAGCATCCTGCTGGTCATGTCAATCTTCACCTCCTCCGGTTATCTGCTCCAGGGACTGGCTGAAGAAAAGGAAAACCGGGTCATGGAGATACTGTTATCCAGCGTCTCCAGCCGACAGTTAATTACCGGCAAGGTGCTGGGACTGGGTGCAGCAGGTCTGTTGCAAATGGCGGTCTGGCTGATATCAGCCCGCTTCCTGGCTAATCTGGCTTCGGAAAACTTCTCAGACATACTGGGTTCTATTGAAGTTTCAGTCTCCTTCGTCATCATCGGTCTGGTCTACTTCATTCTGGGCTACCTGCTGTTCGCCATCATCATGGCCACCGCCGGCAGCATCGGATCCAACGCCCGGGAAAGCCAGCAGATGGCCACCATTTTCACCCTGCTGGCCGTTTCACCGATGTGGGGCATGGTTTTCTTAATTGAAAATCCCAATCATCCGTTTAGCGTCTTCCTGAGCATGTTTCCCTTGACCGCGCCGATCACCACCATCGTCCGCATCGGCATTACCGATGTGCCTTTCTGGCAGATTGGCCTCAGCATGACGCTTATGATGGGAACCATCATCGGGCTGCTCTTCCTGGCAGCCAAGGTCTTCCGCACCTTCCTGCTGATGTACGGCAAAACACCGAAACTAGGTGAAATAGTCCGGTTGATCCGACAATCCTAGAATAACCACGGTTTGAAAACAGGAAACGGGAGGCGTTAAACGCCTCCCGTTTCTACTTACTCCTGATTGCGTCTCAAACCCTTCGACTATTTACTGTCTACTGATTACTGATAGCTGACTGCTGACAGCTGAAAGCTGATTGCTGGTAGCCGTCATCTGACGGCGAGAAACCCCGTCACCACAAACCAAGCCCCAAACCCCATCAGGAGCAATCCGCAGCCCATAAACACCGCCTCATGCACCGCCGGGGACCATAACCGGTGCGTTTTAAACACCAGCGCCGAAACAAGAGAAAGCCATATCAGGTCCACCGCCCAATGCGTCAAAACCAGAGCTGTCAGCCCGCCTAAGCCATAATCAGCGATTTTTAGTACCAGCAGCGCCCCAACAGTCGCCCACCAGATTATGAAGAACGGATTTCCCGCTGAAAGAATTATTCCGGCGGTGAAGGCATTGTAGGGAGTGTCCCTGGTACCGCCGGCGTAAGCCTTGCGGGCCTGGAGCATTCCCAGCCCCATCCAGATGATCATGCTGCCCCCGGCGATACCGAGAACCAGGTGGGTAACGTCGTTTTCAAGGATAGTTGCGGCACCAAAATAGATCAGCAGAATCAGCGGTATTTCAACCACGGCATGCCCCAGCGAAACCTGCGCCCCGGCCCAGGGTGACTTATAGCTCTTAGCCAGCACCGTGGCAAACATCGGTCCCGGCATCAGCGCGCCGGACATGGAAATCACAAAAACGGAAGCAAGAATAGCCAGCATGATGCGGCATTATAGCACCGCGCCGGGAGCAATCGCACGGCGTGGGATTCATTTCTTGGGTTTGAGGTCATCCCTCCCCAGGGCTGCCAGCCCCCGCCGCCGGTAATCCTCCCGCGCGACCGGGTAATACTTGACGGCAATAACACCGCTGAGTACCGCCGCCAGCCAGGCAGCTGTGCCGGAATCGGTAAAATACCAGGTGATAAACGGGAGGAGAAGCAAACTGACGCCGTTGCCCAGCACCAGGTTGCGGACCACCAGCCACACGCCCAGAATAACAGCCATCATGGCCGCAATCACCGCCGGAAAGCCGTAGATGAATGAGGCCGCAGTTACGACCCCGACTGCCGCAGCCATCCCCTTGCCCCCGCGGAACTTCAGCCACACCATCCAGTTGTGGCCCACTACTGCCATAACCCCGGCACCCAACACGAAAGCAGGCTCAACCCCCAGGATATAATAGGCAGTCATCACCGCCGCGGCACCTTTGGCGATATCAATACCGGCCACCGCCAGCCCGGCCTTCAGCCCGATGCGGCGCAGGGTGTTCAGCCCGCCGATATTGCCCTCGCCCAGCGCGTTTCCACTGCCGGCAACTGCGCGGGCGATCAAATAGGCGGTCGGAATACTGCCCCAGAGATACCCCAGAACCAGTGCCAGGATTTCCATCCTTCCACCTCCCGACGGTCAAGTATCCGCTGGCCGACCGATGATTCACCCAAACGCAGCCGGTCAAGCGGTATCCTGTTATCAGTATAGAACGCCCCGAACCCTTTGTCAGTAAAAAAGAGGGGGGGAGGCCAAAAGCCTCCCCCCCTGTGTACTGTTCACTAATTACTGTCTACTGACTGCTGATAGCTGACTGCTGACAACTCACTTTTCGTTAAGTATTTGGATTTTGTACTTTGATATTGTTTAGGATTTGTCATTTAGTGCTTGGAATTTCCGTTTTCTTTAGAAAACAGACTTCCCCCCGTCATTGCGAGGCTCCGCCGAAGCAATCTCGGTCACCCTGGTCGTGTTCGACTACCACCGTCTCATTACTGAAAGCTGACTACTGAAAGCTGACAGCTGACAGCTTCCTAAAAAACGGGAGTGCACCACTCGGTATACTTCGGCAAATTCCCCTTGATGGCATCAAAGTATAAATCCTTCAGCTTCGCGGAGATTGGCCCGACGCCGCCATTGCCCAGCGGATGCCGGTCTATCTCGCACACTGGGGTCAGGTGCGCCGCAGTCCCGGTCAGGAAACATTCATCAGCGACATAAAGCTCATAACGGTCCACCGGCCGCTCCACCACTTCCAACCCCAGTTCCTGCCGGGCCAAAGTGATGACGGTATCACGGGTGATGCCGTTAAGGATATTGTTATATACGGCCGGTGTAATCAGTTTGCCGTTCTGGATCAGGAAGATGTTCTCACCGCTTCCTTCGGCCACGTGGCCGTCAGGCCCCAGCATTATCCCTTCATCAAAACCATTTTCAATGGCTTCGGTCTTGGTCAATGCGTTATTAATATACAGCCCGGTAGCCTTGACTGAAGGCGGGAAGACATTGTCATCCGGTCTGCGCCATGTAGAAACCGCAACCCGGCAGGCATCGGTGTCCAGATACCGCCCCCAGGGAATGGCAAACACCAGGAATTCGGACTCCAGGTCATGCAGCCTCACCCCCAGTGCCTTGGATGATTTATATGCCAGCGGTCGGATATAGGTATCTTCCTTGAAGCCGCATTTCTTAGTCACTTCCAGGGTGATTTTGCCCAGTTCTTCGGCAGTTTTGGGAATATTGAGCCTAAGTACTTTGGCGCCGTTCTTCATCCGCTCCATGTGCTCCTGCAGACGGAAGATATATACCTGCTGATGATCTTCGTTCCAATTGCCGCGGATGCCCTCAAACAGAGCAGTACCATAATGCAGCGCATGCGTCATAACGCTGATTTTGGCGTCCTCCAGAGGAATTATTTGACCCTCAAAATAGCAATATGACGGCATAGCGGCTCTCCTTTAATGGTGGTGTAGGTATGGATTATAGACTGAACTAATATTTTTGCCAAATACGTCAATCATTAACTATCTGGTAATCTTTGTTGCCTAGTTAAATAGTCATTACGATGTATGTCAGGTGATTCTGACCTCTCAATAGCGTATTCATCATCTCCCTTTATCTTATTGCCGTTTCTAAGATAATATTCAAAATAGTCTTTAAGAAATTCATGGCGCTTCTTGATAGCGTAACTTTCGCCTGCCGCTTGAGTAATATAATTTTGGAATCCGGATAAAATGTTCTTATAGGCTTCAGCTGCACTGAGTCGTTGATGTTCTTTCACTTGCCAGACCAGTGTCGCGAGAAACTTGAAAATAAATTCTTTGAATTTTGGAATTTGTAGTTCATTATCGGACTCTATTAATTCATTAACCATAAAGAATATCGATATTGCGAGAGCACGATTTTTGATCAACGAAATGGATTCCCTAAAATACTCGTCAATCTTTTGTAGAACTGTTTTGAGTTTTGACACTAATTCTTTGTCATTATCGTCAAATTTAGATTTTTCTTTAAAAAACAGCTGAAGGTCTATGTATCTTGATCTCCCAAATTCATGTTTGTTTTGTAATTTGAAGTAATTCAAAGCTATCTGGGCGGCCACTTGCTCTCGAGCATATCTTTTGTAAGGGATGTTTATTCCATTCTCACTGAAAAAGTTATGCTCGCGGATACCTTTAGGCTCGCCTAAGAAAACGAAATCACGCATGTCACCTTTCATGGCATGGAGTTTTTCTCCAGAGTTCAGTGTTACTGCGTTCTGTAATCTTAGAAATAGAAGGTTAAGTTCCTTTTCATCTACCGTTTCTTCTAACAATATTACGTTCAACTCGTAATCGTTGAAGATACATTTGTAGCTCTCATCCAATTGTTCATAGTTTTTATTATCTACGGCCTGATACAGTGGGTTACTAGGATCATCATAGATTTCATTGGTAACAATCGCTTTGAATCCATTATGAGGATCTTCTTCAGTATTCTTTGCTAAATAACTATAGATGGTGTTAATCCTCTGACGTCCATCAATACAATCATAACTTGCTATCTCTCCATCCTCATTCCTACTGGCATAAAAATATAAAGGCGAAATATCAAATCCTCGAAATATCGAATCAATAAGCATTTGCTTTTTAATTAAATCCCATACGGTTTCTCGTTGGAATTCCGGAAAACCAATCATTGGCTTATATATTGACTCTAACTCGTGTATTTTCCACTTTGTAATCGTTCTTTTCATTTAAGTAGCCTCGCAATATAGTCTTTCCAAAAACCCTTTAGAAGTAGCTATTGCTGATTCATCTTGAGAAACTAGTTGATAAGCTTTTGAAACCAGCCATTTCTCAAAAATATTTATCTGGGGGTGTCTTTCTAACCAACTGAAAATTTGGTCGCGTTCTAACAAAAAGACCCCTTCGCTTGATTCAGTTGGGTCATATTCGGTTTCAAAAAAATATGTTTTAAATTCTTGAATGTCACCGACGCTATTAATGTTGAGAAAAGGGTATTGATCGTCCACATCTTTAAACCTATCCGGATAATCTATATATTCTATCTTGAATTTCACCCCGTCATCCCTTAAACGGTTGGTAACATGTAACATCGATAAGATATTAAAATCAGATACACCGAGAGAACAACCAATAATGCGAAGGATGTCGCATTTCAAAAGCTCCCGTGCAGTCCCCCATAACAGATTAAAGGGGTATTGCGCATTTTGTTTGATAATCCCCGGCGGGAGCCATAGTGCGTTTTCGGAACCGGGATCAGCCTTTTTGGATAATTCAACTGGATGGCTCTTTTTCCAATAAAAAGAACCATGGAGGTTCACTATTGGTGGAAGACTTTGATCAAACACATAGTCGGCATCATGAATCGCTGGTACGAAGGGATAATTGATTGCTCCGTGAACATTCATCGATCCTTGTTCAATAAAACCATCATAATTAGTAGTTAGGATGCCTTGAAGTTGTTCATTGAGTGCAGGTATGGTATGAAGATCAAATAAAGCAGAAATCAAGAGGGGTAATCGGTCACCTTTAATAGTTTGTTCGATCGAACCTATTATTGTTTTACTGAAAGCATTGCGTAGGTTGTTTGCTCTTTCTTGGTCGGTTCTTGTACCTGCCGTTTCATATAAAGAAATGACTTTCTCAATGTCTAATTTGTATGGATGAATCGTCCCATTATCTAAAGTATTAAGCAATTCACTTAGCGAATTGTCACTGGAATAATCATTTTTAATAATTTTTAATACACCAGCAACCGCATCGTTCATACATATGCCCGCACTTGAATCGTAACGCTTTAGTTCAGCGTGACTCGCCCCTGCCCCAATAAGATAAACAACTTTATCCATTATTGGTCCAAAGAACAATGCTTTCTCGTGTAGGCACCCGTCCATAAACTTTCATTTGTTGGGAACTATTACCACGGTATCTTGCTATCCAAATATCAACTGGAATTAGGCCAGCTTTTCGCCCGATTTCTAGTAGTAATTCATCAACTGGAATCATTGTACCTGCGAAGCGTACATTACTTACTACGACTGCGACTCGTCCGGCGGGCTTTAACGATTTCTTGATTTCGCTAAGAACCATGAACATATCGGCAAAATATCCACCCATCATGGCATGAACTTGTGTGTTATTGAAGCCGTTGGCTGCTGCTTGGTCTAGCAACGAAGTTAATTGAAGCGGCTCTGTGTATTGGTCTGGAGAATATTGTTCACGCGCTTCAACATGGGAGCGCAAAGTTCGATAGCGTAAATTTTTCAATTGGTCATTGTCGGAAAGAAAATGATAGGCCAATTCAAGGGAATATATCCTAGTGTAATCATGACGGTTGGGATAGGGTGGGGAAGTGATGACCGCATCGTATTGACGGGCAAGAGGAAGTTGCCTCGCATCCCCAAGTTCAGCAAAGGACAAAGGCGGCTCCGTGAGCGTGTTGGCTTTGATATCATCCAAAAAGGACTTGAAGCGTTCGATAAACCTTATTTCAAGTTCTTCGTGAGATGATTCCGGTCTTTCAATAATCCTTAAAAACCCCCCTGATTTGGCGGCTTTCGCAACGCTCTCGAGAATACTTAATACCGCAAGTGTTGCTAGATTCCGTGTATCGAGATCCGTAATCTTATTGATCCTTGACTTAACAAAATGAAGCCACTTTTGAGTGGTTTCCCCAAAGGCTCTCCCATAAATCGGAATAGAAGAAGCTTCATAACCATCGGTCAACATAGATTTCGATTCAGTTAAGAGTTCAAGAGCGGATTGGACAGTCTCAGCGTTGTAATTGCCGGTCTTCGCCCTTGTTAAAAATACCGCGAACGGTAATATGTCATATCCTTGTGAGTTGATGCCAGCGTTTTTACAGGTCAATAAAGTATTCCCACCACCACAAAAGGGGTCCAACACCCATGACCCTGGGGTGAGACTAAAGTGATCTAAAAGATTGAGAACCAGGTCTTTTGAATAGCTATGTTTGTAGGGATACCAATTGTAAATGGGAGTGTTAATGTCTCGGCGTGGGGTTAAGAATTTGCCAAGCTCTCTTTTCTCAATCATGCGGGTCCTTTTACTGGATCCTTACCGGATAGTGGCAACAAACCACCTATTTTGAACCGATTGTAGTTGATAAGTGTGGTCTTTGCAAGAGTTTGTAAGCGTCCACACTAGCTGACTGAGCAATTCTTAAAGCATTGATTCGTAGCGGAACTCAATTGTCATTCCCCCTCAGTTGCCACTGCCACCACCTCCAGAAGGTGTTCAAAAATTTTCATTTTCCGACCGTCATCAAATTGAACCGTATACATTTTGGCGGGATTTCCCGGGATTTTGAGTTGGTGTAACAAAAGAATCGTTCCTTCGTTTTCGGTACATGCCACCCGGACCCTGTCTCCGATTTCCATTGTATTTTCTCCTCTTGGGGTTGTTGTGGGTAATTATAGCATCAGGATACGGATCAAGGGGAGGAAGCCCGGGAGTCTGAAAAAACGAGGGAACCGCTCTGAACATCAGCCTCCGTTCAATGCCAACAACCATTCTTTGCCTTTCCAACGAGACCGGTCGTTACCAATCAGCCGGTAAAACCAACTGTTATTGAGTGTCATCGTTCTAACCTGTGAAGTACAAAACAGAAGCTAACACTGTCATACCCGTCGTCTCAGTCATTTTCATATATCCCAAAAATAAATCCCCCAAATGGGACATTTGCCCATTGACAATCCCATGAATGCGTGCTATCTTATGTTCTATGATTTATGAGAACACTAGTACCCATTCGTTTCCCCAAAACCAATCTGACGAGGCTGAAGTAACCGAAGCGCCGGTGCGGCGCCGCCGTGGAGGGCAGCCTGGAAATCAGAACGCCCGCAAGCACGGATTCTATGCCCAGTACCACCGCTGCCTCCAGGAAACCAAAGAAGCCCGAATCCGCCAAGTCCGGGCAATGTCGGCTATTGACCGGGAGATTGCCATAGCCCGGTCCAAAATTGCTGACATTATCAGCAAAACCCCTGACAGTCACCGCGTCTTTCTGCTGGCCGTGGCTTCGCTTGGACGGTTAGTTTCAGAGAGGGAGAAGCTGAACGGGGAGCAATTTGCTGATGCGCTGCGGAAAATGATGGCAGACTTGAATGTTCCGGCTGAAATGGAAACCGCAGGCCTGAATGTTGCTGCGGCCGGATCGACATTCGTCTCAAATATTGAATCCCACGAGGGGCCCAAAGCTGCGGAAGAAGAATCGTATTGAAAAAGTTTTCCGCTGATTTTGCACAAAACAATATTCGCCGGCGTGCTGGAGCGCAAAAGGATACCCGAACCGGGTAAACCCTTACCCTGATCCGGGTATCACGTCAGCAAGAAAAGGCCGTCATTGCCAGCGGGAACTCTGGGGTTAAACCTTCTTAGCCGCCCATTGCTCCGCCAGATCTCCGGCGATAGGCAGCTTATACTTCTCTCCCTGGTAGGCCTTGATCATTAGCAGCAGCCAGAGAACAAATCCCACAACACCCAGGAAAGCGTTTATGGCCCAACCAATAAAGGGAATCATGGCCAGAATGGCGGTAACAATGCTCAAGCCGCCGAAGACAATGATTGATTGGGCGGCGTGAAAACGCACGAACTGGCTCTTGGTCTCAATGAGATAAAAGATTAAGCCGCTGACCCAAACCGCCAGATAGCAGAGCAAGCCGGCGACATTGCTTTTTAACCCGGTTGAACTGTCTTCCATGAAACACCTCCCGATAATAATTTTTAATGGATATAAGGATATACCTGCCATTAGCCGGGGTCAAGAAGAAAAATATAGGGATTACCGCGTATGTCTAAGAATAAGAGGATTCACTAACTACTGAAACCAGTTTGGTTAATTGAAATTTGGTGATTTTGAATTGGAGGTTATTTAAAACACGGGAACTGAAATTTCCAGAGGGAGGCTGGAATAATTACTTCGCCTTCCTGAGCGTCTTCACCAGCCATAGCACCTGACAGGCCTCTTCCAGTCCGGCAGTGTACTTGGAGGCTTCTTCCAAGTCAGCACCGATGGCAAAGGTGCCGTGACCGTAAACCAGAGCCAGCTTCTGGGTTTTGAGTGTCTGGGCGATGGTTTCCGACAAACAACCGGGTTTAACGTTCTCATTCCAGCCTAAAACTTTGATGGTGCCCAGTTCATAAAGCTCAGCCTGCTCTGAAACGATCTCAGGCTCGGTCATGGACAGGGCAATAGCATGGGGCGGGTGAGCATGGACGATGGCACCGGCGCCGGTGGCTTCCATGATGGCGCGGTGTACCGGCAGTTCCACCGAGGCCAACTGGGTCTGATCATCGTCGGCGCTGATGCCGGTGACGATAATGTCCTGGTCCCGGAGAGCGCCAAGCTGAGAACCGCGGCGGGTGATGGCCATGCGGCCATCGTCCAGGCGGACGGACAGATTACCGCTGTGAGAGGACACCAGACCACGGGTAAAAAGGGATTTGCCAATCTTTTTAAACTGAGCGTTAGGAACAGAACTACGCAACTTTCCGCAGCACCCCGATAACCCGGCCCTGGATGACCACGTTCTTGGCATTTTCCCACATAGGCGTCATTAATGCGTTGGCCGGCTGCAGGCGGATCTTGCCGTTGTCTTCTTTGAAGACCCGTTTCAGAGTAGCTTCTTTTTCAGACTTCAGCCACACCGCAGCCATCTGGCCGTTCTCTACGTCGGTGGCGGCCTGCATAATGACGATATCGCCGTCATTGACCAGGGCGTCAATCATAGAGTTGCCCCGAACTTTGAGGGCAAAGACATTCTTGCGGTGGCCGATCATAGTCTCCGGCACGTCCACATTCTCGGCGGCCAGTTCCGGCTTCCAGGTGTCAACATCCGGCACCGGTATCGGTCGGCCGGCGGCGATTTTACCCAGCAGGGGAACTAATTGGCGCGGACGGCCTTCGGCGCCTAAGAGTTCAATACCGCGGGAGACATCCTTATGGCGGCGGATATATCCGGCGCGTTCCAGGTGTTTCAAATTATAGTCAGCCACCGAGGTGGAGCTGATCTTGCAGCCGGACACGATGTCCCGGATACTGGGAGGGATACCGAAATCGTTAAAATACCCCCGGATAAATTCCAGCATTTTAAGCTGTCTCTCGGACATAGTCTTTCTGGCTGTTCTAGGCATAATCCCTCCCTGACTGAACAATTGTTCTTTATAACTCTACCCCATGCTACGATGGTTGTCAAGGGGTGCCCCGTATGAGCCGTAAGAGTGGTGCTTACTCTACCATGGTGGCAAAAGTGACCACACGGTCGTTCTCATCCGGCCGGATGACAATGACCCCCTGGGTACTGCGCCCCATGACGATAATACCTTTCTCTTGATCTTCAGTACCGACCGGGGTGCGGATCACCACGCCTTCGGCGGTAGCAATCATCACCTGATGCTCGCGGTCTACGACCTTGCCGGCGACGACCTTACCGGTCTTTTCCACCACCTTGAAAGTCAATACACCCGAACCGGCACGGTGCTGCAGCGGATATTCTTCCACCGGGGTCAGCTTGCCGTAACCGCCGTCAGTGACCACCAGGACGAAGTGATCCGGTAGAGCCACATCCAGACCGACCACCCGGTCATCTGCTTCCATGGTCATACCGCGGACACCTCCGGAAGCCCGCTGCGAAACCCGCAGGTCTTCAGCCGGGAAATGGATGGACTGGCCATTATGGGTAATAAGGAGAATATTCTGATCGGCATTGACCAGGACGGCGCCGATAAGTTCGTCGTTTTTGGGCAGATCCATGGCAATCAGGCCGCTGGAGCGCACGGCGGCGAAGTCGGAAACCAGGGTCCGTTTGACCTCTCCACCGGCGGTGGCCATGACCAGCGAGGTGTTCTCACTGAATTCGGATACGGCGATCATGGAGGTTATCCGCTCGCTTTCCGCCAGAGGCACCAGGTTGATGATGGCAAGGCCCTTGGCGGTGCGCAACAGGTCGCAGGGGATCTCATGACAGCGGATGGAGAATATCTTACCGCGGTTGGTAAAGAGCAGCACGCTGTCATGGGTATCAGCCACCATGATGAAACGTACCGAATCTTCTTCGCGGGTCTTGATGATGCTCTTACCGCGGCCGGCGCGGTGCTGCAGCCGATAGACCTCAGTAGGTACCCGCTTGATAAAGCCGCGCTCTGTCAGCGTCACCACCATGCTCTGATGGGGAATGAGGTCTTCCTCGCGGAACTCAATGACGCCCTGAGACTGAATCTCGGTGCGGCGGGCATCACCGTACTTGGTTTTAATTTCACCGATATCGGACTTGACCAGCGCCAGTACCTTGCGTGGATTGGCCAGCAAGTCTTCAAGGTAGGAAATCTGCTTGAGCACCTCAGCGTACTCGTCCAGGATCTTCTGGCGTTCCAAGTTAGCCAGACGGCGCAGCTGGAGGTCCAGAATGGCCTGTGCCTGAAGCTGGGACAGCTCGAACTTGGACATAAGCTCACGGCGGGCGGTGTCGCCGCTCTCCGCGTGGCGGATAAGTTTAATAATGGCGTCCAGGTTGTCCAGAGCAATTTTAAGACCTTCCAAAATATGAGCTCTGGCTTTAGCCGCTTTAAGTTCAAACTTGGTGCGGCGGGTGATAATCTCCTGGCGGAATTCAATATAGTGATTCAGCGCTTCCTTAAGGTTGAGCACCACCGGGCGGTTGTCCACCAGGGCCAGCATATTGATGAAGAAAGAGGTTTGAAGGTTGGTGTGCTTGTATAGATTGTTGAGAATCTGTTGCGGTTCGCCGTCGCGTTTGAGTTCAATAACCATCCGCATTCCCTGACGGTCAGATTCATCCCGTACCTCAGCGATACCATTGATCTTACGCTCACGGGACAGGGTAACAATGCGCTTGACCAGATCGGACTTATTCACCTGGTAGGGGAGTTCGCTAATGATAATCTGGCGCCGGCCACCGGTTTCTGCCACATCGGCCACGTGGGCCCGGGCGCGGACAACGACTTTGCCGTGACCGGTAGCGTAGGCGCTGCGGATACCCTCACGGCCCAGGATTAGACCGCCAGTGGGGAAATCCGGCCCCTTGACGAACTGCATCAGATCGTCCAGGCCACATTCCGGGTTATCAATCAGGTAAGAGATAGCATCGCAGAGTTCAGTCAGATTATGCGGCGGGATATTGGTCGCCATACCCACTGCAATACCTGAGGCACCGTTCATCAGTAATACCGGCAAACGCGACGGCAGCACCGTCGGTTCTTTAAGGGAGGCATCAAAGTTGGGCATGAACTCAACGGTATCTTTGTCAATATCTACCAGAAGTTCCCCCGCTAAACGCATCAAACGAGCCTCGGTGTACCGCATGGCAGCCGGAGGGTCGCCGTCTACAGAACCGAAGTTACCCTGGCCGTCCACCAGCATATAGCGTAACGAGAAATTCTGGGCCATGCGCACCATGGCATCGTAAACAGAGGTGTCGCCGTGGGGATGATATTTACCGAGAACTTCACCGACGATACGGGCGCTTTTCTTGTAGGAGGTGTTGTAGTGCATACCCAGATCGCTCATGGCAAAAAGGATACGCCGGTGTACTGGTTTCAACCCATCCCGGACATCGGGCAGCGCCCGGGATACGATTACGCTCATGGCATAATCCAGGTACGAGCTTTTCATCTCGTCCTCAATATTAATGGGACGGGTATTACCGATTACCATTTAGACCTCCAGTTCGTCGTCATCGTCGTCGTCGTCATCGTCATCATTATCTTCATCGTCTTCCGAAAAAGCTTCATCATCCGCCACTGCTGGCTTTTCAATTTCTTCCTGACCGTTTTCGGTGTCTTCATCATCCGCCAAGGTATCATCCAGATCCGGTTTACGGACCGCTGCGGCCGAAAGGCGCGCCGGGAAGGAGATATGCCCCGCCTGAGAGGGGTGCTGGTAGATCTCCCGAATCATTACTGCCAACTTATTATCATCCGAGCTGACCACGGTGGCGGAGTAACGGTTGCCGCCCTTCATCAGCTTGAGCAACCGCAATGCGGTGCGGGCATCTACAACGCCGAGATAATCCCCAGCCATACTGTCTACAAACAACACGCCGGGGCCGGGACGCAAATTAACCTTGTCCCCGGCATCCACCCGGACCAGCACTTCCCGCGAAGCCAGCTTGGACAGTACCACTACCCCGGCCTTACCGATTTCCTCAATAAAAGCCTTAGCTGGTACTCCCTGTCCATCAGCCTTCGCCGGGCGGGCGCCAGAGGCGGACAGGACTTCCAGCCGCTTCAAATTGCGGTCGGCGATGCTGTTATACGGGTCTAATTCCCGGGACTTGCTGTACGCCTTGCGGGCGGCATCATATTCGCCAAGTTCCATCTGAGCCCGACCGAGGCGGTTCAGCGCCTCCAGATCATTTGGAAAAATTTCCAGGATGGCCTGATTGGCTTCAGCGGCCTCTTTCCAGCGGCCGGCCATGGCGAATTCAATGGCTGCCTGGGCATTACCCTTCTTCAGCTTAGCCTGTTCATCGTCGTTGTAAGCCATCAGTCGCTCCTATAACCAGATTTAGATGTGAGATTTTACTTGATTGGCGCAACGCGGGCAAATTGACGCACCAACGACGTCCAACATGACGCTATATTATAGCATTTTAGACTGCCAAAGGTCAGCTAAAGGTTGCTGTTCAATAGCTTGATTAAATTATCAGAGGGATTTTGATGGGACGTATAAGAAGAATTTCTGGTCTATAATGCTGCCAGTGACTCCGCCAGTCCGTCCAGCGGCAGCGGACGTTGTTCCGAGTTCCCCATATCCCGCAGAATTATCGTCCGGCTCTCCAGTTCAGATTCACCCAGAATCAAGGTGTAACTGACTCCGAGAGCGGAAGCCTGACGCAGCTGCGCTTTCAAACTGCGGCCGCCGAGCGATTGCGCCAGCAGCACGCCGGCGCTCCGGAGTTCAGCACCCAGAGTGAAAGCCGGTACGCTGGCTGCTTCTCCCAACCAAGCCAGGAAGAACTGCGGTGCGGGTAGGGGAGGCACAGGAATTCCCTGCCGCTTGAGATTGAGAATAATCCGCTCAATGCCGGTGGCAAAACCGACCGCCGGGGTCGTTTCACCGCCGAGCTGTTCTATCAGACCGTCATAACGGCCGCCACCGCCGATGGTGGACTGAGCTCCCTCTTCCAGTGGCTGAATCTCAAAGACAGTGCGGCGGTAATAATCCAGGCCGCGCACCAGCCGGTGATTGACTTCAAAGGGAATATTCACTGCCGCCAGCAGTTCTTTCAGCCGTTCGAAATGCGTCAGACAGTCAGGGCAAAGATACCCGGTCGAATTGGGCGCACCTGAAGCGGCGGCGCTGCAATCCGGTTTCTTACAGTCCAGCAGCCGCAGCGGATTGTTGTCATAACGGGCCCGGCAATCCTGGCACTGGCTGGCGATACCATTGGCGTAATAATCCTTGAGCGCGATGATGTAATTTTTCCGGCAATCGGGGCAGCCGATGGAATTGAGCTGTACCGGCATGGTGTTCAATCCCATTTCCCGGTAGAAACGCCAGGCCATATCAATCACCTCGGCATCCGCCGCAGCATCGGCGTCCCCAATGAGCTCAAACCCGAACTGATGATGCTCCCGGTAGCGGCCGGCTTGGGGACGGTCGTAGCGAAAGATATTGGCCAGATAATACAGTTTGACCGGCTTGGGGCGAGACCCCATGCCGTGTTCAATGTAAGCGCGGCCCACCGGCGCGGTGCCTTCCGGGCGCAGCGTCAGGTCTGAGCCGCCGCGGTCAGCGAACGTGTACATTTCCTTGCTGACGATATCGGTTTCTTCACCGACAGTGCGGGTGAAAAGACGGGCATCCTCAAAGGTCGGCGTATCAATCCGGGCATAACCGTAGCGGGCGGCGATGTCCGCCGCTTTGTCCTGGATGAAGCGCCAGTACGGTTGCTCTTCCGGCAAGATGTCCTGAGTACCCCGAGGCGACTGATAATCCATGTTGCTCCTTTAACGCCTGATGATACTATTGTAGCGGGGCAGATGTAAATAGGAGAATCTTCGACAAAGGATAAACCCGAACCAGCTGAAGTGCGGAGCCTGAACTCTCCGTTTGGCAGGCGCTGTGTCAAGACCTGCCGGACGCAAGGCTTGATTAATTTGTTCTAAATTGGAGGGGTTTCAAATACCAATTCAGACTGGTTCATTCTTAAACATTAAACAGGAAGTGAGCGATGTCGCCGTCCTTCACGATATAGGTCTTGCCTTCCAGTCTCATCACGCCCTGCTTCTTGGCTTCAGCCATGGAACCGGTGCGGATGAGGTCATCGTAGGCCACCAGCTCTGCCCGGATGAAACCGCGCTCAATATCAGAGTGAATCTTACCCGCTGCTTGCTGCGCCGGCAGGCCGGCAGAAATGCTCCAGGCCCGGACTTCGTCCGGCCCGACGGTGAAGAAAGATATCAGGTCCAGTAGTTCGTATGAGGCCCTCACGGTACGGGTCAGTCCGGTCTCGGCCAGACCGTAATCCGAGCGGAATTCCGCCGCTGATTCATCATCCATGGTTACCAGCTCCGCCTCTAGCTTGCCGCACATCGCAATTACGCGGCAGCCTTGGCCGGAGAAGCGTTCCGACAACTCTTTTTCTATCTCCACTGCGCGGGCGAGATCTTCCTCACCGATATTGACCACTATCAGCAGCGGCTTGGCTGACAGGAACTGGTAGCCTGATATGGTTTTTTCCTCTTCGGCGTCCAGAGCCACATCGCGCAGCGGAATGTCTTTTTCCAGTTCACCCTTGAGGCGGGTCAAAAGATCCTGTTCAGCAATAAACTTGGGACGTTCAATCGCTTTGGCACTTTTCAGTGACTGCTCAATGCGCCCGAGACGGCGTTCCAGAATAGCCAGGTCAGAAAAGGTCAGTTCCAGGTTCATGGCCTCTATGTCCCGCGCGGCATCCACCGTAATTTGGGGATGGGGCACGGTATCATCCTCAAAGGCGCGCACCACGTTGATGAGCTCATCCATGTTGGACAATTCCCTCAACGCCTCACCTCCGACGCCGGACTGCGCCAGGCTTTTGACTGAGGCGCCGAGGTCCAAGTACTTGACCTCAGCAAAAGTGGTCTTTTTAGGATTGAACATCGCTGACAGTTTGTCTATGCGCGCATCAGGCACCCGGGCTACACCGACATGGGCCGCCTCACCTGATTTAGCCGCAGCACTGCCAGTAGCTGCCTGAAAGATGGTGGTCCGGCCACTCTGAGCCAGACCGATAATACCGATATCTAAGGACATGGTTTCCCCTTCTGCGTATAATCAACTGTGAAAATAAGGTATGACATCCGGTAGTTAGCCGGAAAACAACGTGGTCGCGACTATTTTTCGGTTTTGATGATATCCCGAGCACTGACTAGAGATTGGTCCCGTATCTCGAAGTCCATTTCCTTGTTCGCGGCAATATCCAACAACGCCAGGAACGCCTGCCGGCTGCCTAAGCGGGCGATGTCGGCAATCGCCTGAGAGCGCATCCCGGCGGACAGACCGGTGTCCTGGGCGATATTCATCAATTTTTTAAGTTCCGGGCTAAACGTCTCCGCCATAACCGGCCTCCTAGTATTACTGAGATAATTGTTACACAACCCCGCGACGAGTTCAATATACCAGTTTTTCGGCCTTCGTGGTTAAGCGTTGTCCGCAGGTTTATTCCGGTCATTCAGCCACTGGCGTTTCTGACTGAGGCGCACATTCTCATCCGTCGGCCGGTAGTCCGAAAGAAAATCCCTCGCAAAGTCATCATAGCGTCCGGCAACAATGGCCTGCCGAATATCAGCCATCAAACGGCTCATAAAATACAGGTTATGCAGCGTCGCCAGCCGATGGCCCAGCAGTTCTTTGGCCCGGAATAGATGATGCACATAACCGGCGGAGAAGGCGGTGCAGGCCGGACAACCGCAGCCGGCCTCAACAGGGTTTTTATCTCCCTGATAGCGGGCATTAACTATATCAATGCGCCCCTGACGGGTAAACAGCGCACCGTTGCGGGCAACTCTGGTGGGCAAAGCCGAATCAAACAGGTCCACTCCGGCCGCCACCGCGCGGACGATGTCCTCCGGGGAGCCGACCCCCATCAAATAACGGGGCTTATCCGCCGGTAAAACATCGGTGACCGCAGCCGTTATCTCAATAGTCTGATCCTTGCTTTCACCTATAGCCAGTCCACCGATAGCATAGCCGGGGAAATCCAAGGCCACCAGCCCTTCTGCCGAACAGCGTCGCAAATCGGCATGCAGCCCCCCCTGGACAATAGGGAACAATGCCTGATCTTGGCGGGTTTTGGCTTTTAAGCAACGCCCCGCCCAATCCTGGGTACGTTTCACCGCAGCGCTGATAGTGTCGTGGGAGCCCTCCACCGGCGGGCATTCGTCCAAAGCCATGATGATATCTGCCCCGAATGATTCTTGATATTTGATCGCCAGTTCGGGACTGAAAAAATGCTCCGAACCGTCGATATGAGAACGAAAGGTAACACCTTCATCAGTCACTTTTCGCAGTGGCGACAGCGAAAAGACCTGGTAGCCGCCGGAATCGGTCAACAGCGCGCCGTCCCAACCCATGAACTGATGCAGCCCGCCGTAGCTTTCCACTACCGCCGTGCCGGGGCGCAGATACAGGTGGTAATTATTGGCCAGTATTAGCTTATAGCCGATGGCGGCCACTTCATCCGGCGTCAAAGTCTTGATGGTAGCCTGGGAGCCGACCGGCATGAAACACGGTGTCGGTACGTCTGCATGGGGAAGGCGCAGCGTGCCGGTCCTGACAGTCCCGGATTTTTCCAGTTCAAAAGATATTGCGGTCATGCATTCCTCAAAATAAATCTATCAGATAGCGCCCCAGCGCCCGACGGGTCAAGGCCAGAGCAACGGCAAAAATAATAATGGCCGGTATGGCCAGCAGCGCTCCATCATAAATCAACATCCCTAGTGCCGTTGCCGCCGCCGGCGGATGTTCCGTATTAGTAGCAGCCATCAGCAACATCGCTACAGCCACCGCCACGGCATAGGTGAAAATGGTCAGTGCCAGCGGCGCGTCCCCGGCAATAAACCCAGTCTGATAAAAGATATAGTGGCAGCCGGCACCTACGATAATCCCGGCAATATGCCCGCCGATTAAACGCCGCGGCCGAGCGGTAATGGAATGAGGCATAGAAAAAACTACAAAAGTTGAAGCCCCCAAGGCTGCAACAATAACGGCTTGAGTCAGGCTCTCCACAAAGAACAATATGGAAAATAAAGCCACCAATGCCATCAGACTCTGGACGATATAGGGGCGGGGATTGTTCTTAAAATGAGGATCTATTATTTCCATAACTAAACCATCGGCCGGTTCTCATCCAGCCAATCCTGTAGAATCACCGCTGCGGCCACCGCGTCATCCCGCTCTCGGGAATAAAAACCTTTCTTTCGCTTGCGGTTTGCCTTCATAATTTCCTGAGCGCCGGCCGTGGAAAAGCGCTCATCCTGAAAAATTACCGGAGTATCAGTGATTGAGGCCAGGCGCTGGGCAAAGCACTGTACCCGTTCCGCCTGTGTGCCGACCACTCCGGTCAACAGCCGCGGCAGACCCACAATCACTTTGGCAGCCTGATGCTGAACAATAATTTTCACTACCGCCTCAGCATCGGTCAATTCATCTGCGCGTTCCAGAATAGTCAGCGGGCAGGCAATGATACCCATGGGATCGGACAAAGCCACTCCGACCCACTTATCTCCTACGTCCAGTCCAATGACGCGTTCAAGCACGGTATCCTACCTGATGAACTCGCTGACCGCATCCAGGGCTTCCTGGAGTTTGTCTTTATCGCGCCCGCCGCCTTGAGCCAGATTCGGCTTGCCGCCCCCGCCGCCACCGGCAATTTGCGACATCCGCTTGATAATATTACCGGCGTGATAGCCTTTATCGACCAGTTCCGGGCTGGCAGCGGCCAGGAAGACTGGTTTGTCGGCCCAGACCGAACCCAGGACGATAACCGCCGAACCAAGTGTATTCCGTAACTCATCAAGCATATCCCGCAGGGTGTCCATGTTTACTTCATGCACCGCAGCCACCAGCAGTTTGCCGCCGTCAATATCCCGGGCGCCGCCGATGAGAGCAGCGGCGTCTTGCCGGGCCAATTCCCGCTCTAAAGCAGTCACGGTGTGCCTGCCGGCATCAATTTCTGCCTGAAGATGAGCGGCCTTTTCTTCAAACTCCTTGAACTGATTCCGAAGCCAGGCCTCAGCACCTCGGCCGGTGACAGCTTCAATGCGCCTGAGTCCGGCACCGACGCTGGACTCGCTGGTAATCTTGAAATACCCTATCTCTCCGGTAGCCTTGATATGGGTGCCGCCGCAGAGTTCAGCGGAGATTGTTTCATCGCTCCCGATGGCCAGTACCCGCACCGTTTCACCATACTTTTCACCAAACAGCGCAGTGACTCCAGTTTTGAGGGCTTCCTGATAACCGGTCTCAGTGGCACTTATCGGGTGATTCTCCCGGATACGTTCGTTGACGAGGTCTTCAATCCGCGTAATCTCCTCCGGCGTGACCGCATTCAGATGCGAGAAATCAAAACGTAATCGCTCCGGTGCAACCACCGAACCACGTTGCTGGACGTGCACACCCAGCACCTCCCGCAATGCCGCCTGCAGCAAGTGAGTGGCGGTATGGTTGCGGGCGGTATCATAACGGCGGGCAGGGTCAACACTGGTCAGCGATTCGTCACCGATATGGAAAACGCCTTGGGCAACATAACCCTGGTGCAATGTAACGCCCGGCGACAGCGGCACCGTGCCGGTCACCACGAAGATGTTCTCACCGGCAGTAATACGGCCGGTATCCCCGCTCTGGCCGCCCATTTCGGCATAGAAAGCGGTTTTGTCCAAAATGAGACCGCCCTGCTCACCTTCGGAAATGGCATCAACCTGGGCGCTATTCTTAAAAATACCATCAACCGTACCGTACTGAGACAACTGGTCGTAGCCAGTGAAGCAGGTAGCTTTGAATGTGTGATTGCCGTGACTGGACGTGTCCAGAACGAACTTGGCGCCGGCCCGGGCTTTTTCCCGCTGTCGTGCCATTTCCTGACTAAACCCTTCAGCATCAACTTCAAAGCCGTTACGGGAGGCGATCTCCATGGTCAGATCCAACGGGAAACCGTAGGTGTCATACAATTTGAAAGCCTGTTCGCCGTTAATACGGCGGCCCCCAACCGTTGTGGCCATCATATCCTCAAGCAACTGTACACCGGTATAGAGCGTTTCAGCGAAGCGGGACTCTTCTCGCGCCACCAGTTCAATGATGAAGTCCCGGCGGATCTTGAGCTCTGGATAAACCTGACCCATATGAGCAATCACCGCCTCTACCAACGGCACCATAAAAGGTTTTTCCAACCCCAGCATCCGTCCAAAGAGCGCGGTACGCCGCAATAACCGCCGCAGTACATAGCCGCGGCTTTCATTAGAGGGAATCACCCCGTCGGCAATGAGAAAAGTAATCCCCCGGGAATGTTCGGCGACAATGCGCATGGCGCGGTCTGTTTCGGTATCTACTCCGTACTTTTTGCCGGATATCTCGACAACTTTATCCAAGAGGTAGTTAAACCGATCGGTCTGATAAACAGTGGATTTACCCTGCATGATGGCCGACAGTCGTTCCAGTCCCATACCCGTATCAATATTGGGTCGCGGCAGCGGCGTGCGGACGCCAGTTGCATCCTGATTGAACTGCATGAAAACCAGATTCCAGATTTCACAAAAACGGCCGCAGGAACAAGCCGGGCCGCAGTCAGGTTTGCCACAGCCTACGGCCTCGCCAAAATCATAATGGATCTCAGAACACGGGCCGCAGGGACCGGAATCCCCGGCTGGGCCCCAGAAATTGTCTTTCTCTCCCAAACGCACGATGCGTTCGGCTGGGACGCCTTTAGCCCGCCAGAAGCGAATGGCTTCATCATCATCCAGAAAGACCGTAACCCACAAACGGCCCTCAGGGAGCTTAAGCCGACCGGTCACGAATTCCCAGGCGAAGTCAATGGCCTCTTTCTTGAAATAATCCCCGACCGAGAAATTACCCAGCATCTCAAAGAAGGTCAGGTGGGAAGAGTCCCCGACTGAGTCAATATCAGTAGTACGAAAACACTTTTGTGTAGTGGTCAACCGGGGGGCCGGAGGCTTTTCCTTCCCCAAAAAATAAGGCTTAAACTGTACCATCCCGGCAGTGGTCAAAAGCAGGGTCGGATCGCCGTGAGGAATAAGTGACGCAGAAGGCATAATTTTATGCCCTTTCTCCGCGAAATAATCCAAAAAAATTTTACGTAATTCATCACCAGTCATGGGCATGATAATCTAACACCTGCTTGAATAGTATAGCTTTAGATTGTAGGCGAGGGGTATGGGGATGTCAATTCACCCATTAGGCAAAGATACGACTGAAAAAGGTGACTGTTATGAGCGAGCTCTTTCTTTTTCCGCCCAGGCATTATTAGCCGCCAGCCAGCCATCGGGTGTACCGGTGTCATAGCGGGTACCTTCAAATTCACAGGCGTAGACAGGCTGGTTTTCCAGGAGAAGTCGAATGGCATCGGTCAATTGGATCTCACCGCCCTTACCCGGCTTGCTCCGGGCAATAGCTTCGAAAATCTGAGGCATTAGTAAATACCGACCGACAATTGCCAGGTTTGAGGGTGCATCTTGGGGTTTTGGTTTTTCCACCAAGTTTTTCACCCGATATACTCCCGGTGACACCGTTTCGGCATCAATGATACCGTAGCGTGCGGTATCCTCAGGGCGACATTTTTCCACCAGCAGAATATTGCCGGGATGCTTTTTATAAACTTCCAGCATCTGTTTAAGCACCGGCTCCTTAGCGTCAATGACGTCATCCGGAAGCACCAGAGCAAATGGTTCCTCACCGACTATTTCGGCTGTTAAACCGACAGCATGGCCCAAACCCAGCGGTGCAGGCTGATATACCCGGCTGAAATGAGCCATCCGAGAGAGGGCGCGAATCTTACGCAGACTTGAAGCGTCGCCCCTGGCTACCAACAAGGTTTCCAAACCCGGGTCCTGGCTGAAATAATCTACAATGGACTCCTTGCCGTGGGCAATCACAAAAGTGATGTCCTTAATGCCGGAAACCGCTATTTCTTCCACGGCGTATTGAACTACCGGCTTGGAAGCCAGGGGCAGCATTTCCTTGGGAACACTCTTGGTAATGGGCAAGAACCTAGTGCCGGCACCGCCGGCAGCTATAACTGCTTTTTTGAAGTGGGTCATAAATCAAGTTCCTTCCGGGCGTAAAGCGCAGCGCCGATAGCCCCGGCTTCATCTCCCAAAGCGGCCGGAACGATCTTCACTCGGACCGCCGGTAGTTTGTAAGCGTGTTCAGCCACTGCACGGCGTACCGGCACGAAGAGTTGGTCTCCTGTCTGGCTGACACCGCCGCCAATGACGACTATTTCTGGATTGAATACGTTAACAATGCTGATAAGACCAGTTCCCAGCGCCCACATGGCGGCATCAAACACCTCACCGGCCAACTTATCACCCGACATGGCCGCCGCGGCCACATCAGCCGCAGTGATCCGGCCATGATGTGCCAGAACATCGTTCAAACCGGATTCCCGGCCCGATTTCAGCAAACTGGTTGCGTTCCGGGCAATGGCAGTACCGGAGGCATACTGTTCCAGGCAGCCGTACCCGCCGCAGGTATCCGGCTGGCCGTCAAGATCAATGGTAGTGTGACCAAATTCACCTGCGGTCCCATCGGCTCCCTGATAAAGATTGTTTTCCACAATGATACCACCCCCGATACCGGTGGAAACGGTCAGAAAGATCATGTTGCGGCTGCCTTTGCCCGCGCCCTCTTGGTGTTCCGCCAGAGCAGCAGCACTGGCATCATTCAATATCACCGACGGCACATCATACCGGCGAGACAGCAGTTCTCTCAAAGGTGCGCCGTTGACCGCCATCATGTTGGGTGAATGGGTAACGATACCCTTGTTCAGGTCAATCGCCCCAGCCGACGCCAGAGCTACCGCCGCTGGACGGATGCTCGAGACATCCAGGACTTCATCAAGGACGGCGTAAAGATTGACAAGGATATCATCCAGTGTGCCGCCGCCTGCAGATTCCCGTTTGCGCCGATGCTGCAGCTTCCCGGCTTCGCCCACGATACCGGCCAGGACCTTGGTTCCGCCCAGATCAGCAACGAGAATTTCCGTTAGTTCCTTCATCGTATAAAATTATAAGCCCCACCTTCCGCACGGCGCAAACCTGATGTTATTGACTCACCGGTCTATTCGGGCCTATATTGATAAAGAATGCTTAAATGGAGGCTATGCATGTCGATGACAGAATTCAATCTACCCACCAAAATAATCTTTGGCGAAGGAGCTTTCACCCGTCTCGCCGATGAAGCCTCTACACTGGGGAAGCGTGCCGTTATTGTATCCGGACAGAACAACTTACGCCGTCTGGGTATTCTGGATAAGGCAGCTGATATGCTGGAGCATGCCGGGATACAAGCTTTCCTGTTTGATAAAATAGAATCGAACCCGCGGGCTTCAACCGTTGATGAAGGTGCGGCACTGGTCAGGAATGAACATATTGACTTGGTGATCGCCCTCGGCGGCGGTAGCGCCATGGATGCCGCCAAAGGGATCGCCCTGGCTGCCGCCGATAATCACCCAGTGTGGCATTACATCACCACCAATGATAACCCGGCCGGTAAAGTGCCTCCGCTATTGATGGGGCCCACCGTGGCCGCCTCAGGCTCTGAGGTCAATTCCGGTGCCGTCATCACTAACTGGACCAGCCACCAGAAACGGGTATTGTCCCGTCCTTCATTACAACCACGAGCAGCCGTTATTGATCCGGAATTGACGCTGTCACTGCCGTTGAAACCGACCCTTCAAGGCGGCGTGGATATCTTCTGCCACGCCCTGGAACCTTATATTACCGCATCCATTCCGGAGGACCTCAATGACGGCTGGCGGGAGGCCATGATGCGCACAGTAGTCACCTACCTTCCAGTCCTGCGCGATAATCTGCATGACATCGAGGCCCGACGCGCCCTCTCCTGGGCTTCTACTATGGCCTGTTCTGCCTTTTCCGGGCTGGGCGGCGGTAACGGCTCTATGACCTTGCACGGCATTGAACACCCGGTTTCGGGATTGTATGATATCGCCCACGGCAACGGCTTGGCAGCCATGCTGCCGGCCTGGCTGGCCGATGTTTCCCGGGTCAAAGCTGACCGGATAAACCTCCTCGGTGAGCGCGTCTTCAGCACCGAAGACGGGCTCAAAGCGGTAGAGGACTGGCTGAAAAGTGTTGGTATGAAGCTGCGGCTGAAAGGCCTCGGCGTGGCTGAAAGCGCCATTCCTGAGCTGGCCCGGCTGGCCGTGGTCTCCTCGCCCTGGATTGTAAATAACCCGACTGAAGTCAATCAGGCTGACCTGGAACGCCTGTACCGCATGGCCTGGTAAATCATAGCTTTGATTTTTTGCGGGGGGGCTAAAATTACCTGACGCTGTTGATTTGAGACAGGAGACCGATATGGCGGACAAAAGGGTACCCACTAAAGGCGACCTCGAGTCATTGCTCATTGTTAATATTCTTGCCAGCATCATATTTATTGGAATCATCATCGCTATCGGGCAATATCGGCATTTTGAATTCTGGTTGGTAGCCACAGTCTACATCGCCTTCGCGTATATTATTGCCCGAATTCCAGGCCGGCTGGGAATTTGGCGTTGGCTACTTATCATCACAGGCTATCTTGGTGCCATGTTGTTAGAGCCTTATATTCCAATTGAGCCCGATATTTCTTCAGTCAACATTATCTTTCTGTTGGCTATCTTCTGGTTGCCGCTTGTCCACGGCTATTTTCAATCACAGACCACTTAAATTCGGGCGCTTGCCCGGCACACTGCAACACTCCTGAACGCTAAAACAAAATAACCGTTCGGGGACTCAACCAGCTCACCATAAACGGGAGCGAAACATTGTGCCACGTTTCCACCTTTGCCCCATACAATCCTAAAATGTTATAATACTAGGGCTTGAAGCACATGATTTACGCACATTTATTCCCTCTGACATTTCTGACCGGCGCGGTTACCGCCCGGTGCTTACCGGCAAGACCGTCAAATTTCGTTTTAAGGTAGAACTATGGCTGAAGAAAAGCTCACCGACACCCAAAAATCAGACAGTTACACCGCTGAAGATATCCAGGTACTCGGCGGCCGGGAGGCGGTCCGCAAACGTCCGGGAATGTACATCGGCTCCACCGACCACCGCGGTCTGCACCATCTGGTTTACGAAGTGGTATATAACTCGGTTGACGAGTCCATGGCCGGCTATTGTGACAAGATCAACGTCATTATACACAGCGATGAATCCATTTCAGTTGAGGATAACGGCCGCGGTATCCCGGTGGATATCCAAAAGAAAACCGGAGTTTCCGCGCTGGAAACAGTAATGACCGTGCTGCACGCCGGCGCCAAATTCGGGGGTAAGACATATCAGGTTTCTGGTGGGCTTCACGGCGTCGGTGCCTCGGTGGTCAACGCCCTGTCAGCCTGGGTTTCGGTAGAAGTCCGCCGTGACGGCAAACTCTACCGCCAGGAATATAAAGAGGGCATCCCCGAAGCCCCGGTGGCAATTGTCGGCGAATCCAGCGGGACCGGCACGACCACTAATTTCAAATTTGACCCCAAGATATTTGATGATTCCAGTTATGATTTCAAGACGCTGGCTGAACGGATGCGGGAAATCGCCTACCTCAACAAAGGTTTGGAGATTTCCATTACCGACCGCCGGACCGATAAAGAACAGACCTATTACTTTGAGGGCGGCATCACTGGTTTCGTCCGTCACTTGAATCACAACCGCAACACCATCCACCGGTTGCCCATTGCCATATATAAGAAAGTGGATTCGTCCATGGTGGAAGTAGCCATCCAGTATAACGACGGCTACTCTGAAACCAATTTCAGCTTCGCCAATTGCATCAATACCCAGGACGGCGGCACCCACCTGACGGGTTTCCGTTCCGCCATGACCCGGGTCATCAATGACTATGCTTACAAGAACAAACTGGTCAAGGATTCCGACCCCAACATCATGGGCGATGACTGCCGTGAAGGGTTGGTCAGTATCGTATCCGTGAAACTGCCTGAACCCCAGTTTGAAGGGCAAACCAAGGGTAAATTGGGCAACGCTGAGATGAAGAGTATGGTGGAAAGCGTGGTAGTTGACCAGCTGGCTCTTTATTTTGAAGAGCATCCGGACGAAGCCAAGAAGATTATTGACAAGGTGATGACCTCCGCCCGGGCCCGTGACGCAGCGCGCAAGGCACGTGACCTCATCATCAAGAAGAATTCACTGGACGGTGGCTCACTGCCGGGCAAGTTGGCCGAATGCTCCGAGAAAGAACCTTCATTATGTGAGCTTTTTCTGGTTGAGGGCGACTCCGCCGGCGGCTCGGCCAAGCAGGGGCGCAACCGCCGCTTTCAAGCTATTCTACCGCTTCGCGGTAAGATTCTGAACGTGGAAAAGGCAGCGCCTGACAAGATGCTGTCCCACGAGGAAATCCGGGCCATCATCACCGCCCTCGGGGCCGGTATCGATGACGATTTTGATTTCAACCGGTTGCGCTACCACCGTGTGGTATTGATGACCGATGCTGATGTTGACGGTTCTCATATCCGCACCCTGCTGTTGACCTTCTTTTTCCGGCATATGAGTAAGCTCATCGCCAACGGCGGACTCTATATCGCGCAACCACCGCTGTACCGCATCAAGCAAGGGCAGAACGAGAGATGGGTATACAACGACGCGGAAAAAGAGGAGGTCCTCAAGGAATTCAAGGGGAAGAGCGTTGACATTCAACGGTACAAAGGTCTGGGTGAGATGTCCGCTGAGCAGCTCTGGAACACAACTATGAACCCGGCCACCCGTACCATGCTGACCGTTGAGGTTGAGGATGCCGCCGGGGCCGATGCGACCTTCAATCTGCTAATGGGAGACCAGGTCCCGCCGCGCAAGGCCTTCATTCAGGCTCATGCCAATCAGGTGAAAAACCTGGACATTTAATCAAAGGTAATACACATCCTGAGTGTAAAGGGGGCATAATGCCCCCTTTTATTCAATCGCTCAGGTGTCCCAAGTTTATTGAAATAACCAACCTCAAGGAGTATGCTGGAAACAACAATATGAGTCATATTGAAGCTGAAAACCACACAGTAGAGACCGACAAAGATGACCATCAGGAGCTACCCAGCCTGGAGCTGGTGTATACTGAGGTCAAGGACCGTCTGCAAGTTCAACTGGCGCAAATTGATGCTTTGGACGGTAAGTTCGGTACTTTGCTGTTTGTCTCCAGTGTCGTCATTGGTATGGGCGCTGCAGCTCAGGCGGCTATTCTGGGCACCATTCATGAGACTATTCCGATGGTGCTGTTTTCCGTCCCGATTATCTTTTACGTTATTACTGTGATTTTAGCCATGCAAAGCTGGGTCAGGCGGCCTTACTTCCGGGATCCGGAGCCCCGCCCGTTGCGTGATTATTATATTTCCCTCCCTTATGAGTTTACCAAAAGGCGGTTGATTACCCACTTTATTTCGTCTTATGAATGGAATGCGGTGGTAATGAAAAAAAAGGTAAACGGTCTGCGGATTGCTGTCTGGTTCTTTTTATTCCAAGTGGTCTCGCTGACTCTGGTGCTGGCCAGCCGTCCGTGGATAAGTCAAATATTTGGAGATTAATATGAACGACGATAAAGAAAAATCCACTCAGGAACAGATGGAAACCGAAGACCAGACTGAGAAATCGACGAAACAGGAAGAAAAAGATACCTTCGTTGAAATTCGACCAGAATCAGATAATCCCGATGAACTGGATCCGCGGCTTTTCAGCCCACTGCAGGAGTCAGAGGCGGCACCAGCCGAAGAACGCATTCCTGAAACCGCTCAAACCGAAGAGGAAAAATCAGTTGAAGAATGCGAAACGGATAACAAATAGGCACAACCAGTTTCTTACTCCGGCGTTTACAACTTTTTACTAAGCTGACGGCTGACAGGGGTCAGCCGTTTTGTTATACTTACACGTCAACCATTTTATGGTAAATTAATGGAAGTAGCAGTCCTTTTAAACGCTTGTGCCCGATATCTTCCGCCTGAAAAACTGGAAATAATCCAGGCGGCTTATGATTTTGCGGCCGAAGCGCACTTGGGACAATATCGCCGCTCAGGTGAGCCATATATTGAACACCCCCTTGCCGTCGCCCTGGAACTAGCTGATCTCCAATTGGATACCACCGCTATCGCCGCCGCGTTACTCCACGACGTATCAGAAGACTCCGATATTCCCCTGTCCAAAATCGAGGGTAAATTCGGCTTAGATGTAGCCCGGTTGGTGGACGGTGTTACCAAGTTGGCTAAGCTGTCGTTGGCAGCCCCCGGAGAAACCCGTTTTTCCGGCAATACCACTTACGAACGCCAAGCAGAAAACCTGCGCAAAATGCTGGTGGCTATGGCAGAAGATTTGCGTGTGGTTTTCATTAAGCTCTCTGACCGGCTGCATAATATGCGCACACTGGATGCCATGCCTTCAGAAAAACAAAAGGACATTGCCCGGGAAACGATGGAGATCTATGCTCCGCTGGCCCACCGATTGGGCATCTGGGAGATCAAATGGCAACTGGAAGATCTATCGTTTCGCTTTCTGGAGCCAGTGCGCTATAAACAATTGGCCCGGCTCATCGCCGGCAAACGCAGCCAACGCGAGGAGTTTATTTCCAAGGTTATCGATATCCTTAAAAACGAGTTTGAAAATAGCGGTATTAAGCCAGAGGTCAACGGTCGGGCCAAGCACATCTTCTCGCTCCACCAGAAAGCCGAAAAATACGCTGCCCAGGGGCGCCATTTTGACGAAATCTATGACTTATCGGCCATCAGGGTGCTGGTTAACTCCGTTAACGAATGCTATACCGCCCTGGGCGCGGTACACAACTTATGGCACCCCATCCCCGGCTCCTTTGATGACTATATCGCTAACCCTAAACCCAATGGTTATCAATCGCTTCACACTGCTGTGTTGTCGCTTAACGGCACTCCGCTGGAAATTCAGATACGCACCTATGAAATGCACCGGCTGGCTGAATATGGCGTGGCCGCACATTGGCGTTATAAGGCAAACGAGCGCTCCGCAAGCCATAATGAAGACCGAATTTCCTGGTTGCGCCGACTGGTCGACTGGCACCGGGACCTGTCGGGTGCTGAGGAATTTTTAGAATCGGTTAAGACCGATATTTTTAATGACCAGGTTTTTGTTTTTACCCCTGGTGGCGAGATTAAAGACCTGCCCAAGGGGGCAACCCCTCTGGATTTCGCCTACCGGGTACATACTGAACTAGGCAACCGCTGCATTGGGGCTAAGGTCAACGGCAAGCTGGTCAGCCTGGATTATCAGCTTAAAAACGGCGAGGTGGTGGAGATTGTCACCACGCGCAAGGATAAGGGGCCGTCTCGGGACTGGCTCAATCCCAACTTGGGGTACGTCAAGACCTCTCACGCCATTACCAAGATACGCCAGTGGTTCAAGAAACAAGAACGTACCGAGAACATCGAAAAAGGCCGGGAGATACTGGAGAAAGAGTTCCGGCATATGAGTCTTAAGTTTCCCGACCTCAAATCTCTCGCCGCGGGCTATAATTATGATACTACCGATGACTTTCTTGCGGCCATTGGCTATGGCGGTCTTTCAGCCCATTCCGTTGCTTTGACACAGGTTCCGGTGGTTGATACGCCTAAACCAATAACGCAGGAGGTGACCCAACCCATTAGTCTACCGCCGGGTAAAGTGGTAGATACCGGCATCTCAGTGATGGGTTTGGGTGACATCCTAACCAAGATGGCCGGGTGCTGCCAACCATTGCCGGGTGATGATATTGTCGGCTATGTCACCCGCGCTCAGGGAGTGACTATCCATCGTGCAGACTGTCACAATGTTATCAAGGAAGATGAACCGGAACGCCTGATCCAGGTAGCCTGGGGCCGAAACGACCGGTTATATCCAGCGCGCCTTCAAGTCACGGCATGGGATCGGGTAGGGCTGGTGCGGGATATCTCCACCTTGATTGCCGACGAAAAGGTCAATATCACCAGCATGACCGTCTCCGAAAGCCCGGATCACATCACCACCGTAGTATTGTTCATTGAAACTAAAAGTCTTTCCCAACTAGCCCGGTTGATTTCCAAGACGGAAGGTATTAAAGGCGTGACTAGTGTTGTTCGCCTGGGAGATGACATCAAAAACAGGCCGGCCGGCTGAAGCCGGGTAATTGCCTAATTCCGGTAAATTTACCTACTCAGACACGGTTTTTTGCTGGTGGAGTGCCTTTTCATCCCTTATCAATATGTAAGGCCTGCCCCCCGGTAGTCATTCAATTTCTGGAGAATATTGAATCACTGAGGTTTCTTCACAATAAATGTGGCTCTACCCCAGGACCTCAATCACTTTGTTAACAATAACAATTATGACCATGACGGCCCCCGTCAGCACCAGCAGCCCTACAAAGATGTTGGCGGCGTGACGCGGCTTGGTATTGGTTTGTTTTTTGACCATTTTTCAATAATCCCTCGGCGGATTTTAAGAATAATATCCATCACGGCTCCGATGGGGCACAGGTAGTGACACCAGAAATCGTATACAAACATAGACCCTGCCAGCGCAAAGAACATCAGTACCCATTGATCCTGAGTACCCTTGAGGCTGAACAGCACATTCCAGGGCTCAAACACCGACACCGAAGGGTTCTTCAGTGCGAGTACCAATAACAGCGCAATAAATAATAGGACATATCGGGTATTTCTAAAATATTTGAACCACTTCACGTCCGGCTGGATACGCATTCGGAAGACTGTGTGTATAAACTCCTGCACGGCAACATATGGGCAAAGCCAGAAACAATAGAAATTCTTACCCAGCAATACCGCCAATCCTAAAAACCCAAACACAACTATGTATATGATAATAAACGTTTCTAAGTGAGGTGAATAACCGATTAGCCAGGAGGCTATGTTGGTTAGACTAAGCGGTACCGACAGCCAGATACCGAAAACGAATAAACCATAGGCCAAGCTGTAATTTCTAAGCCATGTATAGCGCCGCAGACGGGGTGTCAGCCGCAGCAGAACCACCGACAGAATGCCAAAAATAACGGCGATTTCCGGCCAGCCAAAATTAATGGGGTCACCCGGTCCCGTATAGGGCTGACCCAGATGAGAAGCCATGATTCCGCGGCCGATACGAAGACCAATCGCAACACCATTAGACGAAACGGTTGAGCCGGTGACATTGTCAATATCTTCAAAAAGCCGGAGGGGTTCACTAAAGCTGCGCCCGACGTACTGTTCAAAGAAATCATTACCCTCCAGCGCTCGCCACCAGGGCAGATCCTCATGATGTTGGGGAATGTTGACCGCTGTAATCGTTCCATCCAGCGTCCAATTAACCAGCACAACCATCGGCCCGCCGTACCCAGGCCCCTCGGATGCCGTAATATAACCAATTTCCTGCCCTTCGGTGTCCCGGGCTGCGTAAATGGTAGCCCCGCCGCCCGATCGTACCGCGCTAAAAGTATCAGCTTCCGGCATGGCTCCGGGTAGAAATTGCTCATATCCGGTCAGTCCGTGGCTGGTTTGACCGTATATGGCGGCCCCTATCAGTACAATCACCGCCAGACCAAACACTAGCCGGGAAGTGTGCCTTTTAAAGTACTTACTCAATAAAGTCATGACTTTCCGGACGGCGGGCACCTACTCTCAGCTTCAATTTTGTTCTAGTTTCGATATATGATCTGCTATTCATCAGTTTGATCTCTCCAAGTATTAACCGGCAAGAAAAAGCCCGGCCTGCCCACACGGGCAAGCCGGGAACATGTCGGTATTATATGCCCCTAAGTGAAAGCTTACAAATTACTTCGAGACTTTTACAGGGGCTTTTCGACGGCCGATAATTCGAGTCAACCATATGGAAATTTCATAGAGAACGATCAGCGGTGCCGCAATCAAAGTCTGGGTTACCGGGTCCAGAGTTGGCGTAATAAAGGCGGAGATGACAAACGCTAGGACAATCCATATCTTGCGCTTGGAAGCCAGCCATTTTGAGTTGGTAATTCCCGCAACTGAAAGTGCCCCGAGAATAATCGGCATCTCAAAAGCCAGCCCGATGGCTACCAACAGTCTTAACACAAGGTCAATATAGGTACTGATCCGCGGCGCAACAGTGACAATTTCGCTGCCGAACTCGAACAGGAAGTACATCGTCACTGGAAGTGCCAGAAAATAGGCAAAGGCGACACCAGCGAGAAAAAGCCCGACGATGAAGGGGAATCCGGTAAAAATAGCCCTTTTCTCACGTGGCGTAAAAGCCGGCATTAAGAAAGCAAAAAACTGATATAACACCCACGGCATAGCCAAAATAAAGCCCGCAGTCAGAGCAACTCTAAAATACACACTGATATATTCAAGGACATCAATGGCCTGGACATTTTCAGCTAATTCACCGGCTGGTTCCAATAGTAGTAATACGAGCTGATCGCCAAAAAACATGGCTAAGACAGTACCGACAACAATTCCAATAATAGAACGGATAAAGCGTTGCCGCATCTCTGTAAAGTGCTGGGTTATGGGCAAACGGTTTTCTTCTGTGGTGGTCATGCTTTCGGATTAATCCTTCTGTCTGTTCAGCCTGTTATTTTTTATCGCTGCCGCTTAGGAAATTATCCAAAGTTTTACTTCCGGTAGATGTGCTGGAAGGTTTAGCAGTGCTGGAAGGTTTAGTCGGGGAGCTATCAATTGCCTTTGTAAATTCTTTGGTCATATCCGAGGTAACCTTGCGGAAACCACGCAAAAACTCACCAGCCTTCTTAGCAAATTCCGGAATTCTATTGGGGCCGAAGATAAGCGTAGCAACAACGAGTATCGTCACGATCTCGAATGTACCCATGCCAAAAAAATTCATTTAGCTACCTTTACCTCAGCACTTGATTGATTTTACCACAATTAGCCGACTCGTTCGGATTAAGAAGTTCTCTTGTTTTTAGCCCGGCTGTTTATTTCCTGCGCGGCCTCACCGTCTTCCAACTTGGTGATCACCTTCGGGTTGTCATCTTTGTCTCCCCCTCCAAGGGCTTGCCGCAACTGCCGCACCCCCTTGCCCAAGTTCTTGCCCACCGCCGGAACGAAGGCGGCTCCGGTGATGAGTAATACAATGACAATAATCAGTATAATTTCAAAAACACCAAACCGCATCTGTCACCTCTTGGCCGGGGAAATCCCTCCCTTCGTAATGGAGGGTTATCGACTATATACCGGACTGTTACGCTTTCTCAGAAGATTCCGGTTTAGGATCTTCAGCTGCCGGCTTCGTCTCTATGACTTCTGCCTTGGGCTCTTCCGCCGACTTTTCTGCCTTAACTTCCTCTTTTTTCTCTTCCTCATCCTCACCGGAAGAAGCCTTCTGGAAGGACTTCAGGCCTTTGCCTAAAGCCTCACCGACTTGCGGCAGCTTACCGACGCCGAAAATCAAGAGAACAATCACCAGGATAATGACCAGCTCCATTGGTCCCAAACGCATTTCTAACCTCCTGAGTTAGTACAGGTAATTTCTGCTAACTGAATATAGATGATACTCCGCTGCCAATGAATTTGTCAATCGTCACTGTACATAAAAACGGCCAAAACGAGCATAAATTAGCAAACTCTTACTATGAGTGCTAATTTTGGCAGGTAAACCCCGTCAGACAATAATCACCGGGGTTAGCGGTTGAAGTCTATACTAGAACACTTGTGTAAATAGTCAGGCTGTGATATTATGGCACCGGAGCTACTAATCTAAAATACATTAAGGAACGAATTGATTTTATGAGCACTGACAAACAAAATGCCGAAAAGGACAAAGCCTTGGAGGTCGCCTTCGGGCTTATTGAAAAACAGTTTGGCAAAGGTGCCATCATGAAGCTTACTGATGCCGCCTCAACAGTTGCAGTTGATGTCATCCCTACCGGTTCCCTATCACTTGACTTGGCGTTGGGCGTCGGTGGAATTCCCCGCGGCCGGGTCACCGAAATCTATGGTCCGGAAGGTTCCGGCAAAACTACACTGGCCCAACACATTATCGCCGAATGCCAGAAAGCCGGCGGCAAAGCGTTTTATATTGATGTTGAACATGCCTTTGATCCCAAATACGCCAAAATCTGCGGCATCAATCTGGATGAGTTCTTCATCGCCCAACCCGACGCCGGAGAGGAAGCCTTGGACATCTGCGAAAAACTAGTCAGAAGCGGCGGAGCCGACCTGGTAGTTGTAGATAGCGTAGCTGCCTTGGTTCCCAAAGCAGAATTAGAGGGCGACATGGGTGACTCTCACGTTGGCCTCCAAGCCCGGCTTATGAGCCAGGCCTTACGTAAATTAACGGCCACCATCGGCAATACCGGCACGGCCGTCATTTTTATCAACCAATTACGGGAAAAAGTGGGGGTCATGTTCGGTAATCCGGAAGTCACTCCCGGTGGCCGAGCGCTCAAGTTCTATTCATCGGTACGTTTGGACATCCGCCGGATGGAAACCCTGAAAGCCGGCAACGTTGCCATCGGCAGCCATGTCAAAGCCAGAGTAGTAAAAAATAAAGTTGCGCCGCCTTTCCGTGTGGCTGAATTTGATATCATGTTTGACTCCGGTATTTCCAAGGAAGGCAATTTGCTGGACTTGGGCGTTGAAACCGGAATCATAAAAAAATCCGGGGCTTTTTTCTCATGGGGCGATACGCGCTTGGGCCAGGGACGGGAAGCTGCCCGAACTTTCCTATCGCAAAACAAGGATATTGCCGACACCATTGAGAAAGAAATTAGGGCCAACGCAAGTGGCGGCAAACTGGACACAGAATTAGACTAACCGGGACGGCAGAAAGTAAAAGGTAGATTATTATGCCGAAACGGCAGACAGGCGCCAGGCCGCTTGCCGGTGGCGCTGAAGACATTAATAGTGAATTTTCAAGTGAATCCGTACAGGAAGCGAAGTCCGAGTCTGAGGCAGACGCTGCCTGCTTTCAGGCAGCCGTTCGGCTCATCGCTCACCGAGCGCGTACCGAAACCGAGATGAGGCAGAGGCTTACCCGAAAGAACTTTGAATCCGATTCCATCAACCGGACCATAGAACGGCTGAAACAATCCAAGCTGGTTGACGATGATGCATTTGCCCAAGCTTGGATAGAGAGCCGGACATTTGGCAGCCCTCGCTCGGCCTACGTCATTAAAAGAGAGCTGCGCATCAAAGGCATCCCAGTTGATACTGCAAAGACTGCCGTTGAAAACCTGGATGATGCAGAGTCTGCCATGAAAGCTGCTGCCGGCAGAGCAGGCCGGTTCTCCAAATTACCCGTAGAGGAAGCCAAACGGAAATTAGCCGATTTTCTACACCGGCGCGGATTTAGCTGGGAGCTAACCGGGCAAACACTGGAACAACTGGAGTCAGAAGGACTGCTGGGTCAAGTTGACACTACCGAGGGAACACCTTAGTATAAGCTGGCTACCCCCAGGTGCCGGCAGCCAATTAAATATAAATCGGGGGTTTTTTATATATGGGTCTCGACAATGTACTGGCTATCTTTTTTAGTTTTGTAATCGGCGCCATTTTTGGCGGCATGGCTATTTTCATCTCCCGCGGGACCATGATTTCCCGCCAGCTGAAAGTTGCCCAGCGCAAGGCGTCTCACACCATCGCCGAATCCCGTTCCGAGTCCAGGAATATCATCCAGGAAGCCCGAGACGAGGCAGACAAACTTCGGCAAGCCGCAGAGGGTGAACTCCGCGAACGCCGCACTGAACTAGTCAAACAAGAAAACCGGGTTACCCAGAAAGTGGAAACGTTGGAACGCAAGCTGGAGAATTTGGACCAGCGCGAACGAGACCTACTTAACCGTGAAAAGTCCATCGAGGAAGAGTTGGAGAAGGTGGAGGGTCTCCGCTCTCAGGAACAGCAGAAACTCGAAGCGGTAGCCGGCCTTACCACACAGGAAGCCAAGGACCATCTTCTGGAGATGGTTGAAGATGAAATGCAGCAGGAAACTTCCCGCCGCATCCGGCAGTGGGAACAGAAGATTAAAGAAGAGTCGGATGAAAAAGCGCGGGAAATCATCATTCAGGCTATTCAGCGCTGTGCATCTGATGTTGTTGCTGAAACCACCGTCAGCGTCGTTCCTATCCCTTCAGATGAGATGAAGGGCCGGCTTATCGGCCGTGAAGGACGCAATATCCGTGCACTGGAGCAAGCCACCGGTGTCGACCTGATTATTGACGACACGCCGGAAGCGGTGACCGTTAGCAGTTTTGACCCGATCCGGCGCGAAATCGCCCGGTTAGCCCTGTCCAAACTTGTACTTGATGGTCGCATCCACCCTGCCCGCATTGAGGAAGTGGTGGTTAAGGCCAAGGAAGAGGTGGACGTGGCTATTCAGGCTGCCGGTGAGCAAGCAGCCTATGCCGCCGGCGTCCACGGTATGCGGCCGGAACTGCTTAAAATCATGGGCCGGTTGAAATACCGCACCAGCTATGGGCAAAACGTATTGCAGCATAGTGTTGAGGTAGCCCAATTGGCCGGTTTGGTCGCCACCGAGCTCGGTGTCAACGTAAATATCGCCAAACGCGCTGGATTCCTGCATGATATCGGTAAGGCCGTTGACCGTGAGGTTGAAGGCACCCATGCCGCCCTCGGTGCTGACTTAGTCAAGCAGTGGGATAAATCCCCAGATGTCGTCCGCGGTGTGGCCGAACATCATCTGGATATGCCTGACACCTCCATCTGGGGTTTCATCATCTCCGCTACCGACGCCATTTCCAGCGCCAGACCCGGTGCCCGCCGTGAATCTCTGGAAAATTACATCAAGCGTCTTAAAGCGCTGGAGGAAATTGCCAACAGCTTTGAAGGCGTGGAGCGTTCTTACGCTATTCAGGCCGGCCGAGAGGTCCGTATAATGGTCAAACCTGAGGTCGTGGACGACCTGGGCGCCATGCGCCTGGCCCGCGATATCGTTAGAAAGATTGAAGACGGCTTGGACTACCCCGGTCAGATCAAGGTGACAGTACTTCGCGAGACTCGGGCCACCGATTACGCGCGATAATCTGGAGATAAGCAATTGAAAGGGGGGGGAGGAGCGCGAAGCTCCTCCCCCCCCTTTCTTTTAAAGTCCGATATTTTATTACATTCTCTCTTGACGCTTTTACCTATAAATGTTAAGATTATTGCGAAAGGTCGCAATAACAATGAGTTGCAATACCATACTTAAAGCTAAAGGCTACCGCCTCACCCCGCAGCGCCGGGTAATACTGGACATCCTCCATAGCGGTGACGCCCATCTAACCGCCGATGCCATCTATGAGCAGGTCAAGAGTAAAGTAGCCGGCGTTAACCGTTCTACGGTGTACCGGACGCTGGAACTGATGGAAAGCCTGGGGCTTGTGATCAAAGCCGAACTTCACGGTGCTCACGTCTACCACCACTCTGAGGAAGGCCACCACCATCACCTCAAGTGCCGCAAATGCGGCCAAGTAGTGGAACTGCCGGAAGAGTCTTTGTCGTTGCTCCGGCAGGACTTGCTGGAGACACAGGGCTTTGCCGCCGATCTTAACCATCACGTCATCACCGGTTTATGCCGGGGGTGCCTGGAAACAAACTTTATATCAACGGACTGAACTCTTTTAGAATTTGAAATTTCATATTTGTTTGTAGATTGTTATTTGGGATTTGGAGGAATTTAGATAGATGCACATCCCTGATGGATTTCTGAATGCAGCCACTATGGCAACCACTGGTGTCGCTTCCGTTGGCGGATTGGGAGTTGCCGTAAAAATGGCGGCAAATAAGCTAGGTGAGAAACAGGTACCACTCATGGGTATTCTGGCCGCTTTCATCTTTGCCGCCCAGATGCTCAATTTCCCGGTAGCAGGCGGCACCAGTGGCCACCTGATTGGAGCGGCATTGGCCGTCATTCTTATCGGGCCGTGGGCCGGGGTGATTATCATGTCTGCCGTACTCATCGCTCAATCGCTTATTTTCCAAGACGGCGGCCTGCTTGCTCTAGGCGCCAACATTTTCAATATGGGTATCATTTCCGTTCTCGGAGCGTATATAGTCTATAAGTTAACTCTTTCAGTTTTCGGCGACAGCCGAAAGGGCCAGCTTGTTGGGGCCGCTAGTGCCGGCTGGGTTTCGGTTATGCTGGCATCACTGGCCACCGCTATTGAACTGGCAGTTTCAGGCACCTCGCCTTTTAGCGTTGTGGTGCCGGCCATGCTGGGTATTCACACTCTCATCGGCATCGGTGAAGGTCTTATCACTGTCTTTGTTGTATCCGCAGTGTTGGCCTCCCGCTCTGATATTATGCAACTGGAGAGGATTTAACGATGTCCTATAAAAAATGGTGGTTGATAGCACTGGGCACCGCTTTGCTAATGGCCACCTTATCACCGCTGGCCTCTGGATCACCGGACGGATTGGAGCGGGTCGCTGAGGATAATATGTTTATCAACATCGCCCAGGCAGCACCTTTTGAGATAATTGCTGATTATGTCTTTCCTGGAGTTCAGAATGAGGCACTAGCCACTATCTTGGCGGGGTGGGTCGGCGTTTTGACCTTGTTTGGGCTAATGTACGGTTTTAGCTGGCTGATCACTCGCAAGCGGTCAAACCCTGAAGCGTGAGTCAAAAACATTTTGAATTTCGTATTTGTTTAGGATCTAGCGCCAATGCGACATAGTTTTTTGGATCAATACAGTTATCTCAACGACCCGGTGAACCGGCGGGACCCGCGGCTGAAATTCCTGCTGTCACTGCTGTTCATCATTGTTGTGGTGCTGACGCCGCCGGGCAGTTGGTTGACCTTCGCCGCCTACTTCGGTATTGTTGCCGCCGTCTTCATGCTGTCGCGTCTACCTCTGGTTTACGTTCTCAAACGTTCGCTGGTTATCATTCCTTTCGTGTTGCTGTTGGGCATCATCAATGTCTTCACTCATCCCGGTCTTGAACTGGTGGGACTGAATCTTGGCGGCTGGCATCTTGGCGTCACGGACAGCGGACTGATTTTCATCGGCACCCTGCTTGCCCGCAGCTGGCTGTCGGTACTGGCCCTCATTCTTCTTTCCTCAACAACCCCGCTTCCAAGTCTCTTAAAAGGCTTAGAGAAGCTCAAAATGCCCAAAGTAATGGTGATGATTCTGTCATTCATGTATCGCTATCTATTCTTGCTTATTGACGAAGTTTTGCGGATGAAACAAGCTCGGGACTCCAGAACTGTGGGTAAATTATCCAACACTTTCCAGGCTAAAACCGTGGGTAGTATGATCGGGGCATTGTTCATCCGTTCCTATGAACGAGGGGAGCGTGTCTATGCCGCCATGGTGGCGCGAGGTTTTGACGGGACTTCCCGAACCCTGAATGAAATGACATTCAACCGCAGGGATGCCGAAGCCGGTCTTTTGGTTGGGTTGCTTATTATACTCCCTTCAATGGCCCGGTTGGTACTTCAATGAACTCCCTTATCAGTATCAACAACCTCAATTACATGTACCCCGACGGCCGTAAAGCCCTGGAGGGCGTCAATCTAAGCATCAATCGCGGTGAAAGTGTTGCTATCGCCGGCTCCAACGGTGCCGGTAAATCAACTCTGTTGCTTCATTTAAACGGGATTATCACCGGCCCCAACGGCGCGGTCAAGGTGGCGGGAATGCCGGTAACCGCCGACAATCTGAAAACAGTCCGGCGGCAGGTTGGAGTCGTCTTTCAAAACCCAGATGATCAGTTATTTTGCCCTGAGGTTTTTGATGACGTAGCCTTCGGCCCGATAAATATGGGTATGTCCGAAGCCGAAGTGCGCCGAACCGTTGCCGATTCACTTGAAGCCGTCGGTCTGGCCGGTTTTGAACACCGCTCATCTCATCACCTGAGCCTGGGCGAGAAAAAACGGGTTTCTCTAGCCTCTGTAATAGCCATGTCACCGGACGTGCTGGCGCTTGATGAACCCTCCAGCAACCTTGACCCAGCCGCCAAATGGGCATTAATAGATCTGCTGAAGTCACTTGAAATCACTAAAATAGTCGTCACTCACGACCTTGAACTGATCGAAGCCCTCTGCCCACGGTTAGTCATAATGAAGCAAGGGAAGATACTAACTGACGGCGAAACCGCGGACATTATGGCTGACCGTAAATTGCTGTTGGCCGGCGGTCTGGCGGTTCCGCGCCATTAGGGTTACAAACTCAACATCAGTTATACTGACACCATGAACTTGATTGACTTGGTCAAGCAGCGAAAAAGCTGCCGCAAGTTTGACCCCAACCGCACCGTCCCCCGGGAATTGATTGCGCAATGCCTGGAAGCCGCTCGCCACGCTCCATCGGCATGTAATTCCCAGCCGTGGCATTTCATCGCCGCCACCGATACTGATATCCGGCGTGACATTTGCGATAATGCCCTGTGCACTGGACTTTACAAAATGAACGCCTTCTGCAGGGAAGCACCGGTGCTTATCGCCATCGTTTCAGAAAAGATGCGCTTCTGGGCTACAGTCGGCTCTCAAACCCGGAATACCCGCTATCACCTCATTGATATCGGCATCGCCGGAGAGCATTTTGCCTTGCAGGCGGAAGAATTGGGGTTAGCCACTTGCTGGCTGGGCTGGTTTGATGAGAAAGCGGTAAAAAAAGCCTTGAAAGTACCCCAAAGAAAGAGAATTGATGTGATGCTGGCCTTGGGCTACGCGGCTTCAGACTGGCACGATAAACCTCATCCTCGGAAACCAATCGATCAAATGTCTTCTTTTGATGCCTATCAATCACAGCAGGCTGACTAAACGGCCCTGTAAAGCCCCCTAGCTTTGATATAAGGGACCACCGACGGAGGTATCAAGTAATCCGTTGCCAGGCCTTTTTGCAGCCGGTGCCGGATATCCGAAGCGGATATTTCTATGTGTGGGCCATCCATAATAACCGTCCCAGCTTTTATACCCGGAATCCGGGCATCCAGAGCTTGCAGATCCGGCCGGGGAAAACCAGCCCGCGGTGCCGCAGCCAGTTTGGCGGCAGTGACAATGCGCCTGGCCTGATGCCACGAAGGCATCGCTGCCAGATTATCCCAACCTAAAATAAAATAGAGTTCATCCTCAGGGTATAACTTGCGTAATTCGGTCAGTGTCTCCCAAGTGTAAGAAGCACCCGGACGCTTGACCTCAATATCGCTGACCTTGAAATACGGCGTACCGACCACGGCCAACTTGACCATCTCCAACCGATCCGTTGCCGGACTGACCTGTTGCGCCGCCTTGACCCACGGCTCTCCGGCCGGGATAAATAAGACCTCATCCAGCGCAAGATGTTTTTTGGCTTCCTCCGCCAGCATCAGATGGCCGATATGAGGCGGATCAAAGGTACCGCCCAATATACCCCGTTTTACCAATGAAACTCCAGATTGCCGATAAAAAATTTCTCACCAGGCCTTAATTTGGCAACTTTCAGGTTTTTACCCACACCCCACCGCCACAGTTCTCCAAACAGCTGCCGCCTGACTTCCGGGTCATTAACTTCGGAACCGGCGACCAGCCGTTCAAATTCATCGGAATATACATGCCAGCCGTCCTCTTCTTGAACAACCATGACTTTTTCTTTCTCAGGTTCGGGCCGGAACACCTTTATATCACCGCTTTTGTCTTCGTTTTGATCCTGCTCCTGAAGTAACCGATCAATTTCTTTGAGAAGTTTCTCAATACCATCACCGGTTAGCGCGGAGATGAATATTGCATTGAATCCGGCCGCTTTGAACAATTTTTTGAGTTCCGGCACCCGGTCTTTGACCACATCAATATCGATTTTATTGATGACAACTACTTGAGGTTTCTGACCCAGAAGCGGGTCGTACAGTGATAGCTCAGTATTTATCATCACCATGTCATTAACCGGTTCCGGGGCAGAGCCGTCAATCAGATGCACCAGCACCCGGGTACGGGAAACATGGCGCAGAAACTGATGCCCCAGTCCCTTTCCCAAGTGGGCATCTTCAATCAGGCCCGGCACATCAGCCATCACCCACCGTCGGCCGGAAGCTTCAATTACGCCCAGAGCCGGCTCTAATGTAGTGAACGGATAAGCACCAATCTTGGGTGTCGCTGCCGACACGGCGCGCAACAGGGATGACTTGCCGGCATTAGGCAGACCGACAATGCCAGCGTCGGCGATAAGCTTCAACTCCAGTAAGAGAGTCATATTTTTTCCAGCAACGCCTGTCTGGGCAAGTTTTGGTGCCTGGTTGGTGGAAGAGGCAAAGTGAGTGTTACCCAGCCCTCCTTTGCCGCCGTGGACGGCTACAACCCGTTCCTTGTGTGCCATAAGGTCACCGATAACTTCACCAGTATCCCGGTTTTTGATCACCGTGCCAATAGGCACTTTGATCACTACGTCGGCGCCGCTTTTGCCGGTACACCGCTGTCCAGCGCCCCGGACACCGTCCCCAGCCTTAAAATGACGCTGATGCCGATACTTTATTAGACTGCCAATGTCTTTATCGGCCTGAATAATAACGTTCCCGCCTCGGCCACCGTCTCCTCCGTCCGGTCCTCCTCGAGGAACAAACTTCTCCCGCCGGAAGCCCGGTGAACCGCGCCCGCCATCCCCGCTCTTAACTTCTATTTCTGCTTGATCAATCAACTGGTTTATCTCTTTTCAGGTTGTTTAATATCTGGTAACAACAATATCTTGAATCAGTATATCAGAATTAGTTATCTTTAACAGTTATATTTATAGGTAGTTGGCGCTCTTACACGTAAGGTACTTACCGAATAGACTTTTTGCGATTGACCCACCGTGAACATATCAAAACCAAGCATAGTTTATCTAATTTCTGTCTAATAATTGTTTGATTTGGCAATTAAGTTATCAACAACAGGTGCTGGTTGTAAAATATTTTACCGCTTTAGCAGAGGGTTTTGTTGGATAATGGGTCAATATCAAAAAAGGAGGTTTAATCAATGTCATTGGCAGTTTGGAGCGCTGTTTTTGTGGCCGCCGCCGGTATTTGTGCCTTTACCCTGAAGGCGCCGCAGAACCCATTAAAGGGTTTCATTACACCTAAGCTGTTCTTTGTTCATATTCTGCTGGGGTTGACCGCAATAGTACTCGCTGTCGCTGCTGCCCTGTAGTTATTGAACAGTTATCAAAAGCAGAAAAGGAGTCAATTTAACCGATGGATATCAGAACTGAACTCAGGAATCAGATTTCCGGGGCCTTGGCCACGGCCGCTTTCCCCATAGCTACGCGGGAAAAGTTATTGCAGGCCTTTCCCAATGGACCGGATACCGAATGTCGTTGTGGAGATGTAGCCATGACTGCCGGTCAGGCTGGCGCCTTATTGACCGCTGCCGATTTTCCTTTCATGTCTGCTGAAGCGGTTGCGGACACTATCTTGGACCGGGCGGGTTTGCCTGCTTAAATCACAGGTTCGGAAAAGCATAGACAGCTCCGGGACGGTAGTTCCGGAGCTGTTTCCGTTTCAATGTCCAACAGGTGAGGTGCCACTACTAAGCGCCGCATTTCGTTGTCAGTGGTTATCAAACCTTCTTCCCGCAACGATTTGAGGACATTGGTCACCATCACGCGGGAGGTGCCGATTAGCGCCCCCAGGTCATCGTGAGTCAGACGGAAACCCAGGCGGATCCCGTTCGTTGTTGTTTCGCCGTTGTTTCGGGCTAACCTGCTGAGGGTCCGCAGTATACGATTGCGGGCATCATAAATGGCCACATCCGCCAGGTGTTCGGTCAGCTGTGACAGTTTATCGGCCATAACCTTGATGACGCGGGTGGCCATCGCCGGATGATTGGACAGCATAGCTTCCAAATCTTTCTTGTAACAGGCGCAAACTCGGGTGTCTTCCACAGCCTCGGCGTTAAAGGTACGGCGGTTATCAGCAAACAAGATTTCCTCGCCGAAAAGGTCGTTCAAGCCCAGGTAACCCAGGGTAATCTCTCGTCCGTCTTCAGATAATTTGAAAAGCCTGATTCGTCCGGCGGTCACTAGGAATACGGCTTCGGCGTCATCACCCTCATTGAAAAGACTTTCACTCTGTCGGTATTCAAGCCGCCGTACCGAGGAATGCTGTAATTCCGCCCGTTCTTTGTCGGACAAAGCCGAGAAGAGCCACATGTCAGTCATACAGCCGAGACTGGTCACGAGTTTTTAGCGCCGTCCGCCCATGAGCAACATGACAAAGTACAGCAGTTGCATTACTGCCTGTAGCATAGCCGCCACATAGGTCAGAGCTGCCGCGGACAGCACCGCTGAGGCACCGTTCATTTCGGCAACGGAAGCCAGTCCGGTGGAACGTAGCATAGTCCGGGCGCGAGTAGAAGCGTTGAATTCCACCGGAAGAGTTATGACTGAAAATACCACTGCCGCTCCGAAAAGAGCTACCCCGGCCCAGGCGATGTTGAGACCGAAAGCAGTACCAAAACTGTAAAGGATAAATCCTAAGAAGACTAAGATAAAGCCGAAGTTGGAGCCGAGACTGGCCACCGGGTAAATGGCATTTCGGATTTTAAGGGGAGTATATGAGGTTGCATGCTGAACAGCATGACCGACCTCATGAGCAACAATCCCCAGCGAAGCCACGGAGGCTTTGTTGGCCACACCCGACGACAGCCGGAGGACCCGGCCGCGCGGGTCGTAGTGGTCGGACAGTTTGCCTTTGGACAACTCTACTTGAACATCCTGCAAATTATGCTGGTCCAGCAGCCAGCGGGCGGCTACCAGACCGGTCATACCGCGGTCGTTGGCCACCTTGCTGTATTTACCGAAAGTAGAAGAAACCCGCCACTGAGCATAAAGCATCAACAACAGCGGGGGTATGATAAAAGCCAAGTAAAGTCCCATCACATCCTCCTGATAGACATAACGACTTGACTATTATAGCAGAAATCGCGTTTGGCTTAAAGTGATAGACACGGTTCAGCGGTTGTCATGCCGGTGTCCATGGGTTATGCTCTCAGTCAACCCCTCGTCTTGTCAGTGTGTCCTGACAAGCGGGCACCGCTTCATGCAAACCACAGGCCAGGCAGGAGCCTTCATGGCAATCTCCAGTCGCTTCTTCCTCCAAGGCCCGGATGTATTCCCGCTTGAGGTAGTTTGAGCTGACCCCGGTGTCAATATGAGACCATGGCAATACTTCTTCCAGAGAACGGCTGCGATGGGCGTAAAAAGCCGGATCAAGATCTGCTTCAATGAAGGCTTCAGCCCAACGATCCCAGACAAAGAACTCGCTCCAGCCGTCAAGGGTGCTGCCGCGTTGCCAGGCGCCGTAAATAACCGCGCCCAGGCGCCGGTCACCCCGCGAGAGCGCCGCTTCCAGTAAGCTCAATTTGGTGTCGCTCCAGGAAAGGCGGATTCCCTTATTTTTCACTAGGTTTAGCAGGTGGCGCTGTTTGGCCATGATGGTTTCCTCATCATCCTGGGCTACCCACTGGAAGGGTGTATGGGCCTTGGGGATAAAGGTAGCCAGGCTGACCCGGAGATTGGGGCGGCGGCCGGGAGAGGTACGACCCAGGTTATAAACCCGGTGCAGGGTTTCGGCCATCGCAGACAGGTCTTCCTGTGTTTCGGTCGGCAGTCCCAACATGTAGTACAGCTTGAGGGTGGTCCAGCCCCGGTTAAAAGCAGCAGCGGTTGCCGCCAGAATTTCAGCTTCCGGGATGACTTTATTGATGACCCTGCCGAGCCGTGGGCTGGCTGCTTCCGGGGCAAAGGTCAGGCCACTGCGCCGTTTTTCCGGTAGACTCTCCACCAGAGATACTGAATCGGGGGTTACCCGCAGACTGGGCAGCGAAACGGCTAGATGGCGACCGCGGTAACGCTCGCCAAGTTCAGCTACCAGCGTCTCAATACCTTCGTAGTCCGAGGTTGAAAGCGATAGCAGGGAAATTTCATCGTACCCGCAGTTATTGATGATCTCGTCAGCTGCTTCCAGTACCTCCTGATGAGGGCGCTGACGTGAAGGCCGATACACCATTCCAGCGTGGCAGAACCGGCAACCTCGGACGCAGCCGCGGGAGATTTCAATAACACCGCGGTCCTGCACTGCTTCCAGATAGGGGACTACCGGTTTGGTCACTGGTGGCGGCAGTTTTTCAACAATGCGTCTGACAACCCGCGGTAGCGCGGCGGCATTATTCGGTTTGATGGCTGCGACCGTGTCGTCCTCGTTATAACTCACCTGATATAGCGCAGGGATATAGATACCTTTGATGCCCGCCAGATCTTCCAGCAGGGCGTTTTTGCCGCCCGTTTTACGGTTTGATTGCCACTTGTGGAAAATGTCCAGAAATTCAATAATGCTGTCCTCGGCGTCGCCGACGAAAAACACATCAATAAAGGCCGCCATAGGTTCCGGATTAAACGCCGAGGTACCCCCGGCAATGATCAACGGGAATTCCTCGCCGCGTTCAGCAGACCAGACCGGAATGCCGCCCAGATTCAGCATCTCCAACACTGTGGTGTAGCATAATTCCGCACCCAGCGAAAAGCCGATGATGTCAAAATCCCGCACCGGTCGCTGGTTTTCCAGCGACAGCAGGGAGAGCCCGTTTTCCCGAATGGCTGCGGCCATGTCCGGCCAAGGCATATACACCCGTTCAGCCAGGGTGTCGGAACGTCGGTTGATGATGTCGTAAAGAATCGGCAGCGAAAGGTTGGCCATGCCAACTTCGTAGATATCGGGAAAAGCCAAAGCCATTTTAACCGGTGTCCGGTTAAAATCCTTGACCACAGTATTCCATTCACCGCCGGTGTAGCGCGCCGGTTTTTGGACGTTAATTAGAATTTCATCAGGGTAAGACAAATCTTTTCTCCATATTCAAATAGCATATATTCCAAAATTGTAAACGATATACCACTCTGATTTAACAGATTGATGCCCCAATCTTAACCGTTTTGCGCCGTGATATCAGGCTTTACTATTTCCATCAAGCTCGGCCAGACGGAATACCATCCCGTCCCTGGCTGCGATTATTTTGACGCTGGTCCTTTGGGACATCGCTTCTGCAGCTTCCCAGGGATGAGCCCGCCAGACGTTCATACCAAAGTGGGTCAGAATGGCCGCCTTTGGTCTAACAGTGCTGATTATCCTTTCGGCATCATCCAATGTCAGGTGATCAATGGTGGGTTTGGGTTCGGTCAGCACCACATTAATGATGAGCAAGTCTGCCTGATAGACTTCGCTCAAGCGGTCAAAATATCGGGTGTCGGTGATATATGCCAGCGACCGGTTACCGGAATGGAAGATAATGCCATAAGTATCCACCGGATGCCGGTGACGGAGCGGTGTTTCAAACTTCAAACCGTCAAGATCATATTTCCCGCCCTCTTCCAGCACTTTCACTCCGCTTAGGAATTTCCGCAGATAAGAAAACATCACCGGTTCCGGGCCAAAAGCATCGGAAGGTGCAAAGAAGCTGCCGTGACCGCGAAAACCGCCCCCGGTCATAGCCTCAATCATCACGTTGGTGTCGCCCGAATGATCCAGATGGCGGTGAGACAGCACTATTGCATCCAGCGTTTCCGGTTTAAGTTCGCGTTTATTCACCTGCACGATGCAGCCGGGCCCTGGATCCAACAGAATGTTTTTACCGGACAAAGACAACCACAATCCGCCGGATGCCAGCACCTGATGGGCGACCATGAAGCGGGCGCCACCGGTACCGAGAAAGGTTATGGAATCATCTGGGATGACAGATTCAGACATCACCGCTCCAGTATAACGGGATTTTTTCATGGACGCTATTCAGCAAAATGGACCGGCGTGGTAGTATATAAATAAACGCTGAGGTATTTATGAGCGATCGACGTTTTATTACTATTGCTGGTTTGATTGCCGTGGCCTTGTCGGGACTGTTGTATACTCTCCATTACACCATATTTGCTGATGCCCATCACATCTTCATCTTCGCCCTGCATGATATCGCTTTTTTACCCATAGAAGTGTTTTTGGTGGTCGTTGTTATTGAACGTCTGCTGGCGCAGCGGGAAAGAAAAGCGCTGCATTCCAAGCTTAACATGGTGGTCGGGGCGTTTTTCATGGTGGTCGGCAACCGCTTGATGGCAGAACTGCTGACGGATTTCTATGAGCGGGAAACGCTTTACCAGCGTTTCAAGATAAGTGAGAAGTGGGAGCGGTCTGACTTTAACCAAGCTCGGGCTGAAGCCCTTAAAATTGAGCTGGAAGTTGATTTTAATCGGATTGATCTTCAAGGACTGAAAACCTTTCTGACTGAAAATCGTCAATTCCTGATGACCTTGATGGAAAACCCAAACCTACTAGAGCGGGAGGCCTTCTCCGACCTGTTATGGGCCATCACGCATCTGGCTGAAGAGTTAGACGCCCGAGATAATCTGACCGCTTTGCCTGAAACTGACCGCAAACACCTGACCGGCGATATCAACCGCTTCTATGATCGTTTGGTGGCTGAATGGCTCTCATATGCTGAGCATCTGAAAGAGCATTACCCATATTTCTATTCCCTGTTGCTGCGCACCCACCCTTTCCAACACAAACCTTCGGCGGTAGTGGAACAGTAAACAGTTAGGGTTGTACCGGGGCGTCGTCTTGTTGCGGCGGACTCAGAATATGATCGGGGCCTGTGCCGTCTCCAAGGGGAGTCAGCGTTAATAATCGTCTGGCGGTGTGCGGGTATCGGGCGATGAACAGTAATTCCTCTTCCACCAGCGGCTTGTGGGACAGCACGTTAGCGTATCGTACCAACTCCAGAACCTGTTGCGCCTCTTCTTTGTCTTTGAAGTGCCAGGCCATGCGGTCGCTCATAATGTGGGAGAATCCGGAAATACCGGAATACTCACCGGCGCAGATTTCCCGGCCGGTTTCCACTAGTTCAGCCTCACCACGGCCCAGTTCTTCACAGCCGTAGAGCTCATAGTTATGGGGATCTTTCAATATGCCGTCGGCATGTATGCCGGATTCGTGAGCAAAGGCGTTAGCTCCGACACCCGGTTGATTAATCGGGATAGGTACACCGAAGGCATAGGAGGCAAATTTGGCTATCTTCCAGCTTTTGGATAAATCTATCGGGCTGCCGAGTTCGTATTTACCGGCAAAACTCTTGCTCTTGGTTAAGGCCAGCACGGTGGCAGTCAGATCGGCGTTGCCGGCTCGTTCACCGATACCGTTAATCGTAGTATTAATATAGGCGTCCTGACCGCCGTCAATGACGCCTCGGGCACCGGCAACCGAGGTGGCGACCGCCATACCCAGATCGCCGTGGCAGTGTAATTCAATCGGCATTGCTACCCGTTCGGCCAGAGCTCGGCCAGTCTCATAAATTGAAAAGGGGTCGTCATAACCCAGGGTGTCGCAATAGCGCAGTCTTATGGCACCGTGCTCCTTAGCTGCCAGACCGTATTCAACCAGGAACTCAACATCGGTACGGGAAGCATCCTCGGCGTTAACACCGACGCTCTCTGCGCCCAGACGGTAGGCGGTGTCTACCGCGGCAGCCATATCATTGAGGACGTCTTTACGGGTCTTTTTGCCTTTGAATTTCCCGTTAATCATCTGGTCGGAAGTTGAAATAGACAGATTGACGTGTTTGAGTTCCGGTACCATCTTGAAGGCCAGCTCCACATCGGAAGTGACAGCCCGCAGCCAGCCTTCCAGGCGCAGGGGAGCAATAACACCCAACTCGGCCAGCCTCAGGTTGGCTCGTAGGTAGTTAGTCTCATGTTTGGTGGTGGGGAAGCCGAACTCAGACTGGAAGACACCCATCTCCGAGAGGTACATGTTTACCATGGTTTTTTCCAGCTTGGACAGGCCCAGTCTGGCAGTCTGCACGCCATCGCGATTGGTTACGTCAATAATGTATATTTTTGGCATTATTCACCTCTTTGTTGGGGGATTGTGGCCTGAACGGGCCAACGTATAATATTACCATGTATAGGCATGTTTAACCAGTCTTCCTGCTTGTCATTTGAGTTGGTTGTCCCTTGCAATCTTCCTTCTCAAACCGGCTTTCCGATACCCAAAGCCCTGCCTTATTGAAGAATTTGGAGTAGAAGGGGTTATTAGTGATATTGGTGAGAAATATTGGTCTGTCGGCCTGGGTTGGCGCTCAAGACAACGAGTGCTGAGATTTTATGAGGTTTGAAGATCCCCAGCTGCCATTCCCGATGCCCAGGCCCACGCCAGGTTATAGCCGCCGCGTCGGCCGTCGACATCCAGCACCTCACCGGCAAAATAAACACCGGGGAAAAGCCGTGATTCTAGGGTGTTTTCATTCACTTCGCTCACGTCAATCCCGCCGCTGGTGAATTCCGCCTCATTCCAACCTCGGGTACCGGACACCTTGAAACGTCGGTCTTTTATTGACCTTACAACCGTCTCCAAATTTCTCAATGGCGCAAACAGTTCCTGCAAAGCCGGACCGAATTTGTTTGGCAGTATTCCCGTCAGCATATCTTCCGGCTGGAGTCCTAAATTTAGCCGCCGCTCAAGTTCCAGGCAGAGACCCGGTCCGTCCATAAACGGCACCAGGTCAACCGACAACTCGATATCATTGTAATTATCCCGGTTCAGGGCCACCGAGATTTCCCGGCTGACATCCAGAATACAGGTACCGGAGAGGCCGTATTTGGTGAATAACAATTCGCCGCTTACCGATTCGCCCGGTTTGCCATTAATGACCGTTTGTGCGCTGGCGAAAATCCGCTGTCCCTGAAGTTGGTGACATAAATTGTCTTTTAACACCAGTGGTACTGCGGAAGGCACCGGCTCAACTATGGTATGACCCAGTTGCCGCGCCAGCGAAAAGGCACTGCCGTCGGCGCCAAACGACGGATAGGTCTTGCCGCCGCCGGCAAGGATGATTTTTGTGCACTCAATTCTTTTGCCCGACCTGGAAGATACCACCAAGCTGGCCGAAGTTTTGGTAACAGCGTTACAGTCAAAGCCGTATTCGACCGGCACACCGAGCCGCTTGAGTTCCAGTTCCAATGCTTTAAGGACAGAAGCCGCCTGGTTGGTAAGCGGAAAGATTCGCCCATCCTGGGAATATACTTCAACACCCAGGTTTTTGAAAAAATTCAGGATATCGGTTTTACCGTAACGGTCAAAAACCGACCGCACCAAGCTCCGGGCGGCCAAGTTAAAATGCTGTTCGTTCAGGTCATCATTCAACAGATTACAGCGACCGTTGCCGGTGGCCAGTATTTTCTTACCGAGGTACGGTGTCTTTTCACAGATAATCACCGGACAGCCCCGTCGAGCAGTGGCGATGGCGGCACAAATTCCCGCGGCTCCACCGCCTATTATTACCGTCAAATTTTGTTGCATTTATTTATTGCCATTGTATTTGCGCAAAACACAGGGTTGCCGGCCTTCCGTGTGGGCGACTTAGCCAATATAAGAAACTCTCAAACGGAATAATCCCTGTTTAATGCGCACAGGCCACACCCCTCTCTGTTCTCTTGGTTTACCAAGAGGGGAGGCAAAGAGCTGTTGGCTGATCTAAGTTCCTGATTAAAACTCAGTAACTCGGGCTTCCTCAACCAGCATTGAGCCCAACAATTTCTCTAGGGCCATGGTGTGGCTGCACCGGCCCCAGGTGACAAAGAAGTCGCAGTTGCAGTGCCATTGTCCGTCTTTGAGCTGTGTATCATGTATATCGTTCTCGCCGCGGAATTTGACGGCCAGATCGGTAAAGGAAATGCGGTCCGGCTCCTGAGCGTAACGGGTGGCTTTTTCAATTTTGCCGATTAAGCTGGATTGCATGTTACCCCTCCTAAAATCTTCCTATTAAAAACTAAAAAGCACCGCCGCGTCATACGCGCCAGTGCTTCAGCACCCAATTTTCCGGGGGCTGATTACTCGCATATCTGAAGGTACCTCAGCACGCTCTTCACCCCTTCATTTTACCTCTCTCCGGGGTTTAAGTCTAGGGGGTAAAGCATTATTTTTTTCTAATGTCAGATCTTTACCTGTCGCTGGGCCATGTTCTACAATATCGCCATGAAGGCTTTAATCCAACGGGTCCGCCGGGCGCAGGTAAGGGTAGACGATGAAGTTGTGGGCAGCATTGAAGCTGGCCTGTTGGTCTTTGTCGGTGTTGCCGTCGGCGATGAGCAAGCCGATATTGATTATCTAATCAATAAGCTGGTCAATCTGCGTATTTTTACCGATGAACATGGTAAATTTAATTTATCGCTCTTGGACACCGGCGGAGAAATATTGTTGGTCAGCCAATTTACCCTTATTGCCGATACCCGCAAAGGCCGCCGCCCCGGTTTCACGGAAGCCGCACCACCGGAGCAGGCGGACCGCATGTTTAATGACCTGGTCGTCGCCACCGGTAAGACCGGCGTCCGGGTAGCCACTGGCCGCTTTCAAGCGCACATGATGGTGGAACTGGTGAATGACGGACCGGTGACCATCATGCTGGATTCCCGCGACCGGATGTTGCCACGATCCTGACTTAACGGTTGAATCATTAGCTTATACGGCGTACAATCCCGTTAATGTCCGATTTTAATCCCTACATCTATCACGGGAGCGGGGATTTCAAGCTTGAGCCGGTGAATGGTGCCGGCGCTTTCAAGAAATTTGAAGTCAGCTTTACCTCCGCCTGCCCGACTGACTATTCCCAACTGGATACCGTAACCGGTGAATATTGTCTGCCGGATACTGACAGCAAACCGCCGCTGGTGCTGCTGGTTCACGGTGTCGGCGATACCAGCACTATTCCCTGCCGGTTGCTGGCCGGCGCATTGGCGAAATCCGGAATCGCCAGTTTGACCCTGACCATGCCCATCCATTCCCGCCGTCTGCCGGCGGAAATGAAGAAGGATTTTTATCAACTCTCCGCTCAGGACTGGTTCAACCTTTACCGAATCTCGGTCATTAATATTCGCCAAGCGTTGGACTGGGCAGAAAGCCGTCGGGAGCTGGACTCACGACATATGGGTATTGCTGGCATCAGTTTTGGCGGTTATGTTTCTGCAATTGCCCTCGGAGTTGATCAGCGCTTGCGGGCGGGGGCTCTGCTGTTTACCGGCGGCAATCTGGAAAAACTGGCCCGGACCCGGTCCAGCCGCAAATATGCCAGGTACGACGTTACTGAAGAACTCTACCGCAAGAATCAAAGCCGGTACATGGCCTATGTCGCCGAGGTAGCCGCCCGGGGATTTGAGAACGTTTCGCCGCCGCAGCTTGGTTATCTCTTTGATCCGTATACCTTCACCCCGGAGTTGAAAACCAAGCCGTTACTGATGATGAATGCACGCTGGGATGAATATTTTCCCCGGGACGCGGTGACTGATTTCTGGCAGGCCAGCGGCAAACCCCGCCAGGTATGGTTACCGTCTGGCCACGCCTCCGCTTGGTTATTTTATCCCGTTATCCGCCGCCATGTGGTGGAATTGTTTCGAAAGACCCTGTTGCGCTTATAGTCGGAAGGTTAAGTGAAACTAAAGGAAATCCGCCAGGGCTTAAAAAACCACCTTCGGCTTTATCAATCACTCTACCATGATTCTCGAACCCCGCGGTTGTCCCGTATTCTGCTCTGGCTGGCCTTGGGCTATTTTTTCCTGCCCTTTGACCTGATACCGGATTTCATTCCGGTAATCGGCCAGCTTGACGATGCTTTGATTATCCCCGGATTGATCTTCCTGGCCCTGAAGATGATTCCCCGACCTTTATATCAGGAGCACTACACCAATATTTTCAGCCCAGACAATTGACCATCAAGTCAGCCTAAAGGCTGTACACCAACTCCATCACCTGTCGCCGGATTTCGTCCCGTATCTTTCTGACAGCGGCGATATCCTGCCCCTTGGGGTCGGGCAGTCCCCAGTCTTCGGCCGGGGTGAATACCACCGGGCAGACGCCTTCGTCTTTCATACAGCCCATGGTGATGACTCTGTCCGCTGCGGCAATCATTTCCGGCGTCAACAACCGGGGTTTCTTATGGCTCAGGTCAAAACCCAACTCCGCCATGGCTTCGGCTACCACCGGGTTAACTGTCTCGCCCGGCCCCGTCCCGGCTGATTCGCCCGTTGCCCACCCCCCGGCAATGACATTGAAGAACTCCTCAGCCATCTGGCTGCGGCCGGAGTTGTGGATACAGACAAAAAGAACCTTTTTCACTGCCTAATACTTACCGCCGATCTCCTCCTGCTTGCCGGTGACCACAAAGACCACTCGCTCGCAGATGTTGGTCACTCGGTCGGCAGAGCGTTCCAAATTATGCCCCGCCCAGATTAGCCGGGTAGCCCGGCTGGCCGTTTTGGGGTTTTCGGCCATAAACAGTAGCAATTCACGGAATATCTGGTCATAAAGGCCGTCAATTTCATCGTCATCTTCGGTCACTTTCCGCGCCGCCGCTGCGTCCCGTGCCACAAAGGCATCAAGCGAACGCCGCAGCATATCAGCCGTCTTTTCCGCCATCCGCGGCAGATCAATCAGTGGTTTCAGGGGCGGCTCATCACCCAGCATGACGGCAATCTTGGCATTACCCGCCGCATGGTCGCCGATCCGCTCCAGGTCAATGATGATATTCAGTACCGCTACAATTACCCGCAGGTCGCTGGCCATCGGCGCCTGGGTGGCAATAAGGTGAATACAATCTTCCTCAATTTCAAAACGTCGGGCGTTGATCCGTTCGTCCTGCTTGATTACCGTGTCGGCCAGTGCCAGATCGCGGTTTTTCATGGCATCCATAGATAGTATCAACGCCTGCTCTACCATGCTGCCCATGCTGAGGACTTTATCCTGCAATTTTTTCAGACTGCGTTCGTAATCCGTTCTCATCAGGTACTCCTTTAGCCGAACCGGCCGGTAATATAATCTTCAGTACGTTTATCTCTGGGATTAGTGAATAGTTCGGCGGTCGGGCCGTATTCCACCAGTGTTCCGGACCGGTCTTCATCTACCATGAAGAAAGCCGTCTGATCGGAAACCCGCGCCGCCTGCTGCATGTTGTGAGTCACGATGACAATGGTATATTGAGGGGACAGTTGCCGCATCAAATCCTCTATTTTGAGAGTGGCGATCGGGTCCAGGGCCGAACACGGCTCATCCATCAGGATCACTTCAGGCTCCACCGCCAGCACCCTGGCTATGCACAGCCGTTGCTGCTGACCACCGGAAATAGACAGGCCGGATTGCCCCAGCTTGTCCTTGACTTCATCCCACAATGCTGCCTGACGCAGGCTCTGCTCGACGATTTCTTCCAACACCGGTCGTTTGCGGATGCCGTGCCGCCGCGGTCCATAGGCGATATTATCAAAAATGGACATAGGAAACGGATTCGGTTTCTGAAATACCATCCCGATGCGCTTACGCAGCTCCACTACATCAATGCTGCGGTCATAGATATTGATACCGTCAAATTCCGCCAGTCCTTCCATCCGGGCAATCGGAATCAGGTCGTTCATCCGGTTAAAAATCCGCAGTGCCGATGATTTCCCGCAGCCAGAAGGCCCGATGAGGGCGGTAATACCGCAGGACGGGATGTCCAGCGAAAGGTCCTTGATCGCCTGAAAATTGCCATAGTACAGGTTAACATGCTCCAGGCGGAGCTTGCCTCCTTCACAGGCGGTGTCCTTATTGTTGGTTTCGTTGTTAATTATAGGTCTGATATCCATTGTTACCTCTTACGGGTTTTCATTCTTACCACACTGACCAGTATATTGAAAACGAGCACCATGGCCACCAGTACCAGCGCTATCCCCCACATGACTTCCTTGGGCATGCCCGGAACGTGGGCGGAAACGGTGTACAGGTGATACGGCAGAGCCATAAACCTGTCCAGGGGCGAATCGGGCAAGCCCGGCATGATAAAGGCGGCCCCGACCACCAGGATCGGCGCTGTTTCTCCGGCAGCGCGGCTCATGGCTAATATGGCACCGGTCAAAATGCCGCCTGACGCTTGCGGCAACACCGCATAGCGGATAGTCTGCCACTTTGAGACGCCGATGGCCAGACTGCCCTCGCGATACTCTCTGGGAACGGCGGTGATGGCTTCCCGGGACGTAGTTATCGTCATAGCCAGCGCCTGGGCGGCCAGGGTCAGGGAAGCTGCCAGAATGGACATGCCGAAATCCAGCGCCAGGACGAACACCGCCAGACCGAATAAACCAAATACGATACTGGGCACGCCGGCCAGATTGATAATGGCCAGGTTAATCAGCCGGGTCAGCCAGTTGTCCCGGGCATACTCGGCCAGATAGATGCCGGCCAGTACGCCGATGGGCAGGGCAAAAAGGATAGTCCCCAGCATCAGGTAGAAGGTACCGACTATGGCCGGCAGAATACCGCCGGCCTTACCCGCCTGAGACGGGGCTGATGACAGGAATTCCCAGTTAATGACGCTGTAACCGTTGATGACCATATAAACCAAAATGAAAATAATGGGAATCACCACCAGCAGGGTGGCGGTGCCCAGCAGCGTCATGGCGGCGCGCTGGGTGAATAGCCGTCTATGATGGACGTGGCTTTTGATATCGGCGGTCAAATCAGTTCCTCGCAAACTTGCGCTTCTGGGCTTCCATCACCCGCGCTGCGATCAAATTCACCATAAAGGTCAGCAGGAATAAAATGAGTCCGATGGCGAAGAGAGATTGATACTGTAGTCCGCCCCGCACTGCGTTACCGATGCCGGATGCCACCGCTGCGGTCATCGGCATCATCGGTTCAAAGGGAGAATTGGGCACCGCCAGCGCCCCACCGGCTACCATCAGCACCGTCATGGTTTCCCCGATAGCTCGGCCCACCCCCAGCATTACGGCGGCCGAGACGCCGGAGAGCGCGGCCGGCAGACTGATGTTCCAGATAGTTTCCCATTTGGTGGCCCCCAAACCGTAGGATGCCTGACGGAATTCATCTGGTACCGCCCGCAAGGCGTCTTCGGAGACGGAGACAATGATCGGTAAACTCATCATGGCCAGCATGATACCGGCAGTAAAACCGGTCAGGCCGGTATTCAGATTGAAGGTGGTCTGCACCCAGGGCGACAGCAGCGCCAGGCCGATGAAACCCATGACCACCGAAGGAAAGCCTGATAATAGTTCCACCAGTGGTTTAACCAGGTCGCTGATCCGCCGCGGCGCTACCTCGGCCAGGTACACGGCGGTGCCGACCCCCACCGGTACTGCCAGAATGGTGGAGACCGCCGTCACCCACAGAGTAGAGACAAAGAACTGGGATATTCCCAGCACCGGTGGTTCCGACAGCGGCTGCCAGGTATTACCGGTCAGGAATTCCCAGGGATTGGTGGCAAACAAGGCAGGCAAGCCCTGCTGCAATAAGATGAAGAAAACACCCAGCAGAACGAATATGGCCATAAATCCGGCCAGCCGGATACCCAACTCAATCAGCCTTTCGGTCGGGCGGCGGCGGGTATTCAGTTGGAGACTGCGAGTGAATGGTTTCATCTGATTACGGTCTTCTTACCCTTCCCCGGCGTTCGTACCAGTCTGTTCGGCTGTGTCGGGCTCGTTATGCTGGATAGTCTGTTTGTGCCCCTCACGGTCAACGGCCACAAAGGTTATTCTGGTTTCAAATAAAATAGTGTCGGGACAACTGTAACGCCGCGTGCCGAAAACCCGGACGTTGTATTGGGCCGACGTCCGTCCCACATGGCGCCGGGTCACTTCAAACCGGATGATTTCACCGCCGACCACTGCATGGTGAAAGGCTACATTGTCCAGCGCCACTGTTACAAAGCGGTTTTCGGGAAACTCCTGGGAGGCGGTGATGTAGGCGAACTCGTCAATCCACTTGAGCATATTGCCGCCGAAAAGAAAGCCGTCATGGTTCAGGTGCTCCGGCAGGATCAGTTTGTAGTGGTTCATATTGTTTTTCCTATAGTATTTAAGATGCCTGATTATAACATGGGTTCACCCGCCGTCCCGGGAGGGTTTCGGGACGGCGGGTTAAAAGGTCCTATCAGTTTAGCTCAGGGCGACAAACCCCTGCTCCTCTACGATTATCTGGCCCGCGGGGGACAGGGCAAAGTCAATGAAAGCTTTGATGACGCCGGTCGGCGTGCCATTGGTGTAGAAGTAGAGGTACCGGGCGATGGCATAACTGCTGTCCTTGGCGGTAGCTACGGAAGGCAGTACCGCCGGAGCTTCGGCCGTGGCCTTGATACCCAGGGCTTTAACCGAGTTGTCCAGATACCCCAGTCCGGCGTAGAAGATAGCGTTGACGTTCTGAGTCACCTGATTGATACCCACCTCGGTTGAAGGTAGGAGCTGTACTGCAGGGGCGTACTGGATGCTGGTGTCCTTCTTGCCGGCCAGAATCAGTTGCACCACTTCTTCCAGGAAGTAGGCATAGGTGCCGGAGTTAGTATCGCGGGACATGACGACGATGGGGGCGTTATTACCGCCCACCTGGTTCCAATTGGTGATTTTACCGGAGTAGATGTCGGAAAGCTGCTCAATGGTCAGGTTATCGATCGGGTTGGCCGGGTTGACCACTACCGAAAGAGCGTCCAGAGCAACCTTGGTTTCCACCACCGTAATACCAGCGGCCGTCGCCTGGTCTTTCTCGGACTGCTTCATCGGTCGGGATGACTGGGCGATGTCAATGGAGCCATTGATGAATTGGGCGATGCCAGCGCCCGAACCGGGGCCGGACACAGCGATGCTGACGTTCTGGTGCAGTTTCATGAATTCTTCAGCCCAAATTGAGGAGATGGGGGTAACCGTGTTGGAACCGGTGACGTCGATAAAACCGGAAAGCGGGTCGCCGGTACCGGTCGGATCAGGGTCGCCATTGTCGGTGCTGCAGCCGGTCACTACCATTGACAGCATCAGTATCAAGGTCAGCGGCAGAGTAAACCATTTCAGGGATTTTTTATATTTCAATTTTGTCTCCTTCTATTACTCGTGTCTTATATTATTACAGAGCCGAAACGGCTCCGGTTAAAAGCGGGCCTGCAATGAGGCTTCTTTAATGATTTCCGGGTGCTCAAAGATGAGGTGTAACAAAGCTTCACCGGTAGCGCTGTTGGTGGCCAAGGGTACATTGTGTACGTCACAGACGCGCAGCAGTGCCGTCACATCGGGTTCATGCGGCTGGACGGTCAGCGGATCCCGCAGGAAGATGACTGCTTTAACTACGCCGGAGGCCACCAGCGAACCTATCTGCTGGTCACCTCCCATCGGACCGCTTTGCATCAGGGTCAGCGGCAGGTCAGTACGGGCTTGAATAAGCATGCCGGTGGAACGGGTGGCCACCAGTGAGAGTTTGGAGAGTTGTTCCCGGTGGTTTTTAACCAGCGACAGCATCTCCTCTTTTTTGTTGTCGTGGGCGATAAGCGCCAGGGTGATATTGTTCAATTTGTCTCCTTGGGCATTCATACTTCTGTTCATCTTATGTTCCAAGTATAAGGCTCCGGCTTTAAGGCTTCGTTAAGGTAATGTTAAAGTTTTGTTAAAGATTTCCGGCTGGCAAAACAAAAACGGAGGCTTTAAGCCTCCGTCTATTTGGAACGGGGGGAATATTGTCTGGTGGGCTACCTGACGGGAGTTTGTCCCCATCTCTTCAAAAACTCTCTGGCCACTTTCTGTGCCTTGGGGCTGGGGGCCTCGGCGTAAAATCCGGCGAATTCAAGCACCGCCGCCTGATCCTCAATATCTTCAAAACCCCGGTCCAAGGATTCCAGGGCGCTGGCGGCGATGAGCGCTCTGCGGCTGGGAGTATGGTGGGTCCGTTCAATATTAAGCAGATATCCCAGGATGCGTTTGCTGAATAACGGTTTGGCCTTTAACACCCGCCCGGCGTTCAGGGCAACGTGTCTGGGTATGATCAGGCTGTTATCGTCCAGTAATCCAAAATACTTATCCAACAGGGTTTCAAAACGGGTGTCGCCCTTGGCTGCGGCCATGCCGGCCAGCAGGGATACGGCGATATATTTATCATCAATGCTGCGGCTGTCCAGCATCTCCGCTGTTTCCTCCCAGTAATGCACGTGCATCCGCTCCGGATAGGCTTCGGTCAATGCCTGCAGAGCTAAAAAACACCGTTGACGCTCAGCGAGGTCTTTCGCTTTAAGTCCATGCCATAATTCTTCCAGGATAGCATCCGAGGTCACCGCCTCGCGCGCCAGATTCAGTACTTCTAATTCGGTCGGTTTCATGAACGGTCGTCTACCACTTTCTTCAGCCGGCGCACGGCCTCGGTTATATCTGCCGCCGTCACCATCCGGTGTGTTACGGCCCGTACCTGCCCTCGGCCGATGGTGATCAAGCTGACCCCTGCCGCCGCAGCGCGTTGAACAAAATCTTCGGCTCCGTCGTTCCCTGGCAAGCTAAACATCACGATGTTGGTCTGAGGTGTTGCCACCTTCAGCCCGGGTATTGTTGCCAGTCCTTCGGCCAATTGCCGGGCGTTTTGGTGGTCTTCAGCCAGCCGTTCAGTCATTGTTTCCAGCGCGGCAATGCCCGCCGCGGCAATAACGCCCGCCTGTCGCATACCGCCGCCGACCATCTTCCGCAGCTTTCTTGCCCGGCTGATGAATTCATTGCTGCCGCACAGGACTGACCCCACCGGTGCGGACAACCCCTTGGAAAGACACAAGCAGACTGAATCCGCCGGGGCGCACAGTTCACGCACCGGCACCCCGAGGGCGGCCGCGGCATTAAAGATACGTGCGCCGTCCAGATGAACCTTCAGCCCATGCCGCCGCGCCGTTTCTCCGGCGGCTGCGGTATATTCGGCACTGATGGGCGCGCCGCCGCAGAAATTATGCGTATTTTCCAGGCAGAGCAGCGTTGAAACCGGCCAGTGAAGGTTCCGGCCGCGGACGGCTTTCTCCACCAGTTCCAGGTCGAGGGTGCCGTCAGCGTTATTCGGTATCGTTTTCAATGATACCCCGCCGAAGGCTGCTGCCCCACCGCCTTCATTGAGAAAAATATGGCTGCGCTCACCTAGGATGATTTCGTCCCCGTGCCGGGTATGCGTCAATACCGCTATCAAATTGCTCATGGTGCCGGAAGGAGTATAAAGACCGGCTTCCTTGCCGGTCATCTCCGCCGACAGCTCTTCGAGGCGGTTGACCGTTGGGTCCTCGCCGAAAACATCGTCCCCCACCTCGGCTTCAAACATGGCCCGGCGCATTTCCGCCGTTGGATGGGTGATGGTATCGCTTCTCAGGTCAATGATTTTCATAATAATTTATCCGGTTACGGCAGATTGAAGGAGATGGTCGTCCCCTGTCCCGGCGCGCTCTCCGCTTTGATTTCGCCCCCGTGAGCCTGGATGATATGTTTGGCAATGGCCAGGCCTAGTCCGGTACCCCCGCTGCTGCGGGCCCGGTCAGCCTTATAAAAACGCTCAAAGATGCGCGGCAGGTCATCGCTGGAGATGCCGGCACCGGTGTCATTGACGCTGATCTCAATCCCCTTGCCGGCCGTCACCGCCTTGAGGGTGATTGTGCCGCCCGCCGGTGTGAACTTGATTGCGTTATGGGTCAGGTTCATCAGCACCTGTTCAATTCGCCCGGCATCGGCTTTTACCTGGGGCAGATTTTCTGCGGCCTCAACCTCCAACGTCAGTTCCGCTCGGTCAGCCTGGGTGCGCAGCCGGCAGGCCACTGCCTCCATCACTGCCCCGGCGTCCATGGACTGCCTGTCTAGCGGTGCCGCCCCGCTTTCAATGCGGGAGAGTTCGCCCAGTTCATCCACCAGTTGCCCCATTTTATCAGCCTCCACGCTGATGCGGGTCAGAAAATCCGCTGCTACCTCGGGGTCGCTCATGGCCCCGTCTTTTAGCGTCTCGGCCAGTAGTTTCAATGAAGCGATGGGAGTACGCAATTCGTGCGAGATATTGGCCACAAAATCCCGGCGCACCGTTTCCAACCGTTTTAGATTGGTCAGATCCCGCACCACGATCACCGCCCCGCTCTCATTCAGGATAGGGTTAACGGTCATGCTGTATTGCCGGCGTCCGGGGCGGGATTCAATCTCGCCTTCCTGCCGCCGCCCGGTCGCGGCGCATTTTTTCAGCATTTCTTCCATTTCATGATTCCGCACCGCACCCATGAAGGTCAGGTCCTTGGCTTTCCGGTCCAGGTGGAACATCTTGTTTGCTGCTTCATTACGTTGGGTAATCTCGGTATTTTTATCTACCATAAAGATAGCATCATTGACGTGAGCCAGAACCAGATCCATGCGGTTCCGTTCAGCGGTCAGGGATTTCAATCGGTCGCCCACCTTGCGTGCCATCTCGTTGAAGGCATGCTTGACGTCTGTCAGTTCCCCGATAGTCACCAGTCGGACCTTGTCCGGTGGCTCCCCGCCGGCCAGGCGCTTCAGCGCCAGCTCAATCTCTGCTTCATCGTCAGTGGTGGAAGGGACCAGCAGGTAGATGGTCACCGCCACGGCTACGCTGGAAGCCAGCCCGGCGATCAGCAGGGTAGTGGAAAAACCCCGTACCAGTCCCACCACGACCAGCGCCACCGCTATGGTGATAATGGAGGTTATAATCAGTCGCCGCAACAATTGTTCGGTCATGTCATTCCTCAAATTTATAGCCGACGCCCCGTACCGTCATCAGGTGTCCGGGCTGGGAAGGGTCGGCTTCTATTTTTTGCCGCAACCAGCGGATATGGACGTCAACTGTCCGATTATCACCCGGGTAGTCATAACCCCATACCCTATCCAGCAGGGCATCGCGGGAGAATACCCGCCCGCGGTTATTCATCAGAAAGTGCAGCAGTTCAAATTCCCGCGGCGTCAATTCTGTTTCCCGCCCGGCCACTGTCAGCCGGTGGCGGATGGGGTCCAGCTCCAGCTGTCCAAGACGCAGTGTTTCCGCGTCGTTGTTGGTTGCTTGGCCGGAGGTTAATTCAATCCGCCGCAGCATGGCCTTTACCCGCGCCAGCAATTCCCGCATGGAAAAGGGTTTGGTCAGGTAGTCGTCTGCCCCCAGTTCCAAGCCCAATACTTTGTCAATTTCCTCGCTGCGGGCGGTGAGGAGCAGTACCGGCGCCGTGGTTTCCCCTCTTAAGGTGCGGGTGAGTTCAAAGCCGTCCATACCCGGCATCATCACGTCGGTGATGATGATATCGGGTTTTTCCCGGCGGATGACCTCAAGACCGCTGCTGCCGTCGGTGGCCGTTACAACGGTAAACCCTTCCCGACTGAGATTGTACTTCAGCAGGTCAGCCAGGGTGCGGTCGTCTTCAACAACGGCTATTTTAGCCATGCCGCTTCAGTATAGAGCCTGTGGGTCATAGAGGCAACTGGATGGAAAGTAAATGGGGGGGGTAATTAGCTTGATTTGCCTCAAAGAGCCTAAACCCCGTATCATAAAGAGGTTATGTACCAACAATACGGCCGTCCCGCCTGGCAGAATCCGCTGTTTATTCTTATCGGCGTCAATGTTCTGATCTTCTTGCTGACTCAGGGGATGCCTTCGCTGGTGGTGCAGCTGGGGATCATGCCCGCCGCCTTTACCAGCGAACCCTGGACGGCGGTTACCAGTATGTTTGTCCACGGTGGTCTCACCCATGTGCTGTTCAATATGCTGGCGCTTTATTTTTTCGGCAGCTACTTGACCCAGACTATCGGGGAACGGGCCATGCTGGGCATTTACTTCATCGGTGGTATCGTCGGCAGTTTGTTTTTTTGGCTGCTCGGTCCGGCTAATGCTGTGGCTGTCGGTGCCTCCGGTGCCATCTTTGCCCTGGGCGGTGCGCTGGCGGTGCTGCGTCCAATGACCCGGGTCATCATCTTTCCTATCCCCATTCCTATGCCCCTGTGGATCGCCGTCATCGGCGGCGGTCTTCTTATCTCTCTAATGCCGGGCGTCGCCTGGGAGGCTCATCTAGGCGGCCTGCTGACCGGTATCGTCGCCGCAACGCTGCTCAGCCGCGGCCGTCTGCGTCTCTAACTTTTTAACCGCTGTACCACCGGGGTGGCATGTTGTCGCTGATAGCCTGTTTTGGACAAAAGTCGCTGGATTATACCTGAAAATTGGTAATTATCCTTAACAGTCCTTTGACAATTGTCAATGATATGGTTAAGATGACTGGTCATTCATTCAAAAGGACTAATTATTTGTTAACTCCATCCCAAAACCGCATATTAATTGCTGACGATGAGCCTTCAATCTGTGACATCTGTTCCCGAGTGATGTCGGGTTTTGGTTTGGAAGTGGATTGTTGCCAGGACGGGCAGGAAGCTTGGGAGCTGATTGGCCGGACCGACTATGCCATCATTCTGTTGGATATCCGCATGCCGGTGGCTTCCGGCAAAGATGTGTTTCATCGGCTGCAACAGCAGCGTCCGGAGCTGGCGGAGCGGGTTATTCTGACCTCCGGCGACCTGATGAATGAACAAACCAGTGCCTTCACCAACGCTACCAATCGCCCGTTTCTACCAAAGCCCTTTACACCCGACGAACTCGCGGCGGTGGTGAAAAAACTCTATACTGAACTTTATCCCGCCGACGCCCCCGCGCATTTCCGTTAATCTGGCACCGCTGCTAATCCAGCAGCCGGTATGCCCCGTCTTCATCATGCACTTCATCGCCCCGTAACGGCGGCGTAAACACGCAGATCATCTTCATGTCTTCAGTGCCGCCGCGCAGGATATGCCGGTCATGCTCGTTCAGGGCATATAACGTCCCCGGCGCAATATGGTGCACTTCGCCGGTGGCCAGGTCTTCGATGCTCCCGTTGCCGGCCACGCAGTACACCGCTTCCAGATGATTTTTATACCAGATGGGCGTTTCGGTTCCGGCATGGATGATGGTTTCATGAAAGGAAAACCCCATGCCGTCGTCCCGCAGCAGCAGTCGGCGGCTGACCCAATTGCCGTTCGGGGCTTTGATTTCCCGTTCGTTGTTGGTGCATTCACTAATTTTACGAATAATCATTGCCGTTCCCCGTTACCAAATTTTCTTTCTTTTCCAGCACTGCGCCGATAGCCTCGTCAATGATGTTCAGACCGGCCCGCAGTACCTCTTCCTCAATTATCAGCGGCGGCAGCAGTTTCAGTACGTCGTCGTTAGCCCCGGCCAGCTCAATAATCAGACCGCGGCTGAAGGCTTCCTTGGAAACCTCGGAGCAGAAGTTCTGGGCCGGTATCTTCAGCCCGTTGATCATCCCTCTGCCCCGGACGGTAGCTTCCAGCTGTGGATATTTGGCAGCAATCTCAGTCAGCCTCTCCCGGATGATATTCTCTCGGTAGGCGACGGCATCGGTTATGTCATTACCCTGCCAGTAACTGAAGAGTTTGGTAGCGGCTACAAAGGCCAGGTTATTGCCGCGGAAGGTGCCGGTATGCTCGCCGGGTCGCCATTGATCCAGTTCCGGGCGCAGCAGCACCATGGCCAGCGGTAATCCGCCTCCGATAGACTTGGACAGGGTGATAATGTCCGGGCTGATGCCGGAACTCTCAAAGCTGAAGAAGGTGCCGGTCCGGCCGTTACCCACCTGAATGTCATCCACAATCAGCAGAATGTCATAAGCGCGGCAGATCTGCTCCACTTCCCGCAGCCATTCATTACTGGCTACATTAACGCCCCCCTCGGCCTGAACTGTTTCCAGGATGATGGCTGCCGGCAGATCCACGCCGGAGGAGTAATCGTCCAGGAACTTTTTCAGATATTCGGCGGTGTTGACCTCCGGCCCCAGGTAACCATCAAAAGGCATGAAGGAGACATTGGTGCGGTTGATGAAGGATTCATCGCGGTAGAAAGCGTTGCCGGTCACGGCCACTGAACCCATGGTCAGGCCGTGGAAGCCGTTGGTGAAGGATATAACGTTACTGCGGTGCTTGACCATCCGGGCAATCTTCAAGGCGGTTTCTACGGCGTTGGTCCCGGTCGGGCCGGTGAACTGCACCTTGTATTCCATGTGGCGCGGCTGCAGGATGGTGTTGTAGAAGGTTTCCAGGAAGTCACGCTTAGCGGTGGTGGCCAGATCCAGCCCGTGGATGACACCGTTGCCCTTGATGTATTCAATCAAGGCTTCGCTGACCATGGGATTGTTATGGCCGTAGTTCAACGTGCCTGCGCCGGCAAAGAAATCAATATATTCATTGCCGTAGTCATCGGTGAGTTTGGCCCCTTCAGCGGTGGCGAAAATGGCCGGAAAGGAACGGATATAGCTCCTGACCTGGGATTCCAGTTGTTCAAAAATTCTCATTTTAACTCCTCTTTATTTACACTCAGGTTGTGGGGCAGCGGGCCGATTCTCAGCAGCATTTCCGCTTCGTGGCCGTCCCCCAGCAGGTCTTCGCCAAATAGTACGCTTTCATGCAATGGCGCTCCCAGTTCTTCGGCCAGCCGGGTGAACAGTTTACGCGAGGCCTGGTTTGAAGGATTGACTGACAGCTCCAGAAACCGCGGCGGTTGATGCTCATAGACTGCGCTCAACAGTTTCTCCAGCAGAGCCCGGGCAACCCCGCGGCCGCGGCAGTCAGCATGGACCGCAATCTGCCAGGTGAACAGGGTATCCGGAGCGTCCGGCCGGAAATAGGCGGAAACAAAGCCGACTATCCGGCCGCTCTCGGTATCCTCGGCTGCCACGCAGGTTTGGCGGAAATGGTCGGCCAGCAGCAGGTAGCAGTAGGCGGAATTCAAGTCCAGCGGCGGACAGTCCTTAATCAGTTGGTAAATGCCGGGGCCGTCTTTGGTTTCGGGATGGCGATAAATAATATTCATAATAGCAAAAAGATAAATACACGCTTTCAGCGTTAGGTAATGATTGATGGGATTAAAATAGGTAGGCCAATCCAGCGGTGACCCGTAAAGGCTAACCGGAAAAAGGTCAGGGGAAAAAGCGGATGGTAACGAAATATTTCATTTTTGGATTATTAAAGCGACAAGCCGCGGCGACTCAGTGACATAGTTGCGATAAGACCATCATAACCCATTGAGGTTATGATTTCAACCTTGTCCGTAGTTTCAGGAAGCTGATTTAATCGGCAGGAGATCCACTTCTTAGGGCGGCTTCGCCGGTGGGCTGTTTGGTTTTTGGGGGTTTTCAGCCGAAAGCTGATAACTGAAAGCAGACTGCTTAGGGCTGAACTCTCAGGACGGATAACCCCCGGTGATGTTATAATAACGGCGGATTTTACCGCATGTTCACTCATCTTCACGTTCATACTGAATTCAGCCTGCTGGACGGCATGTGCCGCATTCCGGTGCTGGTCGCCCGTGCCAAGGAATTGGGCATGACCGCCCTGGCCATTACCGATCACGGCAATATGCACGGCGCTCTGAGGTTCTACCGGGAGTGCCGCGCTCAAGGCATCAAGCCCATCATCGGTTGCGAAGTCTATGTCGCTCCTGGTTCCCGGCTGGATAAGACGGCAGCGGATAAAAATCACCGCCACCTGGTGCTCCTGGCCCGGGATATCACCGGTTACCGCAATCTGCTGCAACTGGTATCTCAGGCCAACACCGATGGGTTTTATTACAAGCCCCGCGTAGACAAGGAAATACTGGCCAAGTACCGGCAGGGGCTGATTGCCATGTCCGCCTGTCCCTCCGGCGAGGTGCCGCGTTTGATTATGGAGAACCGGCTGGATGAAGCCCGGCAGGCCGCCATCTGGTACCGGGATAACTTTGACGGTGAATTTTACTTTGAGATTCAGCGCCACCCGATGCCGGAACTGGACAAAATCAATAACGCCCTTATCGCCCTGTCCAAAGAACTCGATATTCCGCTCACGGCTACTGGTGATGTGCACTATATCCGGCGGGAAGACGCTCAGACCCATGACCTGCTGCTGTGTATCGGCACCGGTGCCATGGTGAAGGATACCTCCCGGATGAAAATGCAGGCGGACTCCTTCTACCTTAGAAGTGAAGACGAGATGGCAGAGCTATATAGGGATATTCCCGAAGCTCTGGAAAATACCGGCAAGATCGCCGATAAATGTGATCTGACGCTGGAATTCGGCCGGCTGCACCTGCCGCAGATAGACCGGCCGGCCGGCATGACCTCCGATGAATATGTCGCCGATCTATGCTATAAGGCGCTGCCGAGACTCTACCCCGATGCCTCCGATGCAGTGAAGGACCGGCTGGCCTATGAACTGGAAGTCATTCAAAAAACCCAGTTTGCGGATTACTTTCTGGTCGTTTGGGATATCATCCGTTTCGTTAAGGAGCGCGGCATCTATTTTGGTGTCCGGGGTTCGGCGGCGGCCTCCATCGTGCTGCGCTGCCTGGACATCACCGAGGTTGACCCGCTGGAATACAAATTGGTGTTTGAGCGCTTCCTGAACATTGAACGTAAAGAAATGCCGGATATTGATATGGACTTTCAGGATGACCGCCGTGATGAGGTCATTGAGTACGTATCCGAAAAATACGGGTTGGATCATGTCGCTCAGATTATCACCTTTGGTACGCTGGGTGCCCGGGCAGCTATCCGGGATACCGGCCGGGCGCTGGGCATAGACCTGTCGGCCGTGGATCGGGTGGCCCGGCTGATTCCCTTCGGCCCCAATATGACGCTGGATAAAGCCCTGGAAGAAAACTCAGAACTCCGTGAAGCAGTCGCTTCGGATGGTACCGTTCAAAGGATAATTGATGCCGCGCGTCAGGTTTCCGGTTTGTCCCGGCATGCCAGCACCCATGCTGCCGGCGTGGTCATTTCCAAGGATCCGCTGGCTCTTCATGTGCCGCTCCAGCGTCTGAACCGGGAATCTTCCCACGGCGGTAAGGCTGATTTGGTGATGACCCAGTATCCCATGGAGGATATCGGGCTGATCGGCCTGCTCAAGATGGACTTCCTAGGCCTGGCTAATCTGTCCATATTATCCCGCGCTCAGCAGATAATCGGTGAACGCCGCGGTCAGCCGCTGGACGTGCACAGTATTCCGCTGGATGATCCGAAGACATTTAAATTGCTGGCCTCCGGCGAAACTATGGGCGTCTTCCAATTAGAAGGCATCGGCATGCGCCGTTATATTAAAGAACTAAAACCGACTCACTTTACCGACATCGCCGCCATGGTCGCCCTTTATCGTCCCGGACCAATGGAACAGATTCCGCGTTTTATTAAAAGTAAGAACGGCGAGGAACCCATCACTTATCCTCATCCGGCACTCGCGGAAATACTGGAAGAAACCTACGGCGTCATCGTCTATCAGGAACAGGTGCTGTTTATTGCCCGTACCTTCTCGGGTTTCACGTTAGGTCAGGCGGATATCCTGCGTAAAGCCATGGGCAAAAAGAACCCAGAGGTGATGCAGAAACAGAAGCAGAACTTCATCGCCGGGGCACTGAAAAACGGGTATACAGAAGAGTTGGCCGCTGAAATATTCGGCCTTATTGAACCGTTTGCCGGTTATGCCTTTAATAAGGCCCATGCCGTCAGCTACGCCTTGATTGCCTACCAGACCGCCTACCTCAAGGCAAATTTTCCGGTGGAGTACATGGCCGCTTTCCTGGCCACTCAGCGTGATGTCGCTGAAAAGGTCGCCGCCGCCGCGGTGGAATGCCGCCGATTGGGCATCGTCCTACTGCCGCCGGACATCAATTCCAGCGACGTTAACTTCACTATTGAAGAAACCGGCAAAGGCGCGGCCATCCGCTTCGGTCTGGCCGCGATCAAGAACGTCGGAGAAGCCGCCGTTACCGCGTTAGTGGTGGAACGCCACACCGGTGGTCCTTTCCGCGGGGTGGAGGATTTCTGCCGCCGTGCCGATGCCGCCTGCATGAACCGGCGTGTCCTGGAGAGCCTGATTAAGGCTGGTGCGCTGGACTCGCTCGGGGATAGGGCCACGCTATTACAAAATGCCGGGCGTCTGCTGGATTTCGCCGAGCGGGAACGCCGAGTTCGTGATTCCGGGCAGGGTACGCTTTTTGACCTTTTCGGCGGCGTCGCTGAAGCCCCGCCGATGGTGCTGGAACTGGACGGCGGCAGTGCCCCACTCAATGATATTCTAGCTTGGGAAAAGGACTTACTTGGCCTGTATATCTCGGCCCATCCCTTTTCCCGTTTCGTGGGTCATGTTGATCAGGACACCACGGTTATGTGCGGTGAGATCAATGAAGAAATGGACGGGCAGCTGGCTACCTTGGCCGGCATGGTGGCGACCGCCCGCCAGTCACAAACCCGGGATGGCAATACTTTTACCTCCGTGGAACTGGAAGACCTGAACGGGCGGATTGAGGTGGTTGCTTGGCCGAAGCTGTTTGCCCAGACCAGGGAGTTCTGGCAGGAAGGCAATGTGCTGCTGGTGGAAGGCAAGGTGGTTTTCCGCGGTGACCGGGCTTCCATCCACGCCGATGCCGTCAGGCTGTATCAACCCGGCGCTGAGGAATCGGATGTTCAGGCCGGGGAAATGATCCGGATTCAGAGGCGTCCGTCCGGGAATGGTTTTCAGGGCCGGCGTGATTTTCCGCCCAAGACACCCAAGGCCGGTGCCAAAGCTAAAAAATCCGATGCCGCCATACCGGCCGCCGCTGCCGGTCCGGTTATTTCAAGCCCCCCGAATAATATTCAACCAGATAAGGAAAAACCGCATAATATGTCTCGTAGCTTAAATGTTGTTTTAAACCAAACTGAAAATCCTGAAGCAGACATAAAGCTCTTTAATCACGTTATGGATGTTCTCAGCATCTACCCCGGGCCGGGCAACGTTAATTTTCAGATCGCCTGTCCCGGTCGTTTAACCCGCCTCAAAATGACGCAGGTGAGAGTTGCCTGCAATACTGAATTACTGGAGGAGCTGGCTACCTTACTGGGTGATGCTGGTAGTGCTGCTTATGAAGAAAATGGATAATACGAAGTGGGTTACCGCCGCGACGGCGGACAATGAGTTTGCCGCCACGCTGTGGCGGGACATTCTAGTTGATTCGGGCGTTCCGGCGTATATTGAGTCTTCCGGTTCGGCTACCTTCTTACAGGTGGCATCAGCACTTATGCCGCGGCAGGTGATGGTGCCTCAGGAAAGGCTGGAGGAAGCCAAAGCTATTCTGGCTGACATTGAGGAAGTTGATGAGCCGGTCGACGAAGGTAATGAATCTGACAACGGCTAATTGGCTCAGGATAGCTGCTTGGAGTCTGGCGGCCGTACTTCCCCTGGTGATTATCAGTGCGGTCATCGCCGCCGCCGTAAATTTCCCACCGCTTTATGAGTACGGTTTCAACCGCTATAACGTGACCCAGACTACGGGGCTGGAATCTGCCGAACTTACCAAAGCCGCCCGCGACCTGACGGCGTATTTTAATTCCGGCGAAGAGTATATTGATCTGGTTGTTGTTAAAGACGGGCAGAATTTTACCCTGTTCAATGAACGGGAAATCATTCACCTTTATGACGTTAAGGAATTAATTCGGCTGGACTATCGGGTATTGACCGCTGGGCTTGGCTACTCCGCGCTGGTGATTGGTTTGTTATACTTCCGCCGGCGGAAGGGTCTATTGGCAGCGCCGTCTTTCTGGGGTGGGGCTTTGACGCTGGCTGTGGTTACGGCGATGGGTATAGCTGCCGCCATTGACTTCAATGCCTTTTTTACCCGGTTTCATCTGATCAGCTTTACCAATGATTTTTGGTTGCTGGATCCATCAACAGACTATTTGATCATGCTGTTCCCCGGCGGCTTCTGGCGGGACGCTGCTGTCTTCGTCGGCCTGGGTATCGGAGGCTTAGCCGCAGCGGTGGCGCTAGTCGGCTGGCGGGGATTGGGTCATCAGAGTGTTGTTAAAAATTCAGGAGATAAACAATGACCACCATGAAGCGCTTGAAAGCCGGTTTTAAGATATTCCGGGAAGAATATTTCGGCGGACATCAACCCCGTTTTGAAGTCTTGGCCCAGGGCCAGAGCCCTCAGACGATGATCATTGCCTGCTCGGATTCCCGGGTTGATCCGGCCATTCTGACTAACAGCGGGCCGGGGGAAATATTTACCGTGCGCAACGTGGCTAACCTGGTGCCGCCCTATGAAGAATCCGACGGTTACCATGGCGTCAGTGCCGCCCTGGAGTTTGCGGTCTGTAATCTTCGGGTGTCTAATATCATTGTTCTGGGCCATTCACAATGCGGCGGTATCGGTGCGTTGTTATCCGGAGCAGCAACTGACGGCGGCGATAAGTTTATCTCTCACTGGATGTCCATCGCGGCTCCGGCACGGGAGAGCGTCATGGCGGAAAACGCTGCGGCTGATCCGGCGACACGACGACGTGCCGCCGAGCAGGCGGCTGTTAAGCTGTCATTGGAAAATCTGAAGACGTTCCCCTTTGTGATGAAGCGCTTGACCGAGGGTGATTTAGCCCTCTTCGGCTGGTACTTTGACCTGGAAAGCGGGGATCTACAGGAATATGAAGCCGAAGCCGGTCTGTTTAAGAGCATCGTTTAAGGCAGTTATTAGCCCCCGTTGAGATTCACGATGCCGGGCTATCCGGTTTCCCCGTGCCCGGATTCAATCGCTTTAAGCAGCATTTCCGACAATCGTAAATCCCCGATGACCTGGCCCTCTTCATCAACTACTGGAAGAACGTCTTCATCGAGGTCCACCATCCGTTGAAAAGCCGCTTCCAGCTCATCATCTTCTTTAAGGCTAAGAGACTGACGACCGCCGTGCGCCAAATCTTTAGCCTTTATAGAGATGACTAGATCGCGGATCTGGGAGTTGGAGCCTTGGTTATGGGATTTTCCGAACAATTGATACTCCGCCCATTTTTGGATGGCCAGGTGGGATACCATGCCTGAAAATCTCTTATCTTCGTCGACCAGGAATACCCCCCGGACTGAAGGGTTGGTGGCGTAAATATTAATAAGACGTTCCAGAGTTGTGTTCTGGTCCACGACGACACTGGCCGTGCCGTGCAACAGATAAACATCTTTAACCAGTATCACTTGGCTCATTGTTACCCCCATGAGTTCTTCTCGTTCTTAATTCTAAACCGTACCGACCGAATAGACAAAATCAGTTATGTTTCCCTTTAAACGAAAGGAGGCGACTCATGCGAGCCGCCTCCTGAAAACCTGAAGATAATGAATTAGTAGAGATATGTCGGGTCAAACTGGAAGGTGGGGACTTCACGTGTCCACCAGTCATCCGGATTACGGGTACCGTAACCAAACGCTGTTTCCATGTCGGCGAAAAAGCCGTTGAAGATAGGAGTGATGGCCTGGGTTGTTCTGACTATATTGTGAATAATAGCCTCATTGCCGCCATTAAATACACAGGTGCCATGACAGCCTTTACAGCGCGGGCAGCGGAAGTTGAAAAGTCTCCAACCCTTAAAGCCCGGGGTGTAGTTTTGTAGTTTCTCTTCTTCCGGATTCTCATGATCCCAGCGCTTGTCGCCCAGCGGCATACTATCGTAGGGACAGCCATGAGCGCAGGTCATGCAGTCCACGCAGAAGCGGGCGATGCCAGCGTCAATGGGTTTGGTAGGAGTCAGCGGCATATCGGTGATGATACGGCCCATCCAGCGGAATTGATTGCCGTGAGAGTAAGACGTCCCGAGCATCGCCGAACGTGAATGTTCGGATGTACCGGCAAAAGCGCCCACAGCGGCCGCGGGCGTGAAACCACCGGCTTCAATATGCATGAAACCCATCGAGCCCAGGAAGTAATGGACGTTATTTCGAACCTTATTGCCGTGGCAGTACCCGGAATAGGTCGGTGCCGGAGCTTGACGGACGTGGTCTGTGGCCTCAAGACAAGCGTAATTTATTAGATATCTGGCAGTATTGGGGATAACGTATTCCGAGTCAGTTTCCTCGGGTTGAGCGGCATCCTTGAAATTATAGGGTTTGCCGCCGGTGGAGTTCTTGTATACCAGCTTTTGGCCTTTGTCGGTCAGTTCCATGACACGGACGCGGGTGGCGCCGAAAAACTTGAAGGCATTAGTGATGGTTTGCAGATTCTCTTCCGGAGTGCCCTGCCATTTGGCCATACCTCGATCTTCCGGAGAAGGTATATTTACACCGTCCATCTCGCCGACATAGTCGGGAGAAGGTAATTTGCGAGAGGCGCCACTGGCCCCGGTCAAAGAATAATCCCTGAGGCTGGGCCCCTGATAAGAAGGGAATTTCTCTTTCATATACTCGATATCGCGGTTTTCTTCTTGCTTCATGGCCCGGTATCGTGCAATCTCGGGATGCAGTGTAGCAGCGGTACCATTGGTGGCGGAAAGGGGGTATCTCGCACCCAAAACCTTACGTGTACGATCAATGCGCTCAAATACATTCCAGTCAATTTCTACTGTTGGATTATCATATTCCAATTCCTTGACATACCAGGGATGCTTGAAAGCGGCGGATGAACTGGTAACCTCATCCAGATCGTGGAAATTTGGGGCAACTAATGAAGCTGCACCCAGACCAGCACCGGCAAGGCCGATACCTTTCATGAAATCGCGGCGGGTAATGGTTGAGTGGAATTTGGACATTTGTGTCTTTCTCCTTTTTATTATTGGCGGACTTTCCCACGGTCAACCGGTCTCTCCCGGCAGTCAAGTGTCATATGGTAACCCCCCAGGTAAATAGTAATAACTAACTAAACCTGTAAGAGTATAAGGTCTGATTCGTTTATTGCACATCGTACTAAAGGACTAGAGGCTCTAAGCATTTCGGGTATGAACAAAAGGCCGACAAATTAGCTACTAAAGCGATTAACAAGAGAAATAAGAATAATACACACAATACTAAAGGAGGCGGCTCGTACGAGCCGCCTCCTTAAAGACTGCAGTGATGCTTTAGTAGAGGTAAGTGGGGTCAAACTGGAAGGTGGGTACATCATGTGTCCACCAGTTATCGGGGTTGCGAGTACCGTAACCAAAGGCTTGCTCCATATCAGCAAAGAAGCCGTTGAAGATGGGGGTGATGGCTTGTGTGCCCCTCACGACTGAGTGGATAATGGCTTCATTACCGCCGTTGAAGACGCAGGCGCCGTGGCAGTTCTTACAACGCGGGCAGCGGAAGTTGAACAGTCTCCAGCCCTTGAAGCCGGGAATGTAGTTTTTAAGAGATTCTTCTTCAGGGCTTTCATGATCCCAGCGTTTTTCACCCAGCGGCATGCTTTCGTAAGGGCAAGAATGGGCACAGGTCATGCAGTCTACGCAGAAGCGGGCGATGCCGGCGTCAATGGGTTTGGTGGGTGCTAGCGGCATATCGGTGATGATGCGGCCCATCCAGCGGAACAGGTTGCCATGGCTGTAGGAGGTACCCAGCATGGCGGAGCGGGAATGCTCGGTGGTACCGGCAAAAGCGCCAACACCGGCCGCGGGGGTGAAACCGCCGGCTTCAATATGCATGAAACCCATGGTACCCATGAAGTAATGGACATTGTTGCAGACCTTGCGGCCGTGGCAATAGCCGGAGTAGGTGGGGGCTGGAGCCTGTCTTACGTAATCGGTGGCTTCCAGACAGGAATAAAGGATGACGTACTTGGCTTTATTAGGAATGACATATTCGGAATCAGTAATTTCAGGGGTGTCTGCATCCTTGAAATTATAGGGCTTGCCGCCGGTATCGTTTCTATAAACAAGTTTCTTACTCTTTTCGGTGAGTTCCATGACGCGGACACGGGTGGCGCCGAAGAATTTGAAAGCGTTGGTGATGGTCTGCAGATTCTCTTCCGGAGTACCCTGCCATTTGGCGACACCAAGACTCTCCGCAGTGGGCGGAGTAAAGTTCTTGGAGATACCATAGAAATCGGGAGTGCCCAGTTTGTCGGTAGCGCTGGAAGCGCCAGCCAAGGCGTAATCCCGCAGGCTGGGACCCTGATAAGAGGGGAATTTATCCTTCATGTACTCGATATCGCGGTTTTCTTCTGTCTTCATGGCACGATATTTGGCAATCTCAGGATGGACGGTGGCATGGGTACCATTGGTAGCGGTCAGGGGGAATCGCTGACCCAAAACTTTTCGGGTTCGATCGACGCGTTCAAGGACGTTCCAGTCAATTTCCAGGGTGGGATCGTCATATTCGCGTTCTTTGACATACCAGGGGTGTTTGAAAGTGGGGGATGAACTGGTAACTTCATCCAGATCATGCCAGACCGGAGCGACTGCCGCTGCAGCCCCCAGACCAGCACCGGCAAGGCCGATACCTTTCATGAAATCGCGGCGGGAAATTGTTGAGTGGAATTTAGACATTTTGCTTTTTCTCCTTTTTATTATTGGCGGACTTACCCACGGTCAACCGGTCTCTCCCGGTAGTCAAGTATCAATAAGTAATCCTCCAAGTAAATAAATATAACTAATCTGGTAGAGTATAAATGAAAATTAGTTGATTGCGCATCGTACTAAAGGACTACCCAAACTAAGCATTATGGTTATATACAAAAGTATATAAAAATCGCGACTAAAGCATATTCAAACGCGGTAAAGAAAGGCGGGAACGATAATTCGCTCCCGCCGAGAATAAAAGCTGCGGTGTTTAGACGATGTTCATTTGAGTAGATTTGAGGGCAATCTGGGTGCGGTTGGTGACGTTCAGTTTATTCATGATTCGGGTGACGTAACCCTTCACGGCTGATTCTGAGCAACTTAGTTTGATGGCGATTTCCTTGTTGGTCAATCCGTCAGAGACCAGTCGCAGGGTGCTCATTTCACGCGGACTCAGCTGTTGGACGACGATATCGGCGCTGCTGATCTCAGGATTATCGTCGGATAAGTCCTGTATCTTCGTCGGTAGTCTGAGTAGGCGGATAGCTCTGTATAAGAGATTGCGGTCCCAGATACCGCCGCCAGCGGCAGCAGCGCGGATAGCGATTGAAATCAGAGCTTTTGAGCTTTCGCGGGTGATGAACCCCGCGACTTCATATTGCAGTGCTTGTGCTAAGCTGTATTCATCACCGCGGCTCGTTAGCACCACCACCGCGGTTGAAGGGGAACTAGTATTGACAGCCCGGGCAATTTCCATGGTTTCAATTTCGGTCAGTTCACTATCCACTACCACTACGTCCGGTTTAAGCTCCTCAATCAGCCTTACCGCTTCCCAATTGCCCTCGGCTTCACCGATGCATTCCATGTTTGGCTCTTCCCGCAACAGTGTCTTGAGGCCGGTGCGGACAATCGGATGATCATCCACCAGGAAAACGCGTATAGGGGCGGTGGTTTCCGCTTGGGTCAGTTCGGAGGGATCAGGTATCGTTAGTTCATCAAAGTTATTCATCTAGTGGACTCCTTTTCGGGGTGTTATGTTTGGATTCTTCTATCATTGACCCCTTCAATGCAGGGTACCGTTTTTACTGGACATACTAGGCAGGTACTTTTCCTGATGGCTTGTTGCACCCGATAATATTCTTTCGGCCGTGTTACTGCAAACAGCTCTCCCGGGACCCCTTCCCCTGTGACCACATGGCGGTCATAATACCTGGCCAGCATCTGGTTGCGCCGCTTGATGAGATTACGACAGAGATGTGAACGAATTAGTTGGGATAGGCGCTGTTGGGTGAGGCCGTACTTTTCCCCGAGTTCAGCCAGCTTCATTTCAGGGTGTGACTGGTGGTATTCAAAAATTTCGCGGTTTCTTTGTCGGGTGTCTGTTTGACCGGTTTGCATTGCGGTTTTCCGTTTCTTAAGAACAACCCTGTTCAACAAACAGTTAAGTCCGGTTGAACCGGACCCCAACTGAAAACGAATATTCGGCATATAGTATTTGCCGAGCGATGCTTGACGGCCCAGCCGGAAAGATCAAGGTTGTCCTTGTAGCAGATCGTGAGAAGGGGATTTTCGTTTTTTAATGTGCTGTCATATTCAGCACACGTATTGTGACATGTTAATGTATGTGTGTCAAGGTTATCAAAAACTAACTATATCTTCCCTGCCTCCAAAATCATCTAAGGGTAGCTGTCAAAATTCATCACTTGACGGCGCTGGTGAAGGTAAATTCAGCCAGTTTGGTATGCACAGCCCCTTTTGGCGTCAGACGACTTTGCATCAGGCTCAATCCCTCAATCGTAAAGGATAAATCTTCGGTAAATATGCTTTCCCCAAGCTTGGCCATCAGGTTTTCGCTAGGTTTCGCATCAATTTCCCGGCGCAAACGGGCAAGGGTTAAATGAGGTGAGAACGGCCGAGTTTCCTCAGGGAAATTTAACCGCAACAGACACACTTCAATCATTCGCTGCAGTTGCATCAGCTGAGCCATGTTGCCTTTCAAACCACACCAGATAATTTCCGGATGGCGATGATTGGGGAAAGCCCCCAAAGCATCTAGTTCTAGTTTGAAAGGTTGCGATTGTGAAGTTGCTGTTTCAAGCCCCTTTTCCAGTTCCGGAAGTCGATGTGTCGCCACATTGCCCAGAAATTTCAACGTCAGGTGTAAGCTCTCGGGTGCTACTAATTTGATATTCGGTTCATGCCATGCAGCCATTTGTTCCTGTAACCGGGCCAATTCTTTCCGAATGTCGTCAGGTAGTTCAATGGCGATGAACGCCCTTATGTTGTCATCCTGCATTATTCGGCCAATCCCAGCAGGGCGGCGGCATTATCACCGGAGATAGCGTGAATGGACCAGGTCGATAGGTTGGTAGTCCGTAGTTCATCCAGGCATCGTCGCTGCCGGAGGAGTGGCCAATCCGAACCGAAGAGGATTTTATTTACTCCTACGAGTTCACTGACCCGTTCAAATATCTCCGGCTGATACAGGAAAGGCGAAGCAGCGGAGTCAAACCAGACGTTTGTCAGTGCCTTTTTTACCTCCGGCATCAGGGCGTAAAAAGGGAGGCCGCCTCCCCAGTGTGAGAGTATCATTTTTAGTTCAGGATAGGATTCAATGAACGGAAACAGTGTCTGTGGTGTAGTCAGTCCTTTGCCCGGATAGTGGTGACCTACCGGTTCGTCGGCATGGCAGGCCAGTACCATATCCTGATCCAGCAACGCTTTTACCAAAGGTTTGACTATGGTTTTATCATTTAAGTCAAAACCTTGGACATCCGGCCGCAACTCTCCGACCCCTCTGGCTCCGGCCGCAGCGCAGCGTTTGAGTTCAACTAACGCTTGTTTACCGGCCGTCGGCTGGACGGAGATGAATGGTATAAGACGGTCCGGATATCGGTTGGCCGCTTCAAGAAGATAATCGTTGGTGCGGGCACAAAGTTCCTGACTGCTCCAACCTATGTTAAGCATGACCGCTTTGTCTACACCACTGATATCCATCTCCGAGATTAAATCTTCTACGGTACGGAGTTTTGCTTTGCCGTTGCCGTACAGCAGCGCGAAGCAGGCATCGGCCCCGGCGTACACATTCCGGTTCGCGACAACATCAGGGGCGAAGACATGGGTATGAATGTCAACAATCATCAGTTCAGTTTACCAGTACTCAGTCACGGCTACAACGGATTATTTGTTTTTCCGGTATGCCCGCAAAAAGCTTTTAGGCAACACTCTGGGCACTGTGGCCGGGGACGACAGCAGTCTTTGGCATGTCTGACTATCAGAGCATGGTATTCGTTATAAAGTCCGGCATCACATTCCAGGGCGTTGGTAAATAAATCCTGCCAATCATCATAGCTGTCACCCTCAGGTAAGATGCCCAGACGGGAAAAGAGTCGTCGCGTATAGGCATCAATAACAAAAAACGGCAGTTCCATGGCGTATAACAAGATGGAATCGGCCGTCTCCGGTCCGATACCGTGGACCCCCAGCAGTTCTTGCCTGAGTTTATCCGGTGCAACGGCTTTTACGGCCGACAACTCGTTATCGTAAGTTCCCAGCCAGTTTGCCAGTGCCTTGAGTTTTTTGGCTTTAGCGTTATAGTAACCTGAAGGGTAGATCAGGGCGGCCAGTTCGGCGTCGCTTAGTTTTCGGAACTCCGACGGCGATAAAACCTCGGCTTCTTTAAGGTTGGCGACGGCTTTTTCCACGTTGGCCCAAGCAGTAGATTGGGTCAAAATAGCTCCGGCCATCATTTCAAAAGAGGTTTCCGCCGGCCACCAGTGCTGGGGTCCGTAACACTGGGACAAGGTATCGTAAATATTCTTTAAACTTGACGTCGGTGACGGGTCGCCCATTCCGGTGCTGTAGCTCCTTCCATAGGGGAATCATAACCGGGAATAAACGGTTTTATATCCAGAATCGGGGTGCCGTCAATCGCGTCCAGACCTCGGACGACTAGAATGTTTTCACGTCGTTCTAATAATCTGACCGTGGCCCGACCGATAGAGTTGGGACGGTAAGGACTGCGCGAGGCAAACACCCCCACCGGCGGCAGTTCCTTGCGGCCTCGTGGAAATACCTTGAGTGCTTTCTTGGCCGGGTCAACTGCCTGGTGCATCCACCAACACACCATGATATGGGAAAAGTCCCTCAGCCCGTCAAGGCCTTCCAATAATTCCGGTTTGATAACGATCTCGGCTACAATTTCCTGCCATCTGAAGCCGTCATCCGGCTTCTCCTTGACCGGGCTTCTGACCCAGCCGATAGGCTGGAGGTCCATTTTAAGTTCATTATCCATTTTTCAGCATCCTATACCATCTATCTAAAAGCAGTGCTCAGCCAAGCGTTGCTTTTGCCAGACGGCGTTCTTTCCTCGTATCAATGGCCACGATAATGGTCGGCAGAACAACCAGGCTGGATATTAGGGCGAAAGCGACATTAATCATCGTTACCACTCCGAAGTCGGTCAGAATCGGGAAATCACGGGCAAACAGTAGAGCCCCAAAACCGCCGATTACCGTCAGGCCTGAAGTAATCACCGCCCGGCCAATCTTGGTCATTGAGATAACCATGGCCGCATACGGGCTCTCGCCTTTTTGCCGCTCTTCGTTGTAGCGCATCATGACCAGAATCGTGAATTCTACCCCGATGCCGATGATTAGCGATCCCAGGGTAGCGGTAAGGGCGGTATATTTGATGCTTCCCAGGAACATCACGATACTTGACCAGCCGATGATCATGGCAATAGGCAGGGTGGCAATAAGCGCCCTAACAATATTGAGTTTGAAAAGAACGAATAAACCCAGGAATACCAGCCCAATACCTAACAATGTCATTTCAATACGCCCGGTGGATAAGGAGTTGAGAGTCTCAATACCGATGATGCCCTGACCGGTGACGGTAGCGGTTACCCCTGACGGCGGATTGGCGAGGTAGCCATTGACGACGGTATTTAATTCCTTGATATCTTCAGTATTGACCCCCGCATCGGTAAGAACCGAAATGTTAGCCATTGTCTTATCGCCAGTGATCAGATTTGCCTTAAGTAATTCCGGCACCAATGACAGTATCTGGTCAATCGCCGTTTGGTCAGTGGGGATCTGTCCCTGTCCGATTTGAGCCACGGTCTCGGCAATCCCATCAACGCGCACTACAGGAACCACGGACTGGGTCAATAGACGACCGTGGATGTCTAACATCCAGGTCAGAACTTCCGGGTCGGTGACGTTCGGGGCTTTTACCAGAATATTGAAGGCGGTCGAACCACCCGAGAGCTGGGCCAGATCGTTAAAATCTTTCATCAGCGGTAAATCTTGAGAGATGTATTTATTCTCGTCAGTTTCGGTTTCTATCCGGCTGTCCATCCCCAGACCAACGATGGTTAAAACGGCGGCAACGGCGATAATCAGCACCGGATTCCGGATAACCCAGGGGGCGAGCCTTTCTAATCCACGCTCAATAATACTGGGATGATTAGCATTGTCTGCGGATTTTCCGTTCTTAATCTTATTTTGTTTGCGCCGGTCATGGGTATACAGCACCGGCAACAAAACGAACAATGAAACCAGATAGCACGCAACAACGCCGATGATCAAAATGGTACCGAATTGTTGGATCATCGGTACCGGAGACAGGAACAGGGCGGCAAAACCCAGACTGGCGGCAATAATGGCAATCAGAATTGCCGGGCCGATATGGGTGACCGAATCAATGATGGCTTCAGCCGCTGTTTCCCCGCGTCTGGCCTCCTCGTCATACCGGTTATGGAATTGTACGGCATAGTCTACGCCTAAACCGATCAATATCGGCAGAATGGCCATGGTAACCATGGTGATCGGTATTGAAAGCCAGCCCATCATACCGAACGCGTAAATACTGCCGATTATGACTGCTCCCAACGGCAACCAGCGCCAGGCGAAAAAGCCGCGTACTGAGAAAATGACTGCCAGAATTATCAGCATCAGTAGCATAGAGATACCAACCATGGTACTCATGCTTTTACTCATCAGTGTCTGCATTTCGGCAAAAATGACCGAGGCACCGGTAACTGAAGCGTCAACACTGTTAAACGATTCGTTGGCAATGGCGTCTTTGGCTTGGACTATCACGGCATCTACCTGCTCCGTAGTCGCCCCGCCCTTCATGGTGATAATGGCAATGGCCACGCCTTCCGCAGGAAAGAAGTTCTTCATTTCCGGACGAATGACCCCGTTATCCAGCAGGATAGCTTCAAGAGTTGCCTGGTCAGCAGGCAACTCAAGGGTGCCGGTGATTTGAGCCATGGCTTGGCGTAAAGCAAAACCTGGACCGACTACGGCAAGGACGCCATCAGAGTCACTCAATTCTCGCTCTATGGTATCTAAAGAGGTGATATTTTCCAGGTTGGTAATGCTGTCAGCATTATCGCCTCGCGCTAGGATAATAATGGATTCAGCACCGAAATTTTCGTTAAACTCTTGATAGTCTATGTAGGCTTGAGAATCGGTGGATAACATTGTTTCAAGGCCGGTTGCCCAGGTGATGCGTGTTGCTCCGAAGACCGCGCCGAAAAGAAGTAGAACGCTGACCAGGATTATTAATCCGGTTTTATTCTCAATTAACACACCGAGAAATTTGAAAAATTTGTTCACTCAGGCCTCACTCTATAGTCATCTTGGAATTGGGATTTAGATTGTTGCTGGTGGAGAAGATAGCCAGCCTCTGATGGTGCTCATTCAGTATCAGAAGGGTTATTCCCTGGCTGGATGCCCTGCTCCAGACCTTTTAACATTTCGGTCGCCTTCGATAGGAATTCTGTTACCGACTCTGCCTTTAGAATCATAATACCACCCCCGTGAGGATTGCCGAAAACCAGGAGTTTGGTTGAAGGAGTAATATCAAAATCCTTTCGGGCTTCGGCTGGAATGACCATCTGGCCCCTTTCACCGATGGTGGTGGACCCATAAAATACTGGTGAGCCAATAGCGGGACATTTATCTCCGATCATGGGGAACTCCTATAAATATGAATAGTATGAATCATAATACATTCGGCGAGCCGGGAGTGTCAATCGGTGATGACGAGAGACTCGTTAACCTTGACTAATTTGGGGACGTGAGTCGGTTGATAATGAAAAAAGCCGCCAGGATGGTCACCATGCGGCTTCAAAGATTCGTCTTAAGTTTGGTGGAGCTGAGGTATCAATAGGTAGAACCCAAAAAGCCTTAGAGCTAATATTTAAGTTGGTCTAACGCTTGACAGAGATTATTCAAATCAATATCACGATATTTGGACGGGGAGACGGGGGAGAGTCGAACTCTCCCTGAAACACGGGGTATACTTGAGTGGATCTCTGATAAATTACCCGAGGGGCTGATGAAGCCCCTCTTCTAGTTTCGCAAAGTCCTATGGGTATCTTTTTCTTCAGGTTGGCTTTCATCTTTTGTGAATACATCTTTGGGGTATTGACTTCAGTACGTTGTAGGGAGATAATTCTTGGCGGAAAGCTATGAACCGCTGCCTCTATTTGGTCACTTGGACAACGGGGAGCTAATAGTGAAACCGATCTGTAACAAGGTCGGTTTTTTGCATTAAAATGGAGGGAAACAAGATGAAACACAGAATGGCTAAGCTAACTTTCAGTATCCTCATTATCTTAGCGGTGCTGGCTCTTTCCACAGGCAGTGTATTCGTGGCCGCCACAACAGATAACCCAAGCAAAGGACCTCCGACGCTAGACCGAGTGATTTTTGTGCATTATCCTAAGGACGTTCCTGCCAAAGGAGGCAACCCCGGTAAACCCCCGCCAGATAGCGGGGATACGACCAAGGAGTGGTACAAATATAGCGGAATCCACTGGAATGCGACAAATATACCTGTAACTTACAAAGTCAACATTTCTGGTTACTCAAATGACTTTCTTGCTGGAGTTCAGGCAGCATTTCAAGCATGGGAAGCCGATGATCAATCATCAATCGATTTTGAATATTATGGGAGTTTTACCGGTCTTCCAAGCAGCTTCCTAGGTGGCGGAGCTGCAAATGGAATTAACGAAGTAGGATGGGTGGATATCTCCCGGCAATATTCCAATGCCATCGCGGTGACGATGATTTGGTATAACCCATTGACCAAAGAGATAACCGAAGTTGATATGGCGATGAATAGTGTTCTGCCCTGGGCTCAATCAACTATTTCGGGTGATCCGGACCAAGCTAGTGGCGTTTCGGGACGCTACGATGTACAGAATATTGCGACCCATGAAGTGGGTCATTGGCTTATGCTGGGGGATTTATATAACAAGCCCACGATGACTCAGACAATGTACGGTTATGGTTCACTGGGGGAAGTGAGTAAGCGCAGTCTTGAGAGTGGTGACCTGGCTGGTTTGCGGGCTATATATCCATAGCTTGCTGTTAACGAATACAAGAGCCAAGCCGGTAATTCGGCTTGGCTCTTGGTCGGTCCATTGGTTGGGGAGTCGGACTCTACCTGAAACACGGGATATTCTGGAGTGGGTGTTGTTGAACAGGAACCGACGACATGAACTAACAGAATCTCGTTGGTTAAACTTCGTTGTCTCATAGAATATCCATCGGGACGCCTGCCTTCCCAAGCGTACTTTCCATGGGGTTTTATGTGACAAAGGGATTGGATTGGTGATCAAGCATTGAGGTGTTTGATTGGCACTGCGTAAGATGGATTCTTTGAAAACATCTCAAAATAGACGAAAGTGATGAGTACAATCTACTCATGACTTTCGTCTGAATAAAGAAATTACTTTCTTAAACGTTGATTGTTAGGTATCTCTATACCCACCGTCCCAAGCTACATTCGTACTGTCAATTCCATAAATTGGGAGTGACATATCCCACCATTCTTCGGGGTCTTTGAGTCCATGCAAGCATAATGTTGAAACAAGGTAATCATCCAAAGATAGTTCAAGAACGGCAAGGTCACGTCCATTAGCACATTATTAGCAAAAACAAAAAGCCTCTGGTATTGTGCGCTTACCAGAGGCTTTTTTAGCATTGATTTTGGTGGAGCCGGAGTATCAATAGGTGGAACTGGTCGAGACTTCGAGGTAAGTTTTGGTCTTAGTCTTTAACTGATAGTTCGAGTCTTCCGCGATGGGCTACGGTGTACGACAGACAGAACTCCCGTATTTGAGATCGAGTTCGATGCCGTGGCCTAAGTTCAGACCCAATCCCTCGGGAGGCCCAGAATCAAGCTCCAGAAGAGTCGTCGCTTTGTTCCCTCTTGGCTTCGTCAACAACTCGTGTAGCTTCTCTGCTGTAATTATCAGCCAAGCCTCTCATGGTGATTGCCAGACGTTGGTATCCAGCGTTCTCAACTTCTTCAGCTTGCCTTCTATATTTGGCGGAAAGCTCCTGCTCCGGCTTTCCAGTCGGGTCGACCGAATGCACGCCACGAGAATTAAAAATCGCCGTACTGAAGCCGTTTCGCATGTCTTCCGCGTCCTTATCGTTAAGAGCCTCAGCAACAGTGCGGTTTATCCAAAGTCCATCACCGGAAGGAAGACAATAAATAAGAACGTGTCCGACATGTGTAAGAGCCACTTCGATATGCCCCGATTCCTTAGAAGCCACTTTGACCGATTCAAGCCATCGTTTGAAATTCTCTTCCGAAAACCCACCGTCATGCTGAATACCCGGGGGGGTACGCCACTCGTGAAGAAGCCGATAGGCATTCGTGGCAATATCCTTATCTCTTTCAGTCGGGTCCTTATCAGACTTGGGTTTTTTCTTTGAGCGGTAGACGAGACGAATGGTTTCACAGAAAAAGTCTGGATCGCTCGCGAGCCTATTCTCCAAAAGCTTTGGAGAGGCGCCAAGTTCTCCATCTAGGAAAGGCAAGTAAGCCCATTCGACTCTGAAGAGGTCCTCGGGGTCAGTAGCCAGGTCCTGTTGTAAGGCTTTAATGATTTTAATAATATCGTATCTTTGAACGGAGTAAGGGGACTCGTTCGAAGATAGGAATAAAAGCAGAGCCTTAACTGTACGCGGTTTGTCCAAAGGTTGTTTGTCATTTAGAATCCTAGATAAGCAGTCGATAGCTGCGCCGGGTCTCCCATACTCGATTAGTTTGTCTACGGCTACGTACAATTCGCCTTCTGCTTGGTACGGGTTCACAAGTGCCTTTGTCCAATATTCCGCCTCAGATTCACCGAGCAACTCCTTTGCCCGTTTCCAGGTATTCATAGTGAAGGGTAATGAGGCTAAATACCGTCCTATCTGCGAGTGCTTCCAAGCGCTAATGTCTGTTCCGTCTACCCATGCCCATCCCCGACTTTCGTATCGTCCGCCGACAAATCCACCAGCTAGTTGCACTAAATTCTTATTTCCGGCTTCTAGCAGGTTTGGCAGGACGATTGAATCTACTTCTAAACCTGCTATAAATCCGAGAGAAAATCCGACTTTCGACGGGGATTCTACCAGGTCGGCAAAACGGAGAGCCGCTTCGCTCCCCTCGTTATCGAGTATCTCCTTTATTGCTAATTGACGGCGTTCTTCGAGCTTTTTCTGCTGTTCACGCCAATTCCCTTTCTCTTCGAAAAGGTCGATATCTCGGTCGGTAAATAATCGGCGGTAGAGATTCAATCGACTCTGCGGGGCAAGCTTGGTAGCCGTATCTTTAATCCTCGATACCAATTCGGGACTGAGCGCCCATTTCGCATCAGCAAACTTCTCATGTTTTGACACAAGTTCTGTCAGACCGGCCCAGAGCGCCATCCGTTCACTTTCTGTTCGACCTGTAACATCAGCCGCAGAGAGATGTTGTAAAACTCTCTCTAGAGCTTGGGGGGGCAAATCGTCAAGATGGCCGGTCAGTTCTGCGAGTTTGACAACGTCGTGTTCGGTCATTTCAACTGTCATATCGGCATACAATGTCACCTGGTCCCAGTAGTCTTTCTCGGTTACTGTCGGCCGGTCTTCTGGTATCGTCATGCGCCATCTAGGTTTGCTGGACCCTGAAGAACTCCGAACTGAGTTGGGCAACAGGCTTAATAAAAGCTTCCATGCCACGCTTGGATTCTCTCTTTGGAGAGTCTGAATCGCGACTTTCCGTTTTTCGACCGGCGCCACTGATTGAGGAAACCAGGGAAGAAAAATTGTTGTGAGAGAATTGGATGGGCGGTTTGACCATCGTCCTCCAGGATCATGAGATGCGAGCTCACCCAAAACAACGGAAACTTGCACTAGATATTGCTCGTCCCAAGCTAGTGCTTCGAGCGCCCACAGCAGTCCAGTCAGATAATTTTCGCCGAAGGTTCCTTTCCCTTCCTGCGCGAAAAGCTCATCGAACGGACATGGATTTTGCTGCAAAGAGGCTTCAACGGCGGTCAAGAATTCATTAGGAGATGCTTCGGCCAGAAGTGGGAGAAGGTTGTTTAAGCTACCCCACAATTGCCAGTCCGGTTCGGTGAATATTTCACGGACAGACAGAACAGCTACTGTCTCGGTTTTCCCGGTCGAACACTTGCTTAATGCTGCCGGATTACTGCCTAGAAGTGCTAGGCTTTCCGCAAGTCCTTTGCGGAGATTCCGCGAATGCTTTAGTACTTTGCCATGGATACTGGCTGCGTATCTTTCTTCTGGCGGTAGTTCAAACTGAGGGTCACGCTCCGTAAGGACAGCTACAACGGTATCCTTAAAGGCATCCAGATGGCTATCGAAGAGCCTCTGCCCAACAGCCTGCCATAACTCCTTCCGTTCTGTAATAGTCCAAATCCCATTCTTTAGGCTCAAAGGATTGCCAGGCTGTTGGAGGATTTCGCGTAACTTGGGAATCCATTTGTCAAAATCTTCACCTGCAAAGTTACTGATTATTGACTTGTCTGCCTCGGATTTTTCACTCCACGAGCCTAGAAGATTAGCAACTGCTAATTCTGGGGCATACTGAACCTGGTTCCAATCTGTCTTCTGCAGAGGAGTTCTAACAAGCTCTAAGGGCATAGTTCTTGCGGATGGTCTTTGAAAAGCTGAGCGTATTTCTTCTGGAAGTGAGTCTACCGTTATTGTGCCGGCGTTTTGGTTTGCCGATTGCACCTCGTCAATAATCCGTGCCCAGATATCTTGTACATTGTTCTCAGCATATTGGCCGATTAAAGAATGAAGTAAAGATATGGTTACCCCGGTCTTGATATCCAGGTCATAACCCAAGAGGTGGAAATGGCGCAGGAATGCGAAAACCTCTTCGTTTGAAACATCCCGACCACCGTTAGCTTTCTTGAGGTTCGCCTGAAAAGCCTTCAACTTGTCACGTTGTGTCTTACCAAAGAAATTTGTCTGTTCAACGTTTCTGAAAAATTCCCCCGCGTTTTCGTCGCTTCGAGCCCGCTCAAGCAAAGGCCGAACACCGCTAATGTCTGTGGCGCTCAGCGGGCCAGTAATAAGCGTAAAAGAATCTTTACCTCTCATGAATATGTTGGGGTTATTAAAATCATTCCAGGCAGCCTGGATAACCTCGCGAAAATTCAAATCTCCCTCAGTGATTCTGATAGAGTGCTTGACCTGCCCAAGTAGTTTCTTTCCTTGTTTATCCCCTTGCCTTTCAGAGTAAACAATTAAATCATCAGTCTCAAATCCAGAATGCCTTCCTTGAAGCTTAATCTTTTTAATGGCACAGTCGGGGAAACAGGGGACAAAGCCACCAGCAAGCATAAGCACGACAAAGGATGCCTGAACACGGGTTTCAAAATTGAAACCGCCTCCGCCAGTCGAAAAGGGGCTACTGATTTGTTTAGCTGACTCGCTCATTAAGGCTTTTACCAAGGCCTTGTCAATTTAATAACATTTAGCTGCGATGGATCGTTCTATCCTTGGGAATCTGTCCTCATTATGCTAGATAAGTAAATGATTGAGGCGGGAAAGAAATCGAGAATGATTCAAGTTTCGCTGGCACCTTGTACCTCTTTGCTTCTTTAACTTTTATGGCGTAACCGTTAGCTTTATCCGAAAAATATTGTTGAAATCCCTCTTGCGAAATTCCGCCGTGCGCTCCGGTCCTTTCCCAAAGCGTTCGAGGTTCATCCTGGATGATATGCTCAATTTCAAACTCGCCGATAACCCGCTGCACCGGAGCGGAAGCATACACCACTACAGTTGTAACCCGTTCGGCGTCAAAGATCGCTCGGCGGTATTCATATGTCTTTGAGCCATCGAAAATTTTTTCTGCGTATTCGGGTTTAATCGACAATAAGACTTTCATCTACTTGGCACTCCTTCATTATGTCTTTCAGGTTCTCGATGCTAATCTGGGTGAAGCCTCGCGGCGCACTCATGGCGTCTGCGATAACGCCAATCTCTATTAGGCGTTTCATGATCATTCGTTTGGGAAACGAGCACGCGTAAAGGAAATTGACGATGAATGGGTGGCTTCTTGGTTTAAAGTTCCACTGCTGTGAGAGTTCTTGGTCTGAAAACACGCTCCTCTTCCGGCACAGCCGGATAAAGTCACTCTCAGCAGTAATGCCGTCGATCGCCTTTTCAACAATCCCAATGGTTGTAACGACACCCTGGTATACCCCGCCAGTACGATAAAAAATTAGAATATCCCCGGAGTTCAGGTTCCGTTCTATGGAGCGAGAGATGTACACTTTTTTTATCGCGTTGCGGTGAGGGGCATTCTCAACGAAATCATCGGGGGACTCAGTCCGAAGAATCGAATCTGGGAAAAGGTCAGTATGGTATTCAGGGTATATTGGGACGATAAAGCATCGCCCGGCTGTAGAGAAAAATGGGTAGGTTGAGCGAGGATGGACTCTGTCGGCCGTTCGTGCAAAGGACCTGACATACACCGATTCTGGTCCTCCAGGACTGCTCTTATAACCATGGAAATGAAATCCAAATTCCTCAAGTAAATTGATCAACCTTTGCTGTTCAAGGCTTTTGTCGTAAATGGTCACATATATCTCATCTACTTTAAAGCGCAAGGCGTTGTCAAACACAATCTTTAAGAATCGTTCGCCTAATCTAAAACCGTTAAGTGCGACTTTAAACGTGCTAATCTTGAGGCGTTTCGTCTTGGCGAAAGGCGGGGAAATGTCCGAGTAATCTTCGCCTTTACCCTCTGGTTTTACATAGAGCACTGCAACCGGGTGGTTGTTGGCTGAACAGACGTACACGGTCTCATCGGCTTTCCGGTTAAACCATGCCTCAAAGCCCGGATAATCTTCCCTGAAGGAATTAAAAAACTCATCGTTTATATCAAGGTGGCCAAACAGCTCTTTCTTGACCGCTAAAACCTTGTAATCCGCGAGGTCTGGATTTTCAGCCGTGACTTTTTCGAGGAAAGCGTCTATGGAGAAAACCTTGTCCGAAAGTCCAAGCAAAGCGGCTTTTTGGATAATTTTTTTATCTTCTGTTATTAGAGCATCAACCCTACCGGCGAAGAGTTCATTGACGAGTAATGTGTCATTGTGGTCGTTTTCATCCTCATCCATGGACTCACAGATGGCTGTAACTGCATCCGCCATCGGCGCTTGGGTCTTGAGGATGTTGTAATTGCCTAGCTTTACGTGGAAAGATCGGCGCACCCTCGGGTCTTCATGCTTCTCTATTTCAGCGACCGTCACAGGATGAATGCACTTAATGTGTTGAAGGTTGTCTAACCAACGGAACAAGACACCTATATCTTCTTTGACGACCGTAGCCGCCTCCCGATGGATGATGATATTTGTGTCTAGTAGAACTCTCATATTAATTCACGGAGTATTGACTCCGCCACCCGCCGCTCTTCTTCCGTCGCATCCGGGTGAAAATGTATCTCCATCTGGTATTTGGGCCACCTGCCCGTATCCCGGCGGATCAGAAAAACCAATTCGCCTTCGACCGCTTCTGCGAAGTCAGGTTCCTTGCCTTCGAAGACCCAAACCAGGAGTTCTACCTCGCTCAACTCCTTCCATTTGTAACCATAATAGCCATGATTTCCTTTGGCTTTGAACCCACCTGCCATACGTTTGCTGATGCTCTGTATGGTCACCCCAACGTATACAATATCATCGCCGTAGAGCACGACATATAGCTTTGGGGTTCTTTCTTGGTTGTCTGATTTTGCGAATCGATTTGTCTCAACGCCATTGAGTTCTATGCAATGGAAGGAGTTCTCAACGATTACCCCTACGTAGTGGTTGCATTCACTCATAGCTCCCTCTCCTCCACCACCGCCACTTCTTCGTCGGTTAACCCGTAGATAGCATAAACCAGAAGATCGATTTGTCGTTCCAGTTCTCGTACTCTTGTTTGCTGGACTTGATTCGTCAAATGATCTTCACCATTAGTAATTGCCAGAATGGTATCGACAAGAGAAATTATCTTTGAGATTTCGTGAGAAGAAAACAACCTGATGGGTATTTGATTTAAAAAGGATACCGGATAGCGTAATGATCCCTTTGGAATTCTCGCGGTATAAAACTTAATGAGATGATACCAATTAAACAGCCTCGAATTGATTAACGCCAGAAGAAACCGGTGGTCAAACCGGCGATCGGTACTTACGAAAGCATTTACGGCGACGAGTATTGCATACCCAGATGTGTCTAACTGAGCTGTGAGTTTTTTAGCTACCCCTCGTACTATAATTTTCTCTGATAAAAAAAGACGCTTCGTATTATCATTGATTGGGGCAGCATCAATATTTAAATATGGCTCGTTGAAACGTTTACCGAAAAAGTTTATTTCCTTTCCAAAAAGGAAGGAATATCTATCTAAGTGACTGTTTGTTATTATGCGCATCCATTGTTGTTTATGCCCGTTTTTCACGAAAGGCTCTATGTTCCAATAATCAAATCCCATGATGCCAGTACGGATTGAAGCTATTTTACTCAGTGGAACCGAGTCTAAATGTAGCTTTTGTAGTATAGATTCACTGTCATCCCGGATATTGATGTCGAATATGTACGAAGGCGCGTGCTTAAAACGAGATATTCCAACCGATTTGAAATCTAATTCATTCATTGTGAGAGCGGCATCATTGCTTAAAAGGGCTAGTTTTAATGCATAATCGACGAGCCGTTCTTTTGTAAGAATCGTGATAATCGGGGAAACAAGGACATTATCAAAGACCAACCGACAATCAGCAAGATCAAGAAGGTGTGTTACCTTTGTATTATCCAGTAAATACTTACGAAGTTTACAGCCATAATCCGCGACGAGGTATTTATTGGAAGTGATAAATGCCAACGTGCCCTTATCGTTCATTATTCGGATGGCTTTCTCGAAGAATAGAACGTAGATATCATAACTCCCGTAGGCGGCAATGAATTGCTGCCTATACAGTGGAGATTGTTCTGTTATCATTTTTGCATTAAGATACGGTGGGTTCGCTATCACTACATCAAACCCGTTTATGCCGAACATCCAGGTGGGCTCAAACCATTTACTAGAGACGTTTTTGAAAGGTTGCCAGTCCGCCAAATATTGTGTCTTTGATTCTTCCGATGCCCGCAACAATGTACTCGTTCCACTCAAGTCTTTCTTTAGGGTATAAAGATGCTGACGATAGTGCTCCGCTAATTTCGCTTGGACTCTCTCAAAATCTCTGACAAGTTCTTTTTTTCTATCTCCAAAACTACTGAAATATTCTTTACGTAACTTCGCAAGTGCCTCGATTGAAGCTCGATCTTCAAACATTCCTAAATCGTCTGTTTTTGGCAAACCTATCAAGCTATTTGCAGCAACAAATTTGAATTCTAGGTTGGGCAAAGGTTTGATGCCACGGTTGTTCCCGAGGTTATCATTAACGAATTCATCAACAACCAGTGATAGAAAACATGAGGTAGGATGGATAAAACGGACACCAAAGTCAGGTAAAATAAGACAGACGGAGGTGTCAGGATGGAAAGGATTCCACACGGGAAGTATACGAGGGAGTTCAGGCTGGAAGCGGTGAAGCTGGTGACAGAGGATAAATTGTCTGTGGCGGAAGCTGCCAGGCGGCTGGCACTGCCGTCAAACACCTTGGACAACTGGCTCAGGAAACACAGAGCTGGCAAGCTTGAAGAAGTGGGCAAGTCATACCGGCCGCTGACAGAAGTAGAGATGGAGCTGGCCCGGGTAAAGAAGGAAAATGCCGAACTCAAAATGGAGCGGGAAATATTAAAAAAAGCAGCCGCGTACTTTGCCAGGGAGTCGCTACCCGGTACGCGGCGATGAAAGAACTGCGGCTCAAATATCCAGTCCCTATTCTCCGGCGAATGCTTGGTGTCTCCGGTAGCGGCTTTTATGCCTGGATGGATAGGCCTTTATCGAAGCGGGGTCAGGAGGAAGCGCGGCTTGAGTTGGAGATCAAGGTAGCCGATAAGCGGACGCGCCAGACCTATGGGCCGGAGCGACTACAACGGGATTTGGCGGCGCACGGCGTGAGGGTGGGTATTTGCCGTATCAAGCGTATCCGGAAAAAGCTGGGGATACGTTGCAAACAGAAGCGTAAGTTCAAGGTTACCACGGATTCCAGGCACAGGTTGCCGGTAGCCGGAAACCTGTTGGCGCAGAAGTTTGTGGCCTCCAGGCCGAATGAGGTATGGCTCACCGATATCACCTGTATTTCCACCGATGAAGGTTGGCTGTATCTGGCAGGCCACAAGGACCTGTGGAATGGCGAAATTGTCGGATATGCCATGGGTAAGCGTTTGACCAGAAACCTGGTCAATGAGTCTTTGCTTCGTGCGGTGGCCGCTAAATACCCGGCCGAGGGGCTGTTGCACCACTCTGACCGGGGCAGCCAGTATTGCTCCCTCGAGTACCGGCGAATACTGGAACGATTTGGCTTGAGAGCTTCCATGAGCCGGAAAGGGAACTGCTACGACAACGCACCTATGGAGAGCTTCTGGGGAACGCTAAAACAGGAACTGGTGAATCATCGGCGCTATAGGACCAGACAAGAAGCCATCCGGGAGATCACGGAGTATATCGAAATCTTCTACAACCGGCAGCGCCGGCAAGCCAGGCTGGGATTCTTGTCGCCGGCGGCTTATGCTCAACAATTCTACGCAGGACTGGTGGCGGCATGAAAGGTTTGGTGTCCGAATTTGACATCCGACCTCAACATCGTAGTTTAGCGATCTCGACGGCGATCTCTTGAATGTCTATTCCAAATATTGATTCACGAATGGTGATGAGTTTACGCAAATAGTTCCAGTTCTCTTGCGAAACACTTTCGACCACCATCGCACGAAAAGCACTATCGAGAGAATCGAGATAATACCTTCGCCAGATTTCCAGTTTGGGATCAACCTTCTCTAACGCAACAATCAAACGGTGAAGAACGCCCATGGGGAAAGCACCGGAGCCGCAAGCAGGATCAAGTATCTTGATTTCCTTTAACGCTTTCACTACTGCTTCTTTATCATCCATTGACCAATCTTCAATCGCTGAATCGTATGATAGCAAGTCAGTGATCTTTTCCTCGTCCAGAGTGGTTTTATGCGAGAGGTATTGCTTCAGAGACTGCTCCACCATATAATCCACAATAACGCGAGGGGTATAATAGCTGCCGGTGGCTTTTCTCGCTGTCTCCCCAGTTTCTGGATTAACTTCGGCTAGCAAGTTTTCGAAGATCCGACCCATCATTTCCGGGTCCACAGAAACTTCAGCATCTACTATCGAGTTTTCGTCGATGGTGAAATTATATTCCTCAAGTAGCCCAAAAAAATCGTTAAACCATTGATCGGGTATTATTAATCCTGAGTTAGAGTATCTTGCACCATAGTAGTCTTTATCAAGTTCGTTGTCGTGTGGCTCAAAGAGGCCACCGTTAAGAAAGGGTATTTGTTGGTGGTTCGGTAAGGAGCCAATTAACTCTAGTTTACGATTAGGGGTTGGGGTGTTCATTACCTCAAAGAACAAGGGCTCCAACGTGGAGTGGTAATAATAGTCTTTGACCGCCCTCGCCGAAAGCACATTTTCCGGGATGAGCGGGATACCAGCGACGGAGTGTTTATGCTTTAAAAACCAGCAGAAAATAACGCGGCCGATCAACCGAACTGAGAAACTCTCCAGTAATTTAGAATTCGTTGAACCATTATCCGGAAGTGACAGTTCGCATCGTTTGCCATCTTTACCAGTAAGCCGGTAATAGTAATGGGCAATCTGTTTGTAGAACTCCTTGTTAACTTTCTCCACTGAGAATGCGTCTTTGATAGCATCCAGGCTCGGATAGTTCCTGGCAACACGGTCGAGGAAGGTTCTATTCGTCTGTCCTAGCTCTACAAAATAAGTAAAGCGTCTGAAGTTGCTGAAGTCTCTTTTGGTTCCCTGGTATAAGGTGTACACCAGGCTGAAGCGGAACTGCTTCTTGTCACCCTTAAAGATAAAAATGCCGCCATCGTAGCGGTTAAGTTGCTTAAGTAATTTCCGGGCAAAGTCATACTGGGCTTTTTTACCGGAGCGTTCGGACAAATCAGTTCTAACTTGAGCGGTGATCACCGCCAGTTTTTCCACCGGGCTGAAAGCTATCTCGCCCAGTAGCGAGCCGTTTTGAAAACGCTCGTGGTCGCATTCAACCGGCTCACCAAGCTCTCGGTAGCCGACGCTGACAGAGTTGAAAAAATCGTGGAGCGGCTCATCGGCCGCTCCTTTATCTATTACCTTCTGCAGGAGCTCCTTGCTCATATGTCGATGCCTCCGGCGTGTTCTGTATCGCCACTATGACCGTCTTGCCGGTCATGCTGGCGCGCTGCTTGATTTCATCCAGGTAGTTTTCGCCCAGCTTATGCCGCAATTCATGCAATCTATCTATCGTGTTCTTCCGTTTGGAGGCGGCCGTTGCGTCCAGGGAGGCCAACTCCCGGAGAGTAAAGTCCGGCAGGGTGCGGAAATCGGAGATATCTTCGATAAGGTTGGTAATGAACGGGATTAAGCCTTCATAGTCACCTGACCGGTCCGCCAGAATGAACTTCAGATTATTGAAAGCCTTCTGCTCGAATGACTTGAGCGCCGCCGCGCCGGTCGCTTGAGCCCGGTACTCCTTTAGCGTGCGATAGGTATCCCAATCGAAAACACCGGGTGCCAACGCGGGCTCTTCAGGCGTACACTGGATGAAAGGCAGCGCTTCCTGGAAAGAAAGCTGCTGGGGCTTGTCGTCGCCAGACATCAACTGCCGTACGAAAAGGCCGTTGCCGCGGCGGAAGAAAACGGTCTGGTTGAATTCCTCGGCACGCTTGGAGACCTTGAGACGGAAGGGGAAGTCGGCTACCTTCTCCTTCACCGTGTCGTCGACGTTTTTGTATAGGCGGCGGAGGGTGGTGTTGAAGCTCTCCTCCTCTCCGGACTCCGGGTTGAGTTGGACGCGCCGAAAGAGTTCAGAAGCCGTGGGTTCTTCGTCCGCTTCGAAGATCTTGGCGTCCTCACCCAGGGCGTTATGGATAAGGAACATTTTCTGCGTGGCGATCTGCCGGCTGCGGACGACGGCGGCTCCTTGCAGGGTTGGGAAGAAATTGTAGATGTAAAGCTTGTCAAAAACTTTCTTGCTGATGCGATTGATGCGGCCTACCCGCTGGATAACCCGGGTCGGGTTCCAAGGGATGTCGTAGTTGATGACCGCGCCGGCCCGGTTCAAGTTGAAGCCTTCCGACATTTTGTCGGTGGTCAGGAGTATCTCGATGTCATTGCGGTGCTTACCGGTGTAGGTGGTGTCGAAGTTTGCCAGGATTTCGGTGGCCTTGCCCCGACCGTAATCGCCCTTGACGGCGATCAACCGGTCGCCGTAGATGGGACGGAGGTACTCTTCGACGTAGGCCACGGTATCTATGTACTCGGAAAAGATAACGACCTTACGCACCGGTTCACCCTGCTTGTCCCGAAGTGCGCTGATGCACTCGATATCCTTGGCCAGCCGGGCCATCTTCGGGTCATTCTCGGTAAGCTTGAGCCGGTCGAGTTCTTCAAGAACACAGTTTAAAAGGTTGACGTCCCCTTGGATGTCGGCCAGGAACCTTTCCCGGTCAACGAAATCGGCGATGATGTAGACCTTATCCAGCTTGGGATTGATCTTTTCGTCCAGCTTGGCTTCGAACTCTGCCAGGGCTTCGGCTACTTCGTCGCCGTCGAGGGCGTAGATGCGGTTGAGCAGCTTACGGTCGAGGATGAATTTGCCGTTATTTTTGATAAACTCCTGGGCTTTCAGGGCGATGCCACGGAAGTTGTGGATGCTGTCTCGGAAGGCTCCGAATGAACTTTCGAAACGCTTGACCAGCAATCGGCGCATGAAGTCGTACAGGTTTGTCTGGGCCTGGGCTTGGCGGTTGCCTTCCTCATCCAGTTTATCCGGGTCGGTACCCAGACCTATCTCGTACGTAAAGGGCTGGTAGATGGCGCCGGTGAAGCGGCCGTTCTCGCCAAAGTACTCGGTGATCACCCGGTCATAGAAATCGGATTGCTCATGGGTCAAGGCGAAGAAGCACTCTCGCGGGTCCTGGACCTCCGGCAGCTCTATCATCTCTTTTGAATACTCTGGGTCTTGTTTGAGATCGATACGGTTTCGCCGGATGGTTACCGGGGCGATGGTATTTTTGATGCGGAGCGACAGTTCCCGGGTTCGGGCATCCACTGTTGCGATGTCGACGTCGCCCGGGCCGAAAAGCTCCTCATATTGAGCTAGCGCCCGCTGCCGATTGCGGGGGCTGGGGGAGCGGTAGTTCTTCTTGATATTCGAGAGCTTGGTAAACAGTGCATTGAAACTTCGGAACTCCGCCGTCAAGTTGCCGTCGATACTTAAAGTGGAGCGCCCCGGAACGACGAAGAGCTTCAGCAGGGCGAAAATATCGGCTGGGGTGTTATTGAAAGGTGTCGCTGAAAGCAGGATCACCCTCCGGCCGCGGCAGATATCGGCGAGTTGCGCGTAATCCTTAGTGTCTTCGTTCCTAAAACGGTGGACCTCATCGATGATAACCGTATCGAAGCCGTCATGTTGTTGCACTAAATTGAAAGCTTTTTCGAGGTCGCCGGAGGAGCAGATCTCCCAGGAGTGCAGGCCGAAGTCGTTTTTATATTTCACCCAGCCGGAGCGATTACCATGGGTATCGATGCCGCCGATGAGGCCGGGCGGGCAGATGATCAGCCCACGCTTGCCGCACAGGCCGACGGCGGTCAATCCGGCGATGATGCTCTTGCCGAGGCCGACGACGTCGGAGATGATAACGCCCTGCTGGTCCTCGATGATTTGAAGCGCCTGGGCCACGGCGTCGGTCTGGTAGCTGTAGGTCTTATAGCCACTGTCCTCCAGCAGCTTGATCAGGTAGCCGTCGATGGTTTTCTGTTCCTGTATCTCCAGATACATCTTAAGCAGGAAGACGTAGGCTTCGTAGGGAGTGATCTGCGCCACCTGCGTTTTTTCGGTGATCAGCTTGATCAGGAGGATCTTGGTTACGTCATCCTCGGTTATCCTGACCGCTTTAGTCCACAGCTCGTCGAAAAAAGCCTCGGCTTCATCATAACCATAATCTTTGATCTCTACGTTAAACTCGTTTTGCCGGGACAATCCGGCTCTTGTGAGGTTGGAACTGCCGGTGATTATAGCGGACTTCAAGAGGTCTTGATCGGCGGGCCGAATCCCGAACAGGTACAGCTTGGCATGATTGGGTTCACGGGTCTTGCGGATGATAAGGCGGTCTTCGGCAATGGCTTCGAGAAAAAAGCGGACCTGTTCGTGGAATTCCGAAGAGTCGAATTCGTCGTTGTCGAAGGCGTTCAGTACCGAAAACTTGAAGTTCTGCCAGTGTTCCCGTCCGTCGAGTTTCCTGGCGTCCCCGTACTCAATAATGCCGAAGTTGTGCTTATCGACATTGAGGCCGACTAGTATCTTGATGGTGACTTCTGGATTGGCCTTGAGCGCCCGGTAAATTTCCTGCAAACCTGAGAAGTAGAAGAAACCCACCAGGAACTTCAGTTCCCGGCTGTGTCCGATAAGCTGATTCAACCGATCGATGAGCAGCTTGTTTTCATCGTTGGTGAGGAACAGGTTCTGTGGTGTCAAGTTTCATCCTGCCTGTCGGTCAACTCTCACGTTCGACGAACGTTGGGAACCTGTGTTGGCCCATTATACGCATGTGTCGCCGGATTGTGAAATTAATATTTTGTTTACTACACAAAAAGGGGGAATGGGTAAGAACCCATTCCCCCTTTTTGGAGTGCATTACCGTTTATTCAATTTGTGTCCTCGTCTTTCAGATTAACCTTTGAACTTTGTGATAGCTAGACAGGCGTAGTGCGACCGGTAACCGTCGATCGGGCTTTGCCCGAAACCGTTCCAGAAGTCCAGGAGATAGTGGTAGTAATCCTGGTACTCCTGCTCTCGAACGGCCAACAAACAGTCGGCGAATACCCTGATGTAAGCTCCTTTGTTGCCCCATAAGACGATGATCGATGGCGGGCAGGTTTCGTCACACTCCGTCCTGAACGAATCCACTCTCAGCTTGGAGAGCTTCAAGTTGTCGATCCAGAAGTGGCCGCCACCGGCGCTGTATGAGCCGATGAAAATGTCGTTACCCTCCAATTCTTTCAATATTTCCATAAGGCGTTTTGAGGCTTCCCGTCGCTTCTTTCGCAGCGGTATCTGGGCGGCCCTCCTGCCGAGCTTCACCGTCGTTTTCGGTCCCGGCTCGGACAATCTAATTCCCTGAAACAGATCGAGCTGATCTGCCATAGCGCTCTCCTTCTCCGTTAAATTTTGACATGAGCACCCGTTTGAATTCGGACTCAGCAGTTGTTAAGCTACGAGGACGAGTTGGCTGCCGCTTACGTTTCGCACCTGTTCTTCCGCCGCGGCGCCGGTGGGTAGAGATTCCCGGACGGCCTCGATAGAGCTCCTTATTATATCGATGCGATCGATGTTGGTGATGAGGGAGAAAAGACGTCCTTCGACGTATTGAGGGATTCCAGCTATCTTTCTAGCCTCGGCGGCCACTATCTTAGCCTGCTCCAACGGCTCCGCAGCCTGGTCAATGAACTCTTGAACCATGTCCATCGCCTCGCTGACCTTAAGAGCGCTCCATTTTATGGGCATAGTTTCACCTCCTTCAGGCATGATTAGCCCTAGTATTCCTCGGGGAATAGAATTGTCGTCGCCGACCGGTCAGCCTCAGTGATGATCCAGATTTTGGGCAGATCCTCGGCCTCATAAGAGGACAGTAGTCTGAAGCCTTGTTTCAGACTCAACGCGTTTTCCGTTTTGTCCTCCTCATCGAGATTGCCCCAGTCGCCTTTGGCATGGCGGTTCAGAGAACCGCGCATGAACTCGGCAAACTTGGGATTCTCAACGGCCAGGGCGAAAACTCCCCGGGTGGCCACCACTTGGCCGAGTGGGACAGCCGGATTGATTACCAATAGTGCTCCCATGTTTGTCACCCCCTTCCTTTACCACCCGTTTCTCCTTTCATCGTTGGTTTGCCCATTTCCAGACAAAACGTAAGGGGATGTTCCCGCCGCTAAGGGGCAGGAATATCCCCTTACAAAAAGAAAGCACAAAAAGGGGCACTAGGCCCCTTCATGTGCGGCTGTTTTGTGAGTTCAAGCGTTTCAGTTCAGGTTTTTCAGGCTACGGCGACTGGTTCTTTCGCCTTGCTATGCTTCTTGGCCCTCGGCTTCTCGGCTTTCGTGATGGCCTCGGCCTCGGCGACGGCTTGGGCAACTTCCTCGGCGGGAACAGGCTCGGCTGTTGCTTCCGGCGTAGCGGCCTCGACTATCTCGACCTTCGGCTCGGCGGGTTCGACCGGCTGGCTGGCTTCGACCTTGGCGGGTTCGGCGGTCTTGGCCGTGTCCGCCGGCTTCTTGGCTTCCGGCAGAAGCATCGGCATGACCACCAACTCATAGTCCGGCGCGGTGAAAAGCATCGGCGACCTTGCGTCCTTGACCCGAAGCTCCACCATCCCGCCGCAAGCCCTTAGAGCCTCGGCGAGGTATCCGCCGTCAAGCCTTATCTTGATAGGCTCGCCGGTGGTGTCGGCGGCTATTTCCGCCGTCCCCTTGTCGTCGGTATTGCCGACGACCACCTTGCCGTCCCCGATGGTGAGGTCTAAGGCGTAGGCTTTGACGTTGGCGACGACCTTGAGCGAGCTTACCGCCTTATTCGCCTCGTTGGTGTCGAAGCTGGCGCGGGTGTTGGTTTCGGCGGGTATGAGCTTCTCGTAGTCCGGGAAACTCCCACCGCATCCCCGCCATGTGTAGCGGATTAACTCCGTGTCCAGCACGAGGCTCATGGGGTCTTTGTCGCCGTTATACTCCAGCGACAGCCTTACCCGCCGCGCCCGCCTTAGAGCGCCGGTGACGCCTTTTAGGTCATCGCGGCTTACGAGCACCTGTCCCTCATCCCCGTCGAAGGGTAGCTTCATCGCGGCGAGTCGGTAGCCGTCAGCACTCACGAGGGTGAGCTTGCCGTCTTTCACCCGAAAGAGAACACACTGGAGAATGGGACGGGCGGTCTCATCCGAGGTGAAGGGCAGTACCCTTGAAAGGGCGTCCGATAGCTCCGTCGCACCGAGGTTGGGGCTGACCGAGTTCGAGGGGCTTACCCTGATGTCGCACAGAGTAAGTGGTGTCTTTTCGCCGACCCAGGCCATGTCATCGAGGTAGCTGGTGTTGGCTCCACAGACCACCTTGAGGCATTTTCCGGCGACCCGCGATGCGCTGGCATCGCCGTTAGACGGGACAATCTTGACGATGTTACTCCCGCCCAAAGACTTAAGGTAGGTGAGAAAGCCTTTCCGCCCGATGGTGAGGTCAAGAAGCATCGCCCTTTCGGCGAGTGTCCTTGATAAGGCGCTTACCAGTACCGCCTTGTGCGCTAAAAAGCCCTGACCTGAACGCTTGCCCTCGATATTCAGTTGTTCGATTGTCCGACCCCCTTTGTGCTATCCGATAGTTGGGCAACTCCATCGGCTTCGCCTAGTAGTAAGCTATCGGCTACCCGCAAATCGCTGGCATAGCCGAAGCTCCCACTGTATTAGTTGCGAAAACAGGCGAAAATGCGACACCCGAAAACATCTTTATTTGTTCCCGTTTCCGGTATCGCTCCAATGCCTTCTGTTCTGCCTTATCTAAGGGTTGCCCGTCCCGCCGCTTTTCGGCGATGGCGATTAACCTGTCGGGGCATTGGAGTAAGAAGGCGTTGGCATCGAGCCAGGCATCGAGGTCCAATGCCCGGTCATCGGCAATCAGATCGCCGAGTTCGGTGGTATTGCCTTCGTCGTCTGTCACCGGCTTATTCAGGCTTTCGAGCTTGACGGCTTTGGGACACGCCGCAAACAGCCAGTTCTCTTTACACTTATGCCGTTGTACCTTGCTACAGTCCCCGCAGGTAAGGCCATTGTCTATCCGGTAACGCTTCCGCCAGTAAAGAGCTTGGACGCGGCTGGCGATACGGTACGTGGCCGCTTCGGTGAACGGATGGTGTCCGTTGTTTCGCTCGACATCAGCAAGGGTGATGATGATGTCGTGAAGCAGGTCATCACGCTCGTCCGGCTTGGCCTTCCCGCAGAACTTCGAGGCGATGGTATAGAAGGTAAGCCAGTTGCCGGAAAGATGGTCATAGCCGTTCCCGAAGGCGTCGGCTTGCTTTGGTCTTAGGGTTCGATTAGACTTGAAACCACGCAAGGCGCTTGTCTTAGTGGTCTGACAGGTGGCGACCTTTCCGCACCATCGGCAAACGCCTTGCCTTTCTTTTAGCACCCACACCCTGTGACACCGGCTACAGAAGCCCCCAGGCCGGTTCTGTTCCCCCGTTACTAGTACGCTTGAGCTCACGCTTTCCCCCTTTCGGGCAAGCGTTCAGGTCAAGGTTTTTTGTTCAGTTATTAAGGTGCGTTTTGCGTGTTTTTCCAGCTTCATTGTCAAACAAAAAGTCACTTTGTTCATCCTTAAGAACTAGCTATTATGTCGGCCCTCCCCTGGGGCGAATTAATTGTCAGAAAATGAAAAGGGGGAGCCTGAAAGCTCCCCTTTTGGTGTTTGGGCTGACTTTGACGATGTTACTACATCAGCAGGTTCATCCACTCCTATTACTGCTGCGGTTAGAAGGTATTGCCCTTGTCAAGGCGCAACTATGGCGGAATATCATCAATATTGACTCTCAATAGGCAATTCTGTTGAATACCCACAACGAATATGAGGAGGAGGTTCATTTGCATGTCAGCAAGAATAGGTACTAAAGCAATGGATGAGGTTAAGCGGGCGCTTCAAGAATATCGTGAAACCTGCTGGACAAACCTCGGAACAGATATATCACGGGAAACATACTTTCGCTACGCTGAACGGTTTGTCCGTTGGATGGATGGAGACTTTACCCCAGGTAAAATGCGTCCAAAGTAAGACCATCCTGATATCCTTCAGGGCTTTATAAGCTTTCAAACATAAGCCGGGTCGTGGGTCCGGGTGAAATTGAACCAAACGTCAAAAGGTTCAAGCCACTAAATTATTTGAAGTGTTAGGCTTATGGGGCGGCGTTTCCAGTCAAAACAACGAACACTGAATATGATCATAACCTCCCCCAAATAATTGAGGGAAGGGTTGGACTAAATTCATTGGCATCTGACTATCATTGGTAACAATCGCAATCCCCTGACCTGGCGGCAGGCGATGCAGGTTCCTCTATAGAGGGCTCGTTCAGGAACCACCTGCTAATTACCAATTTGTGATCGAGGTCATCTCTCACGATTCCAGCGATTTTGAGGGACTTCATGACGTTCGTAATCATGACCCGGGAGGACCCAACCAGGGCGCCGAGATCATCATGGGTTAACCGGAAATTCAATTTCATCCCATCCGCGGTTTCTTGTCCGTGTTCTCGGGCCAGTCTGACAAGAGTGCGGGATAAGCTAGAGCGTGTATCGTAAATCGCAACATCCGCGAACTGCTCGGTGATACGCCGGATTTTGTCACCTAATCCTTTTATCACCTTCAAGGAAAGCTGGCTATTCTGCGCAAGCAAGCTCTCAAAATCACTCTTGTAGCAAGCGCACAATCGTGTGTCTTCCACCGCCACGGCCGCAAAAGAACGCACTGAATCGTCGAATAGCACTTCTTCGCCAAACAGTTGATTGTGGGTAATATATCCGAGGGCAATTTCTTTACCACCTTCCGAGGTCTTAAATAGCTTGATCCTGCCGTGGGTGACCAGAAAAATCGAGCTTGCCGGTTCGCCTTCATTAAATAGATATTCGCCCTTTAGGTATTCCGAACGATGAAACAGCTTCCAAATGTCTCCTTTTTCCGTTTCATTCAAGGAATCGAAGAGCCACAAATCAGCCATGCAGTTCAAATACGACATATCATCCCTCGATTCAATTCGATAGTCATTGTACACCAACTCACGAAATATACTGAGGTAGGATGGATAAAACGGACACCAAAGTCAGGTAAAATAAGACAGACGGAGGTGTCAGGATGGAAAGGATTCCACACGGGAAGTATACGAGGGAGTTCAGGCTGGAAGCGGTGAAGCTGGTGACAGAGGATAAATTGTCTGTGGCGGAAGCTGCCAGGCGGCTGGCACTGCCGTCAAACACCTTGGACAACTGGCTCAGGAAACACAGAGCTGGCAAGCTTGAAGAAGTGGGCAAGTCATACCGGCCGCTGACAGAAGTAGAGATGGAGCTGGCCCGGGTAAAGAAGGAAAATGCCGAACTCAAAATGGAGCGGGAAATATTAAAAAAAGCAGCCGCGTACTTTGCCAGGGAGTCGCTACCCGGTACGCGGCGATGAAAGAACTGCGGCTCAAATATCCAGTCCCTATTCTCCGGCGAATGCTTGGTGTCTCCGGTAGCGGCTTTTATGCCTGGATGGATAGGCCTTTATCGAAGCGGGGTCAGGAGGAAGCGCGGCTTGAGTTGGAGATCAAGGTAGCCGATAAGCGGACGCGCCAGACCTATGGGCCGGAGCGACTACAACGGGATTTGGCGGCGCACGGCGTGAGGGTGGGTATTTGCCGTATCAAGCGTATCCGGAAAAAGCTGGGGATACGTTGCAAACAGAAGCGTAAGTTCAAGGTTACCACGGATTCCAGGCACAGGTTGCCGGTAGCCGGAAACCTGTTGGCGCAGAAGTTTGTGGCCTCCAGGCCGAATGAGGTATGGCTCACCGATATCACCTGTATTTCCACCGATGAAGGTTGGCTGTATCTGGCAGGCCACAAGGACCTGTGGAATGGCGAAATTGTCGGATATGCCATGGGTAAGCGTTTGACCAGAAACCTGGTCAATGAGTCTTTGCTTCGTGCGGTGGCCGCTAAATACCCGGCCGAGGGGCTGTTGCACCACTCTGACCGGGGCAGCCAGTATTGCTCCCTCGAGTACCGGCGAATACTGGAACGATTTGGCTTGAGAGCTTCCATGAGCCGGAAAGGGAACTGCTACGACAACGCACCTATGGAGAGCTTCTGGGGAACGCTAAAACAGGAACTGGTGAATCATCGGCGCTATAGGACCAGACAAGAAGCCATCCGGGAGATCACGGAGTATATCGAAATCTTCTACAACCGGCAGCGCCGGCAAGCCAGGCTGGGATTCTTGTCGCCGGCGGCTTATGCTCAACAATTCTACGCAGGACTGGTGGCGGCATGAAAGGTTTGGTGTCCGAATTTGACATCCGACCTCATACCGTGTATACTTTTTTACAGACTTCGCCTTCACTTAGTGCCAGAATGGCAAGAAAGGAGGTCAATTCGTGGGAGCCTTGGCAGGTGTCTTCATCCTTGCGGCTGGTATCTGCGGTTTTACGCCGAAAACAAGCAATAATCCTCTGAAATCTGGGTTTATCTCTTGCTGGGAGTAACATCGATGGTTTCGGCTGTATTGGCTCTTATCGGTTAGCGACTACAAATAGGTCCCGTCCAAATCTAAAAAGGAATAAGGAGAAATAACATGGCTAAAATGCCCAAAGAAGTGATTGCGCTTTTCCAAGATCCATCGGTTCCAAAAATGGTCGCCACCGTAAGCAAAAATGGCGAACTTAATGTCACCCCCAAAACGAGTATGACTGCCATCGACGACGAGACTTTAGCATTCGCCGATCTCTACGGTCGTACTACGCGGACATTCAAAAACCTGGAGGAAACCAAAAAGGTCGCCATTGTCGCAATGAATATCCCCGTTGCGCCTCCTTTCACGACCTATCAGGTCAAAGGTACCTTTTCGAGTTACCTGACTTCTGGACCGGTCTTCGACCAGTTCGCCAAGGCACTCAAAGACGCCATGGGTGTGACTATCAGCGGTGTGGGTACCGTTAAGGTAGAATCCATCTACTCCCAAGCCCCCCAGGACAAAGGCAAACTCTTGGCTTAGCCGCTGAGACGCTAATCAGAAGAAGAGGGCTTGCTGCCCTCTTCTTTGTTGTGAAAAATGCGTCGATATTCACTGCATGATATAACAAAATGTTGGCTAAAGGGTTGGGTTGAATCACTGCCAAGTTCCAATCCCTTTATCTGGAGAGGGGGCAAGATAAATTCTGTCTCGAACACGACTTTATCAGTAAACCTGACCAGATTCTCAAGAAATAAAACCGCAAGGGATAGACTCACAATCCGGGAACCAGTCTGACTTATTGCCAGCCCTAATCTGCTCAATGGGTCGAAACCTGCTTGAAACTTGGGATATTTGGAGTGGGTCGAGACGTGATGGATGACGGGTTGATTAAACCCTTCGGTTGTTGGAAAGATTATATGTCAAAAGAGATGAAGATAATAAATACCAAATCGGGGTTCGCCTTACTAGCTTATCCAATTATTATCGCATTTGATCAATAAAATAGAAGCGCCCGTGTGCTTTTATAACAAAAACGTACACGGGCGCTTTAAGTTTTGGGAAATTAGTTAGATTTGTGTTTTTTTAAGGCCGACCTTAAACCAAAGGTCAGATACAGGAAGATAATCAATGGGATTCCTATAAGCAAGGAAAGTACCTTGACAACGCCAGGCTGAGATTCTGCTAGGGTAGCAAATATTTCATGAGTCAAGAAAAATGCCAGAATAAGAGAAATCACTCCAAAAAGCCATTGATACCATTTAAAGTCAATATTTAATTTCATGTTTTTTCCTCTCTCATTTTAAATAGCGGGCAGGTACTGGTGCCAATATTCAGCCCTGCCTTCATCTGAGATGACGTCACTGTAACCGGATAGCGTATCCATTTTAGTAAAGAAGCTGTTCATCACAGGAGTAGTGGACACTACACCCTTAACTACTTCATGAATCCAAGCTTTATGATCTTTACTAAAGACACAATGGCTGGAACATCGACGACACACACCAACTGGGCGAGATGAAGGGGCGAAGCCTGTAATTGCATAGGAAAAATACCATTTTACGCATTCAATGGATTTATTAGGATATCCTTTATGGTCATTGGAAGCACTCCAGGGACCAGTTGCTCGATCCCAAGTTGGCTCTCTATACTCTTCTACTGTAGGAATTGCTCCGGCTGGGCAAACGTCGGCACATATCCCACAAGTTTTACAGAATTCCAAGGCACCAAAGTCTATAGGTTTAGTAGTGGGTAAAGGCAAATCGGTAAAAAGAATACTTGCAAAATTGCCGCTCTCGCCTTCTGGTTGTGAAACAGAATTGTGAATTCGATTATACTCTCCTACACCTGAGAGAATGCCCCAAACATTAGTTGGGGTCCCAGTAAACTTACTAGTTGTACTGTCTTCAAACCAATAAGACTGGTAGCCTAAGCCCCAAAGGAAGTTTTGGAGCTTATGACCATATTCGCATTTCTCCATGTTTGATACAAAAGCCTGAGGGCTGTTGACAGTACGACGGTAGTTATTGGGATCTCGGGGACTTCTATCATAAATTACGATGGCATACTTGCACTTTTCAGGCATGACAAATACGCCATTAGAATCGTACTTATAATCTGCGTTGTTTTCCAATCTCACATGTGTATTGAAAAGGGGTTTACGCGGTCCGACGCTGTCGTCATCCACTCTTGCATAGCCAATCGCCCCTGCACCAAATTGCCTCAGGAAAGTTCGAATCATGAATGCGTTTTCCGTTTCGGAGCCTTCCCACTTCGGTACACCTAACGTTTCATGAGTGACTTTTATTGTTCGAAAACCTTCAGGCGGATATTTCAGATATCCCGTTTGTCCTCTATCTAACGAGGCCCAGGCTCCAATTTGATCACGCAATGTAAAACCTGGCCGGTTGTTTTTGGCTCCTTCAATGGCATTGTTCTTTTGAGAAGCCCGGATAGCAGCCATCTCTTCTTTAGTAACATATATCGAGTCTTTCGAGTCTAATGTTCCTTCGCATGGCGAAGGGCCGGCGTAAGGCGTGCGTAGTTTCAAGTCGATTTCTACTGTTGGAATGTCAACTTCTTTAACCCACCAAGGACGTTTTTGCATAGATGTCGTGGAATTAAAAGTTTCGGCAGCACCTATGCCTGTCATTTCGTCTAGATCATGGAAAAAGGGAGCGGTTGCACCCATGCTAGCTATGGCTGCAGAACCTAAACCTATAGATTTCATAAAATCTCGGCGACTCATTGTGGAATGCGATTTCATATTACCTCTTTTATGTTTTGATTTTTGTTGGTTCCTTGACTCTGTGACCCTTGTTTACTAGAATGAACACAGGGAGGCGACAAGACACTGTTGTAAGACGCAGTACTTTTCCTTCCTTAACTGACGGCTCTGCCAGGAGCCGTCAGTCCGTTGTGGGCGAATTGCTTTTCTATATCATTTCTATTGTGAAATGTGTTTCATCACCTCCCCATCGCGAACGTTATTTCCACCCATTTCCGGTGTGTTAATGATTGACATCATTCCAGATTCTGGCAAGTCAATCTCCCAAAAATGCCTGGTGTTCTCTCGGTCTATACTCAACGTGGGCACTATACTCGGTAACGGTTTAAGGTGAGAATCAAGCATTTTTGCTTTCGTAAACGGACAAGAATAAACACAGTTCATACAATGGCCCATCAATCTTGGCCGGAATCCGGTTGCAATATTATTTACGATAAATTCCATACATTTAAAAGAATTATTCTTGTATCCTTTGTGATCATTGGATGCGTTCCAAGGTCCTGTGTTAGTTTCCCAACTCGGTAATTTGTTTTTGTCAATGGCGCCAGATGGGCAGGCGACTGCGCATTTCAGGCAATTTTCACAGTATTTCAGGATCCCCATATCAATCGGTTTGCTCGGCGCTAAAGGCAAGTCCGTGAGAATACTAAACGTCCCAGACAAACATTCGTTGCCAAAAGCCGGCGTGATAGGTGGTCCATGGGTTCGGTTATATTCTCCGATGCCGGTTAATATTTCTAAAGGAGGAAGGGGTGATCTTATTTCGAATCCAAGGTATCCAATTCCATGCAAGAAATTCATCATTTTTGCTAAATGTAATACCTTGTCCGTTGAATCTTGCCCAGCCGTTGCCAGTGTCGTGAAGTTACCGAATCTCTTATAGATACTCTTCATTTGTGGAACAAGGACGATCAAATATCTACAATTGCTCGGGTAACAGATTGTATTCAGACCTTGAAGCTTATAGTCTCCGATTCCTTCTTCAAATTTCACAGCCATTTCGGAGTAGAATAGATTTGTAATAGGCCCCAATTTATGGTCATTTAAATCAATAAATCCTACGTAAGAACACCCGATGGCTTTTGCCACCGTTCGAATCATCCTGGCATTATCTTCCGGCTTGCCTTCCCAACGTGGCACCCCATAATCTTTGGGAGACGGAATTGAGCGAAATCCCCCAACGGGAGAAGGCAAGTCATAATAATAATCGGATATTAGTGCTTTCACGAGAGATATATCACGTAGTGAGTTCCCAGGCAATTGTTGCAAAATGCCATTTTTTTCACGAAGTTTACTATTACTAATAATCTCCGCTTCTAATTTAGGATCGTTCAGATATCTGAAAAACGTATTAATATTATATACATTCGCAGACTGAGGGTATGGGTTACGTAATTTTAAATCGATTTCGACGGTAGGCACGTCGATTTCTTTAATAAACCAGGGTTTATTTAACTCAGATGCGCTCAACATCTGGTCCAAGTCCCGAAATTCATCAGTACTGTCTTTGCTTTCCTCGGAGAAAGAAAGACCTTGCATGAAATCCTTGTTACTGATTGAAGAATGGTATCTATTCATATTGCCCTCTTAGCTAATCAGAACTAGGAACCTCCATATATGTCATCAGTATGGCCAGGTTGTATCCTGATTTTGATTTCAACCCCAAGAGCGTTTGCTACTCTTTCAATAAAACCCAATGTAGGTGAATTCATCATACGTTCAAACTCAGATATAGCGGGCTATTTTGTACCAATTCGAGCAGCCAGTTCTTGCTGAGTAATACCGCTCAACCGTCTGTAGTCCGACAACCTCTTTACAATTGTATGTTCTAAAGAATTATTAGTAATCATAACCAATATAACCTATATCCTATATATTATATGATAAACCATATATTGTCAATACATATTTCGCGAAACTCGGCTTTTTGGATTGGTCGATCGAGCGACCAAAGGCATTTTGGAGAACGTATCCGGTTGTACTTTGAAGGACCGAGCGTTGGTAGATGCTGTTGCCGTGACCCGTTCTGCTATTTTTGGCTTAAGGAGTGTAGCTAGCTTAAACGTTTATACAGCGGGTGATTGGAAAGTTCCCAGGCATGAAGGTACCCCTAAGAAAAACTGCAGTGTAAACCTCAGCGATAATGGGACACTTTTAGAGGCTAAAAAACCACACACTTTGGATTTTGGTTCAAGCTCCTGAGAGGTAGTAAACTCAACTATTCAGAAAGGAGCTTTTCATGTCCCAGGATAACAAGGACAAAGCTGAAGCCGCTGAAGCCAGGACTCAGGCTACCAAGGGTTTCATACAACAGGTCAGGGTAGCCGCCAGGCGCAAATACACCCCCGAAGAGAAGATCAGGATTGTACTCGAGGGCTTCAGGCGCGAGGTGGCGGTGAGTGATCTCTGCCGCCGCGAAGGCATCAAGCCCAGCGCTTACTATGCTTGGACCAAGGAATTCATGGAAGCCGGCAAAGAACGGCTCACCCGGGATGCCGCCAGAGACGCCACCCACCAGGAGATCAACGAGATCAAGCGTGAGAATACTGAACTTAAGAACCTAGTAGCGGACCTGTCGCTGGAGGCTTACCGTCTCAAAAAAACCTCAATTCCGCCTCTTCAGGGCGACAGTAGCGGTGCCACATGAGCCTCGAACAGAAAACTGAAGTTATCGCTGCGATAGAAAATACCTCCCGGCCGTACGCCATTCACTTTCTGACCTGGGCATTTCTAAGAGCAACTACTACCGCTGGCGGCGCCAGCCAGAACCAAAAGAACGAGCCAGACCATGGAACCGCATCACTCCCAATGAAGAACGCCGGATACTCTCCATAGCCAGGGAGTTCCCGGAGCTATCCAGCAGGCAACTCTCCGCTTGGATCACCGACAATGAGGGCTTCGCCGTTTCCGAGTCGACCGTCTACCGCATCCTGAGGCGGGAAGGCCTTGTGAAACGCCAGGAGCTCCAGATCGAAGCCGCTAAGGAGTATTACACCAAGACGACTCATCCGCACCAGATGTGGGCCACTGACTGCTCTTACTTCAAAGTGGTCAGCTGGGGCTACTACTACCTGGTGACGGTGATGGACGACTATTCCCGTTTCATCCTGGGCTGGAAGCTGCAAGCAGATATGTCGGCCAATTCTCTCATCGAGGTGGTGCAGCAGGCGGTGGATATCACCGGCATGACCGACGTGCCGGTCGTCGACCGGACCAAACTGCTCTCGGACAACGGCTCCGGCTACATTTCCAGGGCTTTTACCGACTATCTGCACCTGGTGGGTATCCGCCATATCCGCTCCGCTCCCTTCCATCCCCAGACCAACTGCAAAGTCGAGCGCTACCAGCAATCGCTAAAGAAACAGGTCAACCAGCTTACGTATGGATTCCCAAGCGATCTCGAAAAGGCCATCGCCGATTTCGTCGACTACTACAATTACCGCCGCTACCACAAAGCACTCTCCAACGTAACGCCGGCAGACGTCCTGTATGGTAGGAAAGACCAGATCCTACTGCGCCGAAAGGAGGTGAAAGCAGCGACACTTACTCGCCGCAGGAACTACAACCAGGGTCTCAAGGAGCTTGCCAAGGTCCCTAATTAGGTGGAAAATCTCCGTTTAAAAAAGTGTCCCATTTCGCTGATTGACAACACACAATAGTTAAGATCGGTCGGCGGCGCCAAACAAAATCTCATTTCCCGCGTGCCTGATACTTTTGAGGTATCAACTTTGGACACTGATGAAACTCCATTGCACTTTTCGTCAGGTTGTAGAATGTGCTATCAGGGGCAACAAGGAAAACCCCTTGCGCGCTAACTGGGCGACTCCTATAATGGCCTGAATCAAAGGACTTTTTGTTGGGCGGGTATGGCAGTGATTAGCGATCTTGCACACCCCGGTAAAACGAGTAGGCGGCTGATGGTCTTGGATTTCGGTTGGAAGCAAGACATGATCTTGTCCATTGCACATCCACACGGCTAAACATAAACTAATTTAATTATTGCACATGTCTATTTTCAAAATCTTAATCCATCAGCATAATTTTGTACTTCTTATTGCTATTTTCGCTGGCTTCTATATTGCACCATTGGCTCATAATACAGAAAATTGGATCACGCCTCTACTTATCATCGCAATGTCGTTGTCTCTAAGTAAAATTAATCTTAGCAAAGAATTATTACTACCCAAAAAGATATTCAAGGCGACCGCTTTGGGTCTATTACTCAATTTTGTTCTCCTAGGTGGGGTCAATGTTGTACTAGGTTACCTATTAACAGATGATAAGTATCTAATTGCCGGTTTCGTTATTTTAGCTGGAGCTCCCCCGTCGCTTCTAATTACGCCTTGTGCGTACAATATCAAGGGTGACGTATCTTTTTCATTTTTGAGTACTATTGCGTGTTATTTTTTATCTATTTTGATCTTGCCATTCTTAGTGTATGTTTTTCTCGGCAGTACTTATTGGGGAGTAGAGTTATTCAATGTGACGTTTCAAATCGTCATTTTACCGCTCATACTGTCCCGTATTATTAGAAACATAAGCTATTTAGGGCCTATGCAACCATATACCGGCCACATTATTAATTGGTGTATTGCTACTGTGTGTTTTACTTTAATAGGGTTAAATTATGAATTGCTAACCGCATATTCAACGTACCTTCTAGTTGCAATGATTGTCGCTGTCACTACAATATTTGTTCTTGGGGAATCAATTTATCGTATCAGTCAGTTGATAAATACTCCACCATCACAAGCTATCAGTTATATGCTGCTGGGTTCAATGAAAAAATGGGCTGGGGCAAGTGCCATTGCATACGTGCTGTTGGGTCCAAAAGCCTCCATTCCTGCAATAACTGCTTTAGTCATCGGTTTTCTTTATTACCTATTCCTTTCGATACGTTTTAGTAAGAGGGCAGAAGAAACTACAATTCTTGAATGTTAAAATCGAAGACCCCATGCGATTGTATCGCATGGGGTCTTCCAACCTAAGGGTAAGTGTATTATGCCCTTTTATTTTGTAACAATGAACGCACCGTCGGAATTGCGATTATCACCGCCACTAATCCAAAAATTAAAGCTACAAGCCATGTCCCCTGTGCCCTTTCAATTGCTAGATCAAACGTAATCACAACTCCAATAGCTGTCCATATTGCCAATCCTGCGATTAGAACATAATGCCACCAGAGTACACGGTATTGTTTGTTTGCCAGCAGCATTAAACCCACTAGAACAGTGAGGACGATTCCTCCTAAAAATACTATCAGGTCCATATTTTCCTCCAATCTAATTCAGTTTAACTAAACCCGCCAGGGCGCCCATTCCGCAGGTGTATGCCAAGGTTCCCATTTGGGTGCATCTTCGCCTCTAGGATATTTGCCGTAAGTAAGATCTGCCACCTTGACCATCATTGGAGCAAACATAGGTATGCTGGCCAAAACACGACCAAAATCATGAGCGGGCGTATCTGGCGCACTCCAAGGACATACACTGACGCAAAATTGGCAGCCAAATGCTGTTCTTTGCTTCATACACAGCAAACCATCATACTCCCACTTGTAGGCACCGTTGATCAGAGATGGTTCTGGATCTCTCCCGATGACTTGTGCTACGCAATTGTCCGAGCACCTACCACAAACTTTGCAGAATTCCCGTAAGCCAAAATCAATCGGCTTGTCCGGGACAAGGGGGGCGTTTGTTGCGACGATTATTGTGCGTAATCCAGCACCCCAAGGAGCAATAGCTAGGCCGGATCGCCCAGCTTCAGCCAAACCGGCTCTAACAGCGAAGGGAGTCTCGCAGCAATCCTCATCTGCAATAATCATGCCATAGGCTTCGTAACCTAAGCCTCGGATAGTAGATTCCATGTATTTGGAAAAGAGATCTTGGTCACTGCAAGTAGTTGCTGTTGAGGCATTCGCAAGGGGCCCCACCCCAGCTCGGTGAGTCGGTAAACTTGTGAAAATGCCCATTGAGATAGCGTATTTATAGGGATAGGGCCAAGCCACCGGTCGGCCCGGATCCATCCATCCTTTGGGACGGTACCCACGTAAGGTACCTGAAGTTGCTGCAATCTTGTAGAGAAATGGTTTCATTTTGTCGTCAATCGCAGAGACGCGAACTTGATCGACACCAAACCAATGTGCTACACCTTTTAATTTAGCAGTCATCTCTTCGGCAGATATTTCAACCTTAGCCGCGTTAATCGGAAGTTTGATCCAGTTGTTCTCGGAAGTGTTGACATGCCAATGATCCGAGGCCTGGACTATCGCTGTCCCAAAACGGTAGTCATGCAATTCCTCCGGAGTCATATTGGCAATCCACTCATTGCGAGCGGTAACCGCCTCCTGCGCGATTTTACCCCATTCCCCGGACCAGTCTTGATTCGTAGCGGCTTTACCGACAGCCTGAAAACCGTCTTGTCGCCCATCGGTAAAAGCTTGGTAGCTGCCATTTATTTTTGTTGATCCCAAAACAAGTTCACCCGGGACGATTTCTGTCGTGCCCAGCGAATTCGCGGTGTCATCTATCTCCTTCACCCACCAGGGATATTCGCTTGGATACTGGGGTAGATAGGGCTCTTTGAGGCGGTTATAGAGCATGTCTTGGTTGCCACCGGGCAATTCTTTTATCGCAGCTACGGCGGCCAAGGAAGCACCACCAATACCCGCCCCACCCGCGACCTTCAAGAATTCCCGACGACTAAAGCCCCTCTCCTTTTCATTGAGTTTGTTTTTGATGAGCATAAGATCATTCCTTTCAATACAGTCTTTCAGTCTCCATTGCATATTTCCAGTCTCTTCCTGGACGTCATCTCAAGTAACTTATCCCTCCTTTCACGCCAAAACCTCTCCCGATATCATTTCAACTTTCCCTCTAAATCTAATTGGACTCTGGTTCAAACTAGCAAAAACGACCACGCCATATTAGCGATGTCATGGAATCGTCGGTATTTGCCTTCAGGTAAAAGATGTAGGAAAGTCCGTACGCCTTCCCGAGCTCCATTGTTCTCTGCCCTGAGGATTAGATCTTGTTTCGACGCCGGAAAAGGAACATCACTCAAGGATTGCTCCAATTCGGAAACGCTCATATCCAGGCTGCACGTGAAACCAGGTGATGTCCTTTCCTTGCAAGGGGCTTCGTCCAAAATCATAGTCATACCCGTTCCTCCCGACGCTTCTCTGCAAATAGATCCTTCACCAACTCCAGACCAGTGTCGCCCATGCAAAGTGGCTGAGATTGCCTGCTTCTGTCCCGGTAAACAGTGATGCCTTTAAGTCCCTGCTCGTAAGCCGTCATGAAGACGCCAGCGATATCCTCCCGGGTGGCATCGTGGGGGAAATTGACTGTCTTACTCACGGCGTTGTCGGTATGGCGCTGGAAGGCGGCTTGGATACGCACATGCCACTGGGGCGATACCCGGTGGGCGGTTACAAAAACATCGCGGACATCCTCCGGCACCTCCTTGCGGTCGTGGAGGTGGTTCGAGGTCACCAGTTGCTCGATGAGCTTGTGGGTGAAGAAGCCCCGACGCCGCGCCATTTCCTCGAAGTACGGATTAACCTCCAGCAGGTTCTCTCCGTCGAGTATATTTCTAACGAACACCGCGGCAAAGATCGGCTCAATACCTGAGGACACTCCAGCGATGATAGACAGCGTGCCGGTCGGAGCGATAGTCGTGCAGCAGGCATTACGCATCGGGATGCCGCGAGACTTATAAACGCTTTCTGCCCAGGCCGGGAAGACCCCTCGCTCAAGGGCGAGCTCGCGCGAAGCCTCATGGGCCTTATCGTTAATGAACTCCATAATCTCCTCAGCCACGGCGATGGCTTTGGTGGAGTTGTATGGAATGCCTAAACGGATTAGCATGTCGGCAAAGCCCATGACCCCCAGGCCGATCTTTCTGGTGCAAATGGTCGCCTGCTCTATGACCGGCACAGGGAAGCGGTTGATGTCAATGACGTTGTCGAGGAATCTCACCGCCTTGGGAACTACTTGACCGATCTTATGGTAGTCAATCTCTAGGCTATTTCCTTCACCCTTCAGCATTTTGACCAAATTGATTGAGCCGAGGTTGCAAGACTCATAAGGCAGGAGGGCCTGCTCGCCGCAGCCGGTGATAGTCAGAAGTGGTCCCAGTTGTGGTGTGGGATTATCTCGGTTGACGCGGTCGGTAAAGACGAGGCCGGGGTCTCCGGTGCGCCAAGCCTGATCGATGATCCGGTTAAAGACCTCTTTAGCGTTGAGTCGGCCGGTGACCGCCCCGGTGTTCGGATCAATAAGGTTATATTCGGCGCCGGTTCGGGCACGGGTCATGAAGTCGTCGCTGACCGATACCGAGTTGTAGAAATTGGTCAGAGCCTGTGGATTATTCTTAGCTTTGATGAAACCGAGGATGTCGGGATGGGAAGCGCCCATGACCACCGAGTTGCAGCCGCGCCTGACGCCTCCCTGCCTAATATAGTCCGCTGCCTCGGCGATAACATGGATTAATGCTACCGGGCCACCGGCGGCGTCAAGGTGCTCGCCGACCGCAGCGCCTTTAGGCCTAACTTTGGAAACATCGAAACCAATGCCGCCACCGCTCTTGTGGATGAGAGCGGTGTACTTCACGGCCTCGAAGGTCTCTTCAATGGAATCGGGCACCGGCAGAACGAAGCAGGAGGACAGCTGCCCGACCTCAGTGCCGGCGTTTAAGAGCGTCGGAGAGTTGGGCAGAAACTCAAGTGAGGTCATTAGCCTATAGAACTCACCAGCCACCGCATCAACGTCGGCTAGCGGGTTGTATCCCAATTCCGCCAAAGATACGGCCTCGGCGACGCGTCGGAACATCTCCTCCGGCGTCTCGATGATTTCACCCTTGCGGTTACGCCGCAGATAACGCTTCTCCAGAACCCTGAGGGCATTGGCGGTGAGCGCCGGGCGGGATTCTTTTATTATATCGATGACCATGTTCTCTCCTTGAGAGGGGAGTTGTAGGTTATTGTAGGCAAGCCCCGCGGTGAACCCCGATTACACCCAGGGAGCCCACGGGAGGGGTTTCACAGCCCATTAAGCCAGACCGGTCGCAACAGCCCGACAGCCCTGGTTTCCCCCACCGTGAGGCTTGCCGAACACGACTCTTTGATAGTTCCTGTACATAGCTATCCGCTTTGTGCGTTGGAATTGTTGATAAGTTGTGCCCCGATAACACAAGCGATAAGGACGGCAGAAGTAACAATGAATTCGATCAAAGGCTAGCCCCCATTTCAACGTTAACAACCCGAGCGAACACTCTCATCATATAAGGTGAATGTATTTGCGAAGGTGATGTGTGACATTGCTTCGGTTATGTTTGGTATCTTTTGAGTATTTTAGAGTAACTTCTTTTCAACTGAGAATCTTAATAATTGCGGATTCAGTCCTAAGCACTGTCATATAGATAGAGGCCATCGCCAGTTGGTGCCTTTTAAAGGTGGGCAGTTGTCAAACACCCAGAAGTATTACGCCATAACCATATCAGTACGAAATCTATGACAAATACAAATCGACGCGCATTGTTATTATTGGTAACCACAATCAATCTATGTTATTGTATTGAGTATTAGCAATCTTGCCTGTGAAACCGGATGTTGAACTGGCAAACAGATGAGCAAGCGTAAGGTACCGAAGGAGCACGCTTTCTGTCGTCTTGCAGGTTACTTCTCGTATACATCTGATGGCCATATTTACCGTATTGGTACCAATTGGTACCATGTTTGTCATGTTGAGGTTGTAGAATAGACGTATGCTCGAAATTGCTCAATCTAAAACTCCCTACGATAAACATTTCCAAGTTCTTATTGAGGGGATTAACTCATATCGTCGTGATGAGTTAATTTCCTTATTAGATCAAGCCGTATCGGCGTGGCGATGCAATAAAATGCTGCCATCCCAATTGTTTTCTATTTTTAATGCAATTGACAAGAAACTTAGTCAAAGTAGCCAATCGTATCGGAATGGGAAACCGGTGTATGTTTGTTCATTCTCACCAGTCGTCACCATGGGAGCGTTGCTCAGTAAGGTGTTCTTAAAGAGTAGAGCGTATGATGTAAGGCTAATCAATATTACCTATCCAGCCGACCTAGATCGTCTAATGGAAACCATCGTCTCTTGCACCCCACCAGCTATCGTTTTTAGTTTTTCGCTGTTTCATTTTATAGAAATGGTTAGTAACAGGTTAACAGAATTGTTATCTCTTGATACCACCTTTTACGCCGGTGGGGTAGCATTTGACTTGAAACCGGACATGAAACGCTTGTTACCCGGGGTTATCTTCCCGTCAGATTTACCCGATCTGGTTGGATTATTGGAGAATAAAAGTCAGTGAATACTAACATTGGGATAATATGTTGTTCCTTCATACTAAAGCATATTAAGTCTGTATTAATAAATAGGGAAGGTTTTAAAATATATCCACTGGTCCCCGCGTGTTTGTTCAACGTATCATCAAGCTTACTTCGACACGTCTTTGATCAAGCATCTATCGAAAATAGGACATCCTTTGTTGCCTATGGGTATTGCCACAAGGATTTACCCGCAATACTCGAGGAATACAAGGAATTCGTTGTTAAAATCCCGGGGGATAATTGTTGGGAAATGCTGCTAGGTAGGGCTGCTTTCCGTGGCTATGTCGATGAAGGATGCTGGCTTTTGAGAACTGCGGTTTGTAACGAATGGCGCGGTGAGACCTTTCTGGCCTATGGGGCTTCGGGTATAACCGACAATTTGGTTAAAGGTTGCAATACAAAAAGGATTACCGCGTGTAGGTTTGAGCCGGAGAAACCACGGGATTCTGAAGTGCACTCTTTTGCACAGGCATTTGAAACTCCTCCCCAAATAGTCGATTGTAATTTCGCACATTTTAGCCCCTTGATCGAGCAAGGAATCAATGCTGCACGGCAATTAGCCCTAAAACCCACCGAATTGAAAACATCGAACGTATCAGAAAAAAGGGAACCACAAATACCAGGCGAAATAACGGAGATCGCGTTCCAATTTGATATTTGCTCTAAATCTCTTACATTTATCAGCCCTAAAGTAACCCAATTATTGGGCTTTTCTTCTTCAGAATTTGTAAAATTGTTTATAACGGATCCCGAACTCCACTACTATTATGACATTGATACATTCACAGACATTATGTCGCAGAGATATGCTTACATTTCTAATAGTATCTCAAAAGGTATGCAGTTACCTCTATCCATAGAATACAAGGCTAAAAAAAGGGATGGGGAAATCATATGGGTCAAGGAACACATATACCCTCGCTATAATGATGATGGCACTGTTAATACCCGTTTCCAGGGGAAACTTGAAGATATTACATACTGGAAAGTTATTGAACTCAATTTAAAGCACCTGTATGAACAGGAAGCTTTAGCAAAAACAGCGTTGCAAAACGAAATTAACAAGCGTATCGAATTCACTAGAGCTTTAGTCCATGAGTTGAAAACCCCTTTAACGCCCATAATATTGGCAAGCGAAGCACTTGCTAATAATATTGGCGAAAAACAATGGCTTCCTTTAATTGAGTGCATCAACAAAGGAGCCGCCGATTTAAGCGGTAGAGTTGACGAAATTCTTGATTTAGCCCGAGGTGAAGTCGGCATATTAACGATAAAATGTTCGCCTTTTAATATTAACGACTTGGTCGAAGAAATAGCAAACTCATTCAAACTGCAAGCTGAGAATAACAAGCAACGTCTTATACAAAAATTAGACAGGACTATTCCCTTAGCCATGGCCGAGAGCAAGCGGATTAAACAGGTTTTAATGAACCTTATCGATAATGCCATCAAATACTCGGGAGAAAGGTCAACCATCACCTTGACTACCGGTATCTTGAACGATAAGTTGGTAGTTATGGTACAAGATGATGGCCCAGGCATTCCCAAAGAAAGACAACAGGATTTGTTTGTACCTTATAGATGTTCCAATAACCTCAGCGGCCTTGGAATTGGTCTCTCACTATCCAAAAAGATCGTTGAGCTACATGGGGGAAAGGTTTGGGTGGTCACCGATCAAGGTAGCGGTTGCGCGTTTTATTTTACGCTACCAGCCAATGTAATACTTAAAGTTCAAAGGGCTGTGAATGAAAGTATTAATTATCGAGGATGACCGACAAATTGTCGATACGGTCTCACTAGTTTTACGTCTTGTATGGCCGGATGCCACAATATTTTCGACTCCTTATGGAAAAAAGGGCATCGAATTAGCTGAGATTCATGCACCTGATGCAATTCTCCTTGACCTCGGGCTCCCAGACATTGATGGGTATGAAGTCTTAAAACAAATTCGTGCCTTTACGAGTATACCGTTAATTGTAATTACCGTACGGGATGAAGAGACTGCTTTAATTAAGGCGTTTGAAATGAACGCGGATGATTATCTCACTAAACCGTTTAGGCAAATGGAGTTAATAGCCAGATTAAAATCTGCATTGAAAAGGCGCTCTTTCCTCGAAGAAGACTTAACGATATCGTGCAATAACATTCGCTATGGAGCTTCCATAAATGAGGTTTACATAGGGAATATCAAGCGGGAACTGACCTCTACTGAAGGCAGGTTGTTATACCACCTGATAAAAAAGGCGGGAAGGATCGTAACCAAAGTCGAGCTTGCTGAGATGATTTGGGGTGAATTCATTCCGGGCTCCTCAGAAAATATTAAAAACTACATATGCCGCTTGCGGAAGAAAATTGAAGAGGATCCCAATAACCCAACAATTATAATCAGTCGCCGTGGCATAGGATACACAATCCCTTTACTGCGTAATTGCACCTAATAACTTACACGACTTCGATTTTCGCCAGTTATATACTCCTTCTGATAACACCATTCTCATCATCGGCCTCTTGGTCAGTTTCGCTGAGATTTACCAAGAGTGAGTCGCGCTCAGTCAAGTCTTATCCCTTCCCATCCCGTAGGGCTCTGTCACATGTTCTCTGCGAATGTGCAGCCCCCCGCCGGATGGTCGAAGGAAGCACCTGAGATTAAACGGGGCTACCATCCTTCCAGAGATCATCGTACCAACGCCGATGCTCCTCACCGGCGACTTTACGATACCGTGCCGTAGTGTTGAAGCTCTGGTGACCAAGATGCTCCTGAAGCATTCTCAGGCCGTCGCCGGTGTCGTTGTGTTTGACTGCGTGGACGGCGAAGGCGTCCCTAAGCTTGTGCGGTGAAACGTGATGAACCTTGCCTGATTCGTTGTTGATGATTCGCGGCAAACTAGCCTTCTCGGCGAGGGTTTTGATAACTTGCCAGGCCCTGTGCCTGTTGATTCCGAAAAGGAGGTGCTTCCCGTTTCGACATACCAGGCTCCCGTTGGAGATATATTCCCGGAGCAGGGTGACGAGGTTGCCGTCCAGCGGCAGCACCCGTTGCCTGCGATGCTCTCTCAGCTCTTTGACCGCTGCCTCTACCTTGTCCCCGCATTTCGGGCAGAAAACGGTTACCAGGCCGAGAGCAGAGCCACATTTAGGACATTTCAGCTTGATGCGGGATTTCAAGTGCTTAATAGTGACGGCCCTACCGTCGAGGTCGATGTCATCGACCGTTATTCCCAACGCCTCTGAAATCCGGCAGCCAAGATGGAATAACATGGTGGCCAGCAGCCTGTCGCGTAAATTGTCGGCGGCGCTAATCAAGCAGCCAATATCTTGCGGTTCGAGATAGCTTTTTGTGGTCAATTGTTTTTCAGGTGGTTCGGTCCGATTTCGGGGTATAAAGTGAATAAGGGATTTGCCCATGCCCGGTCATCGGCCGAGATTCCTACCCGGGTCAGTCGGTAATATGTCCGCTCCGGGGCATCGGGGTAATTGTCTTGAATTGCCGACGGTTCCATCCTTTCGGTCGCCTCCACCCACCCCAACCGCTTCAATACCCCGAAATACATCAAGAATGAGTGATATCGCATGTGGGTGAACTTTCGTGATACTTTCCGGAGCTGCTTCTGATAGATCTCTTCGGCATATTCCTCGGTGACATCTACGCCACGGACCACTTGCTTGCTGATGATCCGTTCGGCCCGCTCCCTGGCCGTCGCCCTGGCCAGCGCCTCTTTGTATTCATAATTGATGTCGGATTGTGGCGCGCCGCGCTCCCGGTCGATCCGCGGCGAACCCTCCGGCCCGTTTCCCAGGAGGTACTCCCGGATGAACCAACCGCAACCGAACGGCCGGAGGAATCCACCTCTGCTCGGTCTCAGTTCCATCTCCATTGAGATATCCTAAGCCACTCCTGCCGGCTTTTTCGCCAGGGATTCGAGGCCTTCAATAATTCTGGTGGTCACCTGGCGGATCGAGGCCAGATTTCGCTCAAGGACCTTCCTGTCCTCCGCCCATAGGGCTACATAGGGGAACGACCTGGTACCGGTATCGAAGCCGAAGTGTGCGCCGACGGCAAAGGCAACGCTTTCGGCGATGGTTTCGGCATCTCGCCTCGGAATGTGGAAGACTCCTTCGGAATAGTAGTGAGCCACCTCGTGGATAAGCGTCTTCAACTGTTGGGCCCGCGATTCCTCAGGCCTGACCCAGATTTCCTTGCCGGAGAAGAAACCCTTTATGGCCGGATCCTGGTACGGCTTAGAGTCAAACCCGACGTGCACGCCTTCACTCCTGACGAGATGCGTAATATCGTCGAATAGCTCCTCATTGGCTTCGCCGGTGAGCACCGGAACATCGAATTCGGGCAGCGGTTTGCCTTCGGTCTGACTGACATCGAAAACATAGACCACCTTGAAATAGATCGGCCGCAGCAGCTCCCGCTTCTCTGTTTCCTCGTCATCTTTCCGGCCTTCCTTTTCGCCTGATGGCTCGGTTTTCAGACTCGATTTCGATGGCAAGCACGGCGCCAGGATGGCAATTCCCTTTTCGCCCTTCATCACCCAGCGGCCGAGATCCTTCCAGGTGTTGAAGCCGGCCACCCGGGTAGCGTTAGGATTCTGGGAGGCGATGAGAATCAGGTTGCCGATGGAATAATCATGGAACTTCGACATGGTGAGAAGGAAGTTCCGGAAATGGCTGCTTGACTGGATAGTATCGACCCCGTCCTTGAGCTTTTTGAGGACCTCATCGATACGGCGTTCTTTGGTCTCGGGCTCGATGGAAAAGCTGTAGTCCGGTACCGGAGCGCCGACCCAGCTCATCAGGTCGTAGTTTCGAGGTTTCACGATCTCGCATTTGCCTGACTGGTTCCCAGCGGTTCTCGGCAATTCTGATCCTGAAGAGCCGACAACAGTATCGGCGAAATGGCGGGACAAGCCGATCAGAAACACCCCGGCTGCCAGGGAACCACCGAGCAGAGCAATGGAACTTGCCCAATTTGGCGCTATGGGCGGCGTTTCCTGGAGTGGAAGCCAGCTGACCGAGGCCTCGTCGCCAACCTCGATTCCTTCCAACTCGCCGGCATTCACCTCGATGAAGAACCGTGCCGGTAAAGCCGAAGTCACCAGGTACCCGGGCAAAATGTCGCGGTAGATGTCAATCACTATGAAATCCTCGGAAAGGAAAGCGATATCGAGTGAGAAAAACATCGGTGCCGTGGTCACTCCAACAATCCGAGAGTATCCCAAATCAAAGAACATCCCGGTCGCCGCGGGCAACCCAGGCAGACCACCCAAGCCCTGAGTAAGTTCCCAGGGGGCGGCCGCCACGGCGGCGATCCATTCTCTGTCTTTGATAGTTATTTTCACCTGGCCGGCCATTACCGCCTCCCGGGGATCCGTTTGATGCCGTTCCGCTTGCTCTCAAGACCCAGCTGCTTGTTCTCAAAGTCGGTGTCCCCGATATCCGATCCGCCGAACATCGCCAGGTCGAAATTGCGGTGCCACCTGGCCGAGGCCTTGAAATCGGTCTTTTCCTCGAACTTCTCCCCGCGGCTTCTTTTCGGTCGCATGCCGGGAGGCGCGATCGCCGACATGCCTTCAAGGAAAGAATCGCTGGTCGTGTCCTCCCGGTAGTTGATCGGGGCATTCACCCCGAACTCTTCATGGTTGGTATACCTACCCATTTGCTTTTCCTCCATTCCACAGTCTCCGATACCACTCTTTTTGCTCTTCACCGGAAACCTTGCGGTATTTCATAGTGGTGACAATGCTCCGGTGGCCCAGGTGCTCCTGCAGCAGCCGCAGCCCGTCACCGGAGTCATCCGCTTTAACCGCATGGACGGCGAAAGCATCCCGCAGCCGGTGAGGAGAGACGTTGTGGGTCTTGCCGCTCTCGGTGTTCACCAGCCGGGGAAGGCCTGCGCGCTCGGCACACTCCGTCACGATCTGCCAGGCGCGGTTACGGCGAAGGTCAAAGAGACACTTTTCGCCGTTCCTCTCGACGGCCCCGCCGCGGCCGAGGTACTCCTTGAGTAGGGAAAGCGTGGTCTCATCCACCGGCAGCGTCCGGTAACGGTGATGCTCTCTCTCTTGGGCGACTGCCTTCTCGACCGGCTGCCCGCAGCCCGGGCAAAACTTGTGAGCCTTACCCAGGCGAGCACCACAGCCCGGGCACGACAATCTGCTCCGGTACTTCAGGTGCTCGATGGTGACGGCGCCGCGTCGAGTATCGATGTCCTTGACCCGGAGTGCCAGCGCTTCGGATATTCGGCAGCCAAGGTGAAACAGAAGCCGGATCAGCAGCCGGTCCCTGAGATACTCGGCCGCGTTTTCGAGCTTTGCTACATCCTCAAGCTCAAGGTAAGCCTTGGCCATCACCCCGAGTCCTCGCCCAGATTTTGCGTCATGGGAACGATCATGCCCATCATGAGAAGCATCATGATCATCGGCGTGATCCCCGAGAGCATGTCACCGCCTGAAGAGTTGCCGGTGACGATGATCACCGCATCTTGCTCAGCCACAGCGTTCGTCTCTTCGATCCAGACCCTGAGGCCGAAAGTACCGTCGTCGATGCCGCCGCTTGATTTAGGAACGAGCAGGAAATCGACCGAGCCGGTCCCTTCGGTTGGCGTCGAGCTGGCAGGCAGGGTCACATCAGCCTGGCCGACGCAGGAATTCACCATGTGCTTGCCGAAAAGGTTGGTCGAATACGGACCGGCCAGGAGCTTCACTGTCTTCGTCACACCGACAACGTATTTGAAGGACACCGTCACCCGGACGGTGTCCCCGGCATTGAAAGTCGTTGGCGTTAGCGCCATCGGCGCAAAAACAATATCGAGCACGTCAGCTCTCTCCTACACCTTGGCGAAGTCCGAGATCTTGAACTCCGAAATTGTCGGCTGGATGCCGGCCACGAGGAGCGCATTCTCGTAGCCGAAGATGTAGTTCGTCGTCGCCTGTCCCCCGATGGAAGGCGTGCCGCCGAAAATCTTCACGTAGATGTCGTCCCAGTTGGTGTCGACGTTTGATGGGATGGTGAAGGTAAACGAATTGGTGACGTTGGGATACGACGGAGGAGTCGTCACCTGCGGGAGGCTGAAGGTGGTTAGCTGTACCAGCTTCTCATCGAAACCGAAGATGCCGTTCGTGCCGATGCAGTAGTAACCGGTAACGCCGGAGACCGCCGGGCCGGTGTACTTGAAAGAGATGGAGACCAGAAGCCGGTCGCCTGGAGCAATCGCCACCTGCTTCGGCGCCGGGTTCATGTAGCCAAGCGGGATGTAGACGCCGCCCGCGGCGGTGAAGAATTTCCCCGCCACTGGATCGTAGAAGACCCGCTGGCCGGTGGCCGGTTCGACGTACCAGCCGGGCAGCACCGGGTCTTCAGAGAGAGCAACGGCACCATCTCCGAGTGCGGTGAAGGGTTTCACTTCGAGTTCCAGTTTCTTGAGAGTCATGGCAACCTCCTAGACTTTAGTGAAATCGGCGATCCGAAAATCCGAGATACTTGGTGAGCCGGCCGAGGCAATGTTTATTGTTTTCGTCATCTCGTCATCGGCGTACCACTGCCCATCGGCGCCGTACCAGGAGCTTCTGGCACGGATAGTCACCGATTGAGCTGGCATATAGAAGTAGCCGGTAAACGGCCAGGTGACTTCCGGGTCGACGTTAGCCCAATCAACCGGGAAAATGACGCCTGGCGAGGGGTAAACGCCGTATTCAAGCGCTGCTTCGACTCTCAAGCCGATGGGAGATGAGTAGGTGTTCTTCACCCTGACGGTGACGTCCACTCTGCTTCCGGAAGCCACCTCGGACGGCGCATCGATGGCGATGATGTCGGCGTACTGCGCCATCTAGCTCTCCTCTGTGTCTCCGGGTATCTTTGATGCCAATGGAAAACTGCCGTTGCCGAAGTTACCCGCCAGGCGGTTGCCGATTACGTCGACCCCGGCGCCGCCCAGGAAGGCATAAAGCAGCGCCGCTATATCGACCGGACCGGCGAGGCTCGAGCCAAGAGCCAGAACCACGCCGGCGATGAGCGACCGGACAACCGAGCCGCCGAATTTCCTTCCGTCGAAAGGTTCTTGGCTTTCCAGCCAGCCGAGAAGGGCAGCGACGATGCCTCCGAATAATGCAGCCAGGGCGATATACACTTTGTCCATAGCCTTCAGTCCTTCTTCCGGTTGATGCAGATGAACTTGCCCCAGATGACGCCACCCATAGCAACAAGGCAGCTGCCGCCGGTGGTCACCACCAGGCCGAAATCGACATTACTGGCAAGCTCAATGCCGATGCCAACACCCGTAGCGCCGATGCCCACGAGCTCGATGACGATAGCGGCGATCATGCCCTTGTTCATTTATATCGCTCCCATCACGCTGGCCATCATCATCACTGCCGTCATCATCTGGACCATTTCTGTCGTTTGGGCGCTGGGCGATGAACCCTGCATCACCTGGCCGAGCATGGCGCCCATTGCCGGCAAGCCGAAGCCGTAAGCGTTGTCCTTGCCCAAGGGGGCATCCTGCGGTTTGGTCGAAAAATACGGCGCCACTTCCCGGGCTTGGACCCAGCGGTACTGCCAGCCCTCGCCGTAAGCCCGCCGTCCGCTCTCCCAGAGAAGACCGGTGAGGCCAGCTAGCATCGGCGCGGCGAAACTCGTCCCCGACTTCACCAGGAAGTCCTCATCGTTTTTATCAGACGCCATCTCAAGATTGGTGCCCCAGATGACGAAATCCGGCTTGGTCGCTCCTTCGGCGGTCGGACCTCGAGATGATCTTTCCCAGACAAGAAGGTCACCGAATGTCTCCACAGCGCCAACCGCTATGACCTCGGGCTCACAGGCCGGCAGCATCACTGTCGACATTTTCGGCCCGGTATTGCCGGCGGCGGCAATGACGTCAAGCCCATATTCGACGCTTGCGTTGCGGCAGGCGGCCCGAACCGGGTTGTCGGGGTCGCCGTCGTCTTCGCCGCCAAGGGAGAGATTGATGACATTGGGACACATCTCGTCGGTCGGAAAAAGCCCCGAGGTCCGAGCCTGTTCCGCCAAGTCGCAAACCCGATCGATGCCGAGCACTATAGCCTCGTCCGAGGCGATGCCCTCGTCGCCTATAACTTTGATGTTCATGATGGCACCGCCGGGCGACACGCCGGAGTATTCGCCTAGAGCATGGTGGCCGCCGGCCGCGGTGAAAGCCACCTGGGTGCCGTGGCCGAAAACATCGGCTGCTGTGGGCGAATCGGTGAAGTTGGCCTCGTAAACGACCTTGCCCGAGAGCGACCGGTGGGTTTTTCGGACGCCGCTATCAAGTACCGCCACGGTGAGACCGGTGCCGGTAAGCGGCGGGTTAAAGTAGCTCCGAAGCAGGTAAAAGACGTCCGAGATATTCTCTACCGAAGGCGCCTGGGTGAGCACCTGGCTGGTACCGTACTCCCGAACCGGCTTGAGTGCCATTCCGGGGATCATGGCCAGTCTGTCGGCCTGCGCTTGGTCGAGATCACAGAAGACCTGACCGATGATCTCGGCCTTTTTTATATTCCGAGCACCGGCTTTAATTGCCTCGTCTTCGATCCGGTCGATTGTTAGCCCCTTGGAAACAAGAACGTATCTCATTTTCTCTCCTTATGCCGGGTAGGTCAGTTGGATGGTATAGGTCACTTTAAGCTGGCCAGTATTGGGGACGTTCACCGTGGACGCCAGCAGGTCCCTGGAGAACATGATCGTGCCGGTGCCGGCCGAAGTGAATTTGACCTTGCCGTACAAGCCGACCTCGTTGACGCCGATACTGGCGCCGGAGTTGTTGTTGATGTACCGGATCAAAGTGTCGGTGAAGGTCTTGGTGGGAGCGTCGTAGGTAATCGAGTGAAGATCCGACTGGGCGTAGTCCATCTGTCCCGCTCCCGAACCGTTCCCGATGGCGGCTCCCAAGACGTAGCCGTCGAATGATTCGGGAAAGTTGTTGGTGCCGACAACGATGCCTTTGTCCGTTGCCCCGGCGGTGGCCAGGAGGCCGGTGTTCGTTGAACGGTCGTTGACGTTGATCGCCTCGTCCCAGCCGGCGACCTGGTTCAAACCCCAGCCCGAGCCGTTGGGATAGATGTTCCCATTGGTCCACTTCAGCGAGATAGCGCCGGCTTCGAACAGGTTGGTCCCGGTCAGGCCGTAGGCGGCCACCTGGGAGAACAGGAAGTTGTAGGCGTTGCGGTTCCAGGAATGGCTTCTTTGTTTGTGCGAGTGAACGACGTTTCCTTCACCGTCCCGCACCTCCATCGCCAAAAACGCCCGGAAGACCGGCAGCTTGAGCCGGGTACCGAGCTTCTCGTAACGCCGGTATACTCTCTCCAGTTTGGGGTTTTCGGTGTAGATCTCTTTTGACACTTGGGTCCTCCTCTTAAACTAATTGCGCGGCGGCTCCGATGACCGGGACCGGTACGGTGTATGACAAAGACTTTCCAGCGCTTGCGTCGAGTCCGACGCCAGTGGTGATGGAAATTCCTGGCCTCTCGATAGTACGGACCGCCATCGCCGAATGAGCGCCGCCTGAATGATCCTCGGCGGTTACGAGAGCCAGGGGTGGCTTAGCCATAGAAAGAAGAGGCGGGGCGGCAACCCGGTTGACGGCGCCGGTCAGATAGACGATGAGCTCCTGGATATCCAGCCAGCCGGGCCGGCCAGCCCCGTGATTTAAGGCTTTAAGGACGTTGTAGCCATTACCGTAAACCAGGGGGAGCCGCTCGAAAACGTTCTCGCCCCGGTAGATGATGTCGCCCGGTTGCATAAAGGACCCGATCCCGCCGAGGTTACGGATGGAACGCGCTCCCCAGTCTTTGTCGGCATCGATCTCGATTTCGGAAAGCCTCGTTGCCCCCGATTTCGCTCTCAGTAAAAAGCTCACCTACATCGCCTCCAGCATGAAGTCATAATCGATTGCTTTGCCGTTATCGGCCGGGTCGTTGCTTTGAAGGGTCACTCTTAAAAGGTCGTGGATCGCCCAAGCACCGTTCACCACCGGCAGGCCCGGCCCATCGGAGGCGGCATCGAAAGACTGCTCATAGACCTTGCGTTCAATCCCGTTTATCTTCTTGTATAGCCTGATTGTTACCTGGGTTCCGGCGAGGTTCTGGATGCCGATGCTAAGGTCGTGGAGCTTGTACCTCATACCAGGCGCGCCGACGACGACCAGGTTGCTTTCGGCGGCCTGCCAGTCGGCCGAGGCAAAGCCAACGTAAGGCGTCTCGCCGGCAAGCCTGTCGGTCTGGAGCTTGATCGCCTCCAGACTGGCTTCAAGTCCGGCAACCGCCGACTCAAGAGCCCTCAGGGAAAGCCTGGCCTTGGTATCCTCTATGTAAAACCCGCCAGCCACTAGCTTCCCCTCCCAGGCGGCAGTTGCTTGACCGGCTCCTTAGCATCTTCGAGCCGTTTGACCTTGTCAGATTTGGGCCTAGCCGCCGCGGCAACCATGCCCAGCATGAGAAGAGGGAATATCATCCCCATAATCTGGCTCCAATCGAAGCCAGAAGTACCGGTATTTCCCGGCGCGCCCGGCCAGGCAGGCGGCAGGACCTGGCTTGTCGGCCCCACAAGTGTCGCCGACACTGAATCGACCGCCTGGCCGCTTGCCTTCTCATGCAGAAGAAGCGTCAGCACCGCGTTTGTCTCAGAAAAACGTAGTGCCCCTTTGAGCTGGGCGAGGTCCCCCGGCTCGACCGAAAACCAGGTGTAACCGAAGACCGGTAAGGCTTCTTCACTGATCTGCGTCGTGTCCCGCGATAGCCGGGCGATGAGAGCATATTCATTCACGGCGTCCGTGGGATTAGCCACGAAAACAGAAAGGCCGAGATCGTAACCGGGGGCATAGTAGAGCCAAGGCGGCAAGTCCCAGAAGACATCGCCGGTAGCTCCGCTCATCACCGAAAGCGCCTGGCTCACAGCGGGAACTCCACGTCTTCGCCCTTGAGCGCTTTTCTCACGGTAGACAGCGCCCAGGCGCCCAATGCGACCATCATGGCCATGCCGATGATCGCCGAAAATGCCGACTGCCAGAACATCGGCTGGTACTCCTTGTATTCCGTCGGGTAGCCGTTCATGTTTTTGCCTCAGGCAATTTCTTTGGCTTCGAAGGGGCAGTTAAAGGCTTCATCACCTGCATCAGGACGAACATGACGAGCAGTATCATGCCCATATTGACGAGGCTGGAGATGAGATTCTTCACGTCCTCCGGGATCAGCCACCAGATAACGGTGCCGACCAGGGGCGGCAGGGCGATGAAGCCGATGATGCCGGCGATCACCGGCAACCAGGCCATGCCCTTCTGCCAGGCGAGATAAACGGTCGGCCAGCCTTCACAGGTGTGAACGATGAATCCATAGCCGGGCCAATGCTCTACCCCGGCATCGGCAAAGGCCTGCTCCAGCTTCGCCAGCATCTCAGCCGAGGGAACTTCTTCGAAGTCGAGCCGGGCTAAGAAAAGAGCGCCTTCATCCGAGCTCTCTTCGAGCGGGGCGAAGGCGCTCACTCCTTCAATACTGCCGGCGTAACCTAAAGGTATCGCCCGGTAGCCCGGCGGCACCATCGCATAGGGCATGTGATGCTCCCTACGCTTAGACTAGCCGCCTTGCCTTGCGGCCGTACGGATTCAGGGTCACCTTGCGGGCGGCGGTGGTGCCTCCGGCGGCGGTCACCGTGGCGACCACCGTCAGTTTGTCGCCGCCGACAAGCCTGAGATCAGCCCCTAACTGGCCGGCTTCGGCCAGGTCGTAGGCTTCGTCATTTCCGGCTGCCTGGTCGGTGGCCAGGTACTTCTTGTCGATGTCGCTCGTTTTCGAGAACTTCGAGACGCGGATGTTGCCGGAGACTTCAGCCTCAGTGACGAGGTTTAGGCGGTTTAAGAACCACACCTCGCCAGCCGGCACTTCCAGCTCGACGGTCTTCATCGTGTCCTGGGAGGATGCGTCAGGCACGGTCACCTCGGCCTTGTCGCGCTCGTCTATGCGGTCCTCGGTGTGGATAGCCTCGGCACTAAGCAGGGCCTCCCTGAAAACCTGCACCGGCAGACCCATCCAAGATCCTGACTCGTTGTCGTAGACGCCTAGAAGCGAGAGCGACTGCCCGAGCGGGGGCACCCAGCCCTTGGGAGGCCGCGTTCCCGGGTAGCCCGGGTACTGCTGCGGTATATTCTCTTTCATCATGTGTTAGTCTCCTTCGTTCAGCGGAAACCGCCTAGGACTTGGAAGTGATGCCCTTCATCATCGGCATCAGGATGGCCATCATCATCACCATCATGATCATCGGCATCATCGCCGAGAACATGCCGGTCATGTCGGTGGTCTGAAGGGGGTAGTAGCCGCCTACGGTGCCGTACTGGTACTGCTGCGGCCGGACCTGCTGGGTGTTGAACTGCTGGGCGGGATACATTTCTTAGCTACCTCCTACGTTAGCTTTCGTTTTGGTTCAGTCCTTGGACGTGACGCCCTTCATCATGGGCATGATGATAGCCATCATCATCACCATCATGATCATGGGCATCATGGCGGAAAACATCCCTGAAAAGGGGTCGGTGGTCTGGGACGGGTAGTAAGCCGAAGGCCCAGCCACCTGCATCGGACCGGCCTGGCCCGGGGCGAACGGCCCACTGATTTGCTGTGTCCTGTACATCTTTCTCTCCTTGTTGGTGACTTGTGATTTTCAGGCGCAGGCCCGGCGCCGCCTCCCCTCGGGCTTTCACCCTTACCGCCGCCGCGACGGCGGTAAGGGATCTAAAACAAACCTCAAGAGGAGGGCGCCAGGCGAAGGTGGCGCTACTCGAACATGGCGCGCTTGTAGCCGCTAACCATGACCGGACCCTTGCCGTCGACGCCGTCGCGATAGTGGCTCACCCTGCCCTCCTTGACCTTCAGGCCGGACGGCGCGATGCCGTTCATGCCGGTGCGGAAGGCTTCGGGGGTGGCTTTCTCCTGATAGGCGACGGGGACATTCTTTTCCAGGTCGTTCCAGCTGGCGTACTTACCCATGCGGGCACCTCCTTGTTAGTCTCGGTCCGTTCGCGGCCGGGACAATCTTTGGGGTGCACCCTGGTCGGCAAGGCAAAGGGGTCAGCCTGAACCCTTCCGATCCAGAGTGCTGACCCCTTGTTGAAGCCTGTGAGCTGCCGCTGAAAGTAAAAAGCCTCGTGAGCCAACTTCAGTCGGCAAGCTCACGAGGCTTACAGTTTCAGATTATACCGGCTCTCTTTCGCCTGTCAATAGGGTGAGGGTCATTTAGCTTTGGATGCCCGGTTGGATCAGGAATTCCAGCTTTATCACGGCTCACTTCTTGTTCGCCGGGTATAAAGAACGGCTACTCCGACTTCTCAAACATCGCCTGGTTCCAGTTCCGCCATTTTTTATCCTGGGCTTCAGCGTAACGCTTCACTGCCTTTCTCGCCCATAAATCTTGGCGGCTGGCAAGCGTATTCACCCCGGAACCTGAAACCACCGGAGGAGACGTCTCCTCCGGTGGTTTCCGCATCTCGTAGTCCGCCCGGAGGAGCGCGGCGATCGCCAATAATGAAAGATAGTTATTCCACATTGATGATTTTGCCTTTGATGCCGAACATCGAGGAAAAGCCCCAGGCCAGCTGTTCGCAGAGTTTGTCCACCGGTTCACCAAGGTCAAGTTTCTCGTTCGGGTCCAGGAGATAAAACCTGACCTCGAGCCGTCCTTCTCTCCGGCGCTTGGTGATCTCCATGCCCATATGCCGCCCGACCTCCTGGGCCTGCTCCATCTGCTGCCGGCTGATGCCGGCCATCCCCGGATTAAACATTACATGCCTCCTTTCTTTTGTTCGGTTTCCCAGCCTTCAGGCACGCTGCCGCCACCCCGGCCGGGAAACATCTGCTGCTCCATCATGCCCCACACCATGTCCATCACCTTGTCGATCCGCTTGGCGTAAGCCTCATCGACCGTCTTCGGCGGCGGCCCTTTGGGCAATTTCTCCTCGATGTAACCCAGGACACCGCCGACCGCTTCCTGGGCGGCTTCCCTGGCCATTTCCGAACTGGCGCCCCGGGCCCGGGCCGCGGCGGCATCGAGCTCCTCGCGGGAGGCGTTCAGCATCCGCAGAAGCGGCTCGAAGCGCTTGGCCTCGGCTTCAGCCTGCGTCTTCTGGATCTGGGCAAGCTCCATGATCAGAAGCATCGACGAACGAAGCTTCATCATTCCCCTGAGTTCGATTTGCTCCTCGTAGCTGTCGCCCATGTAGCGCCTGAGGATGGCCTCCGGTGAAACCACCTCGCTCTGTTTGTAGGTCGCCGGCAAGTTGCTGGCCTGTGTATCGGATGCCGGGATCATTTTGGCTATCTCCTGCCTTACCGTTCTTTCTTTGAAGTGAAGATCTTTGGTAAGTTGCTCGAAGCTGTAACCCTGGCCCAGGTACTCCCGGATCTCGCTTGCGATGCTTTCCTCATCCGTGGGACTCTCCGCCGTTTCAGCGGTCTGATTTTCACTCATTGCCGGTTCGTCCTTCATTACGGGATGGGCACCCGACGTATGACCGCCGAGCGCCTTGATCGATTTAAACTTTCTGTTGCAGATTTTGCAGGTGTACACCTATTGCCTCCTATGACCGGAAATGAGCCGGTTAACAGATCAATGAGAGCTCCTGTGGAACGTACAGGCTGTGACTACAGTGTAAATACCCGCTGTAGATACCCGCCTGTACATACCCGAAATTAGCCTCATATCCGGCCTCCCGCTCCCCGGGGGTCACCCCCCTCCCCATCGTATCCCCTTGTAGTTATCCAGTTTCTGCCTGATCTCCTATTCACTTTTCACTTTCAGTCCCTCCTACAAGTAATTTGATTGCCTTATCCACCCCGAGTTGCGGCGCCAGCCTAGCCACCCTGATGGCGTCACGGACGTTCTGGGTGAGGCCGTCCAGGCGACAGGCGATCTCGCCGGCCAGATCGGGGCTTAAGCCTTCACATCGCACCAGCACGCCCTGCACCACGGTGAGATATTCCGCCCGGCTGTACGGAAAGAGTTTTCGGATGGCAAACCTGGACTGCAGTTCGGGCGATAGTTTCTCGCTTCTGTTCGAGGCGGCGATGACGCGGATGGGATTATGGAGGTTAAGCTCGCGGCCTCGTTTGGCCCGCACCAGCCGCCCACCCTCCATCATGGTGAGTAACGCGGCGGTGTCGGCGGCGTTCATCTTGTCGATCTCGTCGATAAGAAGGATTCCCGGCTCCCGCTCGGCCACCAGGTCCCACAACCCGGCCTTGGATGTCGCCGAGCCGACCAGCCAGATCGCTTTCTCGCCACCCGCCCTCTCGATATCCCAGAGAAAGAGCGTCTTGGCCAAGGCCGGCGGGCCGGTGAGGAGCACGTGTACCGGCTTCTCTGCCAGAAGCGACGCCTTAAGAAGCTCTTTCACGCCGTCATGCCCGATGATGTCCGCGAAAAGAGAATCGGGCTCCGCCAGTTTCACCTCCTGGGGCGTTTGGGGCGGTGCCGTTTCCGCTGCAAGAAGGTTTTTGCCAAGTTCACTCAGCCGGTAGCCGGTGTGGGAGTTGGAGCGGAAGACGTTTTCGAGGTAACCATCCTTGAAGAGTTTCGCAAGCGTCGCCGGCCAGATCCGGACGTGACGCCAGCCCCAGCCGATGCGGTAGTCTTTGTCCATATCCACCGAGTTCTCGAACCGGGCGATCTCGTAAAGCAGCTCAAGGGTATTGTCATCTTTCATGTCACCACCTCCTTTCGCTGGAGATTTTCTTGAACGCCTCGGCAACGAGCTGGGTCAGGTATTCGGTGCCTTTGATGCCGGCGGTGTCGGGATGAAGTTTCCTCAAGAGGTCGAGATAGCGGCGCCGGACCTGTTCCTGTGACATCGATCGGTCGCAGCCAAGGATGCGGTAGGGGTCGAAAGCCGGCTGAGAGGACGGCGCTCTCGGGGCTGCCGATATATCCATGCCGAGCCGCTGGGCGAAATCGATGATCACGGCCGGATCGGCGGCATCGGTAAAACAATCGGCCATGAAGGACTGAAGCTCGTAGACAAGTTCTCGCTGCAGCCGCTTGATCCGGTTGAAACGCTCTTCCATATTTACCACCAGAAATGTCCGACGAGGATTCCCAGTAAGAAGCCGATCAGGATCTGCCACCAGAATCTGCCGCCAAGCCTCCCAACAAGTATTCCCAGCCCGAGAAAGATGAGCATGAAAACCAGGGGCGATTTCTTCTGGTCGTCGCGCACGATCTCCGTCCACGGCCGGCCACCGACTTTCCGCCAGAGACTTTCGTAGAACTTGCCCAAAAAATCGATCATCTGCTAGCCTCCTTCTTGCTCTGCCAGCCGCGCTCCGGCGGGGGCACCGGCGGCCCGAGACAGTCGTAATCGGTGCATTTCTGGCAGGGGGCAAGCGCCAACTCTTCTCCTCGCGCCAGTCGCTTGATGTCGATATGACCGCTGCCTGACTTATCCGACAGCGAGAATCCACGGCGGCAGTAGATCCGCCGTATGAGCACCCTCGCGTGAGCGCATTCATAGAGAGTTCGTCTTTTCATGTTCGCCTCTTTCCATCTTCAAGGGTCCCGCCGCTCTCCGGAGAACCTTCACCACCCTCACCACCGTCACCCTTAGCTTTGAAATCGGGTGAGGGTGTTATAGTTCCGGGAAAACCTTCACCAAAGCCTTCACCCGAAAAATTCGTATCTAGAGGTGAAGGTTGTGAAGGTTGTGAAGGTGTTGGTGGCGGTAAGGGACGTTCGATGCCGTATTGGGCCGAAAGCTGCGCCATGCGTTCGTCGTGCCACTCGATAATACGCCGGCCGCAGTGCGCCAGGCGGCTTTTCTCCAGGCCGAGCCTTTTCGTCATCCAGCCCACACTCTCCGGGGCGATAGCCGGACCGTCTTCATCGTAGGCGTTGGCTTTTTTGGCGATGTTTTTACTCGAAAGCTCGCGGTTTTCCTGACGCAGTTCGATAATGGCTTCGAGCACCCGCCCGACCTGGCTCTCACGCCGCCGGGATAAAAGCGACGCTTGTTGCCGATGGACGAACCCCGCCAGGGTCTCCACCATCGACCGATCACCGTTAAGCATCGCCTTTAAAGGGATGAGAATCTCCTGAAGGCGCGGCTGGAGGTTTGGCTCCAGGAGTTCGTTGCCGAAGCTCTTGCCCTTGAGCTTGAAGAGGTTCATGAGTCTGAAGGTCAACAGTTTCGAGCGGAGCTTCCCGACCTCTGATTCAAACGATGAAGGAAGCAGTCTCGGGATGTCGGACCTGGTCAGAGGCATCATCTCGGCGGTGAGGCACCGGCTCTCGAGTGCCTCATCCTTGAACAGGAAACGCGTGGCGATGAGCTTCGGCCCGAAGACCTGGAAGCTCCGGGGGTAGAACCCCCCGTTTTCCTTGTCGGTCCGAAGAACCGGGAAGCCCGGGCGATAGCCGTTGTTCAGGACCTTGACCATTTCCACCCAGGCGGAGGAATCCTTGAAGTCGGCTTCATCCAGCACTAGCGTGCCTTTGAAACGTTCCAGAATGCGGAAAACAGGCGACGGGGTGGTGGCACCGGAAACAAACATCGGCCGGAAACAGACGCTGCCGACGACCTGCAAGAAGCGTGTCTTGCCGGAGCCCCAGTCGCCGAGCACACGAAGATAGGGGATGGACGGCGCAAACTCGTACACCCACGATAAAAGGACGTAGAGGGCGGCGATCTCCTCGAAATCGGACGGCAGCTCGATGTAATGGTGGATAAAAGCCTGAATTTCTTTGAACAGAAGTGACTGGGATTCGTAAGGGCTGACGCCGCTGGCGAAGTGCACCACCTCACCGACGAGTGAATCGTCGGTCGGGACAAAGGTGAAGCGCTTCGTCTGGTAGCGGTAGTGCTTTTTCACCATCCCTCCCGAGATCACCTGGAAATAGCGATCGTCGCCGGCAACTACCATCTCGCCCACCGTCCCGTCGCTTAGCACGAATCCCGGCACCGGCCGCTCGTTGTCCTCGGATAACTGGAACTGTGGGTTTGCCGCCAGTTTCTCCGCTGCCTCGATAGTGTGTGAAAGAAGAAAATCATCGATGCCGACCTTGGCCTCGCCGTCCTGGGGAAGAATTACGGCCTGTACCCTCCCACCCCGAAGCTCGAGATGAGTGGAAAGGCGCGTCAGCGCTTGGCGAACCGGCTCCTTGGTCATGATGTCGGAATCGAAGGCAAGATAAATGGCGCGGTCCTTGAGGGCGATATAGTCCCAATCGGCCAGGAAAGTGGTACCGCCGAACTCGTTTTTACCCTTAAATCCCCAGACTCCGGTGACCGAGACGGCGCAGACGCCGTGGGTTGCCAGGGCGTCTGCCTTCTTCGAGCCCTCTGTTACCCAGAGCGGCAGCTTGGGGTTGGCGAGGTCGATCTTACACCGCGGCGGACAGTCGAGGCGATTTGCCGATCCTGCCGGCAACTCGTACTTGATGATTTTGCCGGATGAATTAGTACGGGGATTGTCGGGTCGGAGTTGATAACCGGCAAGCTTTCCATCGACGCCCCATAACGGAATAAGAAGGCCAGGCACCCGCTGCTGCGACGGGGCAAAGCCGAGTCTTGATAGCTCGGCCTTGCCAGTCACACTGCGGTACTTCCGCTCCCGGACGACGTCGAGATCAAGGCCGGTTTCCTTCAGAAGATGCCCCAGGTGGCTCTCCAGAAGTTCCGGCACAGCCTCGCTGAACATGTCGGAGGCCGCGGCCTTTTCGCCGCGCATGTCTTTAGTGGTCATCTCAAGCTAGCAGCCGGCGTCGCGTTCTACGGCTTTGAGGAACCGACTAAGGGCCTCGGCGGAAAATTTCGCCGGCGGCAGCGGCCAGTTGAAGTCTCTTATTTCGACATCGATGTTGCAGTGCTTGCCAAACCAGGCCTTGAGCTGTTGCTCCCTGATATCGAGCTGCCAGACCTTGCTTTTCGCCTTGTCCCAGAGCCTTATCAGGTCGCGCTCGGTGACGCCGTCTTCGAGCCTGACATTGTCTTTATTGATACTGATAGCTTCTTCTGGGAAAAGGTCGTCCGGCGCCGAGCTGTCGGGCGGCGGCAGGAGCAGCACCTCACTCGGCGGTATCTTCGCCAGCTTCTGGATCTCAGATAGGGTGGAATGGGAGGTTAAAAGCAGCACCCGGACCGTTTTCTTCCGGCCTTCGACATCGACTTCCTTTTCTATCAGCCTTAACGACAGTGGAATCATCGACAGCCGGCCGCAGGCGCTCTTCACGAGCTCCAGGCTGTTATTCACGTTAATAATGGAATGGTACGAGCCGGTGTCGAGCTGGTAGACACCGATGCCGGGGCAGTCGGGGATAAGAAACTGGAGGTTCATCACTCGCTTGCAGCGGCCGGTCTCGTAATGCTGACAACTCTTGGGGCTGCAGGCGATTTCCCTGAGTTCGGTCTCGGTATCTTCGTGGGTGGCGATCTGGCCGGTTTTAACGTTCACCCTGGCCACCGCCGTTTCGCCGTCACCTCGGCAAATAAGCCCTCGGTAAGCCGAGTAGCATCTGAGATACTGGCTGGCCCACTGGTTGGAATCCTCGGTCGGCAGCATGACCGAAAGCTCGGTGGGACACCGACCAAAGACCTTCTTCACCTCATCCGGGCAGACGAAATAGTCGGTCGGGACTGGATAAGAGAACCCTTCACTAGACTCCCTCGTTAGCCCCAGCCTGATTTTGCCCAACCTCGGCAACCTGATGACCCCGGTGACTCCCTTGATCGGCATTTCCTTCCTCCTCTGTTTTTGTTCTTCTCGATCTGGCTAGATCTCTCAGATGAGCCTTTGCAATCATGCGGGCCCATATGCGCAGGCCGTTCTCAAAATCTTCCTTGTCGGTTTCAATCGTCATGGTCTGCCCCGTTCTCCTGGATGGTGAACATGTCGTCGAACGAACTGCCTTTGAAGTAGTCGAGCAGCTGCTGGCGCACCGCGGCCGTCGGGGCCTGCTTGCCGTTCAGGATGCGGCTCAGGTAGCTCGGAGTGAGGCCGATTCTCACTGCCAGGAGTTTGATCGACAGGTTGTGACGGAGCATCGCTTTTTCCATGTAGGGCTTGTTTAGCACCACCTTGAACATGTGGTACTCCTGAAAGAATTAGTGAGCACAATAGTAAAACATCAGCCAGGTCAGGTCAAGGGCTGGATGTCACTATAATCTCAAAGTTGATGTAAAATAAATGTCGGAAACATGTTGCACTTGTTACCGTAGTGTGCTAATATTGTGAACGTGGAGGATGACCTATGCCAGATTTCGGCGGATATATCAGACAGCTGCGCCAGAAGCAGCGGCTATCACTTCGGGACGTCGCCCAGAAGACCGGTATCTCCTACTCGTACCTAGCCCAGATCGAGCACGGCCGGAGAAACCCTCCCGGTCCTGATTTCATGAAACGCCTGGCGCCAGTCTACCAGGTGACCCTGAGAGACCTTCTCAAAGCAGCCGGCTATCTCGAAGATGCCGAAGCCAATCTCAGCGACGAACAGGAAGTAGAGATGGCCTTCAACTACGTCATGAACGACCCCCGCTATCAGTCCGGCACCCGGATGACAGGTGAACTCACGACGGACGTCAAACGCTTCATCGTCGAGATGTACGAGAAGGCTACCGGGAAGAAGCTGCTGCCGGGACGCAGCGCGTGAAAAGCCTGGGCTTTTTTGAGGACTTTTGCGATCACCTAATCAGGAAGTATGGTGATCCCATCTCTTCGACCGAGGACCAAAAGGCGGAAGAGTTCAGGCGAAGGTATTTGCGAGACCTGCCGATCAACCAAAAATCGATCATGGCGATCACTTCATGCCTGGACATCAAGCTAAAAGGTCTGGAGAGAATGCCGCGAAATGTGAGGGGCTATCATGAGATTTGCGGCGGTGAGAAATGCCTCTATTATCGGCTGGATGATACGCCCAGCGGCATCCAAAACACCATTCTTCACGAAATAAGAGAGATGATGGAGACCCTTTTTGCCAGGGTGAAACCCGATTACACGCCGCTGAAAACCAGCGCCCGGCACATTGCCGCCAACCGGTTTGCATCGGCGGTACTGCTGCCTGAAGAGAAATTCCGGGATCGGGCATTTGAGACCGGCTTGGATGTAGTTGCCCTCTCCCAGATGTTCTCCAAGAGCCATGCCCAAATTCTACTTCGAATTGGAGAGGTGCTCCAGGGCCGGCTTTTCTTCTACGGAGCGCTTTACGAACCGGATGACGCCGAAGGCGAAGATTGGGCGGTCACCTATTGGACAGGTTCCCAGAATGGAGAAACGAAACCAGGTCTCTTCGACATGGGAGGGCCGTTCCCCAAAAAGGGCAGGCGAGCATTGCCGGGTTCTCTCGTTGATATGGCCGTTAAAACCAGAATGCCTCATCTTTCGGGCAAAATCACCCTGAATCGCGCCTGGAATTTCAATGATGAAGGATTCATCGCCCTGGCTCAACCCATACTAGAGACCGGCACCGGGGTTGAAAAGGTCGCCCTGATAGTAATGAAGGCCAGCGATCGTGGCCTTCTAAAGCCTCAAATAGACTCAACAAAACCAATCACGCTGGAGGACATTCCGGCATCTTTTGGAGGATAGTTAAAGATGGATACCGAGTCCAGATCAGTCGCCCTTTATGCCAGGGTCTCGTCAGACAAACAGGACACCGACCTTTCGATTTCGGCACAGATTCGTTCGATCAGAGAATACGCCGCCAAAACCAATTACCGGATCGTGCGTGAGTTCATCGACGAAGCTGAAAGCGGGCGCACCGCCTCGCGGCCTGCGTTCAAAGAGATGGTCGCCCTAGCCCGGGCCAAAAACCCGCCTTTTTCTGCCATCCTGGTCTGGAAGCTCAACCGGTTCGCCCGGAGCCGAGCCGACTCGATTACCTACAAGACCCTGCTTCGCAATAAAGGCATCGAGGTCATCTCGATCAATGAGCCGGTCGATGACAGCCCGACCGGGCGGCTTCTTGAAGGCGTCATCGAATCGATCGATGAATTTTATAGCGCCAATCTCGGTCAGGATATCCGGCGCGGCATGCGCGAAAACGCCTCCCGGGGCTTTTTTAACGGTAGCAAGCCTGCCTTTGGATTCCATGTCGTCCATATTAAAGACGGCGACCGGACGAGAAACAAGCTCGAGCCCGATCCTGAAGACTCATCCAGCGTCCAAACGGTCCGCCGCATCTTTGGCATGGCCATGAAGGACATGGGCTGTAAAGAGATCGCCAAAACCCTCAACGCTGAAGGACTGCGCACCGAACGGGGAGTTCGCTGGGGCCGGACTACCATCTATAAGATACTGTCGAACGAGACTTATACCGGGACGCTGGTCTGGGGGGACCGGCCGGGTTGCATGGTGCGCCGTTGCGGCGAGAAGCCGGTTAGAGTCGAAAATGCCTGGCCGGGTTTGATTGATCAGAAAATGTTTAAAACGGTTCAACATAAAATGGCACAGAAAAAGCCAGAAGTGACCCATCCAAGAACAGTGCCCAGTTTCTATCTGCTGAGCGGCCTGTTTCATTGCCGTTGCGGCGGGGCGATGATGGGCCACAGCGCCAAATCGGGAAAGCATTTCTACTACCTTTGCTCCAAAGGCGCCAAACAGGGCAAGGATGCCTGCGACGTACGGATGTTGCCTAAGGAAAAACTGGAACGCCAGGTTATCCATGAACTGCGGACACGGGTGCTGACCGATGAGAACATGGAGAAAATGGCCATCCTAACCAATGAGGAACTCCGCTCAACTTCCAGTGCCTTAAAAGAACAGCTCGACGTCCTCGACGCCGAGCTTGTCGATACCAGGGCAAGACTGACAAGGCTTTATGATGCTCTTGAGACTGGAAGGATCGGAATAGATGATCTCGCGCCGCGGATCTGTGAGCTGAGAAGCCGCCAAGCGGATCTTGAGAAAAGTCGTCTCAAGGTCGAGAAGGAAATCGATAAAGAGGGAGTCGATCTGATCGATGTCGACTCAGTCAAGAGACGCGCCCAAGACCTTCGGCAACTTCTGATCGATTCGACCCTGACCGAAAGAAAGTCATTCCTTAGGTCGTTTGTCAGGGAGATCAATACCGATGGGCGATCTATGAGGGTTAGATACAAGCTCCCAATCGTGGTTGGCCCCGATGGGGGAGGTTATGATGCGGTTCTACCTATTGATAATCTTGGTGGAGCCGGAGGGATTCGAACCCTCTACCTTTTGACTGCCAGTCAAACGTTCTCCCAAGTGAACTACGGCCCCCGGAACAGAAATGAAATATATCATATCTGCCCATTAGCTGCAACTGAAAATGCCGCCCGGCTTATTCTATGACGACTCCGGTGCCGTAGGCGATGGTCTCGGCTGCGGACTGCATCACCATGGCGGTGCCGAACTGCATGGAAATGACGGCGTTAGCGCCTTTCTTTTCAGCGTCGGCAATCATGCGTTGCAAGGCGTCTTCACGGGCTTCGGCCATCATCTGAGTGTATTCGCTGATCTCACCGCCGACTAGGCCGCGAAAACCGGCCATGATGTCCTTGCCGATGTGTTTGGCTCTAATGGTAGAACCCCTGACCAGACCAATGGTTTTGACAACGTTCTTACCGGGGACAGTAGGTGATGTTACTACGATCAATTTTCAACCTCCTCAAAATTTTCCTTCTTCTTTTGTTTCTGCCGGTCAACAATAGCCTGGCCTAGCAGTAACAGGGTGCCGAGCAAAACCGCGCCGGTGATAAGTATAACTACCCACGGCGTCTGGTCGGCTTCCGACATCATAACCCAGATGAAACTGCCGACCATAGCCACAAAAGCTATGATGAACAAGCCGAACCCCAATTGTTTCATGGTGCCTCCTTGTGACCCTTCGATTATCTGGCCAACCCAGCGCGCCGGTCAGGATCGGTCTTCCAGACAGTATAGGAATATATCACTAAAAAGATAATCATGGCGAAGAGCAGGCCGAACACCAGGTAAAAAGCCCAATCCTGACCAACAATCCCGGCGGCAGCCAGCATCAGACCGAGAATGACAAATAATCGACCGCCGAGGCGGTGGGTTTTATCCCAGGACAGGTCGCTGGTCAGGGTCCATGGGGTGCGGATACCGACAAACCAGGTAGGCTTAAGCTTTCCGAAATAGTTCCCCAGAATGGCAAATAAGAGGCCCACCATGATCATGACAACCATGCCGATATCAATTCCCGAACCAAGTACGGCGGCGATAATAATGCCGTGGAGGGCAGCCATGAAAACAAGCGTTGCTATCCGGATAATGCGGTACACATTGGCGAAACGCTCGTAATTAGCGCGTTTGGGATCAATGCGGGGGATGAACAGCAGCATCAAATAGATACCCGCAGCTAAAAGGGGCATCAATAGCAACCCCTCAAATTTTCCACCGTAGCGGTCAACCTCGCCGTTAATTCCCCAGTGCACGGGAATACTGTCCGGGGCTCCGGACCAGCTTAACGCCGTAGCGATAAACATCCCGGCTATCAGCAGCAGGCTTGGCCATTCTTGACGCCAGTTAAGTTTCATCCCTATGATTCTTTACTCCTTTTATTCCGACCGATTTTAAGCACGTCCATGATGCCGGCTAGTGCCTCATCTATGACCGAGGCGTTTAAGCTGTAGACGATAACTGTGCCACGGCGTTCTTCCTGAATCAAGTCGGCGGCCTTGAGTACATTGAAATGACCGGAAAGGGTGGATTTGGCCAGTTGGAAATGATCGGCGATTTCTCCGGCAGTCATTGGCCGTTCCCCCAGCAGTTTCAGAATCTTACGCCGGGAGACGTCCGCCAGGGCTTTAAAGATACTCTCACTCATTTTAATAATTCGTAATGTACCGAAATAATGATATAAGAAGGGGGTATGTGATGTCAATAGGTGGTGATGGCCCGAATTGACGGTTATTATGAAAAATATTTTAAAAAACCGGCGAAATGGGACATTTAGCACTTACAAATTGCGGTGTAATATGCTATAATATGTTCTGTAAATCAGACGGATAACTCACCGTTCATTCTTTGGTGTTTGGGAAGCAAAGAATCTAATACCGGAGGAGGAGCTGTGGCGGCTTGTTTTTATCCCCGGACGAATGCGCTGAAACCGTTATTTATTCGTAAATAAAGATTCGTTTCCTTCGTTTTTCCGGTGGATAACGAAAAATGCTACAGCGTCAACCGGCCTTGAATTCCCAAACCGGGCCGGCAGGGGTATCCTTGATGACTACACCTGCCTCATCCAGCCGGTTGCGCAACTCGTCGGCTTCAGCGTAGCGTTTTGCCCGGCGTAACTCTGTTCTCAAAGTGAGGATATCCACCATCGCCCGGACGGTGTCGCCTTGCCAGTCAACGGGTTCCCGGCCGGCTTTTTGCCGAATATCGGCAACAGCCTCAAAAAGAGCGGTATTGTCGCCGGTGCTGGTATCGGTCTCGAGCAGCAGACCCAGCACACCGCCCAGTTCCCGGAGCAGGGTTTTAGCTTGGGAGGTGTTGCCACCGTCGGCGTCCAGCCGATTAATCTCTCGCGCCAGGTCAAAAAGGGCGGCAAGCGCACGGGGCGTGTTGAAGTCGTCATCCATGGCTTCAATAAAACGCTCGCGGTATGAACCGGTATTGAAGTTAACCTCTTTGCCCTGATGGCCAGTGGGTTTGGCCGCCTGAGCCAACCGCTGGGCGCCCTTTTCCGCTCCCTCAATGATCTCATCGGAATAGGTTAGCGGGCTGCGGTAGTGGGAACTGAGAACAAAGACCCGAAGGGCGTCTGCCGGGTATTTTTGTAGAGCTTCTTTGATGGTTATCAGGTTGCCCAGAGATTTGCTCATTTTCTCACCGCCGAGCTGCAGCAGTCCGTTGTGCAACCAATAACGCACGAATGGCTTGTGGCCGGTGAAGCTTTCCGACTGGGCAATTTCATTCTCATGGTGAGGAAAAATAAGGTCAGCCCCACCGCCATGGATATCAATGGTCTCGCCCAGGTATTTTCGGCTCATGGCCGAACATTCAATGTGCCAGCCGGGTCTTCCCAGTCCCCAGGGTGAAGCCCAGGAAGGTTCTCCGGGCTTGGCGGCCTTCCACAAGACGAAGTCCATGGGGTGTTCCTTATCCTCGCCGATTTCAATGCGAGCACCCGCCTGCATCTGTTCCAGCGTGCGGTGGGACAACTTGCCATAGTCACCTAACCGGGTGACGCGGAAATAGACCGAGCCTTTGACTTCATACGCAAAGTCCTTGTCAACCAATCCGGCAACCAGTTCCAGAATGGCTGGAATCTCCTGAGTAACGCGGGGATAGACATCAGCCGGCAGAATGTTGAGGGCAGCCATGTCGGCCTGGAAGTCGGCAATGTTGCGGTCGGCCAGTTCCAGTGGCGTCAGACCCAATGGGACGGCTTTGGCGATGATTTTGTCATCAACGTCGGTAAAGTTTTGGACGTACTTGACCTGTTGTCCCCGGTAGAGAAAATAGCGGCGGATAACGTCAAAATTTATATAACTCATGGCGTGACCGATATGCGCCGCGGATTGCGGAGTGATACCGCAGACATACATCTTGATCGGATCAGCTTCGGGAGTAAATTCTTCTTTAGTGCCAGTGAGCGTGTTGGATATTTTCATCAATAATCTGTCCTTGATACCAGAAATTGTACGTCAGTATTAAGCAGGCGTCTGAGGTGCGGACGATTTTATATTTGTATTATAAGTACAGTGGCCCAGGCGGCCATGCCTTCCTCCCGGCCGACGAAGCCTAGCTGCTCGGTAGTGGTGGCTTTGACACTGACCGCTTCAGGTGCAATCTCCAGGGCATCAGCCAGATTGCGGCGCATGGCCGGGGTGTGTGGGCTGAGCCGCGGCTGTTCCGCAGCGATGACAGCATCAATGTTGCCGGGACGCCAGCCGGACTGCGTTAACAGTCCGCCGATCCGCCGAAGTAATTCCAGACTGGAAATGGCCTTATATTGTGCTTCACCCGGCGGGAAATGTTGCCCGATGTCTCCTAAGCCCGCCGCTCCCAGCAGGGCGTCCATTATGGCATGAGTCAGGACATCGGCATCGCTCCAGCCGGCCAGACTGCTGGTGAATGGAATGTCTACACCTCCAAGCACCAGCCTGCTGCCTGGTTCCAGGCGGTGGACATCATAACCGATGCCCGTACGGAAATTCATGTTACTCAGAGTGCCTGCGCACGATAATCTCGGCGGCGGCCAGGCTTTCCGGAGTTGTAATCTTGATATTGGTCGGAGAACCCTTGTACAGCTTAACCGGTACCCCCAAACGCTCTACCAGAATTGAATCATCGGTAACTGAGCCGGAGGCAGCATCGTAACCTCGGCGGATCAGGTCATATCGAAAAATCTGAGGTGTTTGGGCGTTCCAGAGACGTCCCCGGTCTGGAGTCTCCTGAATGAAATTGTTTTCTCCGGCCAGCTTTATGGTATCGGTTACCTGAACGGCACAGACGGCGGCTCCGGTGGTTTGGGCGGCTTTCATACCGTCTTCTATCTGCTCCACTCTAACCAAGGGACGGGCTCCGTCATGGATGATGACCCATTTTATGTCGTCGTCTGCCAGGCAGCCCAGAGCGTTTTGCACTGAATCCTGGCGGCGTTCACCCCCGGGAATAATGTCGGTGACTTTGCCCCATTTTTCAGAGTCGCTCAAGGCTTCGCCAGCGGCTAGGTTTTCCGGACTGAGGACAACGATGATTCGGTCAACAATGTCGGAACACTCAAAAGGGAATACAGCCCTGGCCAGCACCGGGCGGTTGCTCAGGCGAGCAAATATCTTGTCAACTCCATGCATGCGCTCACTGCTCCCAGCACCTGCGATAATGGCGGCAACACGTTCTTTATTATACATGACGGCATTATAAAGCATGATGGTGGATATGTGCTAGGTACTAAAGAATTAGTACCGGCCAAAATGGCTAATTTATTAGCCGGAAGGTTTGGCGAGTGAGGCTGAAAAGTGGTATAAACCACGTGATTATGGTGGATAAAGCAACTAATCAGCAGCACCCTTCCGAAGGACACCGCAGTCGTCTACGCGAACGTTTTGACAAGGGCGGTCTGACCGCTCTGGCAGATTATGAGGTGGTGGAATTATTGTTAACCTTGGGCACGCCCCGGCGTGATTGCAAACCTGCTGCCAAGGCAGCGCTTAAGCATTTTAAGACTTTCCGGGGTGTTCTGGAGGCGACCTCGGATGAATTGGAGGAGATCACGGGCATCGGCCCGGTAAATTCTCTCGCCATTCGCTTAGTGGCTGAGGCGGCACGGGAGCTTCTGAAAGAGAAGGCTAAAGACCAGACATGGCCCGAAAGCTGCGTTACGCCGCAGCAAGTATTTGATTATCTCTACTCCTCAATGTCCGGTTTGAAGAAGGAAGTATTCAAAGTGCTGTTTCTGAACAGCCAGAACCGTATTCTGGATATTGCCGAGATGTCTCGGGGCACGGTCAATGCCTCGGTTGTTTGGGTCAGAGAGGTCGTGGAACAGGCATTGAGATTAGGTGCCGCAGCGATGATCTTTGTGCACAACCATCCCTCCGGCGTGCCATCCCCGAGTCAGCAGGATCGGGATATTACCCGTGACCTGGTGTTTGCCGCAGCAACGATGAATATCCGGGCTTTGGACCATATTATTATCGGCGATAACTGCTACCACAGTCTGGCCTCAGAGGGTTTGTTAGATAAATATAAAGCTGAGTTTCAGACTATACGTAAGTCATCATAAATATTTATTAAGAAGTGAAGGACTTCATGACAGAACGTGTCGGAGAATTAAAAAACGAATTCAATCGAAATAGTGATAATACTAATTGTTCCTACACTGACACTACTGAATCCTTTGCGTTCCACGGGTACGTTGAACGTAAACTCCTATCGTTGGCAAATGAACTTAGGACTTTTATGACTCAAGAAGAGCGCAAATTATGGGAAAGAATAGGGAACAACCAAATAAAGGGGAATCGATTTTGTCGGCAAACTATTATTGGTAATTATATTGTTGATTTTTATTGTCCGAGTGCAAAGCTTGTGATTGAAGTAGATGGGTCACATCATGATGTTGGCGATACATTGATAAATGATCAATATCGTGATGAATATTTGAGAAATCATGGGCTTAGAGTCATCAGAGTTTCGAACCAAGAAGTAAATCATCAGATAGATGAAGTACTACTATTCATAACCGATCATTTTTAATTTACTATTGGTCAATGTACGGAATCTAAATTCTTTTTTCCAGCTCCAGCAGTTTCTGCTTGGTTTCCAGACCTCCGGTAAAGCCCGTCAAAGAACCATCGGAACCCACCACCCGGTGACATGGAATGAGGATAGGCAGGGGGTTCGCCCCCAGCGCCCGGCCGACGGCGCGCGCCGCTCCGGGTTTGCCGAGCTGGTTAGCTAGTTCGCCATAACTGATCGTTTCTCCGTACGGAATGGAGCAGGCGGCTTTATAAACTTGTTGCTGAAACTCGGTGGCGGCTGTCAGGTCAAGCCCCTCCTTGAAGACTACCGGTTCGCCGAGGAAGAAATGCTTTAACCGGTCGGCCAAGCCAGCCCCGCCGGCTTCATGGGTGATGTCCTTTTCTTCAATGCCCAGCGCTGCCAAAGCGGACTGGCGGTTTTTTGCTGGCAAAGTCAGGCGCTTGATGCCTTTTTCGGTGATTTCAAGCCCCGTCCAACCAGCTGGGGTTTCTACCACATCATATTTTGACGAGCCTGTATTTTTCATGGTTGCCTCTTGTCATTTTGTTCATCGCGTCGTCGCTGCGTGGCTGCGGCGATAAAAATTAATGCTATTCCGGCCAGGATGCTGAAGATGATTTTAAAAAGCTGCGGCATATCCATATTCAGGAAGAAGGCTACTGTAAAGACAGCAGTGATGACCGCCAGACCATAGGTAATATGATGGGCTTTAACCGGCTGACCGCGGAAACCTCTGACGGCCAGCCAGACAATAAGGCCGAACGACAGCATAATGGCAGCGGCGATAAGCATATTAGTACCCCACCTCCTCAAAATAGCGGGTGAGCGCGGCAAACATGGCTACTGTTAGAATCAGTGCTGCCAGCTTGCCAGCCTCTGACATGAAACGCATATATTCCGCGGCCAAAAAGCCGACTCCGGCTAATGAAAGCAGGATGCCGAATCCGTATAAGACATAAGTTATCCTCATCCGGTATTAACCTCCCGTAATCACTTTCGGTGGTATTGACAGATGGCTGACGCTAAAAATGACACGCCGCTCCAGCTCGCCATGTTTGACAAGCAAAGTATATTCAAGCGGGGAATCGCTGGTTACCGGGGCGAGTACGGCGGTATCAACGGTGAAATTATATTCCATGGTACCAAACGAACCAACGGTGAAATCTGTCGCTAGAAGCTCCGAAATCAATTGCTGGTTGTGTTCCAAAGTGATTGTTAGTTGACCTTTGTATGCCGAAAAACCGCGGTTATCAATTCCATAAGTTCCGGTGATGGTGTCTCCGCCGCTGGCGCCGAAGTAGGCATAGTTGAATTCTTCCTGCCAATAATCGGCCTCAAATGTTTGCTCATAGCCCTCGCCGGATCGGAGTTTTAAAGTATCGTAAAGGCCGAGATAGCCGTCAACGACCAAAATGACGATAATGCCCAGAAAAAAAACGAGAGCCAGGTATAGAAAACGGTTTTTTGATTTTATCATGTTATATTAAACGCCTCTTCAGGCAGCTTCGCTGACCGTGAGGATAAAACGGTTATCACTGCTCCGGCGCAGCAGGTTGACTTCACCTCGGTCATTGCGGAAGAGCAATATATCATCTCTTGAATCATTTAGGGCGGCCATGGCCTCATCCACCGACATTGGTTTAGTGGCATAACGTTCAATTTCAACAGTCGAACGTGATTCAGTCACGGGTCCAACGGCTTCGGGTTCGGTCAGTCGCTGTGTGTCTCTACTGAATTCGGCACCTTTAGTTTTGAAATCCTGAGCCTGGCGCTCAAGGATTCCCACCAACTGGTCGATAACGCTGGGCAGACTGACGGCGCGGCTTTCAGCGTTTAGTACCGGGCCGTGGATGTCCAACGTCGCTCGGGCTATATAGCGGTCCTTGGCCGCCTTGGTGGCCTGTTCGGTAATTTCTAGTTTCAGTTCCCTTGCCTGGGGCAGATGCCGGCCGATTTTAGCGAATTTACGCTCAATCTGTTTCCGGGTGGTTTCGGCCAAGGTCAGGTTCCTGGCAGTAATGATGATGTCCAAATTGGCCTCCTTGAACCTATTTAGATTTCGCGGGCCAGTGTCAAGGCGACGACTCTGCGGGCTCCGGCGGCTACCAATACCTGGGCACAGGCGTTCAATGTGGCCCCGGAGGTAGCAACGTCGTCAATCAGGATGACGCTGCGCCCTGTTAATTTATTATTATAGCACTGAAATGCACCAACAACAGACCTGCGGCGGACGTCAACCGAAGGGCTTTCGGCTTGGGATGGGGTTGGCCGGGTTTTTTTCAAGGTGTCCAGAAAAACAGGGGTGTCGGTCAATCGGTGGATCATTAGAGCCAGCAGTTCTGATTGGTTGTATCCACGTTCCCGCAATCGGGATTTATGCAAAGGAACGGGTACTAACGCTTCACCTTGGATATCATTGTTTTTCAGATATTCGGCTAAAAAGGCGCCGAGCGGACCGGCTAGGTCACGTAGATTGTTGTATTTGAACTGATGAACCGCTTTCTTGATCAAGCCTTCAAAACGAAAAACTGAATGAAGTTCCGACAGCTCCGGTGCTAAATCGTCACATCCGGAGTGGTAATCTAAGCTCTTGCCGCATCGGGGGCAAAAAGGGGGTTGCTGAAAGGGGAGTGTTGGTTGGCAGCGCCGGCAGATATAAGATCCTTCCCTTCCGCAACCAAGGCAGTACCGGGGAAAGAAAAAATTCAGGACACTATCCTGGCCTCCGAACAGTCGGCCCAGCATAGCTAGCGCCCGTATTCCGATTTAAAAATTGCCGGAATTACGTTGGCGTACGTTATTGACGCCGCTGCCGATTGGTTCGTTGATGTAGACATCTCCATTGCGGATTTTTAGATTATACCCGCATTCAGGATTCGTGCAAACCCAGGCTTTGTAATGAATAGCGGCCCCTTGATTGCCAAAATCGGAGAGAGGTACGAGGTCACCGGATTTACATACCTGACATCTGGGGAACTTGGATTCGTCCACGAAGACACCTCCCAACCGGTTTTTTCTGCTCTATCAACTGAGATGGTAGTATATCTTAGTACTAATACTTTGACAAGAATAGCCAAACTAGTCCGCTGTACCGGAGTTGATTCTGTCCACGTTAAAAAATTTGCGGACATAAGCTGGGTGCCGGTGTTATAATTTTACCGGTAATCTAAAGGAGGTGGCTCATGCCCCGCAAGGAATTTGAACTGGCAGATTTTTCTACGGTTGATGCCCGCAACGCTATGCAGGTTGAAATAAGTCGGTCCGGGCAATACAGCGTGGCGGTTGAGGCCGATAAAGAGATAATCGACGAGGTTGAACTCGTCGTATCCGGGGGAGTGCTGAAGGCAAAATTTCAGACCCGACTGGGACATATCGGGCTCCTGTTCAAACAGGTTCCTTCACCCAAACTAATCATCACCATGCCGGAGCTAATCGGTATCAAACTGTCCGCGGCCACCCGGGCCAAAATAACGGGATTTGCCGGAATGGACACTTTCAATGCGGAACTGTCCGGGGCTGGTAAATTGACCGGTGATATGGATTGCCGAAACTTGAAGTTGGAAGGCAGCGCGGCCTCGTTTTTTGAATTAGCCGGTCGGGCAGAAATGTTAGAAGTATCGTTGACGGCTACCTCACATGCCAGTTTGGAAAAAATGACAGTGAACGATGCCCGGGTCAAGCTGGGTGGGGCATCCACACTGACACTGGATATTTCTGGGCGCTTAGACGCTGAGGTCACCGGTGCCTCCAGCCTGCGCTGGACCGGCTCCCCGACCATGGGTGATATTAAGGTTACCGGGGCTTCCAGTCTGAGCCGAAAGTAAAAACAAAAACCCCGGTTGTCGCCGAAACTATCCCTAATGATAGGATAAAACTACTGCTTAGGGTAGGGTATTAAACAGCTATTTATTCTATTATATAGGCCAAAGGAGGCTTTAAATGGCAAAAAAGATATTAGTTTTCCTGATGGTATTAAGCTTGACAGTTATTTCGGTCGGTTGTTTTTCCATCGGGAGTATCGTTGGCCGTGGACCGGTGCAAACGCACAATTTTGATTTTTCCGGATTTACCAGGGTACAGGCAGCAACGGCTTTTGATGTGGAAATCATCCGGTCTGATGAATTCAGCGTCAGTGTGACAACCAACGAAAACCTTTTTGATTACCTGGACCTGGAACGTACCGGCGATACCCTCTACATACAATTAAAGGCCGGTAGCTACACCCTGGCTTCGTTGAAAGCGACCATTACCATGCCGGATCTATTCAGCCTTGATGTTTCAGGGGCTTCCGAGGCTGTCGTATCCGGGTTTGATTTTGATCACGCATTGACCTTGAAAGCCTCTGGAGCCAGCAGCATTGAGCTGGCCGATATAAAATCCGGTGAACTGGAATTGCTGGTTTCCGGTGCCTCACGGTTAAAGGGGTATATCGAATCCGGTAACAGTGTGTTCAATATCAGCGGCGCTTCAACACTTGATATCTCCGGATCGGGAGCTAATCTGACGGTTATCGGTTCGGGGGCCTCCAGCGTCATCCTTAAAGATTTTATTGCCGATAATGTTAGTGTCAATTATTCGGGCGCAACCTCTGGTTCGGTCAACTCGAACGGCGAACTTGATGTACTGCTGTCTGGGGCTTCATCTCTACGGTACTACGGTACTCCCGTGCTTGGAGACTTGAATGTCAGCGGTGGTTCATCCATTAATAAAGGCTGAACGGTGAATGAAGTCCACTGAATATCAGGCCGCTCTTGATTGGCTGTACGGCTTTGTAGATTTTGAGTTGGTACCACGCTCGCGGAATGCGGCGCGTTTTGATCTTCGTCGAGTGGTAATGTTGTTGGATATGCTGGGCAACCCCCATTTGCACGCGCGAACGGTGCATATCGCCGGAAGCAAGGGCAAGGGCTCCACCGCAGCTATGATCTCTGCGGTTTTGCGCCAGGCAGGCTTTAAAACCGGATTATACACCTCACCGCATCTGGTGGAGGTTACAGAACGCTTCAACATTAACGGGGTTGATATTACGATCGCGGAATTCATTGGGCTGGTGGAACTTTTGAAACCGCCGGTTATCGCGATAAATGCTGAAGCCCGTTTCGGTAAACTGACTACATTTGAAATTATGACCGCACTGGCCTTCATGTTTTTTGCCGGCAAGGGAGCGGAATGGCAGGTGATTGAAACAGGACTGGGAGGCCGGTTGGATGCCACTAATGTAGTGTTGCCGGTATTGTCGGTGATCACTTCCATCAGTCTGGAGCATACTGAAGTGCTGGGAAGTACCCTGGCTGAAATAGCCTGGGAGAAAGCCGGCATTATCAAGCCAGGTGTACCGGTGGTTTGCGCACCCCAGGTTCCTGAGGCAATGGAGGTAATTGCTGCGGCAGCCGCCGACCGCAACTCTCCTTTAACGAAGGTTAATCTGGATTTAGTGGCATCTTCCGAATATACTGCCGGGAGGCAGTCCTTCCGTCTGCGAGGGTTTCTGGACGTCTATGACGTCAGCCTGCCGCTTTTAGGCTCCTATCAGAGAATTAACGCCGCGACTGCCGTGGCTGCGCTAGAGGTGTTGGAGGAACAGGGGATTGCACTGAATAAAAAAGATATTGAATGTGGGATGGCGGTGGTAAACTGGCCTGGGCGTTTTCAGGTAGTTGGAAGGTGTCCGTGGCTGATCCTTGACGGAGCCCATTCCCCGACGGCGGCTGAAGGGCTGAAACAATCACTAGCGGCCTTTTTTTCAAAACGCCCTTGTCCGGCGGTCCTGGTTGTCGGTGTTTCCTCCGATAAGGATATTGCCGGAATGGCAGAGATACTGACACCGGAATTTGACACTATCATAATTGTCCGGGCCGATCATCCGCGCTCAATGGAACTGTGCCGTTTGAGTGACGCCTTCGAAAACCGCGGTCGGGTAATACACAAGGCCGAAACTGTTGGAGAAGCAATACAAGTGGCTCGGAGTCTGGCCGGGGCCGACGGCTTGGTTTGTGTCACTGGTTCTTTGTTTGTCGTGGGTGACGCTATGCGGATGTTGAAGACGGTTGATGAAGATTAGACCGGCGGTATATAGTTTTTCAGCCATGGCCTTAAGCGGGATTCTGGCGATAATGGTTGCTTTGCGGCAGTTACGCTTCATTGAAGATGAGGGTATTGGGTTGCCCCAAGTTTCCGCCGGGTTGCCCTTGATTTATTTTTTTGCTACGGTGGCGGTAATGAGCCTAACGCTGGCTTTTTTGCCTCTCAAGTTGCTCCGGTTAGCGGCCAAAACATTATTTTTGGTGCTGTTTGGCTGGGGTGTTTTTGTAGTGTTGGGTCTGGTGCTGCCGGTTTATGCAGCGGGACTCATCGCTGCTGCCGGTTCGCTATCCTGGCTGCGTTGGGGGCGTTTATGGCTGCATAATCTGCTTTTGGGGATCGCCCTGGCTGGATATGGTGCAGTTTTCGGCATCCTGTTGTCGCCGCTCGTCGCTTTGCTCATCATGGCAGCGCTTTCGGTTTATGACCTGATTTCGGTACGTTCCGGCCATATGATGTGGATGGTGAGCAAGCTAACCGGAGTGGAAGTGGTGCCGGCTTTTGTTTTTCCGGGTAATACAGTCGATTGGCATCTGGCTGTCAGTGATATTCATCTGGATGATAAAGACGGCCGGGATGTGTCGCTGCTGGGCGGTGGTGATGTAGGCTTTTCATTGATCATGGTGGTGTCGGTATTGGCTGCCGGGGGTGTCCCGGCCGCGGTATTTATGGGTTTTTGCCTGCTATTGGGACTATTGTCGGTCTATCAGGTGCAAAAATTATTCTTCAAGGGCGGCCCTACACCGGCCTTACCGCCGCTGACAGTGGCCGCTGGGTTGGGTTGGGTGATATTAGCCCTACTCTCGGTCATCTAGTAGCTCAGACGGCCAATTCTACCGTGACCGGGGCTCGTTCAAACTGTTCAGTTGATAGTAGCGGCTTGGGGGTAAAACCGGCTATTCGCCCCAACCAGCGGTCGGGGATGACCTCCAACCGGATTCGGTAAAAAGTGGCAATCTCATTATAGTAGTCACGAGCTAGCGCCAGCCGTTGTTCGGTTTCGGTCAAGGCTTGTTGCAAGGCCAAAAATGATTGGTCTGCCTTAAGGTCTGGATACTTTTCCATAGTGGCCAGCAATCTGCGGGACAAGCCGTGGGGTTGGACTGCCGCTCCGACCGTGGGGTCGGTTGTTTCCCGCCGAAGTTCGGTTATTAGTTGCTGCAGGGCACTTTCGTGGCTGCGGTAGGCATCCACAATTACTATTAGGTTTGGGATTAGGTCATGCCGCCTCTTTAGTTCCACCTCTATCTGTGACCAGCCTTGACTGACCCGTTGGCGGAGGTGAACCAGACTGTTGTAGGCGTTCCATATCCAGCTGATAATTGCTGCTGTACCATAGAAAACTATTCCGATAATCAACAGCTCGCCTAGGGGCGGCGGGTCGAAACTCTGGGCGTGATAGAACCAAAGCCCGCCCAGACTCACTACTAGGCCCAAAGCCAACCAAATGGTCTGCCATAATCGATATCGGCCGGAATGATGGGTCTCCTCCCGGGTGGAAATTAAAAAGAGAGGAGTGTTTTTGTTCTGGGCAATTTCGGCGGCCACAATATCACTGCGTTCCCTGGCCTGTCCCACCACATAGATCGGCTGGTGCAGCGCGATAGACTCCTCGGTGAAGCGTCGTCGGTGGGTAGAATTACCAACAGCCTGCCGCGGTCCTTTGTCATAATAAAGCAGATCATCGCGGCGGCATTCCTGTTTAAAAACGTTGTCTGCATGAACTTCGGCGCCTTCAGCCAGCACTCTGATTAAACCGGTGTCGTCCTGCAGGAAAATAGGAACACTCTCTGTCTCCTGTGCCACGGTTTTCCAGCCGCTTTCGGTCTTGGGCCGGCCTTTGGCGTCAAGGCCGGTACGCCGCCAGTGTTCCTCAACCTTGTAGTGGTAGTAAACACAGCGGGTGCCGGACAGGTAACTGGTGAGTGGGGTTTCGCTCTCGGCGGTGCCTTTGAGCTCTGCCAAGCCAATAAAAACTCCCTTGGTTTTTGAAGTAGGGGTGTCGTCAATCAGGCAGCGGCGCCGGTAGAAATGGAAAGCCGACAGCAGGCACCCCAACGCTAGGGCAGCGGCGATTAAAAGTATGAAAAGATAGGATGTAGCATCGGTAGGCATTTGAAAAATTCAGCTCCGGTAATTTAGTTGATTTCCTCAACCATCTCCACGAGTCCCTGGTACTGTCCATCGCAGTCGCGTGCGGCCATGTACCGCACTTTCAGTCGACGGCCGTCGGCTTTTTCCACTATGTGTTCCTCAACATCACGTGCCCCAGAGCGGAAATCCACCACCATGCGGTCAATCGCCGAATGACTCGATGGTTGGTGGCACTCGCGAACGTCACGACCGAGGCATTCCGGCGGCCGTTTGAAAATACGGCAGCGGTTGAAGTAGCGGATCTTGTCATCGGCGTCCATAAAGGTCAGGTCAACAGGCAGTGCATCCAACATGGCTTCAATGGCGGTCAGAGGTAATTTTTCCAGCATTTAACTCTCCTATTACTCTAAGATGGTGCCGACGAAACCCCGCTGGCCGCGCAGGAATTCCGCTGCGTGGACGGGGCGCTTTCCTTCAAGCTGAATTCGGCGGACACCCAATATCCCGTCGATGGTGGAGATACCCCAGGGGACTGAGGCTTCTGTGGGAAGCTCAACGACAGTACCTGGATGTACAGTGGTCGTTATCGCGATCGGTACAGTGTCCAACAATTTCAATTGCTTGCCGGCCCAGGCGGTGAAGGCCCCGGGCCAGGGTTGTAAGGCTCTGACCTGTTGCCAGATAAGGACAGCCGGTCGATCCCAGTTGATGTGTCCGTCGTTTTTTGTCAACATCGGGGCATAAGAGGCACCAGCAGTCGGTTGAGGAACTGCTTTTACGTTGCCGGACTCAAGCTGAGGTAGTATATCCAGCAAGGCGGCGACACCGATATCAGCCAGTCTTGCAGTCAGGCTGCCGGTGGTATCATGGTCAAAAATCGGAATCATAGCTCGGGAATAGACATCACCGGTGTCAATACCCCTGTCCATTCGCATGATGCTGATGCCGCTGAAGCAATCCCCAGCGTTGATGGCTGCGGCGATCGGCGATGCGCCGCGGTGAGCCGGTAGTAGTGAGGCATGAACGTTCACACAACCCAAACGTGGGATGTCCAGCACAGCTTGGGGCAGAATCAGACCGTAAGCGGCAACAACGATAACATCCGGCTTTAACGATTCAAGTTCGTGCCGAGCTTCCTCGCCGCGGAGGGAATGAGGTTGCCGAATATCCAGTTGATGAGCCTCTGCCAGCTTCTTAATCGGGGAGGCACCAAGCGTACGACCGCGGCCTGCCGGGGCATCGGGTCGAGTGTAAACCGCAGCAACATCATACCTTGCAGCAACCAACCCAGCCAAGGTTGGCACGGCAAAATCCGGGGTGCCCATAAATAATATTTTCATATTTGTGCTTTCTTACTATGCGGGATTGTAGCACCCTTTATTTATTTTTCACAACAGCTTTACGATAGCCAGTTCGGGGTAAAATAGTGAGCTATGGAGAGTTTGAGCGAGCTATTTGGCGTCGCCAGCCACCGAGCCGGTCGATATCAACGCTTGCCCCTGTGATACCCGTGCTGGTACTATGAATGAGGTTTTCACGACGGCGTGAGCCGGGCTGAAAGACCGATCCTGAAGACAAAAGGCCGGGCATTATTTTTACCCGAAGGATACTAATCCCTCTCAAACCATTTGGAGAATTCGCGCTTGCCGACTGAAGAAACAAAAATCATTAACGATGCCGGTCAAACTTGGGAAACGGCGCTGGGCGAACTGGAATGTTCTCTGAGCCGACCCAACTTCCGGACTTGGTACACCGGCACTACCGGTTTGGACTGCGGAAACGGGCGGTTCGTCATCGGGGTACCCAATACCTTCGTGGCGGAATATTTGGAACGCAACCAACGGTCACTAATTATGAAGACCTTAATCAAGTTGACCGGCTGCGGCAATCTTGAGTTGGTGTTTCAGGTGATGGGAAACGCGGGTGGCGCCAATCGCTCCGTCAAGGCATCTCCAGGAGTTCGCTCATCAGCCCGCTGTTTCAATCCGCGATATGATTTTAATTCTTTCATTGTGGGTAATTCTAATCGCCTCGCCCACGCCGCGGCATTGTCGGCTGCCCAACAGCCGGGTCAAAGTTACAATCCTTTGTTTATTCATGGTTCCAGCGGGTTGGGCAAGACTCATTTACTCCAGGCCATCGGGCAGTCTGCCGAAAATGAAGGGCGTAACGTCCGCTACGTTTCCGGTGAGCAGTTCACCTCGGAATTCGTTTCTGCCCTGAAGGAGCGCCGCGCTGATGAATTCAGGGAGCTCTACCGCAGTGTTGACCTGCTGTTGATTGATGATGTTCAGTTTATCGCCGGTAAGGCGCAAACGGAAGAGAGTTTCTTCCACACGTTCAATGAATTACATAATTCTGGCAAACAGATAGTCCTGTCTGCTGATTCTCCTCCCAAGGCCATTGCTCAATTGGAGGATCGCCTGCGTTCTCGGTTTGAATGGGGTTTGACTACGGAAATCGCCACACCGGATGAAAAGACCCGTCTGTCCATTCTGCAAGCCCGGGCGGAAGAGGCCGGGGAAGAGATTACCCCGGACGTATTGGACTATCTGGCTTCCGAGGTTATCCGCAATATTCGGGAACTTGAGGGCAATTTAAATCGGGTATTGGCCTATTCCCGGTTGCTGCGTTCTGCGGTTACTCCGGATCTAGCCCGCCGGGCATTGAAGAATATCGCAGGAGAACCGGCACCAGCCCAGTATGGAACACCCGAACGTTTGTTGGGTACTGTGGCGGAGTGTTATGAGATAAATATTGAAGACTTGCTTGGTCGACGTCGGGACAAAGAAACGGCCAACGCCCGCCAGGTGGCCATGTATGTTCTTAAAGCCCAAAATATCTGGTCATTGAGTGAAATAGGCCGTATGGTGGGGGATCGTAGCGCGGCTACCGTCAGCCATGCCTGTGGTAAGATTTCCCGGGAACTGGAATATAATCCCTTGCTGAAACGCAAGCTCAACGATGTTGAGGGTCGTATCGGACGCGGTTAACCTTGAAGAAGGCAACAAAAAAAGAGGGGTGAATCTCACCCCTCTTTGTATTTTGGCTTTTTGTCGGACTAAGCTGCGTTGAGTTTTTTGGCTAATCGGCTCTTTTTGCGGGCTGCAGTGTTGGCATGGATAATGCCTTTCTTGGCAGCGATGTCCAAGGCGCTCTGGCTGGCGATATTCGCTGTTTTGGCCTCTTCACCGCCAGTAACTATAGCCTTTTCGGCTTTACGCACCGCGGTTTTCAACGCACTGCGCGCTGATTTGTTACGCTCGGTTTGCTTCGCCGAGGTTAAAATACTCTTTTTAGAACTCTTGGTATTGGCCAACGGACGCCTCCTGAAATATTCACCTGATAACAGAACAATGATTATACACTATCATATACTGGTAGCGCAACGCTGGGCGAGTGTCGTAAGAGAGTAACCTACGTGTCTTGTCTGCATCCCGCTATCCTGATAACATAAGACGATGAAATTTATAGAAAAGTTGCTTGCCGCGGCTAGAACCAACGATAGTTGGTTGTGTGTGGGCCTAGATCCGGAACCGCATAAATTGCCCGCCGGGATTGATATCATGGATTTTTGTCGGACGGTGATTGAGGCGACCCAAGACCTGGTTTGCGCGTACAAACCCAATGCCGCTTTTTTTGAGGCATTGGGGTCTGAAGGCTGGACGGTTCTTCAGTCCGTGATTAAGGCGGTTCCCAACCACATTCCGGTCATTCTGGATGCAAAACGGGGCGATATCGGCAATACTGCCGTTGCTTACGCCCGTTCGGCTTTTGAGCACCTAGGTGCGGACGCTGTGACTGTCAACCCGTATATGGGTTATGATTCTCTAGAACCATTTTTAGACTACCGCGACCGGGGAGTGTTTGTGCTCTGCCGAACGTCGAATCCCGGTTCTGCCGATTTTCAATCCCTTGAACTTGGCGGTAAGCCTTTGTACCAGATGGTGGCGGGAAAAGTCGCTGGCTGGAACACTGCCGGCAATCTGGGTCTGGTGGTCGGGGCTACCCAGCCAGAGGAGTTAAAAACGATCCGGCGGTCACACCCTGAACTGCCGTTGCTGGTTCCCGGAGTGGGAGCCCAGGGCGGCAGCTTGGAACTGGCTGTTAAATATGGAGTTGATACCAATGGAGAACTGGCGATAATAAACAGTTCCCGCCAGATCATTTACGCTTCACCGGGAGCTGACTATGACTCCGCTGCTCGGCAGGCCGCTCAAGGGTTGCGCGATCAAATAAACCGGTATCGAAGAGAATAGAAGGTTCGGGATTGAATGTAATGACCGGACGCGAAATTGTTGACTTCCGGCTTAATGACGTAATCCGCATGCGCAAGCCGCATGCCTGCGGTGGCTATGAGTGGAAGGTATACCGACTAGGGGCGGACATCGGCATCATTTGCGGTAGTTGCCAACGGCGATTACTGCTGCCCCGAATTGATCTTGAAAAGCGTCTGAAGACCTTCATTACCCGTGGTGAGGTGTAGCCTATTCGGCATTTAGCCGCGTTTTAGGATTCTTGAGAATGACTGAATTTAGTTTAAGCCACCCGAAGTCGACTATCATAAGGGGAATCAAGTTTCCCTGGGGGCAGCGCACTTTTATCATGGGTGTGGTGAATGTCACTTCAGATTCTTTTTCCGGCGACGGCTTGGCGGATAATGTCGAGGCAGCGGTAGCTCAGGCAAGGCGCATGGTGGCCGAAGGGGCGGATATTATTGATGTCGGCGGCGAATCCACCCGACCGGATGCCCTTGAAGTCATCGCAGAAGAAGAAATGAGCCGGGTGATTCCGGTCATTCAGCGGCTAAAATCGGAACTAAAAATACCCGTCAGTATTGATACCTATAAAGCCGAAGTGGCTGAGGCGGCCGCAGTTGCCGGGGCTGATTTGTTGAACGATGTCTGGGGTTTGAAGCGCGACAGCCGATTGGCAGAGGTGGCGGCTCATTTTGGTTTGCCTATTGTCCTTACCGCTTCGCAGCGGGATGCCGCCGTTCTTGATATTATTCCGGCGGTTGTAGGTAATTTAAAATGGGCGATTGAACAGGCGGAAAAAGCTGGGGTATCACCGGAAAATATTATCGTTGATCCAGGCTTCGGTTTCGGGAAGACTGTCGGACAGAATCTGGAAATTATCCGAAGATTGGGTGAGTTGAGGTCACTAGGCAAACCGATAATGCTGGGAGTGTCCCGAAAATCCACCATCGGCCGGGTGCTGGGAGATATGCCGGCGGAAGAACGGCTGGAGGGAACACTGGCGGCAGACGTTCTGGGTATCGCATATGGTGCGGACATTATTCGGGTACATGATATTGGTGAACACGTCCGCGCTGCCAGGGTTGCCGATGCAGTGGTGAGAGGTTGGTCTGAAAATGGATGAATTGAAACTGACCTCGGCAGTGACAGTGTATCTCGGTTTGGGTTCCAATCTTGGTGATCGCCTCGCTAATTTGGAACGGGCGATTGGACTGTTGAGCCGCCCTTTGAAGATTACACGAATCTCTCCGGTATATGAGACGGAACCGGTGGATGTCCCGGAGCAGGATAAATTTCTCAATCTGGTGGTTGAAGCCCAAACTCATATTGCACCGCCGGACCTGTTGAGATTGATCAAAGGGATGGAACAGGTAGTCGGTCGGGGAAAAGCCGGGTCTGACCAACCGCGTATTATTGATATTGATATTTTGTTTTATGGGAACCTAAGGGTTAACACCGACAGTTTGGTAATTCCCCATGCACGGTTATCCCGAAGGGCTTTTGTCCTGATGCCTCTGAATGATCTGACTCCGAGGCTGAAGCATCCTGGTAATCGCAAAACAGTTGCGGAACTATTGGCTGCTTTAGGAGAAATCAAAGGCGTAGTCCCCTATACCGGGAGTGTGTCGTTGTGAAGCTGGGGTTGGCGCTATCTGGAGGCTCTGCCCGGGGCTTGGCGCATGTCGGTGTTATTGAAGTTTTGGAAAACAACAATATTCCGATAGGAGTGGTCTCAGGTACCAGTATGGGTGCTATTATCGGTGCTGCTTACGCCCGAGGTATTTCTGCCGTGGAACTTAAAGCCCAAGCTCTGGACACGGGCTGGCAAAAACTGGCACCGTTGATTGAATTAAACCCTTTGCAGACCAGCGGATTATTTGGCGTTCGGCGAATCAAGCGCAAACTGAAGGATTTAATCGGCGATCCAGATTTTACTGAGCTGGAAAAGCCTTTCGCTTGTGTGGCGACAGACATCTTTACCGGAGAAGCAGTGACCCTTTCCAGCGGAAAGGTAGTGGACGCGGTGCTGGCCAGCATGGCATTACCGCTGATTTTTAAAGTACCGAAGATGGGACGCCGTTATCTGGTGGATGGGGGTATTACTGATCCACTACCGGTTGGCGTTTGCCGTAATCTGGGAGCTGACAAGGTAATTGCGGTCAATGTATTGAAAGAACTGGTTCTGCCGGTACCCAAGCGGAATCATCGGACAACAGGAGACTTGAAACCCCCGAATATTTTTCAGGTGCTCTCCCAAGTTATCTATATCGCTTCCGGTCATCTGGCAGCAGTAGGCTTGAAAGAGGCTGATGTGGCCATTGAGCCCGATATGACGGGCATTCATCTGGCAGACTTCAATCTGGCATCAAAAGCAGTCACTTGTGGAGAGAGGGCGGCAGAGAAAGCGTTGGTTGATATCAAGAGGCTGATGGCTGATTCGGATTAAATTTGGATATTAACGCCACATACTAGGGGAACAGCGTATCTATTGAGGATTATTAAACCCCCCGATTCCAGAATCGTCAGGAATCGGGGGGTTAGTATTTTAGCTAACACTAATTAGGGGTGGTCAATACTGGCTGTTATTTCGCCGAATCCAAGCAGTGAATGTTCCTCAAAAGTATTGTCCGAGGCTCCGATGGCCCAAATAAAAAGGTTCAATCCGTTAACAATCCGGACATCGTAAGATTCAAATGTGTTCAGATGCCGTTTGAATTCAATGGTGGTGATACCGTTTATCTCGCTACCGGTTATGTCATAAAGATCATTCTTGCCGTTGTATCCGGTATCCGATGGGTGGCTGCCGGAATACCCCGGATTGTAGGAATCAATGGCCGTTACGTTACCATCGGTGTCAACGGTGAACATCCACAAGTCAGCGCCAGCTTTCTGGAGGGTGGGGGTCAGGGCGATGGCAATCCATCCTGTGGTCCGAGCCTTTATACCAACCGAAATTCTACTGTCATCGTTGCTGGTGGCTACGGTAATTATATCATTATAGGTTTGTTGGTTCCGGTATTTATTACCAGTAAAGGCGATTGGGCCAGAAGGAGCAGTAGTGGTGGGTGGAGCCGATGTTGTTGGAGGAGGGTTATCACTGGGTCCGCAGCCAACAAGAATTAGACTAGTTGTCAACAGAACCGAAAATAACAAAAACAACGCCTTGCGGGAAGAAGATAAAGTCATGTTAAATCCTTTGAGATAATACTAGCTACATTCTACCACTTTTTAAACGTTTTACAAGTTATCTATATTAACACCTAAGTCTAAGTAATGGTAAATAATAACAACAATAATCTAATAATATCTTGATACTAGGAAAGTTGAGGCAGGATAGGTTGCTATTGGTTTGGTATTGAGGTGATGATTGCTGGGTAAATAGATTTGGTATTTAATTACGGGTTGATCAGGCTTTCCTGTTCGTATCCATAGATTCCGTTGGTTTGTACGAATTTCCAGACTTCAAAGGTAAAATATTGCCGATCACCGTACTGGTCAAACGTGATTATGCCTTATACACGCGCGTAGTTATTGGCGATTACGAGCACTTCGGTGGCAATATTTTGCCGAGTCATTGGAACCGACATTCTGTATTGACTTAAAACAGGATGGCGGCAAAAGAGAGGATAAGTTGTGACTGTTGCTCTCATATAATTGCCGTTCGTTTGACGTTGAACGTTTGCCCAATGAATGGCATAATAGCTTATCGGAAAGATTATTGGATAGGAAGCAAATGAAAATACTTTGCATAGGTGATATTATCGGCAAGCCGGGGCGGCGTGCCGTAAAGGAAATATTGCCGGCACTCAAATTGGGGTTGAATGTTGACGTAGTGATAGCCAATGGTGAAAATGCCTCGGGCGGTATTGGGCTGACTCCGGACGTAGCCGACGAATTGTTTTCTTACGGAGTGGATGCCATTACTTCCGGTAACCACATCTGGTCTCAATCTGAAATACTACCCATGCTAGAGGGTGATGACCCGGTAGTGCGGCCGCTAAATTATCCGCCTGACGTGCCTGGTAAAGCATATACCATGGTCAAAGGGGTGATGGTGGTTAGTTTGATGGGTCGGACATTTATTAGTAATCTGTTGGATTGTCCGTTCCGCGCCATGGATGGATTGCTGAATGAGGTTGGCGAAAGATCAAGGCATATAGTAGTTGATTTCCATGCCGAGGCGACCTCGGAAAAACAAGCGATGGGGTGGTATCTTGATGGACGGGTTACAGCGGTAGTTGGGACTCATACCCATGTGGGGACCATCGACGCCCGCGTATTGCCCGGCGGTACGGCTACCGTGGCCGACATTGGTATGGTTGGTCCCTGGGATTCAATAATTGGCGACAATAAAGATGATGTTCTAAGGCGGTTTTTAACAGGGCTGCCCAACCGATTGTCGGTAGGCAAGGGCCGGGTTAGTTTCAATTCGGTACTTATTAACACAGACTCCAGCGGCCGGGCGTTGAGTATTGAACGCATTGACCGGGAAACGGCGGCTCTGGCGTGAGCGGCAAGATTGATCTGCATCTTCACTCAACCGCTTCAGATGGCGTGTATTCTCCGGCTGAGTTGGTGCGTATGGCTGCCGAACGAGGTCTGGAGTATATTGCGCTGACCGATCACGATTCAGTGGCTGGTATCGCCGAGGCGCTGGCTGAGGCCGAAAAATATCCTTGTTTGACGGTTATTCCCGGAGTCGAAATATCCACCGATATAGCCGCTGGTGACGTGCATATCCTCGGCTATTTTGTGGATTGGCGGAATAAGGGTTTTGTACAGAAACTAAGTGGGATGCGTGATTCCCGTGAAGAACGAGGCCAGGCTATCATCGTTAAACTGGCCGAGTTAGGTATGCCGCTGGAATGGAGTCGGGTGAAAGAGATTGCAGGGGACGCTGTTATTGGTCGTCCTCACATCACTCAGGCCATGCTGGAGAAGGGGTACATTTCTAGTTTTGCCGAGGCTTTTGATAAGTATATCGGCCGGAATGGGCCGGCTTATGCCGAACGCATCAAACTCAGTCCGGCGGAAGCGGTAACACTTATTCAATCGGCTGGTGGTCTGGCGGTGATGGCACACCCGTTCACATTGCCTGAGGCTGAACCTTTAATTCATTCGCTGGTACCCGTCGGATTGGCGGGCATTGAAACTTATTATGCAAGTTACGGTGATTATGAGATTGAAAAACTCAGACGGCTGGCGCAAAATTTGGATCTAGTAGCGACCGGTGGTACGGATTTTCACGGATTGGATCCGGCAACAGAAATGCCGATCGGTGGACAGACGGTACCCATGTCTGCTGTTAAAGGATTATTGGAACGGCTCGCCCAACGGATATAGCCCCGCACGTTAATCCGTGATTTATTAGGAGTTAAAATGCTGTTTTTATTGGCGGTAGCGGCTTATATTCTTGGAAGTATCCCGGTTGCCTACCTTATCGCCCGTTGGACCCGGGGGATTGATCTTCGGAAATACGGATCCGGTAATGTCGGCTCTTCCAATGTGATGCAAGCCACTTCCAAGAGGTGGACAATTCCGGTAGCGGCATATGATCTGGGCAAGGGTATTCTAGCAGTCTGGCTGGCCCGTTGGGCCGGGCTGGATGTCGGACCGCAGTTCATGGTTGGTCTGGCTGCGGTTGTCGGGCATAATTGGCCAATATTCCTGGGTTTCCGAGGCGGCCGTGGCATCTTGACTAGTTTGGGAGTTATCCTGGCTTTTTCACCGCTTCTGGGTATTACGGTATTGGTGATGTCCTTCTCTCTGGCGCCTTTTAAGAAGCTCTCGCTGGGAGTGTTTATCGCGCTTTTGAGCCTGCCTGTGTTGAGTTATTTTTTTTCCGAATTTTTCAATATCGATGAGCCAGTGGCGGTATCTGTCGGATTGGGAGCTGTCACTATCATGGCTCTAGGGCGACGACTTATCGGGCGGAGGTCTGGCTTGTCCACCAAGCTGAGCAATAGAGAGTTAATGTTTAACCGCCTGCTTTTTGATCGGGATATACGCAACCGTCAAATCTGGTTATCAAGGTCTGAAAATACCGGCAATAAAGCCCTAAGCTAATCAAACTGACTAATCGGAGTGGTATTCAGGGCAACTGTCTCGAGACCCCCAAACCTTGATTGATTGCAGTTTGGATTTTGGTATCATGGGGACAAATTCATCATATAATATTCGGGCAAAATTTTCAGCCGAGGGCTTTAGCGATCAAAGGGGGCCACATCATTGATTAACCGGTGGTTGTAGCCAGCCAAAATCGGCTTCAGAAAGGTTTTTAGTTCGATACAATAATAGGCTATTCTAGTATCGTTCAGATTTAGGACGGCCAGTGTAACCGCTACCCGATAACGGTGGTCGTAGAGATTATCGGACTTGCCGCCCTAACCGCGGAGAAAATGGGCGGCGTCAAAACGGTCTTTAATGCGCACGTAATACATCATCTGACCTCATTCGGGGGGCTCTGCTGAATTCTATTATTTGGCCAAACCCAGGTAGCGTTGGTGGTGATTTCCGAATTGAAAATATTTGAGCCCAGTTCAATTTATTTCGCTTCCTAAAAATCCGTGTTGATATACCAGATGTGTCGCTCACCGGCAATCTTATAAGGCGATATTGTCATCGATAAAATTCATAAAATAACAACCACTGAAAATCCAGCGTGTCCAGATTGACGCACGAGGTAATTAGGAATAAAATATCACCTAGGAGAATTAATGATATGCCTATTTATGAATTTAGATGTATGGATTGCCGCAAGAAATTTGACCTGTTGAGGCCTATGAGCCAGTCAACGGACCCGGCCGAGTGTCCGGTCTGCAAGGGCAATGCCCGGCGTATTGCCTCTACCTTTATGGCCAAAGGTTCCGGCGGGCAGAATCTTGGCGGTGGGGGTGGATGTTCCAGTTGTACCACGTCATCCTGTTCCAGCTGCCACTAACGGAGGCCGGTTTGTAGTGCTGGGCGCCAACAATATTGCCTGATAGTGAGATAGGAAAAAGTGATCCCGGTAATGGGGTCACTTTTTCTTATCTCATCCATTGATTTCCCGTTACCGACTTCCAGTGTGAATGGCGTAAAATCGGATCAAGATAGTTTTGTTCCGAGAAGTAATAATGGAAGCAGGGAGTAGCCGAAGCCATTGTGCCCAGAGAAATATAGATAAGGTTAAGCCGGCTATTAAGCAAAACTTAAAACATACTAAGACTGGAGTCGTTGTCGCTTGGTTATTTTCTCCTAACCCCGGATTTGGAAGAGGCTCTGATGGTTCTTTCTAAGGTCATTGAAGCCGTAAATGCCAAATGCTCAAGGACCAAAAGAGCTAACCTCTGAAGATTTTGGTCGTTCTATGGTGTATGGATTAAAAACAAATTTGGAAAAGGTGGAATCTATGAAAAGAAAATTAGCGGTGTTTTTAGGAGTGATGATAGTTATTGGATCGGTTGTGTCCGGTTGTAGTCCGGCGACAACGGAATATACATTAGGGCAGTCATTCGTTTTGAAGCCGGGAGAGTCAGCGGCCATCCTAAATGAGGATTTAAACCTTACTTTCAAAGAGGTTATCAACGATAGCCGCTGTCCTACGGGGGCGGTCTGCATTTGGCAAGGGCAAGTTCAATGTTTGCTTAATATCACCATTGAAGGCAAAAAGGAGCAACTGACTTTGACTCAATCTGGTCTATCCGGTATGGCATTCCAGACTTATCATCAGTACTACCTTGAATTCAATGTTACGCCTTATCCCAATCTGGAAGAAGACATCAAAGCCTACGATTACAGAATTGAATTAAAGGTAAGCCTGATTGGGTGACAATATTTTGACTTCAAGTATAAAGGTGATAAATTAGAGAAGTGGGAACAATGCTTGGACATGTTGTTGTGCCCAAATCTGAAATATGAAGGAGTATTTTTATGAAGTATCTAGTCTCAGGTGAACAGGTTACCTCGGCTTCATCACATGAAGATCAGGCCCGTTTCCTAATGGCCGCCAAGGAATGGGTAGCCAAAGGCACAGCAGAGGGTAAAATTGAAGGAGCGTACAGTTTTATCGACGGTGGTGGCATGTTCATTATTAACGCTAAAGACCATGAGGAGGTGACTGACTTATTACTGACCTTCCCGCTTATGCCTTTCAGTAATTTAGACATAAGACCCCTCCTTGATTTCACCAGAAATGCCGACCGCACCATCAGCGCCTTAAAAAAGATTCTATAATTAAGCTGTATATTAGCAGGGCAAGGCGGTCCCCCGGACAACGGGGAGCCGCCTTGATGCTTTTCGGTAATTGTCCGGGTATATGAATTGGTGTCCGTTAAAATCTTGCGGTTGGGCACCGGCCAAGATATACTTTATGGTAATGACTGCCAAAGTATTGATTGTGGATGACCAAGAACAAATTCGTCGTCTGGTGGCCGGTATTTTGAAGGGTGAATATGAAGTACTGGAAGCTCGCAGCGGGGAAGAAGCTCTTCAGGTAACCCGGGAGCACATGCCGGATTTGGTGATTATGGATGTATTGATGTCGGGTATGGACGGTTTGACTGCCTGTAGTCAGATTAAAAGCAATCCTACGACCTCCTCAATACCTGTTCTGGTTTTGACAATTATTGATCATGAACTGAACCGCCGCTTTGCCGAAAACTTGGGTGTGGACGGTTATATTACTAAACCGTTTACCCCGGAAGAATTAAGAACTAAAATCGCCGAATATCTCAAACCGGCTACCGCTTAGCTATATCTTGGTAACAGCGTTGAGCAGCATTCGTAAAACAATAACAGTCGATTCTTCCTCATCCACCCAATTTGCTGAAATTACATCTGGCGTCCAATCAATTGTCAGTGCTAGCGGGGTTGAGTTCGGCAGTTGCCAGTTGTTTGTGCCTCATACCACAGCTGCTATCACTCTGAACGAAAACGCTGATGCGGCCGTCTGCCGCGATCTGTGTTATGAATTTAACCGCTTGTCGCCACAGCGTGCCAGTTTCGAACACTTGGAAGGTAACTCTGCGGCCCACGTTAAAGCGAGTTTGGTGGGTAATTCTCTGCTGATATTTATTGAAAATGGCAAACTAATGCTGGGGCAATGGCAGGGAATCTACTTGGCAGAATTTGACGGACCGCGCCGACGGGAAGTCTGGTGCAAAGTCATCTCAGATTGATTTTCTCTTTAAACTCATCACAACTTTTTAACCGCTTGGACGGCTTGATCCAGGTTTTGCCCTTGGGCGTAAATAGCCTTCCATGGGTCACCCCGCCGGTTCAGCAATTCAAACACATTCGCGATGTCATAAGAGCTTGAGTTTAACTCTGGTTTTGCAAGCTCCTCCCAGGTAATTGGCGCGGCAACCGGCGCCCCACGCTTGGCCCTGACCGAATACGGAGCAACCGCAGTTTGACCGGAATTATTGCGATTTGTATCCACGAATATACGGCCGGCCCGTTTTGCAATTCTCATTTCGGTGGTTAGCTCTTTTGGATACCGACCTCCCAATACCTCTGCGACACTTTCGGCAAAAAGCTTAACTTCTTGAAATTGATGGGTTCTATCCAACGGTACGGCAATATGTAATCCTCGGGAACCGGTGGTCTTGACAAAGCTTTGGAGGTCAAGCTCGGAGAGTAACTGTCGGAGATTAAAAGCAGCCTGCCTGACGGAGTTGAAATCCGATTGGGCAGGATCCAGATCAAAGACCATGATATCAGGGTATTGAGGTTTGTCCAGGCGTGATAACCAAGGGTGATACGTGATTACCGCCTGTTGGGAAAAGTATATCAACGCCGCAGTGGAATCTGCAGTTGCATAGTTGACGATATTGTCTTGCCCTTCCGTAGGGACCCGCTGGATCCACTCCGGGTAATAATCCGGAGTGTTTTTTTGATAGAAGCCCTCTTGTTTTATACCATCAGGAAAACGCTGAAATGACAGTGGACGCCCCGCTAAATGCGGCAGCATCACCGGGGCAATCCGTGAATAGTAAAGGATTAGTTGTTCCTTTGTGATGGCGTCATCCGGGAACATGGATTTGTCCAGATGGGAAAGCTCAATTCGGCGGCCGTTGATTACAGAAATGACCCTATTTGTCATGCGACAAATATACCAGTCTCTGAACTGGATTCCAAAATTAGAATCATGGGAGTGTGATAAACTGTTGTTGGGGAGCGATGAATGATTATTGAAGAAGCCGGTTTGGACCCTGAGGCGTTAGGCGGCAATGTCGCGGTAGTTACTCAAGCCGGCCGTGGACTCGGTCGGGTAACCGCCGTCGGCTTGGCATCGATTGGCGCAGCAGTGGCCGTGGTAGACAATGATCCCGATGCCGGAGCTGAAACTGTAAAAATAATAACAAAATCCGGCGGGCGAGCACTTTTTATTCAGTCAGAAACCATTTCCCGGGAGCAGATGGCGCAGTTGTGCCGAATGGTTGTTAAATCATTCGGCAAAATAGACCTGTTGGTTGTTGATGACCGATGTGCTGGGGCGGCGGAATTTTTACCCGGTATGATGGAGCAGTGTTTTGGTGTTATTGCTATAGCCGGTAACTCAACCCAGGGAGTGGCGAATAGAAGTTCATTAGAAAAGCAACTGGATATTAACAGTAGGGTGTCCGTTTTTGTCTTTGATTTCGGTGCCGGGGTTAGCACTGAACTGGCTGGTGCGGGATTAGTTGGAGCTTTGCGTTTCGGCCAGGCGTACCACGGCCAGATCGTTGATTGGGTCAGCGGACTGGCCAGGCTGGGTTTAGATGCTCAAGGGCAGCCGATTTTGGTTGAGGAAGAAGCGGCGGAACCTAAAGGACCGGCGCCTGGAACCGCCGCAGCGATTGCTCAGGCTATGGCCGAAGTGATGGTTGAATATGAAGATGAATATGAGCGCTTGTCCATTCTAGTTCGTCAAGTGGCTAAGCGGATGTTTTTACAGGGCACCGGACTGAAAATTGATGAATGGCGAACCTATGCCGCTGAGATGAGCCAGGTTTTAACTGATGGTCTTGAGGATGAGGTGCTTACCAGCGATTATCTGGATAAACTAGGTCATTTGCATGACTTTTTGGCCGCTCAGGAGGCTGAGGCCCAAAACTGGGTCAGAAACGAAGAAGACCTAATCATGGTCGTTGAAACTCTGGTATTCAGGCGACAGGTGGTCAATGATTTGATGACCGCGCTCAGACTTATTAAGAAACCTCTGCAGTGAACTGCGATCCCGGAGCTTATATCACAGCGGCTTTGGGTATTGTTATAATTAGCTTGGATTGTTCTTAGAGTTTTCGGGTGACGTGGCATTTTTGTCTTGCACATCGGCGAGATTTTTTGTCCGAATATCCTCTGGCTTAATACCGGAGTCACTGGTATTTTTATTAAACATAACCGGCAACGTATTTTTTATGAGTTCCTTAACCGCCCCCCAGAATTGAGGGGGATTCTTAATAAGTCCAAGAAAGAAGCGTTTGTTATAACGCCACATGAAGCGTACGCGACGTGAGGCATAGGTGCGAGCGTATTCAGTGAATGCTTCATTTACGATTTCGGTGGGGACTTGAGATAAATTCCCTTGAGTTGCCAAACTGAAAGAGAAATGAGGCCAATCTGCCAATTTGACCGGTGGTTTTATTAGACCCTGATCAATGCAGTAATAGTAAATTGGAGTATTTGGATAAGGAACGAAGCGCATATAAAAATATGGGGTATTTCCCATTTTCTGCAACAGTTTTCGGGTAAGGGAAAAGTCTTCAATAGTTTCAGTAGGTATGGCTTCCATGATGTAGATTCGCGGCATTATACGGTGACGCACTACGTTCCAGAAGCTTTTTAGCATATCATCGAGGTTAATATCTTTCTTGAGAAACTCCAGGATTCTCATTGACCCAGTTTCAACACCAATACCTACCGAAACACAACCAGCCCGGGCCATCAGGTCGACATCTTTTTCCGATAAATCAGCCCTTGCTTCGCAGTCCCATTTGAGTTTGATCCTTTGTTCAATAATAAGTTCGCAGAATCGATGGAGGCGTTTGCGATTGAAGGTAAAATTATCCTCGAAAAATCGGATGAACTTCACTCCGTAATTCTGCTGCAAATGTTCAACCTGGGCAATAATCCGCTCAGCCGAGAAATCGCCGCGGTACCCGGAGTGAAAAGCGGAGTTGTAGCAAAAAGTACAACGATAAGGGCAGCCACGGGAAGTATTGAGAGAAATCTGCCAGTATTTAGACACATCGATAAGATGCCAAGCGGGGTCTGGTAATTCATCCAAATTTTTGAGTTCGGAAGCTCTCTCATTAATTATGATCTGGTTGTTATCGCGATAAGCCAAGCCGGCTATTTCAGCTTCCTTTGGTGTGCCTGTCTCAAGTCGTTCAATAAGCTTGAGCAAGGCTGTCTCGCCGGCGCCAATAATAACATAGTCAATATAATTCTCGGCCATAGTTTGTTCCGGTGTACATGACGGATGGACATTACCCCAAACGATTTTGGCCTTTGGGAATAAGGCCTTGAATTCTTGGGATTGAATGATGGCTTGGGTAATATCAGGTCCGGTCAGTACAGAATAACCGATGAGATCCGGGTTGAAATCAACAAAATCGGATGGCTTGCGCCTATCTACTACATTGTCAAAAACTTTAACCTCATGACCTGCACGTTCCAGTACTGCTGCCAGGAACAACAAACCATTGGGGAAAACGGCATAGGTATTGAATTTGGGCTTAACTTCAGATCCCGGATTAATTAATAACACCTTCATTTTATTGGCCTTTTCAATAAAGTCTTATTGCTGGCTCTCCGACTCGCGACATTTCACCGGAAAGATAATTTACGGTATTCAGATGGCTCTTGGCAAGATTGGCTGCCGCCTCAATTTCCTTACCGGAAGGTGCGCGGTATTCAACGCCGTTAAGCCTGATAAAACCATTAATCCTAAGGGGAATAGAAGGGGCAACTGAGGCAATGAATTTGGCTACCTTTTCAACTTCCTCGGCTTCAATGATTCCGGGAATCAGGGTAATTTCCGCCTGCAGTTTTTTCCCGGTTTCATATATTTTACGGAAGTTGTGCAGCGCTTTCCTGTTATCCGCGGCGGTATATTCTCGATATAATTCTGGGGTGACTGCCTTGAGGCTGACGATAATTTCATCCATGTCTGAGATTTCCGGCAATACAAAACCGTTGGTGAAGAGGATGTTGTAGGCTTGGTATTGGGTTTTCATAGCACTTGCCAAGTCTGGTAAGCCCGGGTCCAGCGTCGGTTCAATGCCAATATAGATAGCCCTTTCAATATCCAGCCCGTTAATCAAGTCCAAGGCTTCCTTCAGTGAAAGTAATTTATCCGGCGGAGTCTCAGGTGGATTGTTAGCTAAACGGGATTGCCAGTCCGGCAGTAGGGAGAAATCCAACTTTTCCCGCTGGCAATAACACCCGCGACATTTTAGATTACACTCGGTCCAATGGTGGAAAATAACTGACTTGAAACTGGGTTCATAGACAACGTGGTACACCTTAAGGGTTGGATTAACGGTTTCCAACTGGGTATCGGTCATTGTAAGGACTCCGGAGAAGTAACCACAGCTTCGGAGTCGGAGCTGGTTTTCTCAACCAGCCGGCAATCTTGAATGCCCATGAACCAATTACCATAAATCAGCACCGGTTCAAATTCGGTGATTTCCAGTCGCCTGGCAAATATTGGGCCGTCAATAACAAGTGTATGATAATAGCCAACCTGTCCGGATGGTGAAGCCTCAGCCCGGGCGCGGAGTTCGGTCAGTGTGGCATGATCCAGTTTGCGGCCCAGCCATTCTTTGCCCAACCGGGTATCATCAACGACGATGATAATAGCAGTGAATCCGGAATCAATAAGGTCGGTCAGCAGCGAGGCTCTTCCTTCATCCCACAAAGGCATGATGGGGGTAATATCAGCTGGTTCGCAAACGCTTTTAACCCAGTTCAGATGTTTCTCAGCCAGATAATTTCCGACGGAAACGTCTCCAAATACGCCGCCGGTGATACCTTCCGTCCGGAAGGTCTGGAGCATATTGCGGTAGCTGTCGTTGTAGGTGTCAACGGTAGTAACGGTCCGGGTCAATGGTATGCCTAAAGCCTCGGCTTGAAGTTCAACGACTTGCGGCGAGATACGATGCGGCCAGACTTCACCGGAATGCTCGGTAACGATACTGGCCAACCGGCGAATTCTGTGTCCCGCTTTCTGAGCCCGGTAGGTTGCCAGACAGCAATCCTTGCCGCCGCTCCAGGATACGAAAACGTCCATAATCTGAGGCCTTTCAGAAAAAATGCGGCTAAGCCGCTATGAGTAAATTAATACTATATTTTACCCCAAAATACCTAAAATAACCAGCCCTAACTAGACGGTTAAAATATGTAATACAAGAAAGGTGGTAGAAGAATAAGATGGCGGTCACTTGACCGCCATCTTAAAACAAACCAAGGCAAATTTACCAGGCGTTTTTGCCGGAACCGAGGGTGGTGTCTCCTGTCCAGCTGTCCAGATCACGAGTCCACCAGGCAGCCAGATCTTCGTCAGACTTAGCTTCAGCATAGTTGAAGGCGCGGTCCATAGTGGCAAAGAAACTGTTGAAGATGGGAGTAGCTGCAGCGGTAGCCCGGACGATGGGATGAATCAGGCCGTTAGAAGCATGATTGAAGGGGCAGGTTGCCTGACAGTTGCCGCATGCCTGAGGAGAACCAAAACCAATACAGCTCTCCCAATCCATATACCAACCTTTGTACCCAGGGCGGTTATGAATTCCTGCGGTTTCCCAAGAGGTATCGTTTTCCTGAGAAATTGATTCGGATGGGCATCGCTCACCACAGCGGACGCAAGTCTTACAGAAATTCAACATACCAGCGTCTATGGGCGGGGTAGCCGCCAGCGGTAAGTCGGTGAAAAAGTAATTGGTATAGCGGACCATCAGTCCATATCGGGGGGTGAGAAGAGCAGTTGAGCGTCCTTGTTCACCTAAACCAGAGAATATCCCAAGGGGTACGTTAGCAGTTATACCGGTTTTGTATGTGCCATAACCAAGAGTTTTCACCATGCGCATAACCATATAGCCTACCTGAGCAGCGTGAGAGTAAGCGTGGCCGATAGCCTGATTACCGAGTTGTTTCTTGGTGCCGTACCCACCAGGGTAGCTGTCATCTTTACGCAGCTGGTAAAGACTTTGGATGTAATGCTGCTGGGTGGTAAAGGTGAGCATGTACTTGGCCTTCTGGGGGATATGGTAGACCTTAGAACTGTCCTGATAGCCTTCGTCACTTGAATCAAAAACAAAACCAGATGCATCAAAGATTTGTTTTGTCTTTTCGTTGACTTCCAGGGCACCGGTGAGAACTGCGCCGTAGGTATGTAAGGCAGCTCGCATCATTTGGAGATTGTTCTCAGGCGTATCTTCCCAACGTTTGCCTTCGGCGTAAGCTGGCAATGCCGCTGAAGGGCCGTCCCATGGAGCGTTGGGGCCGATGAAACTGGAGCCTGTACCAAAGGCAGTATCACGCAATGAATCGCCTGGGGTCTTGTTCCTGAAGGCAGCCAGTCCAATAGCCTCATCTCTTGCTGTATTGGCTGCTTTTATGTCTGATGGGATGCTGTATCTAGGATTGACCTTATTGTCATATGGCTTAAAAGTGTTCCAATCAATTTCGTTGGTTGGATCGTGGTGTTCACGGTCCTTGACCCACCAGGGATGAGACTGATTATTGCCGGCAGAAGCCAGCTCATCTAGGTCCTTGAAACCGGGAGTGATGGCGGCGGCGGCACCAAAACCGACGCTGGATATCCCCAGCGCCTTCATGAAGTCTCGCCGACTTACTGTTGAATGGAATTTTGACATTCGAACCTCCGACTATATAATATTTTTAGATTACAGAAATCATCCTGTTGGTATCTAATTGTAATTATTATAGGAGGTTACATCACCAAAAACATCGTACTAAAGGACTAGTGGCCCTAAGCATTTAGGCTATAGACAAAAGTATAAATATAACAAGCCTAAAGTATATATACAGCAAGATAAAAGTATATTATATGTAAGAGGGCGGCCATTACGCCGCCCTCTTATTGAACACTTAAAGTTCCAATTCTACCATTTGAAGGTGCCGGCACCGTGGGTGACATCCGGTCTCCAATTGTTCAGATCCCGTGTCCACCATGCTTCAAGTTCCTCAGCGTTCTTGGGTTCAGCATACTGGAAGACCCGATCCATAGATGCAAAGAAGCTGTCGAATATCGGGGTAGTTGCAGAAACTGAGCGCACTATCGGATGAATCATACCTTCATTCGGGTGATTGAATGGGCAAAGAGTATGGCAGACACCGCAACGTGAAGGAGCGCCAATTTCAATGCATTTCGCCCAATCAACGCGCCAACCTTTGTACCCCGGACGATTACCGGGACCTACATCCCAGGTTGGTTCTTTCTGTTGGCCTAAAGCATCAGAGGGGCATTTCTCGGCACAGCGCATACAAGTCTCACAGAACTTAGTACCGCCGAAATCAATGGGGGTAGTTGGAGCTAGCGGCAGATCGGTGATGATATAGTTAGTGATGCGGGTTTGGAGACCGGAGCGAGGCGTCATCATATAGGTGGCTCGTCCCTGTTCGCCAAGTCCGGAGAAGATACCAAGGGCTACATTAGTACGGACACCTGCTTTATATGCGTGATAACCCAAACCCTTGACGAACCGCATCGCCTGCCATTCGGTATAGCGGCCATCACCGTAGGCACGGTGAATAGCCGGGCGACCGAGCGGCATGGGCATAGCCAGTTTGCCCGGATAGGCTTCATCTTCGCGCAGTTGATAAAGACCCTGAATGTAGTTCTGTTGTATCGAATAGGTAAGTAGGTATTTACATTTGGAGGGGATATGATACACCTTGGAACTATCCTGATAGCCTTCCTCAGTTGAGTCAAAGACAACTTCACCTTTGGTGAAAATCTGAAGCATATGGTCGTTAAGTTCCATCGCACCGACCTGATCAGCACTGGCAAGATGTAAAGCCGCCCGGAGCATGTTGGTATTATCTTCCGGAGAACCTTCCCAGCGGGATGCTCCTTTTGATTCAGGTGTGACAACACCAGTGGGGCCGTCCCACGGAGCGGCAGGTTGTAGACCGGTGACCATGTCAGCCAGAGCGGCGCAACGGACGTCACGTCCGGGAATATTTTGAATCATGCCTTCTGAATCGAATTTCGCGTCACGTTCCTTTCGGAATGCGGCATTTTCGGCGCTTGCAGTGGGGGTTGGATTATCCTTTGCATTCCACTGTTTAAAGAGATTCCAATCGATCTCAGACGTGATATTTTCCAGTTCATTTTCCTTAACCCACCAAGGGTGACGGGCTGAATTGCTGCCCTCGGCCGTTAGTTCGTCAAGATCTTTGAAGGAAGGCGCGGCTGCTGCAGCGGCTCCGATGCCGACTCCGGCTAGCCCAAGCCCCTTCATGAAATCACGGCGGCTCACTGTTGAATGAAATTTGTTACCCATTTATTTCTCCTGCCTAATTTAGTTTGATTTGATATGCGAGCAAAATATGCTGTTCGACCTATTATCGAGAATTTCTCAAGTTACCCTTCGTTATATATTATGATAAAGATTGCCTATTGTATATCCGCTAAATGGCGTATTTATAGTTACAAATGAGTAACGTATGGTAAAGATACGAAACTTTTTGGGTGGGGAGGTGAAAATTGGGAAGAATATGGCAATAATGTAGTACAGGGATTTTTGTGAATAACCCAATGTGCCAATCATTCATTGGATAGTGGGTCAATCAATCCTTCCCCCACCTTGATTTGAGTCAGATTGGGCTGATTTACAATGGATTTACGTTCAGTTATAATGAGTTTTCTCTTGGGCGGCTAGTTCAGTGGTTAGAACGCCTGCTTCACACGCAGGAAGTCCGTGGTTCGAGTCCACGGCCGCCCACCATTGCAGACAGCTACCGAACCAGCGTTAGCTCGGGCTATTATGGCAAAGGGCGCGTTGTATTCGGTTTTGGTTATCCTACCACCCTCAACATGAAGCTTTTTCAAAACCGTTTCGCATAGCAGCCGCTTCTGGTCGAAATTGCCGTGCTCGTAAAGAAAATCAAACTGAGTAGCCAGTTGCAGCGCTACCTCAAAGTCTGCCTTGACGAGATGCTGGCGCTGCTTGAGGCTATCGACGTTGGTTTTTAGTCTCGACCTTTCCGCCTCAATCTGAGAACGGTGTTCTTTGAAATCTGCGATCGAGATATCCTCTTCCATGTAAAGCTTCTGCAGGTTCTTCTCCATCCGCTCCAGCTTAGCTAATCGGGTTTCTGAGGCCTTCAGCTGTCCGTCCCCATCCACTTCCTCGTTAAAAAACTTGAGCATCTGTTGCCTCAGTATCTTTCTGGTGCCCTCGGTGATGGTAAGGCTTTTAAATAGCTCCGGGATCTGGCACTCAATGTCCTTGCTGTTGTAGAAGACCTGACTGCCGTTCACTTTCCGACGGCTGCGGTAATAGCTTAGTTTTTTCTTGTTGTTGGTTTCCGCCCAGCAAGGGCTGTCGGCATCGACTGAGTGAAGCATACCGCGCAGCAGATATTGATGCTTCTTGGTACGCTGTTTATTCTTGTCATGCTGTTTCATGACCTGCTGTACTCGAGTATACGTATCTTCATCCACCAGTGGCTGATGACTGCCCTTGATAGGAATATCGCCAGATTTTAGCCATGTCTCACCGAGATATAAACGGTGATGGAATATGGCGCTCCAAGCCTGTTTGCAGATGCGATTACCGCTACGGCTCCGGCGTCCCAGGGAATAGGCGTGGTCGGCCCACGCTTCGAGCGTCCACTTGCCGGTGGCGTACTCGTTGAAGGCCTCGGTAACAAAGGGGCCGTTGTCAGGGTCAACCTCAATCCAAGCAGACGTGGCGTCATGTTTGTTGAGATAGCCGAAGGGCGCCTTCTTGGGCCAGCCGCCGGTTTCGACCCTTCTTTGCATGCCCTTAGTGACTTCGACCGCCAGGTTCTTGGAGTACCACGAGCTTATGATCTGCATCATGCGCCGGGAGATGTAACCGGCCGGCGTTGAGGCATCGCCGGGTTCACTGACGCTCTCCAAAACGATACCCAGCTCCTCAAGCTCTTTCTCATAGGTTACGAAGTCGAAGTCGTTGCGGGCAAATCGGTCCAGCTTGTGCACCAGAATAACATCAAATTCCTTCGCCCTAGCGGCAGTTATCATCTGCTGGAAATCCGGCCGCTTGTCGGTCCGGGCGCTTTCACCGGCATCCACGAATTCCTTCACTACCTCCCAGCCTTTACCCTGAGCGTGATAGCGGCACCTCTCCTGCTGGAAAGGAATCGACAGATCCCTCTCAGCTTGCTCTTCGGTAGACACCCGGGCATAAGTGGCCACTTTCTTAAAATCAGAACTCATCATATCCCCCTATTGAATTCCAAACACATTCATCAGCAATCGGGCAGCTGCTGGCAGACGGACATGAAATCTCTGCGCTTACCGGTATCGGATCGACACCTTCTACCTGAGAAGAGATCAGGCCAAACTCATCACCGGGTACCGCCAGAAGGATCACCCGGTAGGGTTCCTGTTTGGCTGACAGAAGCGGGCGCACCAGTACGAGCGGGGACTCGTCAGTATACGTACTCTTCCAGAGTAGGGATTTGCCGCCCTTTACCGCGGCGCATACTAGTGAACCGGTGCGGGGACGGCTATTTCGTGACGGCACCGTCTGCAGCCAGCATAAAGTCCTTATGCCTCTGGCTGGTGGCGTTTTTGTCACCACGGTAGCTTTGAACTCTTTGATTTCTGGGCTGGTGCCGTTTTCACTCTCCGGGAGATACTCGTAGAGGGCCCCCACCAGTGGCACGTCGGCGAAATGCTGGCCGATGGCAATCAGCAGGCATTGGTGGGAAAGCTCAAGGTCTTCGCCGAGCGCGACCAGATCGAAACCAGTCGCGCTCGCTCTGTCTAAAAAGAATCGCGGCGGAATAAGCGCCACCGCAGCAAAGCGGTCGGCATATTGGCTGAGTCGCGGTTCGCTCATGACGACGTAACCGGAGTCCAAGTCACCGATGTTTTGTTGGATAATCTCAAACAGCTCGTGGAAGATGGTGTATTTCTGAGTGGCCGGCTTGTCACTGGCCGAATAATGGATGTACCATGATCCGTTAGCCTTCATGCTGGTGCCGCCGCTCTTTAGGTAGCCGACCGGCTCGATATTGATGCCGAAAGACCGCATTAGCTCAATGGTTTCTGTTAGTGATGGCGTGCGCTCAATCCCGGCATATTCCCTGAATACAGCACCCAGGTGCGCCGGTTTACCCGCGTAACGGCCTTCTTCATAGTCTAAAATATAGTCGCAGAGATTGCTTAGGCTAAGTGGTGCGGTCATCGCGCTCCCTATGTGTAGTCAGTTTAGACAGACAGTATCTTTTTTCCAGTCAGAGTCTCGTAGGTGATAACAACGCCTTTTTTCCCTTCGACATCAAGGCTCTCACCCCTGATCCGGGTACCAAGCTTGTAATCGGGGTCAGCCAGGACATATTGGAAAGCAGCGTCGATGCGCTCTTCTGCGGTAGCGTTAACTTCCGGCTCGTCCATGTATCCGGCCTCAAGGAGCAACTCCCTGATCGTCACATTGTAAGCCCGGGCCAGCTTTTTGAGGATGTCTGGCCGCGGTGGTGGGCGGTCGCCCTTCTCAAGTTGGGCGATATAAGCGTTAGAGACGCCACATTCCTTCTCGACATCGCGTAAAGACATGTGCCTTCGGTTACGCAGACTCTTCAGGAATTGGCCGAAATTGGATTCATCCATAATTTCACCTCCTTCCCTGTTTTTACAGTACTGTAACATAATTGCTAATGTATAGCAAGCACTTTGATTAGATATACAGGATTTGTCGCTTGACACCCCAAAATAGCCGGGCTTATAATAGCCCTATGCAAGCCGTCGATGCTCCCGTGGAAGATCTCTTCAAGCATAACCCTGAAATTTTGAAGGTATGCCGGGAGATTGGCTGGGGCAATATCGAAATAGCGGTCAAAGATGGAAAACCAGTGATGGTGACGATGAAGAAAGACATCAAGCTAATCTAACAGAATAACAAGCCGAATCGAAAACGATAGGCGCTTAGGGCTGGAAATGGCCCGAGGCGCCTTTATTTTTTCCCAAATTAAGCGTCTCAAGGGGGAAAGGCAATGGGAATAACAGTCAAAGTTAACAAGGCAGCCATATCGCGGGCTATCGCCAGGCGAAATATGTCGCAGAACATGTTTGCCACCAAGGTCGGCAGCACCAGCGGTTACATTTCCCAGGTTATGTGCGGGTCCAGAATCCCGTCGCCCAAGATGCGGGGAAAGATTCAGGAGGCGCTGGCGCCCCTGACCTTCGACGACATATTCATTATCGAGGAAAACGACAGTGGCGACTAATACGGTTGAGCAGCAGGAAATCCAGCCCCGTGAGGTACCGGCACCAGTCGAAGAAACTCTACTGATCCGGCAGCGCCTGCGCAATCTTTGTGAGCTGGCCATTGCTATCGGGCAGCAAGAAGGCTTGCTGACAAACCACAACGATAACGACACAACAAATTCAGAAGGAGGAGATTTATCATGCCGACCAAGGGAGTGATAGTAGTCATCAATCTGGGAATCGAACAGGAAAGCGAAAGCGGCGTCCGGCCGGACAATGGTGTCACCGAAAAAGAACTTATCGAGTTATGGGATCGTGCCAAGATTAAAGTCTGGCAATCTGACATCCGTAACTACCAAGTCAAGCGCTGGTTTGAGAAAAACTGCCATATCGAAGCAGATCTCGACGACTTCGACTCGCCTTTGCCGCCAGGCAAGTTTTCTGCCGAGGGGCTGAAGCGTTTTCTTAATGCAGTAGAACGTGAAGTAGTTTACTAAGATGGCCACGGCTATTAGCAGAATGTTTCAAATAGACGGCAAACGGATGAAGACGTGGAACGTCGCACACGGGTGCACCTTTGCATGCTCATACTGCTCCGTCAAGACGCTGGTGGAAACGCGGCTCCGTAACACCCCCAGGTATGCGAACGGCATGACTCCGGGGTTTTCTGAGCGGGAAATGCGCAAGCCTTTCCACCCCGGCGAGTGGGTATTCGTCGGCTACATGGGAGACATAGCCTGCCAGCCGGAGGCCATTATCCTCCGGGTCATCGAGCGCATCCGAACCCGGCCACAGGTTAATTTCTATATGCAATCAAAAAACCCGCGGGTGTTTGTAAATCTCATCGAGAAACACGGTCGTCAGGTATTTCCCGAGAACTGCTGGCTAGGAACCACACTGGAGACCACCTGTCGGGTTCCATTCAGCAAAGCTCCGGCACCGATTCAGCGTTTCGAGGCCATGGCCGAACTAACACTGAAATATGGCCGCAGGACAATGGTATCAATTGAACCGGTGATGGATTTCAGTCCGGCGGTATTTGCTTTTTGGCTGGCAACGATTGAGCCGGATTACATATTCGTCGGCGCCGATAATTATGGACACCGACTGCCTGAGCCGCCGCGTGCCAAACTCCGGGAGTTTATCGAGCTGCTGCAGCATGACCATTCAAACGTGATCCTCAAGTTTGGATTGGGGAGGTTGCTTGATGGGACGTAAACAATCCGACACGGTTGAATATTTCCCGCATATGGCTAAATGCGGAAAGACTATCTACATCCTTGAAACCAAATGGGGCAACGATGGTTACGCCTTCTGGTTCAGATTGTTGGAAACCCTCTGCAGGGAAGACGGCCATTTTATTGACTGCGCGAACGAGGCCGCATGGCAATTTTTATTAGCTAAAACACGTGTGACTGAAATAACTGGTTCGGAAATCCTATCTCTGCTCGATTCTTTGCACAAGATTGATTCGGAATTGTGGCAAAAACACCGAATTATCTGGTGTCAGAAGCTGGTAGATAACCTGCAACCCCTTTACACCAGGCGCGGACGCCATGTCCCGGAAAAACCTTGTCTTAATCGTAAAGAGACCGATAACTATCAACAGAAATCCAGCTCAGGTGTTATTTCCGAACCAGAAATGCACCAAAGGAAAGGAAAGGAAAGTAAAGGAAATAAAAAAGAAATATATAAAGAAAAAAAGCCTTTAAAACAAAAATACGGAGAATTTGAAAACGTCTTTTTATCTGACGAGGAATACCGGAAATTGAAAACCAAGTTTCCGGCCGACGCCACCGAGCGGATAGAAAATCTTTCCGCTGGCATCGCGTCTAAAGGTTACAAATACAAAGACCATTATGCCGCGATCCTAGCTTGGGCGCGGCGCGATGAAGAAAAAACAGGAGGAAAACAACATGGAATCCCAGGAAACGAGAATTCAGGGGCACTCGCGGAGTATATCCGAAATCTTACACCTTCCTCTTAGGCGGGAAACGGTCACTTGCACTACATGCGGTGGGGAGGCGGTAATAACCTTCGTACGCCAGGCAGACGGCTCAGAAAAACCTTACGGTACCGACCGGATATGTGAACAGTGCCGGCGCCGGGAGGCTCTGGATAAAGAGTACCAGGAAATGCTGGCCAAACTCCCCGAACTTGAGAAAGACCTGGAAGAAGAATGGCTGACTGAATACAGCGGTATTCCAATGAAGTACTGGTGGCCGGGTTGCTCTTATGAAAAATTTGATCAGGCCTCCCAACCGGAGGCATACAAAATAATTAGGCAATTTGAACACGACCTCCTGAACGGAGAATGGGACGACGAAGAGATGCCGTATCGCAATATGCTCGTTATGGGGCCTTACGGAACCGGTAAAACACACCTGATAACATCAATGGCTCAAGCCGTGATGCACAGCAAGAACAAAGTCAAAATTGATCGTGATCACGAAGGCTACAACGGCATGAGGAAATACACCTGCCCGGTGGAATACCTTACCGAAGCGACGCTACTGAAACGTATCCGGGCCACTTTTAGCAGCGATTCGGAATTAACCGAGGACGATGTTTACCACCGGTTGTTTCGGCGCAATTTGATTGTATTGGACGAGGTTGGCAAAACCCGTCCACGCGATATCGCCTTCACTCAGGGTGTGTTTTTCAATGTAATCGACTACTGCTACAACAATTATGGCCATATAGTCCTCTCAACAAACCTTGATGTTAACACCTTGCCCGACCATATCGGCGGAGCCTGTGCTTCCCGCCTCTTGGAGATGTGTCCCGGATATATTGTCACCATGAAACCGGGGGACTATAGGCTGAAGAAGGCACAAAAGCAGAGTTGATCGTGCCGAACGCCACGAGACAATGTGCCGCCAAGCTAAACGAACACAGTCCTGGCATATTGGCCGGCATTAGGAGATTGAGTATATGAAAGTAGCCTTATACGCCCGGGTCAGCACCCGGGATAAAGACCAGAACCCGGAAGTGCAGCTGAGTGCCATGAGGGAATACTGCCAGCGCCAAGGTTGGGAAATTATTGGGGAATATGTCGACAAGGCATCCGCTGCTGATTTTACCCGCCGTGATGCCTGGGCGCAGTTGATGAAACACGCAGCCTCCCGCCGATTTAATGCTCTGATAGCGTGGAAACTAGACCGGCCCTTCCGGGACACCATTATGGCGTTGACTGTTGTCAAAATGTTGCGGGGTTACGGACTGGATATCCATTTTATGACCCAACCCGAACTTTCTGTTGCTGGTCCGGCCGGGGATCTGATGCTGACCATCTATGCAGGGTTTGCCCAGTTCGAAAGAGACCAGATCAGGGAGAGAGTCAACGCCGGATTAGCCCTTGCGCGTAAAGAGGGCAAGGTATTTGGTCGCAGACCCGCTGGAGTGGACGTTGCTAAAGTTTGTAACGCCTACCATAAGGCAGGTGAAGGGCGCGGACGGTGGGCAAGAACTGCTGAAATCATCCGGGAGGAAACCGGGCTGAAATTGAGCCGCGGTTTCGCGCATAAAAGACTCAGCCGAGCCGCTGAGGTCGAGGGGGTGACGGTTGATGAATATGTTACAAAACACATCTTTAGCAACATTCAATTCCTGGGTCCTGCCCACGATTAAAAACACCCCACTTTTTAGGGGGTGTTTTGCAACAAACAATCTAGCTGGGCCGGAGGTCTTTGAATGAACCACCGACTCCAGATTTTGAAATGCCCCCGGTGTGGGGGGAGTTTCGCCAACGATCCTGTCGCAGAGTTTTCCAGCTGCATCAACTGTGGGCACGATATCGTGCCAGGTAAAGAGGGCAAGATTATCCGTGGTAAATGGTCGGAGGTTGTATATGACGGCCGTAATCTCGGGTGGGAGGCTGCCTGCCGCAAATGGCGTCTTGGGAAGTCCGCTAGAAAAAGACTAAAGAGAGAATTGAAATAGGAAGCTGCCAAATGAAAAATGAAATTTTTATTCTTACTTATTATCAAATTGGACGTGGAGACTGAGGAGAGTCGAACTCCACCTGAAACACAAGAAATCTTTCTATGGGTTGAGGAGTATCTGAATAATTACAGTCTTAAACTATGAATAGACGAGAGCACTCAAGTAGAACCCAAGTGAAATATGTACTGGACCCTTACACAATCTTGACAAGGCGATATTCCTGTGTGACAATACATTAGCATATACGCATACGTTAAGGAATTATTTATGACAGCAAAATCCCGAGATAAATGTGAAATCTGGGCAGTAGATCAAGAAAAAGTGAACGCAACACAAAAAAGACTGCCTCCTGATGAAACTTTCACCACCCTTTCAGAAACCTTCGGCGCTTTAGCCGATTCTAACAGGGCGAAGATTCTGCACTCGCTAACTGACCAGGAATTGTGCGTCTGCGACATCGCATGCGTGGTTGGAATATCTGAGTCAGCCATATCTCAGCATCTACGAATCCTAAGAACACTTCGACTGGTCAAACAACGTAAAGAAGGCCGTATGATGTTCTACTCATTAAGCGACGATCATATTCGTCTGCTTTTGCAGATTTGTCTGGACCACATCAGTCATCCGTAACATATTCCTGCCGCAGGAACATAACACGATTAGAGAGAGTAATGTGAATACAAAAGATATATCGTTTACCGTGGAGGGCATGGATTGTGCCGAATGCGCCCAGAAAATAGAAAGCGCCGTTTCCAAGATCAAAAGCGTAACATCGGCGCAGGTGCTTATATCATCGTCAAAGCTAATTATCAGACCATCTGACGGGAAATTGCAGTCCTCCGAGATCATTAAGGTCGTAGAGCGGTTGGGATATAAAGTTAAACCCGACCAAACATTTCAATCAATCACATTGTATGTCGAGGGTATGGACTGCGCCGATGAGTTGGTCGTCATCGAGAATAAATTTAAAAACTTACCGGGGCTATTAAAATTCGAAGTGAATCTTGCCAGTCAGAAAGTGGCGGTCAATTATGACCCCGCTCGCCTTTCTTCTCAGGACATCATCAAAGCTATAGCGGAAACCGGGATGAAAGCCCGTTTGGATCGAGATAAAGTTAAGGTAAAGGTTTGGTGGCAGGATTTCAGAGTCAAACTGATTGCGGCTTCGGGTATTCTATTGCTAATTGGCTTTATCTTAGAACGATTTGGCATTGACCATAGTATTACCCGGTTCATATTTGGTGCCTCAATACTTGTCGGTGGCTATTATCCGGCCAAAATGGCCGTAGCTGGACTCCGTGCTAGAACTCTCAATATTTATACCCTACTCGTGATAGCTACAATCGGGGCCATCACATTGGGTTTCTGGGATGAAGCCGCCTTCCTTGTATTTGTTTATACCTGGGGGGCTATTCTGGAGACTTATGCCACCGAACGGGCCAGAGGTTCTTTAAAACTGTTGATGGGACTGATGCCGAGAGAAGCGCTATTGAAAAGGGATGGTCAAGAGCAAACCTTACCAGTAGAAGAGATTCGTGTCGGAGAGACGGTCATTGTGCGCCCCGGCGAGAGGATCCCACTTGACGGAACGGTTGTTTTCGGTTCCTCCTCGGTGGATCAGGCTCCCATTACCGGTGAATCAATCCCGGTGAGTAAAACGTCGGGTGATGATGTTTTCGCCGGAAGCATCAACCTGCGCGGTTCGTTGGAAGTTAAGGTCAGTAAACTCTCCCAGGATACGACCTTGGCGCGGATAATTCATTCAGTGGAGCGGTCGGAGGCCAAGAAATCCAGCTACCAGCACTTCGCCGAGCGGTTCAGCCGGATATACACCCCATCGATGTTCATCGTTGCCATAGTCGTCGCATTGGTACCATGGCTGCTTGGAGAACCATTTACTCCGTGGTTCTACCGAGCGATGGTCGTTCTGGTGGTCTCTTGTTCCTGTGGACTGGCACTTTCAGTGCCCATTTCGGTTTTGGCGGCTGTCAGCGCCGCGGCTAGGAAGGGCGTCCTGATCAAAGGCGGTGCCGATCTCGAGGCTGCCGGCAGCGTTGATGCAGTAATTTTTGACAAGACGGGAACGTTAACTATCGGACGACCGGGAGTTACAGACGTGATTGCCCTGAAAGGTTCAGAATCCGAACTTCTCAGGGTGGCGGCATCGGTTGAATCACGTTCAGAACATCCTTTAGCTGAGGCTATCCTAAGAAAAACACGAGAGGAGAGGGGAGAGGTAATACCCTTGACCGATTTTGAATCCTTTACGGGCATGGGGGCGAGGGCAATAATCGGCGGCGATACTTACTACGTTGGCAACCGCAAGCTGTGCGATCGACTATCTATAAACTTGGGAAAGGCGGAAGCAGATCTTTTACGGTTGGAGAACGAAGGCAAAACCGCCATCCTTGTAATGGGACATGGCGAGGTCATGGGGATAATTGCTGTGGCCGACCAACTTCGCCCCGGTGCCAAAGAGGCGATTGCGAGCCTCAAAAAGGCTGGAATCAAACACATTGTAATGTTGACCGGTGATAACGAGGGGACCGCCAAAGCAATCGCCTCTCAAACAGGTATAGATGAATACAGAGCGCAACTCTTGCCAGAGGATAAAGTTGCTGCTATCGAAGAATTGAAACGGAAGTACCATAAAATTGCGATGGTAGGGGACGGGATAAATGATGCTCCGGCAATGGCTGCCGCTGATGTAGGCATCGCCATGGGAGCTGCAGGTACCGACATCGCCATGGAGACCGCTGATCTTGCTCTTATGTCAGACGACTTGTCTAAGATTCCTTATGCTTTCCGCGTGAGCCGGAAGGCGGTGGCTACTATCAAGCAAAATATCGTCGCATCTGTGGCTGTCGTTGTCGTGGTTGTTTCGCTAGCGCTGTTCGGTAAGATCGGTTTGGTGCCGGGACTGCTTATCAACGAGGGAAGCGCTCTCATAGTGATGGCTAATGGTCTCAGACTATTGAAGGGGTAGTTGGCGTGGGGAAGAAACAACACAAAATCTTCATCATATATTGCCGTCATCTTCACGGTTTCTTCATATGGATCTGGTATCATATTAATAACAAACGAAAAGGAGTTACTTATGGAAACTTTATCTAAGAAATGGCTAATTGGGATCATTATCGTTGCCGTGGGGCTACTCGCAGTCGGAGTGCCGGTATTGGCATCTTCAGTCAATAGTAGTGTTGGCAGGGTGTCCACAGCTTATATGCATAATGCCATTGCTCTCGATTCAACAACTCTGGCCCGCTTAGCCTCTATTCTGGGATTAGCTCCGGCTGATCTTACCACTCAACTCCAAACGGGTAAAACTCTGGCAGTGATCGCCGGAGAAAAGAATGTGCCGACGGCCACGTTGGTGGAAGCGATCATTGCGCCTTATGTTGACCATGTTGCCTTGCAGGTTAAATACGGCTATATCACTCAGGCGCAGGCTCAGACTCTCCTGGATATTGCGCGCCAGGCTGCCGGAACCATTCTCACCCAGAATCTGGCTTCCACAGCAGGCTCCAATACTTGGGCCGGATTTTGTGGTAGTTACTTGAATGACGGCGTGAATATCGGAAACGGTTGGAGCATGATGGGTTCCGGTATGATAGTTGGTTGGGGAGGCTATGACGTCAGCCAGATGCCTGTAACGGGTTCAACTACCATCACAACACCGAGCGCATCCTTTCCAGCAACTCAACCAATCATAGGCTGGGGTATGATGGGTGGCGGGTCATGGGGCTGCCGGTAAATCAGGGTTCCCAGATTAATCATACGGGTGATAGAAAGCACTTTCTATCACCCGTTTTCTTTACCAAAACCGACTATTTTCCATATTATATTTCGAGAAGAGCAAAACATGTCTAAAGGTAAAGTTTTGGTCGTTGACAACGAACCGAAGATCGTAACCACTGTACGGGCGTATCTCGAGCGTGAGGGTTATGAGTCTCTCGAAGCAAACGATGGACAGAAGGCTCCTGCCCTTTTCAAGTGAGAAAATCCGGACCTTATTATCCTCGACCTAATGCTCCCAGAAGCGGACAGACTGGAAGTGTGCCGCCAGATACACCGTTCTTCAGATGTACCAATCATAATACTTACTGCCTGCCAAGAAGACACGGACAAGCTGAAAGGTTCCTTAATATCTCCGCTCAAAAGGAATATTATTTATCTTCTAGATTATCCCCTTTTTCATCAGATGAACACGGTAGCTTGCAATAAATATCTCCAGCCCCACAGTGCTTACATTCCATCTGGATTACACTGTGGTCTATACTGTATCTCTTAAGTATACTTTCAATCTCACTTCTAATCTGCTGGGTTTCACTCAGCTTACGGTCTTCCAATAGAACATGACAACTCATAGCATTTATTTCAGGAGATATGCTCCAGACATGGATATCGTGAACCTCTCTCACCCCTGGTGTGTTTCTTATCTCTTTAAGTAGTTTTTCAACATTTACGTTTGTGGGTGTGGCCTCGAGTAACACTCTAAAACCTTCCTTAAATATCCTCCAAGCAGCACCGATAATAATAAGACCGATTAAGACGCTTACGATTATATCAACCTCAAAGACTCCAGTTACATAGATAATAATACCGCCGACTATTACACCTATTGACGCTAGCATATCTCCCATTGCATGCCAGAAGGCACTTCGAATATTTAGGCTTTCCTTTTGTTCCCGCTTTAGCCAGTAAACAACGAAGATATTTGCCAATAGACCTATTGTGGCTACAACGCTCATTACTACGCTGTTTATCTCAAGTGGTTCTTGGAAACGCCGGATAGCTTCATAAAAAATAAATATGGCAATAGCAAGAATGGTTATTGCGTTGACTACAGCAACAATAACGCCAACGCGATGGTATCCAAAAGTCATCTTGTTACTTGCAGGACGCTGTGCTTGATTAACTGCGTACCAACTGAGGGAGAGTGCGACTAAATCAGCAAATACATGACCAGCATCACTCAGAAGAGCAAGGCTATTTGAAACAAGTCCACCAACCAGTTCAACAACGAAAATAACGCCAACGATCAAAATGCTAATCTTGAGTTTACTGGCTATAGGCGTCACATGTGATTGACCTGACATTATGCAATTCTAGCATTTCTCTCGAGTTTTATACATAGGAAGTCTCCCGGGGAAACTTCTAAGCCCGTCTAAGAGACGCGTGGTAGTGGAGGATGTCTGTGAAAAACTTGAAGTCTCCCAAAGACGGCCTGCCAGATGCTCGATCAGTCCAGAACGACCCAGAGGCGAAAACAATTACCTGCTGCCGATGAGAAGAGGCTTACCGAGGATATCGTTACCCTAGCCACCAAGGATAAACCATTCCCCCACCTTGAAGGAAGAGCGATGACGCACCGAGTACTTCCATCTTCTATTCTCGAAATCGCCCTGAAGAAAATCTGGCAAAAATCGGTGGAACGGGCAAGAGGAGATGATTTGAAACCAATGACTTCGATGGCGAATCTTTCTCTTCCCTTTGTTGCTTCGATATCTACCCCGGTTTTATCATTAACTCTGGCATGGTTGAATCAAATGCCACCGTTCACGGGCTATAGTCTCAATTCCACCTGTAATATCTGGTTTGACACCCCCTTTCCGTTCTGTTAATATGTTATTGTTGAGTTAACTGACCAACATTAACAACAATCAATACTGTCACTTAAAGGGAAGCGAAATGAACACAAACGAAGTTCCTGTTATTCTATTACGGGCAAACCAGATGGGTATCGTGGCTTTGATACTCTTGGCAATTGTCACTCAAAGTCCGATACCTATCGCTTTGCTGCTGCTCGTAGAGATTGGCGGTCTGATGTTTGGCTTGAAAGGCAATCTATTTATCCGGATTGTCCGTCCTTTGATTAAACACCGGATTGCCGCTTCATCGCTTGAAGCCCGTGAACTGGCGCGATTTAACAATACCCTGGCGGTCGGATTCTTGGTGCTGTCAACCCTGTTACTTACCTTAGGATGGACTCTGGCTGGATATATTGTAGCCGGAGTATTGGGAGTGGTGGTATCTTTTGCTATCGGTGGATACTGCCTAGGTTGTGTCCTATACTATCAATATAAACTTCTTAAATCCCACAAAAGCCACCAAAATTTAAAAGGTAACAGTTGATACTTCGATAGATTCCCCTTGCCATCGACCAATCATATATCCAAGAAATCAGACATCGGGATGAATGTACAAGAGAGAGGGAAGAAGTTGGTAGGCTACCCCATACCTCAACTCGATCTTAATAAACCCAAATTTGAGCCTATATCGCCTCAAGCGCAACTCCGATTTCCGATTCAGGATACTCGAACTTAGTATTTGCCACCAATCTCTTCCTGCCTGCCGGTAACGACAAAAACAACTCGCTCGCAAATATTAGTCACCCGGTCGGCAGAGCGTTCCAAATTGCAACCAGCCCAGCTTGATGCGCTGGTTGCAATGGACACACGGGTTGGGAGTCCTACCGGCTCGGTATTCGGCTTTGAAATTCTCAAGTATCGTCGTTTCGTATTCCAGGCTGAGATCAAAGACCTCGAAACGGATACCTAATATCTCGGCAACCTTACGGGCATCCTCAATATCTTCACTCTCACCGGGGCCATAACAGCCATGCTTTAATCGGGTACCGGCGGCTGTTTCGTCGCCTCCATAGATCTTCATCATAATCCCGGTGACTTCATAGCCGCTGTCCTTAACCAACGCGGCGGCTACCGCCGAATCGACTCCGCCGCTAAGAGAGACCAGAGCTTTACCGGTCACCCGACTAGTCACCGGGTTATAGAGCCTGCCTCAGATCGCCAATTAGGTCATCGACGTGCTCCAGACCTACTGAAAGACGTATCAGGCCGTCGCCGATGCCGACGGATTTTCGATGTTCGGCCGACATGGATGCGTGGCTCATGGTAGCGGGGTGCTCGGCCAGCGAGGCCGGGCCGCCCAATGACTCAGCCAGGGTGAAGAGGCGCATGGCACGGAGAACGCGCGATGCGCCGCCGTGGCCGCCTTCGACCTCGAAGGAAACGACGCCGCCGAATCCGGTCATCTGCCGCCTGGCGATGTCGTGCCCGGGATGGTCCGGCAGACCAGGATAAAGGACGCGCAAAACCCCTGGCTGCTCCCTTAGAAATCGGGCAACGGCCAGGCTGTTCTCCTCGTGCCGGGCCATACGAAGCGGCAGCGTCTCGATGCCGCGCAGCACCAGCCATGCATCGAACGGGGCTTCGGCGACCCCCATGGCGTTGACCAGGAAACCGATCTCTTCAGTCAATTGGGGCGTGGTGGTCACGATGGCCCCGCCGACGACGTCGCAGTGCCCGTTGAGGTACTTGGTGGTCGAATGGACTACCAGGTCGATGCCGAATGACACCGGCTTAAGGAAAAACGGCGAGGCGAAGGTATTGTCCAGCACCGTCAGAATCTTCCGATCCCGCGCCACCGAAACGGCCATCTCCAGGTCGGTTATATTAAGCAACGGATTAGAGGGCGTTTCCAGCCAGATCATCCGTGTGTTAGGCCGGATGGCGGCCTCCAGATCGGCCTTATTCCTTACGCAGGTGAACGAAACCTCGATACCGAATCGGCTCATGACGCTCTCGAATAGCCGGTAGGTGCCGCCGTAAATGTCATCGCAGGAGACAACGTGATCGCCGGCCTTGAGCAGGTGCAATACAATGGCAACGGCCGCCATTCCGGTGGCGGTGGCATAAGCGGCGTGCCCACCCTCTAGCGCGGCGATGGTGTCCTCCAGCGCTTTCCGCGTCGGATTGCCGCTGCGGGTATAGTCATACCCCCTCTTGGTCTTGCCGATGTCCTCGAAGGCAAAGTTCGACGTCTGGTAGATGGGCACCGACAGCGCTCCGTAGCACTTGTCCGGTCGTTCACCCGAATGGATGGCGGCGGTTTCGAATTTCATTGAGTCTCCTCGAAAAATGGATCGTTAATGGCTATATTGTCGTTGCCGGACGGCACCCGGACACCGCTAAGGCGGCAAGTGGTCAGCCGGCTGCCTGCCTGTCGAAATCCCGGTAACGGTCAGGGTCAGTATCAAAGTCTTCCTTGCACTCCGGTGAACAAAAATAGTAGTTCTTGTCTTCATGGAGCGATAGGTACGGCGTTTTCTCCGGATCTACTTTCATCAGGCAGACAGGGTCATGGATCACGCCTTCCGCCCACCGTATGCCCAGCCGCCCGTCCTCCAGCCATAGGACCCGATCGACAAGATCCCGTATCCTCAGGTCATGGCTGACGATGATGATCGTCTTGCCCTGTTCCCTGGCGATCTGCCGCAAGAGTTCGGTCACGGCGTGCCCGGTCTTTGAGTCCAGGTTGGCCGTGGGCTCGTCGGCCAGTAAAATGGACGGATCGTTGGCCAATGCCCGGGCGATGGCCACCCGCTGTTTTTCGCCCCCGGAAAGAGCCTCCGGCCGATGGTCCAACCGGTGCCCCATTCCGAGTTTTTCGAGTAGTTCACGGGAGCGGCGCCCGGCCGCGTTGCCTCTGGCGCCGGCAAGGTTCATGACCAGTTCGACGTTCTGCCTGGCGGTAAGCGAAGCCAGCAGATTGGCCGACTGGAAGATGAAACCGAAGGTATTGAGCCTGATGCGCGGCAGTTCCCGCTCCGGCAGCGCCGTAATATCGACGCCGTCGAGAATGATCTGTCCTGCGGACGGTTTGAGCAGTGCCCCGATCGTCTGGAGCAGCGTCGTCTTGCCGGAACCCGAAGGCCCCATGATCGCCGCGATCTCCCCGCGGACGATATGCAGGTTGACCTTATCGAGGGCATGTACGGCGACATGCCCCGCGCCATAGACCTTGGACAGGTTTTTCAGCTCGATTATCTGTTCCCTGACTTCGGCATGTTCGTTCATGTTCATCCTTTGAACACCGACGCCGGATCGATGCCGGAGAGTCTTTTAACCGGGATAACCGAGGCGACGAGTCCGGTGACGACGAATATCAAAAATACCCACAGGATCATGGCCGGGGTGATGGTCACCACCAGTTCCGGCACCAGCATTTTGAGCCCGGCGATCAACGGTACGGACACGGCCGCGCCGATGACGTAGCCGGCCACCGAGACAGCCATCGACTGGTACAACACGATACGGTAAAGGTAACCGTTGGTACCGCCGATAGCCCTGACGATGCCGTACTCGCGGCTCTTTTCGATGGTCATGGTATACACCAGGAGCCCGACCACCAGTACCCCGACCAGGATGCCGATAGCGCTGATGACGAAGATGATGGGCAGAAATCCGCCGATAGTCTCGTCCTTGGCCTCGGTGGCGTTGACCTGGCTCAAGCTGGCCGATACATCGGGAAAGGCGGCGGCTATGCGGGTCTGAACATCCTCTGGCGGAACCCCGGGGACCGTTTTGACCAGGTAGAAATTGGTCAGATCGGCCGGGAGGAAAGATACCGCATCTTCAAGATTGACGAAGGCCAGGTAGGCGATGAGGATAAAAGTCTCGTCGGAAATGCCGGCAATCCGGAATCCCCGCCCCTCGATCACTATTTCGTCGCCCACGCCAAGCCCGGTTTTTCGTGACAGCACCTGGTCGATCACCATCTCGCCCGGCCCCGGAGTGTCCTTTCCCTCCACCACCGACCACGGCCCGCCCAAACCGGTCGCGGCGTCATAGCCGGTGAGGTATATCAGGTACTTGGTGTCATCGAGCGTCACTGCCACCGGCATGCGGATAAGGGGTGCGACTTTTTCGACACCTTCGATCCCGCTTAGTGCCGCGTCGAGACCGGTCGGCAGTAATGACGGACTGTGGAGTGAGCCGGAGGCTCCTTTGGATGTCACCCAGAGATCGGCCCCTGATTCCAGGGTCATGCTTTCCACCACCCGGTCCAGCCCGTTATACAGCCCGACGGTAGTGAAAATGAGGAAGACGCCCAGCACCACCCCGGCGATGCTCAGGGTGACCTTGGATTTCTCATGCAGCAGGTTCTCTTTTGCCAGCGATACCATTTTATTCCTGCCTATTCCTTACCGGTACCGGACTCACAGACCGTTTCCGGCCGGCGAAGACACGACAGTATTTCTTCGACGCCGGGCCGATCCAGCGGGTCATGACTGGGATACGCCAGCTTGACGAGGCCGTCGGCCCCGATGATGAAATCCCCGCCCAACTGCGCCGGATCGGCGGTGATGCCGTGCCATTTCCGCCCGCCCAGAACACTTTTCAGGGTGAACCAGAGAGTGCCCGGGCTCGATGAGCGCCACCTTGAGCGTTCCAGGTCGTAATTCCTGTAGGCTTTCCTTTCAGGATCGAGCATTACCTGAAACGACGGACAGGTCTCCGCCTGCCAGGCGCGGGCCAATTCGGCGGTACCGAATGAAATCACCAGCACATCGGCACCGGCCTCATCCAGTTCTTCTTTCCTGCGGCACAACTGCGCCACGTGATCCATGCACGTCAGTCAGCCCAGGTAGCGCAGAAAGACCAGCACCGTCTGCCGTCCCCGGCCGAGCCTCTCGCTCAGACGGACCGTCCCGCCATCGAGTGCGATAAGTTCGAATCCCGGGGCTTTCCGGCCGGGAACAACCACCGCCTTTTTGATTTTCACAGGCAGGTCCTCCTTGGGTCAGAATATAAGAACCGGCACCGGGCTCTACAACAGGTTTTTACGGATCCGGTCCAGTTCTTCCGCGGATATCTCACCCCTGGCATAGCGTTCACGAGCCATGTCCAGCGGCGTAATCCGGCTTGCGGCTCCCGAATCACCCCGCGTCACCCGGACTATAAGCCAGACGATCAGCGCGGCGACCCCCACCCAAAATAATACCATGAACGACATCATGAACCACATGCCCAGACCCCAGGTGTCTCCGAACCACATAACGAACCTCCAATGCCTTTTTTCTATATTCTCCGTAACTCTCGATCTTCCTCTCCCCCTTGTGGGAGAGGAACTAAAGGAGAGGGGAAACGATGTCTCAATTGGCCGGAGATGCCCCCGGTTCCGGAATCCCGGCAGCCATTCCGCCCCTCCGCCCCGCCCGCCTCAACAGCAAAGCCCCGACGCCCGCAGCGATCATCATGCCCAGGGCAATGATCTGGGCATGATGCAAGCCCAGGAAGAAATCGTTCTCCACCCGGATGAAGGTCAGGAGGAACCTCCCGGCGGCATAGAAGGCGGCAAAAGCCAGGAACACAATGCCGTCACGCAGCGGCCGCCGGCGCAGCCACATGATCACCGCCAGGCCCAGACCGTTCCACAGCATCTCGTAGAGGGCATAAGGGTGGACCGGCAGACCGGCCAGTTCGGGCCGGATCATGGCGCCCGGGTGCACATAGATGAAAGCCCAGGGCAGGCCGGTGACATCGCCGACGGTATCCCCGGTGACGACGCAGGCCAGTCTGCCGATCATCAGGCCGATGATGACGCCGGGCACCATCACATCCAGCAGTTTCAGCAGCGGGAGGCGCTGCCACAAGGCGTATCCCGCCACGGCGAGGCCTCCGCCCAGCAACCCGCCCCAGATGGCCAGGCCGCCTTCGGAAAAATGCAGGATCATTTGCGGCTGAGCGGCGTAGTAGCTCCAGTTATCGGCGACATGGAACAGCCGGGCGCCCAACCCGCCGGCCAGCACCACTACCAGCAGTAGCATGCTGACGTCCAGATCGAACGAACGCCTCTTTGCCAGCCAATGGGTCACTAAGCCTGCGGCGACGACGGCCAGCGCCACGAATATGCCGTACCACCGCCGCTCGAAACCGCCGATGCTGAAGGCGATCGGGTCGATATTTATGATGATTCCATTCATTGCCTTTTACCCCACTATCCGGTGACCGTCAGGACAAACCGCTCCCCGGACTGCATTTCGAACTCCGGTTTGATGCCGCGCGCCCGCAGCTCCTGGGCCACGCTCTTCAGTGACTCGCCGTCGCCCAGGATTATCCGGGCTCTTTCACCGGGACGCATTCCGGTAAGGACCTGGGCCGCCTTGATCCGGGATAGCGGGCAGACATAGTCCACCAGGTCATATTCCTTAATTTCCATTTTTGTTTTCCTCCTTGTCCAGGTAATCGGCGTAGAACTTGCCGTACTTGAAAGCGTCATCCGGGGAGATGACGACGGCCATGCCCGGCCCCTTCGCCGCGTGACGCCGGGCGGTGGCCAGGATGGCGCCGGTGGTCGGGCCGACCAGGATCCCCTCCTTACGAGCCACGGCGACGGCCGTGCCGTAAGCCTCGTCGTCGGTGACCTCTTCACGTACGTCGATGACGCTCTCATCGAGGATTTTGGGCACCAGTTCCGGCGGCAGGCCGGATATGCGCTTCAGTCCCGGCAGTTTGTGCTCGGCCGACGCCGGTTCGACTCCGACGATTCTTATATCGGGGTTGCGTTCTTTGAGATACCTGCCAACTCCGGAAATGGTGCCGCAGGTGCCGAAACCGGCGAAGAAATGGGTCACCCGCCCCCCCGTCTGCCGCCATATTTCCGGGCCGGTGTTGCGGTAGTGGGCCCGGACGTTGAGCTGGTTCTCATACTGGTTGGGGCTGATATAGCCATCCCTCGTGGCCGGGCTCCGAAGGATCGCATCGACCAAACCTCGGGCGCCCTCCGAGGGAAAGCGCGGGCAGAGAGAGTCATCGGTCTCCCACAGTTTCACCCCCAGCAGCCGCAGCATGACCTTCTTGTCCTCCGGGATGCCGGCGGGCACGGCAATCTCTACCGGTATGCCGCGGCTGGCGGCGATAGCGGCAATAGCCAGGCCTGTGTTGCCTGATGAAGGTTCGATGACCGTTCTGCCGTCCGTATCGAGCTCGCGGAGCATCTCCAGGGCGATGCGGTCCTTGATCGAGCCGAAGGGGTTGGACCGCTCCAACTTGAGGTAAATCTCAAAGTTGGGGTTGGAGCATAACCGGTTCAATCTCACCAGTGGCGTTGGATTATCCTCGCTGGCGATGAGGTTGATAATACTCGAATAAACCCGCAAACGATGGTCTGGCTTGTTGGTTTTGGCTTCTATCTTAATATTCGTATTCATATTACACTCGTTGTCTTGATGTTCAATTCAGCAGGGGCACCCTATTGCAACGAGGCCGCCTGTAGATAATTTGCCTTTCCCGGATTAACATGGCCGTAACGCCCCTTTTTTGGGTTTGTCCGTTGGCAACACACAAAATTGGGTATCGAATTCCACCATTGGCTCTATTCCCTCTTCCGTCACTCCGGTGGAACCTTCACCTGACACCCCCACCCGTAATTGCCTGATATCTGCCCGGTGGATGGCTCGCTCCGAGGGTTTTCCGGCCTGCGGCGCCCATTCATAGGGCAGCCGGTAAGCGCGATAGACCAGATTGGAAAACTCCCCGAAATGGGGATTGACGTATTCCCAAACAATCTCATGCTCTTTGGTGACCTCGAATATCCGACCTTCGATCCCTTCGGTGATCAGGGTGTTGCCGTTCGGCAGGCGCTGGGCGGCGCTAACGATGCTGGAGTAAAACTTGCTCCCGTAGATGGGAGTAATGAAGCCAGCCTCTTTAGCGGTATATTGCCACACGATTTCCAACGTCACCGGATTAAACTCCAGCACCCGGGAAAAATCCCTGACGGCGTTGTTGACGCCGCTACGAGAACCCGGATTCGGTGCCCCGTAGCCTGCCCAGCCCCCGTTATCGAAGACCAAGATATTGCCCTCGCCCGGTAGTCCCCGGGGGATCATGTGCGCCAGATGCGGCCCGATGATCTGCCCCAGCTTACGCAGGACTTTAGTATTGTAGTCGGGACCGGTCTTCCACACGATCTTGCCGCTTTTCCTATCAACGATAGCCAGGATATTGGATTGGCGGCTACTCCAGATCAAGTTCTCGGGATGGAAGCGCGTGTCGCCGGTATCATACCAACGGTTGGGGCCGAGCTTTGACGTCGAGTTTAAGTGCATCCAATCGCCGAAGCCTTCTCCGATGTTGAGCATATTGGTATGCCTGGCCAGCACCCGTTTGGCAGACTTAGTGAAGCCTAGTTCATCGAAATGGTCGCTGCACTGCCACTCCCAAACTTTCTCCCCCTCCCAGCTCACCTCGACAATCACGTCATCTAAAAGCTGCTTGCCGGATATGGACGGTTTATTGACATTCCGGTGGCAGAGAATAATGGTATTGCCGCCGTCCACCCTCGGCTCCATGCCCGGCGCGTAATAACCGACGGGATTGCCGTCGCGCTGGTAATCGTGGTGCTGCCGGGCCATCCACCGCGGTTCTTCACTGGGGTCGCTAATATACTCGTGCCCGTCGAACTTCCAGACGACGTTGCCTTCCCAATCCACCTGCACCAGATCAAACTGGTCCTGAAAACCATACTTCTTGTTACGGACACCGGTGCTTCCCAGAAGAAACCCTCCGGGCAGGACTTTATTGGGAAAGCCGCCGAAGCCCTTCCAGTTCTTGACCTCACCGCCGTTCATGCAGATGAGGCGGGCGTTGCCGTCCATAGTGCTGAGAATGGTGAAACCGCTCCATGCTTTTTCCGGGTTGTATATTGTCGTTCCTGTTGGATACACTGTTACTGACATTATCTCTCTCGACCTTCAAGCTATTTCCTATTGTCGATCTTGTGCTTTCACTGTTCGCTTCCTGTTATAGGTGGTTGTTCAACTTCTCAGATACCGGCACCCTCCATGATGTCCTCCGCTACTATGCCCAAACCCTTCAGAATGCGGGCTTTTAGTGAGAATAGATTAGCGTCGTTTCGATCGCGGGGGTAGGCCGCTTTGACCTCGACGACGTCGACAATGCGGGCTGGCCGGCTGGACAGCACAATGACTTTCTGGCTGGTCAGTAGTGCTTCGTCGATATCGTGGGTAACCATGAGAGTGGTCCGTGGCCGCGCCATGTAGATGCGGATGAGTGAGTCCTGTAGTTTCATCCGGGTAAGCGCGTCGACTGCGCTGAATGGTTCGTCCAAAAGAAGAACGTCCGGCTCCAACGCCAGTGCCCGCGCTAGCGACACCCGCTGCGCCATGCCGCCGGACAATACTTTGGGATAAGCGTTGGCGAAATCGGCCAGTCCCACCATTCCTAGCAGTTCATTTGTCCGGCCGGCTCCATTCGGGCAATGCCCTTCGAGCACTAATTCAATGTTTTCCCTCACCGTCAGCCAGGGCAGCAGCCGCGGTTCCTGGAAGGCGATGGCGCACAGCGCGGCGCACTCGTCACTGGTGCTTTCGAGATGGATTCTGCCTTCATCGGGTTGGTCCAGGCCGAGGATCAGTCGAAGGAGGGTGGACTTACCGCAAGCCGTCGGCCCCACCAGGGAGACGAAGCCCCCGGAGGGCACGGTCACGTTAAAGTCATCCAGCACCAATCCCGCGCCCGGGAAGCTCTTGGATAGATGCTCGAATTTAATGTTACTCATGTTGTCCTCGGTATCGATGCTTTGCTACACTCCGGCGAAGGTCATTCTCCAGCGGGTGATCCTCTTCTCCAGAAGTCGAATAAGTCCATCTGTTGTTTTCCCGGCCACGGCCAGTACCAGCATCAACGCGATGGTCTGGTCGGGTCGACCGAGGCTCCGGCCGTCGTTCAGCAGGACGCCCAGCCCTGAACTGCCGATGAGGATCTCGCTGAACACCGCGGCGATCCAGGCGATGGCGGCGGCCAGGCGCAAGCCGACGAAGACTTGCGGTAAGGCTGACGGAATGATGATGCGGCGAATGACCAGAGAACGCTTCAGTCGGTAAGCGCTGGCCAGTTCGATGAGCTTCTGGTCGGTGCCCCGGACGCCGGCGTAGGTATTGACGTAGGTGATGAAGAAGATTGCGACGGCGATCAGCGCGATCTTAGGTCCGTCGTCGATCCCCAAGGTGAGAATGAGGAAAGGTATCCAGGCGACAGCAGGAACAGCCCGGAGGCCTTGGATCGTCGGATCCAAGACACGTTCTATCTGCCTGATATAACCGGTGACTCCACCCAAGAACGCTCCAGCGGAAAAACCGATAGCCGCTCCGGCGAGGATCCGTCGCAAGGTGTCCCAGAAACCTGATACTAGTTCACCGCTGGACAGGAGATTGCCCAGCGTCTCCAGTACCGCCTGTGGAGTGGAAAAGAAGGCGACATTCAGTTTCCCTGTGGCGGCGCCAAGCCACCATAGCCCAAGCAACAGGACGGGCAACAGCAGTCCAAGTAATGGAAACCTTAGACGCCATCGCTTTCCCACCCGTTTCTGCTGGGATTCCCAGACAGATAACGTCGCGACGTGGTTAGAACCCAATATTTTTCGCGTTACCATAGTGTTCCTTCTTAGGGCTTGCGGTAGACCACGGATTGATTGATCCAGGCGTCCACATCCACAGGCCCGCGGGTGATACCCAGGTCTCGCAGGAAAGTTTCCCCTTGTTTGATCCGCGACACCACATCGGCTGATAAGCTCTGGTCGAAGTTAAAGGGATTGGAGTATAGAGGCTCCAGAAGTTGACGTGAGATGCCGCCGGTATTTTTTACCAGGAGGTCGAAGGCGGCGTCACGGTTGGCATTGGCCCAAACGACTGCCTGCTGCCGCACCTTATAAAAGCGGGGGAAGAAGGTGGGGTGGGCGGTGATAAAAGCGTTGCGAGCAATGATCACTATAGTTCCCCGGCCAACCGGCGTCTGGACCGTGGAATCGATGGCCCGGAAGCCTTCGTTCAACAGCTTGACCCCCATCCAGTCACCGCTCACCGCGGCATCGATCTGGCCAGCGCGCAGCGCCTGTTCGGAGTCCGGGATGGTCATATTGATGAACTGGATGTCCGATTCTTTCATGCCGGCGGCCTCCAGAGCTTTGAGCAAGTAGAAGTAAGGCAGAGTGGCTTTGACGGTGGCTACCTTTTTGCCTTTGAGATCGGTGACCTTCTTGATAGGCGACGAAGGTGAAACGAAGAGCCACCACGGCGTACCGTCCGGGTTGCCCATGGCGACGAGGGATGTCTCAAGGCCGGATACCTTACCAATCAGGGCGCCGATGTCGGCGATGACGGTCATATCTAGGGCGCCGGCGGCCAGGGCTTCGTTGATTGCCGGCGCCGCGCCGAGGAATGGAATGTATTCGACTTTAATGCCGTCTTTGCCGAACTCTTCCTCGAGAATGCCCTTTTGTAAGACCCAGAGATCCGGACCATCTGGAGCGACGGTGTCCTTAACCCCGGTGGGGAAGCCAATCTTTACGGTGTAATTAGTGTCCTTGAAAGCTGTAGCCGTGGTCGGAGCTACCGTATTGGGAGAGCAGGCAACCGTGCTGACCAATAACGTAACGAGGCTGATCGAAATAATAAACAACTGTTTCACGATACTACTCCTATCAAATAGTTATAGAAATATCCGAAGATTGAATACCATGAGGGACGTTTGGCCTCCCCTACAAAAGGGAGGCTATCTACCAAATAGTTATAGAAATATCCGAAGATTGAATACCATGAGGGACGTTTGGCCTCCCCTGCAAAAGGGAGGCTATCTACAGGCGCATTCCCTCGGGATTCTTGCGAGGGCGATTCGATAGCGTCGGAGCATCTTATTAGACATGGCTATTTCCCCCTGATCTCGAATGGTCGAAGGATGGCTCCTCACTCGACAGTAAGGCACTTTTCACCGCGTCGAGCCCCCAATTATCAATTAGAGTCGCGGCATCGATACCGTTATCTTTTAATAGATGCATTAACTTTTTCGTGATCCTGACAGCCTCGTCCTCCGACACGCAATCGTAAATGATCTGGCCCAGTCTGGTATCTTCCCCGCCGCGCCCACCGACTAACACCGCAAAACCGCGCCGTTTCTCCACCAGAGCGTCGAAAGGGCAAACGCAGAGGCACTGGCCACAATGGCGGCATTGTTCGGTGTCGATATTCACAGTACCATCGATGATATTAATGGCTTTACGTTTGCACACCGGCTCGCACAGACCGCAGCCGTTGCAGGTTTCGGCATCTACGTCAAATTCAACCACGCCATAGAAGCCGATATCGCTGAGGTGGGCGATGCCGCAGGAATTGGGGCAGCCAGAGGCTGATATGGTCATTTTAACATCGGCCAGGCCCGTCTCCCGGGCGATGGCATCAATTTTCCTGAGCAATGCCTGGGAATCGGCCAGATTCTCGGTGCAGTAACCGCCGAAGCAACTCTGCAAGTTTTCTAGGCCGCCTTCAAGCATATCCATTCCAGATAGGGCGACCTCCCGACGGACAGCCTCAATATCAACTTCGGCGACGCCTGGAATCTCGGGACCGCCACGGACGTCGAAGTGAACGAGACCTACGCCGTAACGCAAAGCGATACCGGCGATGTGTTTAAGTTGCGCAGCCGTTACCTCCCCGGCAACCGCCCGCAACCGGATGGTTTGTTTCCCGAAATGCGTGCCGAGCGAGGCACTGGGGCAAGCGACCGGTGCCAAACCTGAGGCATGATCAAGGTTCTTATGTAGTTCACGCTGGACTGCTTCGGCACCGAGGCGCTCGATAAGATCGGCTGCTCTTTCGCCGCGTTGCCCTTCCCTATTCATCAATTCAAAGAAGTTTTGCACCAATCGCAGGCACTCTTCCTCATTCAGCGCTTCGGCAACCTTGATACCTAGGAAGGGGCTCAAGCCAAGCCGTCCACCAGCATAAACATCGTATCCGGTCTGCCCATCCGTAGTGGTTGGCACAAAGCCAATGTCGGTCAGCGCACGGCTGATGATGCAGTCCTTGCCGCAACCCACCACACCCAGCTTGACCTTGTTGGCCATTGGGCTATAGAAAAAATTGTCCAGCTTCTGAGCCAGCGGCAAGGGATCGGCTTCGGCTTTGTCGCAGAATTGGCGTCCGAGGCAGACGTTGATGTTCCTAACGGTGGGACCGCAGCGGTCGAGGGTCAAATAGACTGCGGCCAGTTCCTGTTGCACCTTCTGCACGTCATCCTCATGAACGAAGGGGATTATCGGTATCTGCCGCGATGAGAAAAGCAGATAACCGCGGGCAAAACGTTCGGTAATCTCCGCCAATTTGCTGATTTGCTCCGAGATCAGGTTACCGCAGGCGGTCTTGACCCAGACCGCGTACATGCCATCGTCCCTGAGCTTGACGATGCCGTGCTTCCTTAGTTCTGCGATGTTCGTTTCCGGCGTGACTGTCATATTCCCTCGGTAGTTGTCGTCAGATTCCATTCAGTTTCATTGTTGAGTAAGTTGGTCTGATTAGTCATTATTATAGCCGATATGAATTTGCCATGTCAAGGGGTTCGAATTACTAATGGCACATGATTGAGCGACTGTCCCTGCAGGCAAGTACCCGATTTTTGTCATAACTCCGTCCTCGAAGGTGAGGGGAAGTGGGAATCCATCGCTTCCGGCGCCGAGTCCAGCCCGAGAGACCATTAGTAATTCCGTATTTTACCCAATGATGAAGGCTGGCTTTATCTGGAAAGCCACAAATATTGTTGAGGGTGAGACTTGGGGATGAACTATGGGACAACGGTTGACCAGGGCTCATGTCAAGTGATCTAGATTCCGGCCGGTTGCAGCAAGGTGCCAGCCATGGGCATATAACTATCACTCTTATCACGGACGGAGCGCTTGGGGATTGTCTCAATGATCAGAAAAGGGAGACTTCAATGACCACACGCCGATGGAAGATTTTCTGGTATTGGACTTCTTCTTGAAAAGACTATTCTGATTCTTGTCCTTTGCCCGCCGATAACCATCCTAGCCAATCAGCCGGGTCTCTATCGGTTAAAAAAGAAGGGCAAGATCTTGGCGGCGATCACTCCCACCAGAATGGCGACGGCCCAGTTGGCCCCGACAATTGCCCAGGCTGCCTTCCAACCGAATTCCTTGGTCAGTGTTCCAATAGTAGCCATGCAAGGGTAGATGGCCCCAACCAAAGCCAGCACAATAAGCTGGACCGGGCTAAAGACTAACGCCAGATTGAGGCCGAAGAGAGTGACCGCCATGAGCAGGATCAGTTCTTTTCTGGCGGCACCGAAGATCAGTAATATTCCGCCCACCACCGGCAGCCCCAGCAAGCTCACGGTGAGCGGAGACAGCACACTATTGATCGAGTTAAGCCAGCCGAGGGCATAAGCCCCTTGAACGGCGGCGCTGCCGATCATGTAGATTGGAAAAACCATCATGATTAGCCCTTTGGTGCGAGTCCAAGTCTGTTTATAAACCACCTTGATGGAAGGCACCTTGAAGGAATGCATCTCCATGATCATGCCGGTGAGTTCACCGGACAGAGCTTTGCCGGCCAACTTAGTGGCTAAAAACATAACAAGCAGGTTAATAGCGTAAAGCGCCAGCGCCCAGGGAATACTGACAAAGGCGGCCACCAGGCCGAAAATGACGATGGTCCTGGCGGTGCAGGGCGAAAAGGTGATGGCAAATGCCGCCAGCAACCGCTCGCGCCTCGTCCCCATGATCCTGGTGCTGTATATCGCAGGTACATTGCAGCCGTAGCCCAGGATTATCGGGATGATGGCCTTACCGTGCAACCCCATTTGATGCATGGCGCTATCCATCATAAAGGCAACCCGGGTCAGGATACCGGAGTCCTCCAGGATCGCCAGCATTAAATAAAAAGGTAGCACATAAGGTACAACCAGCGTGGCGCCAGCCACGAAACCGCCAAAAACGCCATTCCAGAGGATGCCCAAGAGGGGTCCGCTTACCCGGGGATCCAATGGCTCAAAGAAGCCTAAGACATTAGACATCAAACCGGAGAGATAGGTACCGATGGTAAACGTCCACAGTAGCAGAACGGTCAGCACGACGAATGCCGTAAGATAGCCAAACACCCGGTGGGTCGCCAGATGATCCAACCGGTCTGCAAGTTTGGGTTTGACAATCTGCTGGGTTTGCACGTCGAGCGCCATCTGGCTGGCCAGGGCGTACCGCGCTGAAGCCACGATGGCAAAGCGAGACTGCTTATACTCAGACTCCAGCCGGTCGGCCAGCCCGTCGGCTTTCTGGATCACCCTGGCGGACAAAGGGCTAACCAGCTCTCTGATATTAGCATCACCTTCAATCAGTTTGATCGCCACCCAGCGGGCCGGGTATTCCAAGTTCAAACGCTCGGACTCGATGAGTCCGGTGAGTTCTTCGGCACCAGCCTCAACCCCATTCCTGAAGGCAATCGGGCTGTTGCCGGCTGAGGCATCTTCGGCAAGTTTGATAGCTTTATTGATTAACTCAGGAATGCCTTTACCGGTGGCCGCTACCGTCGGCACCACCGGCACTCCCAGTATCGTTTCCAGCTTGCGGGCATCGATTGCGATTCCTTTGCTTTCAGCAATGTCAATCTGGTTGAGACAGACCACCATCGGGACTTCCAGCTCCAGGAGTTGCAGGGTGAAAAAGAGGTTCCGTTCCAGGACCGCGGCGCTGATGACATTGATGATGACATCCGGTTTGTCACGGGCGATATATTCACGGCTCACCAGCTCTTCGATTGAGAAGGTTGACAAAGAGTAAATGCCGGGTAAATCCACCACCTTAAGCTCGTAGCCGCCCTGACACAACAACCCCTCGGCTCTCTCCACCGTCTTGCCGGGCCAGTTGCCGATAATTTGCTGCGAACCAGTCAACTGATTGAAAATTACGCTCTTACCGACATTGGCGTTCCCAGCGAGAGCGATAGTCAGTCGTTGCCCCTTGCCGGGGCCCTTTTGTTTCTTCAGGGTAGTTGTTTCATGACATGATCCCATATTAACCCTCTCCACCTCCGAATTCAGCTTGTCTTTCAACGAAAACATTGCATACGATCTCGTCCCCTAAGGCCAGTTTTGAACCCCGGACGGCTATTTCTACTGGTCCTTTGAGGGGCGCAATTCTATTGACTTTAATGCTCGTTCCGGGCGTCAGCCCCAGGTCCAGGAGTCTGCGTAAAACCGTATTATCTCCCCTGATAAAGGCAATCGTTCCTTCTTGTTTTTCTTTGAGAGAAGCGATGGGAACTACATTGGCCTTTCTTTTACCGGCTTCCTCCAGACTGTCTCCGCCCCATTCCCGGCATTCCTGGCAGTTACTGAAACCGAGGTTGCAGGCCGGGATCACATTCTTATCATCGGGGCATACGTCCGGAGCTTTTAAAGCTTGGCACAGCGCCCGTTCAGTCTCATCCGAAAGGGCATGCTCCATGGCGCAGGCTTCTTTGTGGACCTTGTCATTGCCGATGTGCAGTATATCGTGAAGAAAGCGCTCTAATAGCCGGTGTTTCCGGGCCATCTTGGCCGCCAATTCAAAACCGCTGGGGGTAAGTGTAGCTCCCTGATAGGGTGAGTAGTTGAGATAACCGCTGTCAGAGAGCTTGCGGAGCATTTCAGTAACGCTGGCCGGGGCAATATTCAACCGTTTGGATATCTCTGACGTTCGAGCCTTCTTGCCGCCCTGGGTAAGGGTGTATAAAGCCTCTAGATACTCCTCAGTACTGCTATTGGTTCGCATTTTACGCTCCTTTAGGCACACCTAAATTAGGAATATCTTAAATATATCTAATCCGATTAGTATTGTCAACTTTGGGTCTCATGGGGAAAATCGATACAGGTCTTAGAATCCTTGCCAAACTCATTGTTCGTCGACATCTTAGAACCTTCGGCGTGACAAAGCCAAAAATCGAGCATATCTCGATGAGAGAAGAAGACCATGGAAAACCGAGCGAACAAAGCTTATCTGGAACCGAATGAAATTTTGCGGCTGATAGAATCGGCTGACAATCTGCGTGACCGGCTGCTGCTGCTGAGCTTACTGCACTTAGGCTGCCGTATCAGTGAAGCTCTTGCGATTAGTGTCGAGGATATCGACCTTTCAAATAGGACAGTGATGATCAAACACCTGAAGAGCCGAATCAAGCTGAAGTGCCCAAAGTGCCATGTGTCTTTGGGTCTGGCGTCGGTTTACTGCCCGAAATGCGGTCACAAGGTCGAAGATGCGGTGGAAGAACTCAAAGAACACCGCGAACAGAGGGTTCTACCTCTAAGCCGGGAATTGAAAGATATGCTTCAGGATTACATCAGCCGGGGCGGTCCGGTGAACCGTGGTGGTAAACAGCTTCTTTTCGGCATCAACCGCCACCGCGCCTGGCGCTCAAACTCAACGGGGTCGACACCAGGAGGCGGAGCGATGGTTTCGGGATCACCAGCCGGAGGCGTTTGCGGGCTTTGGTCCAGTTGAAGCAATTCCTCTGACTGTGGGTATTTTTCGCCGGTTGCTGAATCATTCGTGATTTCAGGGACTCCACTGGCCGGCAGCCGCTGACAACGGCGAAAGTGAGACCGCAGGCTGCCCTTGCCGCAATAAGGGCAATATATTTCCCTCTTTGCCATTAACCCATCACCCTGTTCCAGACAGGTTCGTCATCGGTTTCCTGTTGGTCTGATGACGACGCCGGTTCATCCGTATTGACAGCTGGTTCCGGTTTCGGTTCCGGCGGCGCCGTTTCTCTCTCAGGTTTTATATTGGTGGTAGGTTCGTCGGGCTCGGCAGGCGATTCCACCGGCTTGGAACGCTCGGCCAATCGTTTGGCTAGATTATCGGCTTTGCTCTTGCAGCCGGGGCAATTCAGCCAGTGGTCGAACAATTTCTCAGTCGGTGCGTAGTGAGCATGCTCAGTAGCTTCAGCCTGCTCAATTTGCCGAGCTTTAATATCGGCAACATCCTGGCAAAGCGAAGGGAAGCGAGTGCAGAAGTCTTCAGGTAGCGCCTGGGTTTTTGCTCGATCTTTGCCAGACGCTCAGCTATATCAGTGCTGGGATTGTGCTCCGCTGTTTTGTTTCACTCTTGGCCCCTGGGACTTTAACATTCAGTTTGCTGTTACAGTTCGGGCAGTCGATGTCAATGTTTTCATTTGCCATTGCTCCTATCCTCGATTGTCCCGATTTCGGAATGGGCAAACGCTACGTGGTTTCGCAGACCGTTTCTATACTTACACTCTGCACCGCAAACTGGGCAGATATAGATTGGAATTTTGATAGTTTTCTTTTGGTAATGTGCCGGTTCAGATAGCGCCTCACCGATATTGACAAATTTTATCCCCATAATTCCAATCTATCAGAAGTTGTATGGGTGTCAATGGGTTTGAACGTAAAAAGCGGGTTTTTGGTGGACACCCTAAAGCGACAGTTTGCTTAAAATTATAAATGCTGTGCCAGGTGTTAACTGCACAGCGTCTTCTCAATATCATCAAGACCTTTCATAGCGAAACTTCCGATAGAAATAGGCAACCGAACTGAAAATTCTGAGTGCTCTATCGCCGCATCATCGGATTGAAGCGATGCTGCATTACGCCGAGTGATTGTCAGCGTTGAGTGACCTAGCATTAATTGCGCCTGAAACAAGTCACCACCGTTTTAGTCGAAAGCGTTACTCCGGTATGATGGAAAGTTTGAGGACTACAACAAACGTCATCAAAGCCAACTCGGACACTTAGCCTTTGGTTTAAATCATTGGTAATTATATACTTGACGCATTGTGTCAAGTATATAATTACCAAATCATTTATACTCATTTTCGTAGCGGCTGCCCTTCATAAGTCAGCCAGAGACGGTTGAACTCATGGTTCTCTTATCGATCCCAACCATTCTTTCCCTTGGCCTTTCCCTATTACTGTTATGGTTTCATGCTCAAAGTCGATATCATCAAGTATTATTGACGTAATCTTGCTAAGCCGCAGATCGGTATAAAGTAATATCAGGATGATGGCGGTGTCTCGTGAAGCTAAAACTGGATTGTGGTTTGAACCGACCAACCGGATTAGCGCTGCCAGCTGCTCATCACTGAATGGTTAAATAATCTTATTCGGTACCTTCGGCGGCTGGATGTTGGTCATCGGAGACTTAGGTATAACTTCCTCATTGACCAACCAGTTGAACCATCGCTTGATACTGCGGTAATGGTAACTGACTGAAGCGGACTTGATTCTCTGCTGGCACTCGAAGGGTATGATCGGACATGGGATGGGGCGATTTCTGTGATTGAAGTGATTCCAGCATCAGTCAGGAATTTAGCCAATTTACCAACTGTCTGGAAATAAAACCGTATCGTTGCCGGTAAGAGGCCGTCAACCCGAGTTTTGAACGGAAAACGTGGGATTTAGGAGGGGGGTTTAAGTGTGATATGATATCAGGAATTGTTGGAGCATTGGGATCAGCCCCTTCTTCTCAAATAAAAGTTCGGGGACTGTCCCCCAAGGGCCACCATCCCATACTTTATTCTCAATCTGGACCATTTGATTATCAACAATATCGCCGGGTTTTATTCAGTTATTAATTTAAAGTCAAAAATTTTTTCTATGCTAAAACCGAAGGTGAATATCTTGGATTTTGCTCCTAATGAACTCATTGATTACTTAGTGAGTATCGGTGAACCAACGTCTCAAATTAGGCAACTGATCAAAGGGATATTTACGGAACAAGTCACCAGTTTTAAAGAAATGTCCGCCTTGAGTTCATCTTTACAAAGTAAATTGGAGGAATTTGCCACACTAGGCACGCTCGATTCTCTGGAAGAGATCGTGTCTGAAGACGGGCATACTCACAAAAGTCTTTTTTGGCTGGAAGACGGCAACACCATTGAATCAGCCTTGATGTTTTTCAGGAATAGCAACACCGGGCGTGAGCGGCGTACGGTGTGTGTTTCCAGCCAGGTGGGATGTCCTATTGGTTGTCAACACTGTGCCACCGGGAGGCAGGGTTTTGAGCGAAACCTGAGGCCAAACGAGATTATCAATCAGGTACTCTATTTTTTAAGGCAGTTAGGCAGTACTGATAATGTCGGAGGACTTGGCAGAGGTTGGTTGAGTAATGTGGTGTTTATGGGAATGGGTGAACCTCTGGCCAACTACGATAATGTCATAAAGGCTATCACCATATTGAACGATCAGAGGGGACTAGGCTTGGGATTTCACCAACTGACACTCTCGACGTCCGGTTTAGCGCCTCAAATAAGACAACTGGCTGAAGAAAACATTCAGGTGCAATTGGCGGTCTCATTGCATGCCGCCAATGATATTTTACGTGATCGACTGGTTCCGATTAACAAAAAATACCCATTGGCTCAGTTGATGAAGGCTTGTTGGGATTATTCCAGTAAGACAGGACGTAAGATATTTATTGAATACGCTCTATTTGCGGGAGTCAACGATTCGGTTGAGGATGCCGCCGAATTGGCCATTCTTTTGGATAATCTGGATTGTTCCATCAATCTCATCCCGGGTAATTTAACAGAGAATGGTGGTTTTACGCCAACAACGGTGGAGCAGGCAAAGGTATTCCAAAAACAACTAATCACCAGCGGTTTCAGGACCATGCTTCGTGTGTCCCGCGGGGCCGATATCGAAGCCGGTTGCGGGCAGCTGAGAAGCCGCTGGTTGGATGGACGGCTTCACGCTTGATATTGTGAAATCGGTAGTCTATATAAATTTCTAGATAGAAAGGTAATTCAAGGGAAGTTCATTATTCCATGATGATTCCAGATCCGACCACCACATCACCATCATAAAAGACGACTGCCTGTCCGGGAGCAGGGGCCATCTGGGCTTCCTGAAAAGTGACTTGAACCGTTGCACCGTCGCTTTCTGGCGTTATCTGTGCCGTAACAGGATGGGTACTGGAACGAATACGGGCGGCCACGCAGAGGCTTTCTTCTAGTTTATCAATGGAGATCCAATTCAAATCACCAGCTATTAATTCCGAACGATAAACTGAACTTTTATCGCCGACAATTACAGCGTTCTGCTCCGGTTCTAATCGGATAACATACAGAGGCTCTGGAGCGGCTATCCCTAGACCTTGACGCTGCCCGATGGTGAAATTAGCGATGCCGGAATGTTGTCCGAGGACATTACCAGCCTCGTCCCGAATCGGGCCGGATTCTGCTTCATGGCATATCAGTTGCCGATAGCCACCGGCGATGAAATTCTGGCTCTCTTCTTTTTCAGAAACGGGTAGCTTCAGCTGGTCTGCTAGTTTTCTAACCTCTTCCTTGGTCAGTCCACCCAGAGGGAAACGGACTATTTTAAGCTGGTCCTGGGACAGGCGTGACAGAAAATACGATTGGTCTTTGGGGTGATTTAACGCACGCAACAGTCGATGGCGCCCGGATTGTGGTTCGTAGTCGGTATGGGCATAATGGCCTGTCACCACGAAATCAAAATCCAAGCCGGAATTCCTGGCTTCGTTTAGCAATGCTCCCAATTTGATGCGTTGGTTACAATAGACACAGGGGTTGGGTGTTCGGCCGGCTTGGTATTCGGCTTTAAAGTGATTCAGTATCATGTCGCGATACTCATTCTTAAGGTCAAAAACATGAAGTTCAATACCCAATGCCGTCGCCACCGCCTGGGCATCACTAACGTCTTCAGCTTCGCCTGGTCCGTAACAACCATGTTTACGACCGGTGGACACTTGTGATTCTTCACCGTCGTAAATTGTCATGATAATTCCGGTCACCTGATGTCCTTGCGCTATCATCAGGGCGGCCGCAACTGCTGAATCAACGCCGCCGGAAAGAGCGGCCAGTACTTTATTTGTCATAAGGTCTCTCAAAAATCAAAAAACGTTTTTGCTACTGAATAAGGATTCTCTAAAAGCATATAGTGAAACTTAAAAAACAGCAAACCCCTAAACAACAAGACTTCCGTTAAAATAGAACCCGCCTCCTTAATTGGAGGCGGGTTGAAGTCAGTGTTGTTACCGTGATGAAAAACTAACAGATCTGGAAATGGCCTTTTTCGTGCCCCTTGGGGCTGACCACATGAACGGCACAGGCCAGACAGGGGTCAAAGGCGCGCACGATGCGAACAACCTCAAAGGGATTAGCTTCGTCTTTAACCTTGGCACCGATGAGGGCTTGTTCCAAGGCGCCGGGTTGGTCATTGTTGTCCCTTGGCGAACAATTCCAAGTTGAAGGCACCACGCACTGGTAACGCTCAATCTTTTGGTCCTTGATGCTGATCCAATGACCGAGAGCGCCTCGTGGAGCCTCCCAAAGGCCCATTCCCTGGGCAGAATCAGGAATTTCAGTTTTGACATTGAATGGTTCGCCGGGTTTGAGTTCATCCAGCCATTTATCCATGACATCAGCGACCATCTTACATTCCAGCGCCCGGGCAGCATGTCGGCCCAAGGTGCTGAAAAGAGCGGTAGCTGGGGCACCGAAATGGGCTAAGGTATCATTAACCAGCTTTTGGGCTGTTTGGTCACCGGCGAGATAGGCCACCAAAACGCGGGGCAGCGGGCCGACTTCATAGACCTTCCCATCGTAACGGGGAGCCTTCAGCCAGGTGTATGCACCGGATTTGTTTGGATCATCAACGGTATCGGTATCACCCGGATAGCCGGAACCACTGGAGAACCAACCATATTTGACGTCCTCGGTAATTTTACGGGGGTCAAAGGTGCCTGCGTTCAACCCGGAGGCGATACCCTGGGGCAGGAATCTCTGGCGTTTGGCCAGATCTTTTTCTTTGCCGTCCAAGTCGAATACACCGTAAGAAAGTACGTTCCCACAACCAAAACCTTGGTCAAAGTGATCAGAATAGGCTTCAGCAACCGCAATAACATCGGGAATATATACTTCATCGGTAAATTTGCGCAACTCGGTCAGTTTGGCGCGGAATGCGGCGATATTGTCCTCGGTTGGACCCTGGGTAACGCCACCAGCCACGAGCGCAGGGCTATGGGGCATACGCCCCGAGAAAATGGCGCTCATCTCATGAGCGATGCGCCGCATGTTAAGTGCTTCAACATAATCCTGGACCGCTTTGATATTAATCGCCTTGGATAGCCGATAATCCCCTTCATAACGCGGCCAGAAAGGCCCGAGCATAGAATAATCGTTGGCAGCCAGTGCCCGGCCGATGAACTGTTGGACCTTGGTTAATCCTGGATCGTTGCCCCTATAGTCAGCTACGGCGGTAACGTCAACATAATCCAATGCCGCTAGGTGGTAAAAGTGCAGAATGTGAGACTGAACATAGTTAGCGCCCTGAATCAGGTTGCGGATGATACGTCCGTTATCGGGAATCTTGTCATCCACACCCAAGGCGCTGTCAAGATTAAGTACGGCAGTCATACCATGGGAAGTAGGACAGACGCCACAGATACGCTGGGTGTAATGCTGAGCATCGGTAGGATTATGGCCTTTAAGGAAAATCTCAAAACCTCGGAACATTGTTCCAGATGAGTGGGCGTCTTTGACGACACCGTTTTCTACAACCACCTCGATCTTGAGATGGCCTTCGATTCGGGAAATCGGATCTATTACAATTTTAGCCATGTGTATTTAGTTCTCCCTCTTCTTGCTCAAGATATCAGTGGCCGGCATTGCCGGATTTATTTTTTGTGACGGCAAGCACACCCATGGTTGCCACGGCGGCGCCAGCCAGGCCCCAGGCGGCTTTATCGCCTATCTTGTCCTCAGTAATATCCATCGGTTCATGGATTGGACCGAGTCCAGCTGGGAAAGCCATTTCGGCACAACCGATGCAAGGAGCGCCGGCTTCAATACACCAGCGGGTTTTATTGTTCCACAACCGGTTATTGCAATCGGCATGGCAAATGGGACCTTTGCAACCAAGTTTAAACAGACAATCGGGATCACCGAATTTCTCGGCAAACTTGCCGGCGTCATATTGACCGCGCCGTGGGCACTGGTCATGAATCAGCTTGCTGTAAATGGTCTTGGGCCGCAGGTCTTCATCCACTTCAACTGATGCAGGACCGTCCATAAGTACCTGGGCCAGTGGAACCACCAGCCAATCCGGGTGCGGTGGACAGCCGGTAACATTGATAACGGGCGTGGTGATGCCTTTTTGCTTGTAGAATTCGGCTACCCCGACTACCTCACCGGGATTGGGAGGAGATGCGGATATGCCGCCTGATGAGGCGCAGGTACCCAAGGCAATGGTGGCGATGGCTTTTTTACCCAAACGCTCAATGGTCTCGGTCATCGGGATGCCGTGGCCGTCCTTTTCACCAACTTCACAATAAATACCGCCGTTCTTTAGCGGAATGCCACCTTCTACGATAAGGGCGAAAGGTCCGGTTTCGGTGTCATATAGAGCCTGCATTGCAAGGTCGCCCTGTGCCGCCATGACGGTGTTATGGAAGCGCAGACTGACGTGATTACCGGTGACGACCTCTGAGAGCAGCAGGTCTTGAATGGTGACTGGAAAACCATTGAGTGCGGAAACTGAGCAGCCATTACATCCGGACCCTTGAAACCAGATAACCGGAACTTCCGCCAAAGCCGCAGCGAAAAGCCGTTCAAACTCCGGATTTTTAAAGAGCGAAAGACCTAAGGCTGCTGTTGAGCCGGCACAGAGTTCAACAAAAGTACGACGAGTCAGTTTTGTTGTCATTTTAGCCTCGATCCTCCTTATTGGATTGTTGGAGGGCTTCTGCTTTGAATTTTGCCTCCCTGCGAGTGCGGAACAGATAGGTGCCTGTCAGGAACAAGGCAATAGCAGATATTTCAATTGGAATCTTGCTGAGAAACTCACGGGTTAACGGGGGATATAGGTCCTTTTCAACTTCAATGAAGCCTATCTCCTCAGGGGCGACCGAACTGATATACATCACTGCGGTACCACCGACTTCATGTTCACCGTAAACATAGTCGAAATATTTGTCGGGGTCGTTCTGAATCCGCTCATGCGCTAGTGCAATCATATCGGCTCGCTCGCCGAAACGAATGGCCTTGGTTGGGCAGACATCAAAACACACCGGGTCTTCCCCGATGGCAAGCTTGCGGTCATTACAGAAGATGCACTTGGAAATCTTCGGCCAGGGTTCATCCCATTCAAATTTGGGAATATCAAAGGGGCAGGCGTTTTGGCAATATCTACAGCCGATACACTTACCTTCCTCCCAGACAACCGCGCCGTTTGCCTCCTTATGCAGGGCCCCAACTGGGCATACTGAAGCGCAGGCCGGGCTAAAACAATGGAGGCAACGCTTACTGACCCCGATGACCTGTGTTCGGTCAAAATAGGGCACCTGATGTGCCTGTAACACTACATAATGATACGCATCTAACTCGGGTGCGTCATCTGTACCGGCAAATCGTTTGTCCTTGAGTTCATAGAACTTGTGACATTCATCTTCACACAATCGGCACAGGATGCACTTGGTGGTATCAATGAGCATACCTACGGGCATATTTGAACTCCTTTCCCGGGGTTTTTATTCAGTGTTTACTGCCATAACATGGATAACGGAGAAACAAGTTGAGCACTGTAGAAAAGGGCAGAACTCCCCATAAGGCGCTCTATATTTGGAAGCGTCTTTTGGTATCGAAGATCGAATGCTCTTAATATCAGCATATTTTGAGTGGTTTCTGATTTTTGTGGGGCTCATTAGCGGATTCAAGCCGTTATTTAATAGTTAGAAAACTATAACAACGAAGTAAATGCACAATTTAGGGGAGAATTAACGCTCATCACGAACCAAAGCCACTAGCCAGTACACACTCTCCTTTCCTTATTACAGGAGTTTTCACGGTCAATTGAAATCCCATTGGGACATCAGCCAGCCCACATCGGCCACCAGTCAAAGTGTAATTTCTCCAACCGGAAGACTCAGAGAAACACTCTTTGAGAATCAAAGCGATTTTAACACCGGTTATTATTAGTGTCAATGTAATTAGCAGACTATATATGGTTTTCAGTCACAGAATGCATCCGGCGAAGGTTAAGAAAATTACCCGGCTATTTTATGGCATTACCGATAATGTAGGAAACAATGGCGACTATTCCGCTTATAGCCATTCCCCAGAAAATATCAGCAAATACGACCTTAACAGGCCAGTTTTTAAGGGTTGCTAAATTGCTGAGGTCATAGGTTGCGTAGGCCACCAGTCCGAACAAGATACCAAGAGTTAAGGCTTGGATGAGGGAATTGTTATTCAAGGCTGGCATAATGACGAAGACCATTAATCCTACGGTGTAAATAAGATAGAAAACAATCGCCGGTAGAATATCGAATTGGCCACGCAATAGTCCTGCTAATTGTTCACGATAGAAACTCCGGGCTATGACCCCCAGCCAAAGCAAGTCTATTCCAAAGAAGACAACGAAGGTTACCGCGTACAAGGAAGCTACCTTAATAAAACTCATTAGAGTCTCTCCTTCGTATTGTTACTTCAAAATATAGTGTACGATATTTTAAGATAAGATGATATAATTATTTTTAACGATGACAATTAATAATTATCGAGAGTATTAATTGAATGAAAAAGATCAGTATCGTTACAGACAGTACATCCGACATTTCCCCTTCTTTGGCTAGAGAGCTAGGTATAACCATCGTGCCGGCTATCGTGCGATTTGGAGACAGAGTCTTCCATGATGGTGTAGATCTTACGCCTGACGAATTTTATCATCTTTTGAAAACTTCAGAGGTTCATCCTCATACTTCACAACCTTCTCCTGGTGATTTTGCCCAAGTATTTTGTGAATTGGGCCAAAAAAGCGAAGGAGTGGTGTGCGCTACAATTTCCTCAAAATTAAGTGGTATTTACAATGCGGCGGTCTTGGGGCGAGATATGGCTGGTATACCTTGCCCGGTGGAAATTGTGGATTCAAAATTCAATTCAGCGGGTTTGGGTTTGATCGCTATAGCTGCGGCCCGGGTAGCAAACAGTGGCGGGACCCTTAAAGAGGTAATGTCAGAGGTTGAATCCGCAATAGGTCAAGTCAAAATGCTTGGTATTTTTGATACTTTGGAGTATATGGTACGTGGTGGCAGAGTGAGTCGGGTGAAGGGAGTTGCGGCTAAGCTTCTCGGTGTTAAACCGATGCTGACCTTTAACAATGGCGAGGTAGTTCAATCTGGTTTGGTCCGAACCTATAATTTGGGTATTAAGCGGCTGGCGGATTTTATCGGACAACAAAAAGGGTTGGTCGATGTAGCCATTTCACACAGCCAGATACCAGATAAAGTTAATGATTTTCAGGTTAGAATAGCGAAAATTTGGAATAAGAATAAAGTAATGGTTTTTGAACTGGGCCCGGCTCTTGGAGTTCACGGTGGTCCAGGTGTTTTACTGGTTGCGGTTAGAATTCAGGAAGGATAAAGATGCCATTGGGTTCACTGTTGTTATTAGCTGCTGCAACCATTCTTGTATATATGACACTTAACTATCTATTTGCCGTCTGGCGGCGTGATAATAGTCTGGCTGATATTGCTTGGGGGCCAGGGTTTATTTTGGTGGCGGCAGTAACATTTTTTGTTTCTGACCATGAAACTCTCAGGCAGTTTATTGTCCTGGGGCTAGTGATAATTTGGGGAGGTAGACTGGCTCTTAGGATCTTTCACCGCAATAACGGCAAGGGTGAGGACTTTCGATATCGTAAATGGCGTCAAGATTGGGGGAAGAACTGGGCGCTTAGGAGTTACCTGCAGGTTTTTTTGCTTCAAGGTATTTTTATGTGGTTGATAGCGATTCCCCTGGTAATTATCAATGCCAACAGTGAGATGGCCTTGGGTTTCTGGGATTTTGCCGGAATTTTGATGTGGTTGATCGGTTTTATGTTTGAAACGGTTGGAGATGCCCAACTGGACGCCTTCTTGAAACAGCCATCAAACAGGGGAAGGATTTTAGATTCGGGCTTATGGAGATATTCCCGTCATCCGAATTACTTTGGGGAAGTGATGCAATGGTGGGGTATTTTTATCATCGGCCTAACTGTAGCTGATGGTTGGGTAGGGATCATCGGACCACTGACGATTACTGTTCTCATTTTAAAGGTATCCGGAGTGCCTCTTTTGGAGAAGAGCATGGCACAAAATCCGGGATTCAAACAATATCAGGAGAAAACCAGCAAGTTTATACCTTGGTTTCAAAAGCGTCCCGGCTGATAATATCGACTATCCCTTGAAAAAGGTCTGTCTCCTGTTTTTGAGAGTCCAATTGGGGGTAAGCTAGGCTAAAAAAATCTTTTGCGTTCCCAAATTTTATCATCAGATTTGATAATACGCGGCGCAGAAAACCGTTTTCTACTTGGCTGCGATGGCAGTTGGACGCGTCATGGCGGCTCTTCAAAGAAGACTTATCAAGCCTAATAAAGGTTGTAACCGGCAGTGATTGATTGACGATAGTCGTAAGATCAATATCATGATTTCGTCCAAAACGCTTCGGGTCCTGTCCCAGCAGCGGCAATATCCTAATGAACAATTTGAATAATCGGTGGGGCATCACATTATAATACAATTTCTGGGGCTGGAAAGGGTTTCCACAATCCGTGAATTGAATTTCATCGGCCGCTGCATGGAAAGCAGCAGAGGCAGCTTTGTGAACCGCGATATGGTCGGGATGGCCGTAGTCACCATGAGGGGCATGTGTTAACACTACTTGTGGCTTGATCCGCCGAATAATTTCTACGATTTTGGCGGTGACGCTCTCTACCGGTGTGTTAACTAAGGCCTCAGGATGTTGGTTGTCAGAGCTGCCTGGCATACCTGAGTCGCGATAGCCGAGATTGAATACTTGAGTTAGGCCCAGTTTTTGAGCAGCACACGCAAGTTCTGCTTGCCGCAAATCACGAATTGAAGCGTATCCGTTCATATATTTAACGTCTACCGTACCTGATTCACCGCCGGTAGCACAGGCATAATATACGTTGACTCCATTTCGTGCATATAAAGCCAATGTAGCTCCTGGCCCGAAACTCTCATCATCAGGGTGAGCGCCGATAAATAATAATGTCTTGGGTTTTTTCATGATCCTAATTCTTATACGGACATTTTACGATAAATTCCCACGGACGGCTACGTTTGGATGAAATATTAATCTGATGTAAATGAACTAAAGGTTAATTGCATGGAAGAAAAGGAAAAGGGCGGCCAGATTGCCGCCCTTTTTCATGATTTCTGTTCATAATGCAACTGCTGGTCAGCATAACTCTTCAAATATGCGGCTCATACGGACCTGAGTGGGTTTGTCGCGCTCATTAACCTTCTGCATATCAGCCAGCAAGCTGACCTCTCGGGCAATAAAGTCGGTATCCAGGTCTCCCGAAACGAAGCGGGGATTCTCCATAATGGCTTTGTGCAGCGTCAGGTTGGTGTCTACGCCGACAATGATATACTCACTGAGAGCTCGACGCATGCGTTTGATTGCCTCATTGCGGTCGATACCCCATGATACGAGCTTGCTGATCATAGGGTGATAGCAGTCGGGAATATCATAGCCCTGGTGAACTCCGGAATCCACTCGGATGCCTACGCCGCCGGGGGAGCGGTAACCGGAAATTTTTCCCGGTGAGGGCATGAAGTTGCGCAATGGGTCCTCAGCGTTGATTCGGCATTCAATAGCCCATCCGAAGTGTTTAATATCCTCTTGTTTAACCGAAAGATCCAAGCCGGTAGCGATATTGATTTGTTCTTTGACCAGATCAATACCAGTAGTCATTTCTGTAACAGCATGCTCTACCTGAATGCGGGCGTTGACCTCTAGAAAATAGTAACGACCTTCAGAGAAAATAAACTCAATGGTTCCGGCACCTACGTATCCGATGCTGCGTGCCAGATTGACTGCTGCGGCTCCCATTTCCTCTCGCAATTCAGGGGTGAGTGCGGTTGATGGAGCTTCCTCGATCACCTTGGAATGGAACCGTTGAATAGAGCATTCACGCTCGCCGAGATGCACCACGTTCCCTTTGGAATCGGCCAGTATTTGGAACTCAATATGACGTGGCTTTTCTATGTATTTCTCAATATAAACACTCGATACGCCAAAGTATTTCTTAGCCATTTCCGGAGAAGAGGTGAGAGCGCGCTGCAAATCATTATCGTTTCGAGCTATGACCATGCCGATGCCGCCGCCGCCACCGGCTGGCTTTACGATTAGCGGATAACCGATATCGCCGAGTTCGTCCTGAAGAATGGAAAAATCAGCCGAGCATTCGCCGGTACCGGGAATGACCGGTACTCCAGCTTTAACTGCCTCTTCGCGCGCTGTAATTTTGTTCCCGGTTAATTCAAGAACACTCGCCGGAGGTCCGATGAAGATTATCCCAGCTTTTTCGCACGCCCGGGCGAAGGCGGGATTTTCTGACAGGAAACCGTAACCAGGGTGAATAGCCTCGGCACCACTGGACTTGGCTATCTCAATAATTTTATCCATGTTGAGATAGGACAAGGTGGCTGGGGCCGGTCCTAGCAAAAAGGCCTCGTCAGCATAACAAGTGAAAAACGCATCCTTGTCAGCCTCGGAATATACGGCAACAGTATTGATGCCCAGTTCACGGCAGGCACGCATGACGCGTAACGCTATTTCGCCGCGATTGGCCACAAGTATTTTACTGATCATATATGGGTATCTCCCTGAATGATTGTTCAGCATATATTAACACAAACGGTATAGGGTAATAAATAGGATTAACCCGTATGGAAATAATAAGATAGCGGGAACTCATTATTGAGTTCCCGCTAAGATTATTGAATTTGTGATGGATCAGGCTGCCCGGCTATACCCTTCCTTAGTGGCTGCCATATCAATTGTCGCCGTTACGATATCTTCAGCCGTCGGAACGCACTCACGCTGTAATTTACGTTCGTCCGTTGTTTTAAGGTAGGAACGGCAGGTGTCACAAACCTCCGCCATGTGCGCCTTGTCTTCACCCAGTGTCATTTGACGGATTTCAACGCGCTCTGGATTTTCACAAACTGGGCACTTGTGTCTCGGATAAGGCCACTGACTGCGACATAAGCCGCAATAAAGTTTACGAAAACCTTTTTCGTCAAAGATTACGCCATAACGGGCCGGTGAACCACAGAACGGACAGATGCCTTTGGTCCAAGGGACTTCCCGATTTTCAAAAACCGGGAAATATGACTCAGCGGCGTGTTCATAAAAAGGCACCAGCAAACTGTGTAGAAAGAAGGCAATGGTTTCGGCGTTATATCCGCTTCCATCAGCTATGGCCTCAAGATCAAGCTTGTTCTCCATCAAATCAGAGGCAATAACGGAAACGTCATCGCCTTGAAGTTGGGGTAGGTTCAGGATGCCCTCAAGAGGAAAGTTGACTCCCGCAGTTTCGGTGAAGATCAGGGCCATTCTACTTGCAGCTTGACGAAAATTGTCTCCTGGGATCAAAGGAACCTTGTCGCCCAGCGCCGGGGTTTCGGCATTAAGGTTATCCATACCCCAGGCTGAGACGGCAGGAGCCGGTCCGAGACTAACTCGAACCGACTCCTGGATATCCAGTATTCTTTGGTTGAGGCCGATAATCGGACCTAATTGAGGCTGCTCATCCTGATAGTGTTGTAACTCAGAACGACAGCAGGAGTAATCAAAGCTACTCACTTAGGCCGGTACAACCTCGGGATCCATTTTAGCCACTGACTCTGGGAGTCCGGCTTTCTGTTCGGACAAAAGTGGCAAGTATTTTGCTCCTAAGCGGAAGACGTACATTGCACCGGCGACCAAACCTAATGTGAAGAGGAACTCCCAGACGGTTGGGAAATACTCCCCAACCCGAGCTGGAGCATGGGATATGACCAAGGTACTGATACGGTTAAGCATGATACCCAGAATGATCAAACCTGAACTCCACATCAACCCGGCACGGGACTCGCGTACTTTTTTGATAGCGATAAGAATGATTGGGATTACAGCACCCAGACCAATCTCAGCTATAAACAAAGCTCCGAATTCATCCATGGCAAAAGCCGACAAATTACCGCCTTGGATTAGATCATAGAAACGAACACCGAGCCAGACCACCAGAATTCCGGCAGCTATGGGCATGAGTTTCGCAAAGACATCGAGCCTGGTTGTCAGTTTCCATGACTTGGCAATAATCAAGCCAAAGAACGTCAGGACTGCCAGACCAAGAGCCATAGCCGAGATAACGAAGAGGTATCCCATCATATGCTGATGCCACAGCGGATGCTGGTCGGGGGTAATCAGGAAGAGGGCCCCCAAGGAAGATTGATGCAGGAATGATAGGATGATACCGAAGGAGACCAGCGGGATAGCCAGGAAGTGCTGGACTTTGGCGGCGCTTTTGAACCCGATGCGTTCAAAGATATTGGGGCTGAACTCAAGATAGAGTACTGTGAGGTACATCATGACACACCAGCCCACCTCAAACATGATGGAATTGTGTTGCCACATCCACAAAGGATGAACAATTAATGGTGTGCGGCCGAGGTCCACGGCGATACCTATCGCGCCGATAGTGTAACAAAGAGCAGCAATCATGATTGCTGGTTTTACCAGAGGTCGGAAGGTCTCAATACGGAAGATGTAGACCAAAGCGGCCAGCACGAAACCACCGGCGGCACTGGCAATATAGACGCCAATATCAAAAGCCACCCAAAGCCCCCAGGGCCAGTTGTCAGAGAGATTGGTTATAGCTCCGAGGCCGAAGACCAGCTTGGCAACGAGAACGCCGATAGCGCCGAGGCCAAGAAGAATCTGGACTACACCCCAGAAGCTGAACAACGGAATATTTCTGTTATTCACCTAGTGAGTTCCTCCTTTACCGGAAGTTAATTCGCCTTTAGCTTTAAGCCGCATGGTGCGGAAGTAGTAGGTACCGGCTAAAAAGACCGCAATTCCTGCTATCTCATAAGGGATTTTGGATAGAAAATCCCAAGTGAAATCAGGATGAGGCTCATTTTCCACTTCTGGAAAGCCGATGTCAAGCGGAGAGACGCCGGCCAGGAACATAACTTGGGTGCCGCCGGCTTCGTTTTCACCGTAGATGTGATTATAGTATTTATCAGGTTGTTGTTGGATACGGTTCTTAGCCAACGCCAATAATTGCTCTCTTTCGCCGTAAAAGATGGCGCTGGGGGGACAGGTTTTGGAGCATGCCGGCTCTTCAGTGGGATCAGGATTTTCAGCACGGTCCCAGCACATGGTGCATTTGGCGATTTTATTCCAGTTGTCAATATTGCCGTCCTCGTCATACCAAGTGAACTTGGGGATGTCAAAGGGGCAGGCATTCTGGCAATAACGGCAACCGATGCATTTGCCCTCTTCCCAGACGACACGGCCGTTCTCCAATTTCTGAAGGGCACCGACCGGGCAAACCGAAACACAGGCCGGATGAATGCAGTGCATACACCGCTTAGAGACAAAGTGCCAAGAGATCTCCCCGTTAGCCTTGGGTATCTCAAAAAACTCAACATGCACATAGGTGTGTGCGTTTGTCTCAATCGGGTTAGTCATGGTAGGGCTATAGGATGTTTCCACCCCTGGTTTCATGTTCCACTGTTTACAAGCACTCTGACAGCCGCGGCAGCCAGTGCACCTTACGGTATCGATTAAAAGTCCTTTAGCCATGGCTTAGCTCCCCCTCTTGATAACCGGAGGCTCAATTGGTTTGGCCCTGCCGGTGTATTTCGGTAGTTCACCGCTGCCGACACGTTCTACGTTAACCAGGAAAGCCTTGGATTCCGGAATCATAGTGTTGGCATCGCCTGCATTTGGAGATAAAGCATTTGCGCTAGCCCCAGTGCTTAAGCCGGCCCAGCCCCAGTGCCAAGGCATGCCAACTTGATGAATAGTTTTGCCAGCCAGATTGAAGGGCTTGAAGCGCTTGGTTATCATAGCTGCAAGTTCAATGCTGGCGCGGGCCGAGCTAACCTTGACCGTATCACCCTGTTCAATGCCTTTTTCACTGGCCAACTCTTCGCTGATTTCCAAAAATGGTTTAGGAACCATTTCAACCAGCCATGGCAGGTTGCGGGTCATGCCGCCTGACTGCCAGTGTTCTACCAAACGGAATGTAGTACAGACGATGGGGAATTCACTTCGCGAACCCTTGACGTCCAAACCTCCATCCCAGATGCGGAATGTCGGGTTATCCTGCTGTCCGCTCATCGCATTGTCAACAGGGCTTTCCCACGGCTCATAGTGCTCAGGGAAAGGACCGTCAGCCAAACCGGGGCCAAAGATGCTGGATACGCCATCTGTTTTCATGATTAACGGAAGATATCCGCCTTGATTCATCGGAGGAGCTCCTCCATCAGGAACGTCACCGTCCCATTTGGCTGCCTCGGCGTTCCACTTAATAACCGGTTTTGCTGGGTTCCAAGGATTACCATCCAAATCAACAGAACATCGATTATAGATGATGCGGCGGTTGATCGGCCAAGCCCATGCGTACTTGGCGTTTAATCCAATATTGAATGGGCTGTCGTCTAGATCTCGACGAGCGGCTAGGTTCCCTGTCTCATTATAGCTGCCGCAATAGAGCCAGTTACCACTGGTGGTAGTTCCATCGTCTCTGAGCGAAACGAAATTGGTGACCAGCTTTCCAGTGGTTAGATCCCAACCATTATTTTCTTTTGCTACTTGGTGGGCATCAACGTGGGTGCCGTAATCCCAGTCCATCTTAGTGATAGCTTCGGCATTAGGACCACCTTCAGCATTGTAAAGTCTGCGCAGTTCCACCATAAGCTTGTTGATCATGTCTAGGTCCGGGATGGCATCTCCTGGAGGATCAACAGCCTTGTAGCGCCATTGCATCCACCGAGATGAATTGGTGACCGAGCCTTCTTTCTCGTAAGAACAGGCGGCCGGCAATAGGAATACCTCAGTATTGATATCGGAAGGATTGGCACCGGGGCGTTTCCAGAAGTTGGCGCTTTCAATCTCCCACAAATCTGAACAGATTACCCAATCAAGCTTTTCCATCGCTTGGATAGTCTGGGTGTTATTTGGACCGCTGACTATTGGATTCATGCCCCAAATCATTAGACCCTTGATGTTGCCCTCGTACATATTTTTGAACAAGGGAATCCAAGAATAGTTGGCCCCAGCATCAGCCTTGGGCAACCAGTCATAACCAAAACCATTTTCAGAAACACCGTTCTCTCCGTACCAAGCTTTGAGCATACTAACGGTGTACTTGGGTCTATTTTTCCACCAGTTCAAACTTTTTGGATCGTTTGAATGAGGGGTTGTTCGGGTGTTGTAGTCTGCCAAAGTGTAGTCTGTGTCCAGGAACATCGGCAGGTAACCCGGTAAGATGTGGAACAACAGACAGTAGTCGGTAGCACCTTGTACGTTAGATTCTCCTCGCAGGGCGTTAATGCCGCCACCGGCCAAGCCGACGTTACCCAGCAACAGCTGCAGGATACAATAACCGCGGATAATCTGTGTGCCGTAGGTATGCTGAGTGGCACCCATAGCATACATTATGGTCATCACTTTGTCCGGAGCCCCGGTAGCTGTTACAAGGTCAGCGATTTCTTGCAGTTTTGCTTCGGGAATACCCGCAATCTCATTCGCTTTGGCGAATGTGTAGCGGGAGAAATGCCTCTTCATGAGTTGGAAGACGCAGTTGGGATCTTTCAGTGTCTTGTCTCGAATAGGTACCCCATTTGCATCCAATTGGAAGGCCCATGTGGATTTACTGTAGCTACGAGTAGCTGTATTGTAACCACTAAAAAGTCCATCAAGATCAACTGGGCCTTTGAAATCCGGATTGACCAGGAAAGGAGCATTGGTGTATTCGGTGATATAGGTCATGTTGTAATGGTCAGGCCGGGCGTCGATGTCATTGATGACATAATTTATCAAGGCACCAATGACTGATATATCCGTGCCGGATCGCATCGGGGCGTAGATATCAGCCTTGGCTGAGGACCTCGTGAAACGGGGGTCGATGGAGACAATCTTGGCTCCGTTGGTTTGTGCCCGGAGGATGTGAGTATAGGAGGCCGGGTGATTTTCAGCCGGGTTTGCACCGATGATGAGAATAAGATTGGCATTCTGCACATCGGTCCAGTGGTTGGTCATAGCACCGCGTCCGAACGATTCCGCCAAACTGGCGACAGTGGAGGAATGTCAGAGACGAGCCTGTGTCTCCATGTACACCATGCCAAGACTTCTGAGCATTTTGACCAATAACTCACACTCTTCATTGTCGAAACATGATGCGCCAACCATGGCCAGAGCCTCGGTTCGGCGAACCATATTGCCTTTTGCATTGGTTTCAATCCAATTATCATCCCGGGTTTTCTTGATGCGCTTAGCCATTTCAGTGATGGCCCAGTCCCACTCTTTCTCCTCCCACTCGGAGGCACCGGGGGCGCGGTACTGGACTTTCTTCAAGCGTCGGGGATTGTTGTGAATCTGGGCGATAGCCGCACCCTTCGAGCAAGCACCGCCTCTATTTACCGGATGGTCAGGATCGCCTTCGAGATTTGTCAGACGCCCTTGTTCATCTGTGTAGCACAGAAAGCCACACCCTGATGCGTCGTAAGGACAGATGGTGTAAGTTTCCTTTGTCCATCTGGGGCGATCGTCCACCGGAGTGGCTGAAATCGCCATAGGACCCCTGAAGAGGCCTGCTGTAGCAAAGAGTCCGGCAACTCCGCCACTGGCCTTCAGGAAGTCCCGTCTGGTGACTTGAGACTTCATGGATACCCTCCTATTTTAATATTTTTAAGAACCAAATATACTTGAGCCGAACCATAACGGCGTTTATGGAATTTACCGCGGCATCCACCCCTAGTACTAGTAAGGTACTAATCCCGCTGCCGGTAATAATATCACTCCAAAGTATATCTGTAAATACTTAGTTTTAGCACTGGCAATTAAATATCCTATAATGTCCATAAATTACCAACAAATAATAATAATAATATAGTAACCTGACCTATTGATGGATAGAAATTAGCTGAGTTTTCGGCGTCTATGACCGATTCTGAGAAGGCGACGCAACCATAAGGGCTGTGGTTTAATTTCGGTACGTTCCAATAGAATCTTTTCGTATTCCGCAGGTTTGTAACTGCCACCTTGGGACTGATGAGGGAGAGAAAAGCCTTTGATCCCCCACATAATAATTACGTCTAATTTTTCCGGGGGTGATTGATTTTCTTCAACTAGATAAAATAGTTCCACCCGTGTCTTGTCAGGGAGTAAGGTGAAAAAATCCCCCTTGTGCTTTTCTTTTTGGCGGTTCAAAGCCGCTGGCGATGGAACATCACCCAAGCCAACGTGAGCCATCAGTTTATCCGGTTCCAGTTTAAGCTGACTTGGTGTCCGCCGGGATTGATACACTTTATTTTTCAGGTGGCAGAAATCGATCAGTGCGTCAGAATTGATGGTAATCAGTCTGAATTCGGGATTCACCGAGGACAATCCGGTGACGGCAATGCTCATGTAGGGCGCCATCGCCGAAGTGCTAATTATCCCCGTTATTTTGTCCCATACGGTGGATGGGAAGATTATGCCGCAAAGAGTGCCCTCATGGTTGACGGCCCAATACAACACCTTTTTTGATTTGGACGGAGCCACTGGTCCACCCCAGAGCAGTAAATAGGTATCTTTGGCAGTATTCATCAGGGAGTCATTTTATAGGGCTTTGGGTGGTGCGTCAAAACGCAGTAAAACCTTGACGCTTTTTTCACTTTAGGATAGCCTTAACTCATTTTTAGCGGGGAATTATATGAAACAGCCACTTCGTCATACTTTGGAATTCGGGATTATCCTTACCATATTAATACTTTCCGCCTGTACTGATTCTTCTTACGTTGAAATTTATGCCCCCTCTACAACTCCGGCCGTTTTTGAAACCATAATAATTGAGGGTGACGTCGAGTTGCCTGGGGTCTATCCACTGAAAGTTGGCGATACCATTGAATCACTTTTGGAGTCTGCTGGCGGCACAGTCGACAGTTCAACCATCAGGTTGGTGGTAGGGGATGGTATGGATTTGACACAAAAGGTAAATCTGAATACCGCTCCGACCTGGCTACTGAACGCGCTTCCTGGCGTCGGTGACGCCAAAGCAACAGCCATTATTGAATATCGCACGTCCAACGGTCCTTACATCAACATCATGGAGCTCATGAAAGTGCCGGGGTTCGGCCAGACATTATTCGACTCCCTCAAAGATCTGATAACGGTGACGGGATAATCCGTGGCGCTTATTTTCCTATCGTTGGCTTGGGTAGCTGGTATCTGGATCGGCTCCATTACCACACCTTCGGTCTGGTGGTTGGTTTTGGCCGTTCTTCCCGGTGTACTGCTGGTTTTTAGAAAATGGAGGCGTTCCGGGTTAATTATCGGGTTGGCGGCACTAGTACTTACCGGAGGATCTCTCTTTTATCAATCCGGACTCACACCTGTCGATAAAAGCCATGTCGGCTGGTACACCGCCGGCGTTTACACTATTGAAGGTGTTCTCAGCCGGATGCCGGAGGAAAAGGAAAAATCCCAGGCACTTCGGCTGACTGATATCGTAATATTTTCGGAAGGCGAGCGGCGGTCAGTTTCCGGAGCGGTGTTGGTCTATTTGCCTCCTTTCCCAAAATTCGGTTACGGCGACCGGATCACTGTATCCGGCCGATTGCTGGAGCCTCCAGTTTTTGAGACCTTTGACTGGCGTGCCTACTTGGCGCGTGATGAAGTGTACGTTACTATGCTTTATCCGGAGGTCTGGACGGTGGACCCGGGACACGGCAACTCCATTTTGGGGAAGATTTATTCTTTTCGTGAATCATTAGCAGATAACCTGAAATCTCTGCTCCCAGAGCCTCAGGCTTCTTTGGCCCAGGGGTTGACGCTTGGTATCCGATCGGGTATTCCGGATGATGTCCGGCAAAATTTTGCCGCATCTGGTACCGCACACCTTTTGGCTATCTCCGGACTGCATTTGAGTATCATTGCCGGGGCAATATTGCTGCTCACCCGGGGACTGCTGGGTCGTCGCGGCTATTGGTATGTTTGGCTGGCGATGCTCGGTATCTGGGGTTTTGTCATTCTATCCGGGTTGGCGCCACCGGTAGTCCGAGGTGCGGTGATGGCTTCTGTTTTCCTGCTGGCTGAACTGACCGGCAGGCAGAAGTCAGCTCTGCCTGCGTTGTGTCTTGCCGCTGCAGTGATGACGACGGCCAATCCGCAACTACTCTGGTCGGCCTCATTTCAAATGACCTTTGGAGCTATGTCCGGGTTAATTTTTCTGTTGCCACCATTTGAACATTTGGTCCGGCAACTGGCCGCCCGTTTCCCCGGCACCGGCAGCCGGTTTTACAGCTTGGTTTACTATCCCGGTGCCGGACTGGCGGTCACTACAGCGGCGGTTGCCGGTGTCGCCCCTCTCATTGCCTATTACTTCGGCGGTGTGTCCCTGACCGGCGGCGTTGCCACGCTGGCTGCCATGCCGGTGGTGCCGCTGGTTATTTTCGGCGGGCTGGCGACCGGGGCCGTGGCACTGGTCAGTAATGTGCTTGCGGTGCCGCTGGCCGGATTCACATGGCTCGGCCTGACCTACCTGTTGAATATCACCCAGGTATTTTCCCGGTTACCAGTGCCTAGTTTTAGCGACTTTGAAGCTCTATTCATCTGGGGTTTTTATACTGTTCTGGCGCTGGCAGCCTGGCGCTTGAACCACTGGTATCGGCAACAGAACGAATCCGAGCGGCCCAAAAAGACAGCCGGATTCAACTGGAAATTTGCGATGCCCTCGGTACTGCTTGCTGTGGTACTGGTTTCTGCCGGTCTGTTCACCCCCGTCGATAACCGTTTGCGGGTGGTCTTTCTGAATGTCGGGCAGGGAGATGCCGTCTATATACGCACTCCGGCTGGCCAGGATATTCTGATTGACGGCGGGCCGTCACCACAACGCCTGGTCCAGGAGCTTGGCCGCCAAATGCCTTTCTGGAACCGTACCATTGAACTGGTGGTGACAACTCACCCTGATGCTGACCATCTTACAGGTCTGCTTGAAGCCTTAAAACGTTATGAGGTGAATCAGGTGGTGCATTCTGGAGTATCGGCCGAGACTGAGCTTTATGAAGAGTGGACCAAGTTGATTGCTGAACTTGAAATCCGGAATGATCAGGTCAGCGCAGGGCAACGAATTCGGCTCGAAGGAGGCTTGGAGTTTGAAGTGCATAATCCATTTGAACCCGGCATCGATGATACTAATGAAGGTTCACTGGTGCTGAGTTTGACTTATGACACAGTTTCCTTCCTTTTCACCGCCGACCTGCCGGCGAGTGCGGAACAGGAACTTATCTATCGCCGTTTACTACCGGATACGACCGTACTTAAGGTAGCTCATCACGGCTCTGTCGCCTCCACCAGCGGCGCCTTTCTGGCCGTCAGTCAACCGGAATTAGCAGTCATTCAGGTAGGGAAGAACAGTTATGGTCATCCGGCGGACAGTGTAATAGTCGCCCTAAAATCATGGGTTAATGAAGATGGTCTTTACCGGACTGACCTGTCCGGTACGGTTGCGATGGTGACCGACGGCCGCACTATCTGGTTGCAACATAATTAGCCAACTAGACCGAAGGGTCCACAGTGATTGCCCCGGTAGGGCACTGGAACTCACAACCGCCAAGTTGATCGCACTTATCAGGATCGGTTACCCGGCAAAGCTCGGATTCGGGGTCAATCTCAAGAATCTGCTTGGGGCACATGGCCACGCAGATACCGCAACCGGTGCATAGATTCTGTTCAATTGTAACTTTATCTACCAATTTGGATAGTCTCCTAGGATCAATTCTTGATGTACCATAGTTCCACAGCATCGCCCATAACGGTAGTGCGTTTTCCAACTTTGAGTCCGCTTTTTAGGGTCAGCATTTCCAATCCGCCCGCGGCCTGGTAATTTTTGAAGCAGGTGTAATGTTCACCGCCAACCATTCCTTCCAATATCCTGATAAACCACTTGGCGGGAACGCCGAAATCCGCCAGCACCATAACGCCTCCTTTTTTGACCACTCTTCGCATCTCTTCAACAACCTGAAGTTGTATTTCCAGCGGTTTTTCGTGCAAAGCCAGTGAAATGGTGGCATAGTCGAAAGTTCGGTTTTTGAATAACAGTGTAGCCGCGTCTCCAATCTGAAATCGGACATGTTCCTGTACGGCGCGCCGTTTTTTAGATTGGGCGACCGCAATCATCCGTTCATCCAAGTCAATGCCTTGAACTTCAAGGCCCAGTCCGGCCAGACGAATAGCCTGATCGCCGGTACCGCAGCATACATCCAAAACCTTCTGCCCGGGCTGCATGCCGGCGAATTCAGGGATCGTCTTCCTCAACTCTTTCAGGGCCCTGTCAATAAACAGGGAATAGAAGTTGGCGATCAACTTTGAAACTCTTCCTTTAGCAAGCCGTACATGGCAGCATCAAAAAATTCTCCGCGATGTAGAAAATACCTACGGCGACAGCCTTCATACTTCATGCCGAGTTTCTGCATCACCCGGCCTGAAGCTGTATTAGGTGCCAAGTGGTGGGCAATGACCGATTCCAACCCCAGTGTCTTGAATGCATATTTAAGCACGGCCTGACCGGCTTCAGTGGCGTACTGGTGTCCCCAATACTGGCGACCAATCCAGTATCCCATCTCAGCCCGTTTGTGTTCTGGTGTGAGCACCAGTCCGATGGCGCCGAAGATGGCCAACTCAGTTTTATTTGTAACGGCGAAAATAATCTCCTGGCCGAAGTCATACTTTTCCTGATGAGTAGAAATCCATTCAGCAGCGGCATATTTTGGGTAAGGGTACGGGATGGCCGGTATATAACGGGATAACTCCTCGTCATCAGCCAGTCGGGTTACTTCATCCGCGTCGCCGGTGTTGAAGGGCCGGAGCCGTAGTCTTTCAGTTTCAAGGGTTGGACGAATCATTTATTTACAAAAGTTATTATAGCATCGGGACGGATTTCGGCCAATTTATGTGTTAACCGGCTATTCCCTTTGGTGTAATTGACACCTATAAACTTGTATGGTACTTTGAGATATAGTGCGTTTAAGATGCATTGAAATTAAAGGAGTTCCAAATGCAGGAAAAGGTCAAAGAAGTTCTGGAAAAAGTTCGTCCCAATTTACAGGCCGACGGTGGTGACGTTGAGTTTGTCAGTGTTAGCGAAGACGGTATTGTCACAGTTAAACTGACCGGCAGTTGCGCCGGTTGTCCTATGTCTCAGATGACCCTCAAGAACGGCATTGAGCGTTTGTTGAAGAAGGAAATACCCGAGGTTAAGGAAGTCGTTTCCGCAGCCTAAGTCCCTGATCTTCCGGACCACCTTTAAGCCCGCTGATTTCAGCGGGCTTTTTGTGTTTAAGACACGATTGCCCTCTATGGTTAAAGGGTTTTTTGTGCTGACTCCGGGTTTTAGTCAGTTTCCAGCTTGAAGGCCTCGTGAAGGGCTTGTACTGCCTCGGTCACCCGGCCTTTATCAATCAGAACGGTGATGCGAATCTCCGAAGTGGAGATCAGGCCGATATTGATTCCGGCGTCCGTCAGGGTGCGGAACATCTTGGCGGCATATCCGGGTGAACTTTGGATACCGGTACCGACGATGCTGACCTTGCCGATGTTAGGGTCAGCGATAATGTCGGAGGCACCTAATTCCTCGGCGATTGGCTTGATGACTTCCATTGCCCGGGATAGGCAGGATTCAGCCACGGTGAAGGTCAAGTCGGTGATACGCTGGACTGAGGCATTTTGCACGATGGTATCAACGCTGATTCCGGCCCGCGCCATTGGTTCAAAGACTGAGGCAGCGATACCCGGCTTATCCGGAACGCTGAGTAAGGTTATCTTTGCGACATCCAGGTCATGGGCGATACCGCTGATTTTATTTCTGATTTCCATCTTTCCTCCGTGTATCAGTGTGCCGGGATTATCATTGAAACTTGAGGCTACCAAGATCGGGATTTTGTATATTTGCCCCAGTTCGACCGCGCGGGGGTGCATGATCTTTGCACCGTAGCTGGCTAGTTCCAGCATTTCTTCGTAGCAGATTTCTTTGAGCCGCCGCGCCTGCGGTACTGTCCGCGGGTCAGCAGTATAGACACCGTCCACATCGGTGAAGCGCTCGCAGACCTCTGCTCCCAGCTTTGCTGCCAGGGCGACCGCTGAGGTATCGGAACCACCGCGGCCTAGTGTGGTGACTTCCATGCTGTCGGTGATACCCTGAAAGCCCGCGACAATGACGATGCGTCCCCCGTGGAGTTCCCGGTGAATTCTCCCGGGGTCAATATCGGTGATACGGGCCTGCGAGTAGGAACCGTCAGTGCGGATACCAGCCTGAGCACCAGTCAGACTGATGGCGTCATGGCCGAGGTGTTTCAACGTCATGGCAAGCAGGGTGGAAGAGACGACCTCTCCGGTAGACATCAGCACGTCCAGTTCCCGGGGGTCGGGTTTATCGGTGAGTGATCGGGCTAGCTCGATGAGGTCATCGGTGGAATCTCCCATAGCTGAAACCACTGCTACTACCTGGTTGCCTCGCTCTTTGGTGGTAATGATACGATCAGCAACGGCGCGGATACGTTCCGCGCTACCTACCGAGGTGCCGCCGTATTTCTGTACGATTATGGTCATATTACCTCGCCTTGTATAGCTCTTCTGCCATATGTGAGGAGTAATCCCCTCGTTATTGTGCCTGATTTTACCAGTAGATGGTGACAGAGCGGACAGTGCCCAGGCTTTCCCAGTAATACCCGCCCAAGTTGTCCGACACTGCGTCCATCTCCTGTCGCAGTTCTTCGAGACGGTTGTACCAGTTTTTCATATAACTATAGTTGTAGCTGCTGGAGGCGACTGCCTGATTGTATTCGGTTACCTGTTGGTCATATTCTGCCCGGAGGGTTTCAAACTCTTCCAGACGATCCAGGTAAGTCAGGTACTCATTATAGAATGGAGAGACTGCAACCTCAAGGGAGATAACGCCGTATTCTTGCCCGATTTGAATATAGGCAACCTTGTCATAATTGTCTGATAGACCAGCCCCTAGACCCCGTCCGCCGGTGTCATAGGAAGAAGTGTCATCAATAACAACCAGCCCCCGGTCAGTGGTTTGAAATACAGTGGCAGCATGGCCGATGGTGCGGTCAGTAAAATCAATAGCTACCCAGCCGGCTCTAATACCAGCGACCTCGGCGGCATTGTGCAGATCCTGGGCGAATCCTCCGCACATATACAGATCTTTCAGATAGGCGTTGCGATCAGTGCTGTCTGTTCGGATGAAGGCTGAGAGCTCCTCCCAGGTCGGGTCCATAGCGGTGGGATTGTTGACCAGGTTCACCACCGGGCCGTCCGGATAAAGCACGTAAGGTGGTTTGATGCCGTCATAAGCTAAAGCACCGCTGATGGAATTGAGGCCAGCGGCTTGATCCGGCGCACCGAGAGTGACACGCGGTGCTACTTGGTCACCTGTGGATGGGAGTGTGAGGGAACAGCCCGACAAGACCAGCACCGTGATAATCAGCGGGACGGTCAGCCATCTGTTTTTATAGTACGTAAGGGGCATGATTGTAATACCATTCTGATGGGTAAGCTAGGACAGGAAGATGCCGGCAATCACGGCTACCGCCACAATACCAATGATGGCCCAGAACCAGACCGGCAAGTCGCCTCTGGATGGATTGTCGTCGCGATAACGAGGTTTACCCTCACGCCGAGCCTCACAACAGGCGACACAAGTGCAGGCCGGTGGATGGCCGCCGTAGCGGGTGGCGCGATATGTTTCATCTTCCCTAGGACACATATTAATGATATCCCAAAATCCAGATAATAAAACAGGCACCAAATTCCAACCCCTCCAATTTTCCGCGGGCGAGGGCAGTATTGTTAGCGACTATCCTGGATTTGGGATCAGCCTCCTATGCTTATTTGCCTTACCCTCTGACCACCATGCTCATCAGGTAATGGCCTTCGGTTACCGTCATTCCGGTTTTTTGAGCTTCAACTTCAGTAAAACGACGTGCCCCGGTAATGCGCACACCCGAACCCCAGATCATGAAGGGCACTGGTTCGGCGGCATGGGTGCGGATTGACAAAGGTGTCGGGTGATCCGGCATGACCAGCACCCGGAGCTTGTCTTTTTTATATTCACGTATCTGGCTAATCATTTCCCGGTCAATATCCTCAATGGCTTTGACCTTGGCTGCTACATCCCCGGCGTGAGAGGCTTCGTCCGGGGCTTCAACATGTACAACTACCAGATCATAGTCATCAAGGGCTTTGAGGGCCCCGGCCATCTGGCCGTGGTAGTCATTATCAATGTTGTCGGTTACCCCCGGTATTTCCAGAATATCCATACCTTGCATCTGGCCCAATCCGCGGAGCAGGTCAACGCCAGAGGTGATGGATGAGCTTATCCCGTAGCGATCTTCAAATGAAGGCATCTCGGGCAACGGACCGCAACCCCAGAAGAGCCAAACGCCGGTGGCCGGCTTTTCCCCTCTTGCTATGCGGGCGGTGTTGACCGGGTGGTCTTTAAGCACCAGTTCTGATTCCATCATGATAGCACGCAATAGCTCGCTGCCCTCGCCCTGCGGCAAGTAGTCTGTAACCGGCTGGTCTGGTATATCATGGGGTGGGGTGCACGAGGCTTTGAGAGTATCGGGATGGCCTTTGAGTTTCAGAATATGCCGGTAGCCGACGCCGGGGAAGAAAGAGCGGTCGGGTCCGCCCAGTTTTTCGTTTAAGGTTTCGATTATGGCGGCTGATTCCTTTGAGGTGATGTGTCCGGCGGCGTAACTGCTCATTTTGCCTTCATTGAGCGTCACCAAATTGGCGCGGAAGACCGTTTCATCTTCTTCAACACTGATGGCCAGACTCTTCGCCTCAATGGCAGCTCTTCCTTTATAGAAAACCCGGGGGTTGTAACCTAATACCGACATACAGGCGCAGGCGCTGGAAGGCTCCATACCTTCTGGGACGGTGCCGGTCATTCCCACAGTGGCACGGCGCGCCATCTGGTCAAGGTTGGGAGTGGCGGCAGCATCAAGCGAGGTCTTACCGTCGAGTGATTCTATCGGCCATCCGGAAGCGCCGTCAACGATGATTACCATGTATTTCATAAAGCTATCCTATTTGCTTTAGCTAAAACATAAAGCATATAATATCCGTCTGGCGGGGCGTAGCGCAGCCTGGTTAGCGCGCAGCGTTCGGGACGCTGAGGCCGGAAGTTCGAATCTTCTCGCCCCGACCATTTATCCTCAAATCCACCTGCCACGGCGCGCATCCTTGACTATATATTACCATAATCAAAGGGAATTTTCCGTTTTAATCCGTTCCCACAGTTCATTCTGCTGCTCAAAAGTCAGTTCCTTGAAAGATACATCACGTTCACAACAGTAAATTTCCATGGCGCGGAACCGTTCGTAAAACTTCCGTGAGGCGCTGCGAAGGGCGCTTTCGGCATCAATGCCTTGGCGTCGGGCATAATTAACCACGGTAAAGAGGATGTCCCCGAATTCCTCTTCCTTTTCTGCTGTTGATGCCGCCTGCTTCAATTCGGCGACTTCTTCGTTCAGCTTATCCAGAACCCCCTCGTCAGTCTCCCAATCAAAGCCGACCCGGGCTACCCGCCCCTGAATCTCCTGGGAGTAGGCTAAAGAAGGCATGGCCTTCGGCGCGCCATCCAGCATTGAGGTGCCTTTCGGGCGCTCCACCTTTTTAATGTCTTCCCAGTGGCGCAGCACTTCTGAGGAATCGGTTGCCTCCCGACTGCCGAAAACGTGAGGGTGGCGGCGCACCAGTTTAGCAATGATGCCCTCAATAACATCACTGATGGTGAAATCACCAGCTTCTGCGGCGATACGGGCATGAAAGACGATTTGCATCAGCAGGTCACCCAGTTCGGTTTTCAGTTCAATTGCGTCACCGGCATCAAGGGCTTCCAGAACCTCGTAGCATTCTTCCAATAGAGAGTCACGGATGGAGAGGTGCGTCTGCTCCCGGTCCCAGGGGCAGCCGTCCGGCGACCGCAGCTGGTCAATGATATCAATGAGGGTCTGGAATTCTCCAGCTGTGTTCACGGTACCTCCTGGTAAAAATGTGACTTAATTATCCTCCATAGGGATGTTGCAAAGACTTGGAAAGGCGCGCTTTTCCAGAGTACACAGTTTAAGGTTCTGCGGCCTGGGTGTCATTTTGCCAGGCTACTCTACTTATATCAAAAGACATGCAGCACCTTCCTCTTGACGATTTAAGTATAGTTGATGCAGCAGGTGGTTGTCAGCCTCCGGTTCTTTGCGTGAAATTAGGTAATTCATTTTCCAAATTTAGGTAAACTTACTTATTGTAGGGTCTTGCATCATGATGTAGGGTGTAGCTGTTAGGGTTTAAGGCCGGTTTATACAAAGGAGGTGTGAATGTCTCAGTATCGTTCAGCGTTATCATTCAGGCCTTGCAAGGAATAAATGGCTCATTTTGGTGTTAGTGTTAATAGGTTAGTAAACAAAACGATATAAATAACAGAATCAGTCTTGACTCAATAGATAACATATGCTAATAATAAAATAAAGGAATGTTATGTAACGGAGGTGTTCTATGGGAAAGTTTCATACAACAGTAAGTCGGCGTGATTTTATGAAGAGTCTGGCTGTGGCTACGGGAGGATTGGGGGCGGCAACTGCCCTGGCTCCGGGTTTCAGGGACATGGACGAATTGGTTACTGGCCCCAACGGTGAATATAAACGGCCCTGGTGGCAGAGGACAGTTGACAAGCCCACCATTGATATAGATTGGACAGTAATGAGCCGCTTTGCTGAAGGCGAAACTATGCGCGGCTCCAGACTCAAGCGCTTTCAAGAAGCCGGACAGTCGGCTGTTGATGCTTATGAACAGGCTCAACTAGAGGGGGCTGTGTGGAAACAAAGAGGACTCGAAGAAAACTTACCCGGTCTTTCTCTGCGTGATACCGCCCTTAATTTTGGTGGTTTTTTGAATTTTCAATATACAGGAACGTTTGGGAGATCAACTTTTCTGGGTTCACAGAAAGCTCCTACGCCAGCAAGTTTAGGGGTGCCTCGGTGGGAAGCTTCTCCTGAAGAAAATTCCCGGATGATCCGGCAGGTATTGCGGGGATATGGTGCAATGACGGTTGGCTTTTTTGAGATTGATGAAGCAACCACAAAAAAGCTATTTTATTCCTACCAGCCCGCCTATAAAGCAAAGCTGGAGTTTGAGGATGTTGACACTGCCTATGTCACTACCGGAACCGACGCCAAGAACGTCATTCCCAATAAATGTAAATATGTAATCACCTATACTAATCAGGAATCTATTTTGTCGCGACAAACTGAAGGCCACGTGATGGGTTTTGCTCCCCACGGTCGTTACATGCGTTGGGCGAATACTGAAGCTTGTCTGCAGGAATTCTTACGCCACATCGGTTATGAGGGGCATGGTCAGGGAGTAGACGGAAGCCAGGTGAACGGTTTGGGAACCATGCCCGGATTCGGCACGATAGCCGGACTGGGAGAGATGAGCCGGTTAAACCGGATGTTTACCCCAGAATGGGGGCCAGTCGTTGGTGTCTGGGGAATGGTTACTGATTTACCATTGGCTCCGACTAAACCGATTGATGCCGGCATGTTGCGCTTCTGCGCTACCTGTATGAAGTGTTACGATGCTTGCGGTAACGGTGCCCCCAACAGCGAAAAAGATCCGCAATGGGTGCCTGAAGGCCGTTATGCCGGTCTCTACCACCGCCAAGCGGGTATCAAAGCCTATTGGGATGATCAAATTCTGTGTCAGACTTGGAAGGCAACAACTGGCAATTGTTCCAACGGACGTTGTTTTGGCGCCTGCACATTTACCAAAATGGATGAGGCCAGCGTTCACGATATTATCAAAAATACCGTGTCCGTGACTCCAGTTTTTAACGGATTCTTCCGGACTATGGATGATTTCATGGGTTATGGCGTTGCCCCCTATGAAGGCCCGTCCAATACCGATGCCGAACGTATGTGGACCGAACCCATTCCCATTTACGGAATCGATTCAAACGTCGGTAAGTAATTCATAGGAATACGAAACGCACATCTTGGGGGGCAGTCCTAAAAGGGCTGCCCCCTTTTTTACGGACAATTGCACGTTTACAGCCGATAATGTTTTGGGCTAGAATATAAGTTCCTCAAAGGGCGGTTAGCTCAGTTGGTTAGAGCACCTGCTTTACACGCAGGGTGTCACAGGTTCGAGTCCTGTACTGCCCACCACTCCATTAGCTTCAAATCGTTCACAAACATTTGTGAATATTCACTTTAAATTTTGATTATTATACTAAACGGTAATATTGACTACATTAGGATTGACTCTACCCAAAAGGTTAGTCAGAGTAACTGATTTATTGATGATGGGCTGGTCGATAATCAAAGGAAAAGCGCTAAAGACCTCATACTTAAGTT
>JBOWAX010000006.1:0-92125 GCA_050864255.1 Dehalogenimonas sp.
CTATATCGGTGAAGCCGGTAGCGGCTGGCGAACCAGCAGTGGCATTTGAAGACCAGAAATTAGCGGAGGCATAAAGAGCATCAAACTTGAGATCGTAGCGTTCTTTTTGCTCGGCTATCCATTGGGCCTTCAATTCTTTTAGATGTTGTTGGTTCTCAAGAAACCCAGGAAGGGTGCCCGTATTTTGTAAAGTTGTAAAATTTCCATATCCTTTACGGTCTCGAGTCCAAGGTTTAATCTGGTCCCAGTCAATCTCTACGGTTGGATTGAAGGCATCCCGGTTTTTTACATACCAAGCGTGCTTGAAGTTAGCTTTAGGGGCGGATATAACTTCGTCCAAGTCGTGAAATTGGGGAGCTGTGAGTGCAGCAGCGCCGACTCCAGCACCAGCAAGCCCCAAGCCCTTCATGAAATCTCTTCGGTTTACTGTTGTGTGAAATTTAGACATCTTCTTACCCTTTCGTTTTCCTGTTGAAACCTTAGTATCAGTCTTTCCTGATAGTCATTAACTCAAATATTTCTCCTTTCTTTTTGTATTATCAGAAGTTACGATTAGTAATACTTAGTTTTATACACCTAAATGATATTGTTGTCATCGTACTAAAGGACTAGAGCCTCTAAGCATTTCGGGTATAGCAATAGGTACACGAAAAAAGTGACTATTGTCCGATTAGAAGGCCACTAATTAATATTATGGTGTATTTCAAAGCTGTTGTTTAAAGATATGAATGCGCCAACCGCTCCATGCGGGGCGATTGTTCCCACCATCTATAATTTTTGACCAGATATTCTTACTAACAAAAGGATGGTCAACCCCATGGGCATCACTCTATGACCACAGGTACCGTGTGAGATTCTCTCACTGACATGGGACCAAACACTATTTACTTGACTTCGGTATTCAAGAAGACTAATGTGATTATGTTCAAAGTATTAAAACTTGAATTTCACAATGTGTTGACCCCACTACCTTGGACTGGTTTCACAGAAAGTTCTATGGTAAATGGTCAGAAGTACCGTGAGTCATAAATGACAGACGAGAGTAAAACGAATTCACAATTATTGGAAGAGGTCGCCCAATTACATCAACAGATAAAGCGCCTCGAGAAATCAGAGGCAAGATGCTTGCAATCGGAGAAAAACCTACGGGACCAGACATTTATCGATGAACTCACCGACCTCTATAACCGGCGGGGTTTCTTAGTTATGGGGCAACAGCAGATCAAAATCGGTAGCCGTACCAAAAAGCCGGTACTATTGCTGTTTGGCGATCTTGATGACCTGAAAAATATCAACGACAATTACGGCCATCCCGCTGGCGATCAAGCGCTCCGAGACGTTGCGTATATCCTCAGAGGAACTTTCCGCGAATCAGATGTCATCTCTAGACTAGGTGGCGACGAGTTTGCTGTGGTGGCCTTAGTCAATGAAAACGGCAGTCCAGATATAATCCTCAAGCGCATTGACGAACGTACCAGGCAGCACAATCTGAAACAGGGACGGCCATACAACCTGTCATTAAGCGTAGGCATAGCCGAGTGTAATCCAGAACAATCCTGTTCTATCAGTGAACTCTTGCGCCAAGCCGACGAAGCGATGTACCGTAAAAAAACCAAACACGACTAAACATTCACTCGAATTCATTCAATCAAAAATAACTTGACCAGAACTGTCTTGACTGTTATCTGATTATGAATGAGCCCTCATAAATTATATCTTTGCGGCCATCTGCGATGCTTGCACTTTCTGCCTTATTGTATAATTGAAAAAACAGGACTACTTCTTTTCAATCATTGCCATGGTGACGCCGCTGGGTTCATTAAACAGACAAATTTTCGCGGTTGGACTGATTTCAAATGGGGCTTCAACAATCAATCCACCATTTTCTTCGATTAAGCTGGCTTTGGCATCTATATCTTTTACCCTAATAAAAACTGTAAGAAAGGGTAATTTGGACCGGCGTAATGTAAAAACACCCCCACCGCTAAAAAGTTCACGTGAATTTCCGGCGGGAAACTCATAAATTGTGGATTCACAGTCATATTCAGGAACCCAATCAAAAACTTTACGTAAAAAATCAACAGATTTTTCGGCGTTGTTAGAAGCTAATTCCCAGTAAACGACTGGATTGTTCATATTGAGACTCCTTGCAGATATTTCATTGATTTTTGCGCCCATTATATACTATAAGAGCAGATTGGGAGTATCACGTATCAGGGATATTGTTTGGGGAATATTCTTCCTTCTCACAGCCCTACTGGCAGTCATTGTAGACAACGTTTCTCTCCTTGGTTTTCTTGACACCCCAAACGCCACCTTGAGATGGGTCATCACTTGACGAATTGCTTGACTTGCGATATAGTATACACAATTGTAATTTACTATTTGCAAGACTACTTGTTATTAGGAAGGGAAACATGAAAAGTCAAAGGTTTACCGCTTTATCACTTGCACTGATTGTCACAGTTATGGGGTTCGGCTTAATCCCGGGTTGTACCGTGGAAGAAGAACCAATCGTAATCGCTGAAACAACTTATCCTTTGACGATTACTGACCAGCTAGGACGAACGGTAACTGTCAACTCAGAGCCACAGAGAATCATCTCTTTAGCTCCCAGCAACACTGAGATCGTATATGCGTTGGGCCTACAGGATAAATTGGTTGGGGTTACCACTTATTGTAACTTCCCTGAGGCGGCACTGGATAAACCAAAGGTCGGTGGTTTTTCAACAGTGGATGCCGAACTGATAACCGCTGCACAACCAGATCTTATTATCGCTGCCAATATTCATGCAGGTAAAGTAATCCCCCAACTTGAAGGATTGGGTTTTGTCGTAATAGCTTTAAGTCCAACTAACCTTAACGAAGTTCTTGAAGCCATAGAGATGGTGGGGAAAGTAACCAACACCAATGAAGTCAAACAAGAATTAGTTACCAATCTTAGTGGTCGCATAGACGCAGTAATCAGCAAGATTTCTACGTTAAGCCAGTCTCAATTTACCAGAACTTTTTATATTGTTTGGCATGATCCGTTGCAGACTATCGGTTCAACTTCCTTTATTCATAGTTTAATAGGAACCGCGGGTGGAGTGAATATAGCGGGTGATATTAACGAGAAATATCCAAAAATTAGCTTGGAGTCGGTTATTGGACAGGACCCTCAAGTTATAATTGCACAAATCGGTATGGGTTCTGGCGAAGATGCTCCATTAGTATATGCACAAACTGAGCCATTATTAACCAATCTAAGTGCGCGGGAAAACAACCAAGTTTATGGTGTTATTTCCGATGTGGTCGGGCGACCAGGACCGCGAGTGGTTGACGCTCTTGAGCAATTAGCAAAGATACTTCATCCAGAGCTTTTCAGTTAACATATAGGGATGACTGGCATTAACGCCAGTCATCCCTATCCACACTCTTGTTGAGGCTATACTCAATTCCCTAATCCAAGGGAGCAACACACCCTTACACCTACTGTTTCAGAGAAATCCGAGTCTCCCCGTCTCCATCACACATGCAATCGACCCGTTGAATAGACCTGAAAAATTACTAAAACTTTGAAACATACGCATGAAAGGGCAAACATCCCGGTGATTGTTTGACATACCATGAGTTCTTAAACGAAGATGGTATGGATATGACAACTGCTGAAAAACTATACCATCAATTCTTTGTAAGCAATGATTTTGATCGTATTGATCTGTTTGAGTTATTGACAAAAAGCTACAAGATTCAACGGGCCCTATACCCGGGTAGTTTTGTACACATCACTCCAAGTTTTTTTATACCATCAGTGACCTATGTAGATAGCGACCGTCGATGCCCTTCTTTCTTCGCAGACCCGGCAATAAGGCGCATGGTTCAGAATCGTAAATGCTACGACGAAAATACCGAAATAGTGTTTCACCACGGGGATTATTTCAAACCAATCGATGAAGAAACTGATAGTTATGACCTGCTAATATCACAATGGGCTGGCCCTATTTCGCAGGCTTGCAAACGATATCTTAAAGTTGGTGGCATTCTGTTAGTAAATAACAGTCATGGTGATGCAAGTATTGCATCGTTGGACCAGGATTATCAGTTTGCTGCCACAATCACTAAACGAAACGGAAAGTATCGAATAAATCAAAATAATAGCGAGGGTTACTTCGTTCCAAAATCCGGCAAGGTAATAACCACGAGAGAAATCGAAAGCCTTAGCCGCGGGATCGCTTATACCAAATCAGCTGCTATGTATATCTTCAAGCGTGTGCAGTAAGTAATGTATGGTGTAACTACACTTCAATGTACGCTTGAAAGGCTAGATATCCCGATATTCGTATAACGGAGATGAATTGAACCAGCAAAATGACAAGAAGCCAATCTTAAATAGATAAGCTTCTTGTGACTAGTTTGACTTATCTAAATGCCGAGATTATTCTCAGATAGCCCTTTACCTTCTGCTGTATCGAATACTTCGTTCATAAATTTTTGAGCCTTTTCTGCCATCTCATTAATTTGTTCTTGAGTTTCCTCAACTTGGTATATACCGTTATCCAAAGCTTGGTCGAATTTTGTCCGTATCAATCTTCTTGTTCTCCGACCAGGATACGGGGCATAAAGGAGAGCCAAGCCAGTGCCTACTACTGCACCCACAATTAATCCCACTCCAAAACCACCTACCGTGTTACCTTGATCACCCATATCAGTCTCCTTCCGGTAAGTTCAATAATTGAATTAAATTACCCCGAATAGGAATTAAGATTATTATAATCATACCATCATATCAAAGGGTGTAGCCAACTCGAATTTCTGAGGTCATCGCAATATTAACAGTTAATATTTTAGAGTGGCTTTTTCGATCATCCTCCCTAATCAGGCATCCCGATGACTACCCAGTTAAATCAATCTCTTGACCATAACCAAGAGCACCTTGTGACCAACAAGGTGCTCGTTTTTGGCTATTCGGTTCTAGGGAACTCATCCCTCACCCTAACACTTCGTAAACCCGCACCCCGGGCAGATAAAGCACCCCTCCTGATAGACCAGAATACTGCCGCATTCCACACACTGCCCGGCGATATTCTTGACCAATCCCAGATCGTTGATGACCTTCTTCTCGCCGTGGCCATTACCATTGCCCTTGGACTCCGGCTGACTCTGTTCCAGGCAGTGTTCAATGACCGTAGCGATGGCATCGGCACAGGAAAGAACGCTTTTGCCGCCGTCCCAGGCGATGGACGGACAGCGGATACCCTTGAGCTGCTTGGCAACGGCACCGGGGGCGACACCTGAACGCAGGGATAAGGAAGCCAGGCGGCAGGTACTCTCCAATTGAGCGGCGGCACAGCCGCCGGTCTTACCCAGGTGAGAGAATACCTCGCAGACGCCGGTTTCATCCGAATTGACGGTGATGTAAAGAGTACCGCAACCGGTGTTGACCTTTTCTGTGAAACCGTTGGTCACCTTGGAACGCTTGCGGGGGCCGGCAGGTTTGGGTGCGGGCGCAACGGCCTCTTCTTTTTTAACACCCGCCTTGCCGGTGGACATAGGCTGGTCAGCTTTGCAGCCGTCACGGTAGATGGTAATGCCCTTAAGACCTTGTTCAAAGGCCATCAGATAGACGCCTTCCACGTCAGGAACGGTGGCTTCAGCCGGGAAGTTGACCGTTTTGGAAACGGCATTGTCAGTGTATTTCTGGAAGACGGCCTGCATCATGACGTGCCCCTTCGGGGTGATGTTATGGGCAGTGACGAAGAGTTTTTTCATGGCCGCCGAGACATCGGTCATGTCTTCCAGGTGAGCGCCTTCGGCCAACTTCTTCATGAGGGACTCGGAGTAGAAACCGCCATCTTTGGCAGCGCGCTCAAAGTACGGATTGACTTCAATCATCCGGGTACCGTCCATGATATTGCGGGTGAAGCACAATGCAAAATGCGGTTCAATGCCAGAGGAACAACCGGCGATGATAGACAAAGTGCCCGTGGGGGCGATGGTGGTGCAGGAGGCATTACGCATCTTCACCTTGCCGTCATACTTACTGCCGTCGTAAGCGGGGAAAACGCCGCGTTCAGCGGCCAGAGCCTCGGAGGCACGATGGGATTCAGTTTGGACAAATCCCATGACCGCCTCAGCGGTAGCCAAGGCTTCAGGTGAATTATAGGGAATACCCAAATCAATCAGCATGTCAGCAAAGCCCATGACACCCAGACCGATCTTACGCGTCCGGCGGGTCTGTTCAGCAATCTGCTCCAGGGGGAACTTATTGACGTCAATGACATCATCCAAGAAGCGGACAGCGGTACGGACGGTGTAGCCCAGTTTTTGGTAATCAACTTCCTTCTTACCGTTGCCCTTAACCATGCGGGACAGATTGATGGAGCCCAGGTTACAGGATTCATAAGGCAGGAGCGGCTGCTCACCGCAGGGATTAGTGGATTCAATCCGGCCCAGATGAGGGGTAGGATTTTCGGCATTTATGCGGTCAATAAAGACGATACCCGGGTCGCCGGTCTTCCAAGCCAGCTGCACAATCTGATCAAAGATGGTGCGGGCCTTGCGGCGGTCAAAAACCTCGCCGTTATGGGGATTGATCAGGTCATATTCACCGTCATTCCTGACGGCTTCCATGAACTTGTCGGTAATGGCTACTGACAGATTAAAGTTGGTGAGTACACCGGCCTGCTGCTTGGCAGTGATAAAGCGCTCAATATCCGGGTGGTCGATGGATAAAATGGCCATATTAGCCCCACGCCTGGTGCCGCCCTGTTTGATGACATCGGTGGCCACGTCGAAAGCGCGCATAAATGAAATCGGACCGGAAGCAACGCCGCCGGTGGTCCCCACCCGGTCAGATTCCGGACGCAGCCGGGAAAAGGAAAAACCGGTGCCACCGCCGGATTTGTGGATCATGGCGGTGTGCTTCACGGCGTCAAAGATGCTCTCAATGGAGTCCTCAATGGGCAGCACAAAGCATGCGGATAATTGCCCCAGGTCACGACCGGCATTCATCAGTGTGGGTGAATTGGGCAAAAACTCCAAGCGGGCCATCAAACCGTAAAACTCATTTTCAACTTCACGCACGTCGCATTTGGGGTCATAGATCAGCTCAGCGGCGGCGATGGTGCGGGCCACACGCCGGAGCATTTCTTCAGGGGTTTCAATAGGATTGCCCTGTTTGTCTTTTTTCAAATATCGCTTGTTAAGAACCGCCAGGGCATTGTCGGCCAGAGCGACCTTTTCCGGAATTTCGCGACGGCCAGCGGTTTTGGTTTTTCGGGTGGTGGCAACAGTCATGGGTTTCTCCTTTTTTACAGGTTTGGGGGCGGGAGCCGGGGGCGGCTTTGGAACGGCTGACCCTTCGCCAAGCTCAGGGCGAACGGGCTCTTCGTCAGGTGCGGCGACGGGAGTTTCCGGAACCACCGGCGATTCCGCCGGTTTTACGGCGTCAATGATGTCCTTCACCATGGCTTCGATCTCGTTCTCGGTGGCAGCTATGGGCTGTTTGGCGCCGGCGGGCATGAATTCTTCCATACCCGGCAATGACACCGGCTTTTCCAGCCGGTCAATGACCCGGGCAGTGATCTCCTCCACCTTGCCGCGCTCGGCAATACCCATAGCCGAAGCCTGGTTAAAGATAATCTGAGCGATGCGGTTTCTGTCTACGATGGGTTTACCTGACGGCTGTGGTGTCATGGCCTTTACTCCGTTTAGTTTTCTTTATTTCTGTCTCCAGCAGCAGCGGCAACTGGGAGAGGGGATCGGGCTCCGGACGCCCAATGAGTTTGTCTACCATCTCCTTGAATTCGGTCACGTCGGTAAACTTGCGGTAGACCGAGGCAAAGCGAATATAGGCAATATTATCGATGACTTTGAGCTTCTCCATAACCTTATCACCGACAGCTGACGATGATATTTCGGCCCGGCCGGTTTCAACCAGCTCTCCCTCAATCTCATCAGCCAGTTTATCCACGGTACCCACCGGCAGCGGACGCTTTTCCAGTGCCTTATGCAAACCGCCCAGGAGTTTATCCTTACTCCACTCTTCACGGCGGCCGTCTTTTTTGATGACATAGACGGCAGTCGGCTGAATGCGCTCGTAGGTAGTGAAGCGATAACCGCAGCCCAGGCACTCCCGGCGGCGGCGGATACCGTCTTCGACATCCCGTGAATCCACGACCTTAAGGTCATTCTGCAGGCAATTGGGACAATTCATATATTAAATCCTAAGTACCAAATTCCAAATCCCAGATAAATCCCAAGTTTCAAATATTCCAGCGTTCGTTACTTTGTATTTTGATATCGTGCAGAAATTAGATATTGGACACTAGAATTTGTTACTATAAACACTATCTATTGTGTTGTTCATATAAAGTACCACTAGATATAGTGGTTGTCAATAGCCTAAAAGTCCCTTTTCCAAAGCCAGAGACGATGGGGGGAAGGCAATAATATTTTTTGATCTCAGCACTCAGGGTAATATAATTTTACCGTAATGAGTAATATGTATGGATTTAATAACGGTACTAGTCAACGGTTGACAGTGCTAAAACTGCGGTGTTACAATCTCAACGATTTCGCATGGTTCGCGAGGTCTCTTCGAGTCCTATGAATCTAAAACTGTTCACAGTCATGATACGGGGACCGGAAAGCCGCCAGGCTTCAAGGGTGTGGGTGGAAACACCAGCGCCTCCTATGTTGGAAAGGAGAGTCCAGTCGTGTATAAAATAACAATATTTGAAGACGTCCTCGGCTGAGGCGTCTTTTTTATTTTACGGTAGGCACCCAAACTAACGAACTAGACACAGGAGAGGTGAATTAATGAAACACAAGAAGGCTCTTTATGCGGTTTTCGCCTGTCTGTTGGTACTGTTGCCGATTCTGAGCGCCTGTACGCAGGACTCTGATGACCCGGCACCGACAACAACCGCTCCCACAGGGAATGAGGAAGCTCTCTTGCCCACGGTAGACGGAATTGACGCTTCATTGGTCTATGCCAGTCAGTGCGCTTCCTGCCATGGTACTAGTCGACAAGGTGGTGTCGGCCCCGGTTTGACCAAAGATATCACCATCGCCTATCTCAGCCAATGGGTACCGACCCACCGCACCGGCGTGACCCTTGATCCCCGTCTGTCCAACTCATTGATCAATTGGCTGAAGACTAACTCCACTGTTTCAACTACACCTAAACCGACCGAACCGGCTTTCGTGTATGCGCTTAACTGTACCGTTTGCCACGGGGCTACCCGTTCCGGCGGCAACGGTGGTCCGGATATTAAACCGGATAACTTGACCCGGATGACCGAAGGCTTCCTGGCCATTTTCCTCCAGGGACATTATAAAGGGGTGGACCTAGTTCAGGATCAACGGGACGCGCTGGCCGAGTGGTTGAAAGCTACACCGTAGCTTTCGTCCAGACCGATCGACTCTGATTAATAAGGAATTGAAACTAAATAAGTTCCTAACTCTAAAGGAGATAAAATGGATATTGCAAGCCTGAGAAAACCTGAACTGACCCGCCGGGATTTTATGAAAGTCGCTGGTATGACGGCCGCTTACTTCGGCATCAGCCAGGCGCTGACTCCCCAGATTGTCCAGGCACTAGAGAATAATGCCGGTAAAGCCGCTGTTATCTGGCTGGAAGGTCAGAGCTGTACCGGCTGTACTGAGTCTTTCCTTAATAATCTGGAACCCAGCGCTACTTCCATATTGTTGGACACCATTTCACTGCGGTACCATGAAACCGCCATGGCTGCCTCGGGCCACCAGGCTGAAGCCGCCTTACAGGAAACAATTGATGAAGGCGGTTATGTGCTCGTCATTGAGGGTTCCATCCCGCTGGCGGAAGACGGCGCATTCTGTACCGTTGCCGGTAAGCCTTTCACCGAGATCGTCAGGGAGACGGCCAAGAACGCCGCCGCCATTATCTGCGTGGGTTCCTGCGCCACTTACGGCGGTATCCCCCGCTCCGGCCCGACTGACGCCGTGGGCTACCTTTTCCGCGGCAAGGAACTTCACCACTACTTTGATGATGTCGGGGCCAAGCCGGTCATTAACCTACCGACCTGCCCGGTACACAACGAACGGCTGACGGCAACCATCGTTCACTACCTGACCTTCGGCACCGTACCGGAACTGGATCAATACAACCGGCCCTACGCCTTTTACGGCAAGCTTCAACATGACAACTGTACCCGTCGCGGTCATTACGAGGCCGGACGCTTCGTTACCGACTTCGGCAATCCCGACCAGCATGGTTACTGCCTTATCCTCAAAGGATGCAAGGGCCCGATAGCCAAGCAGGACTGTTGGGAACGGAAGTGGAACAACCGGGCCAATTACTGTATTGATGCCGGCCATCCTTGTGTTGCCTGTTCCAATCCGGAATTCTATGAAGATACCAGTCCTCTCTATGCCCATGATTATGACTTCGGCCTGCCGCCGCTTTAATCCCGGCGCAAGAATAAACAGAGGACGGACACCAACGTTAATTAAGGGAAAGGTAAACCGATATGACACGAATAGTCGTTGATCCATTAACCAGAATTGAAGGCCACCTCCGGATTGAGGTTGAGGTGGAAAACGGCGTCGTCACCGATGCCTGGTCTGCAGGCACCATGGCCCGCGGCTGGGAGAAATTGCTACAGGGTCGGGATCCATGGGATGCGCCTTATGTCACCAGCCGCGTATGCGGTGTCTGCGAGGGTGTCCACAACATTGCCTCTAACCAGGCGATTGAAGATGCCTTCGGTATTGAACTGACTGAAGCTGGCCGGTTGATGCGCAACCTGTTCTCCGCCGGATATTATGTCCACGACCATTTTATCCATTTCTATGTCCTGTCCGCGCTGGACTACCTGGATATCATGGCTATCGCGTCCTACGAAGGCAGCGATCCCGGTCTGCTTGCCATTAAGAGCAAGATTGTAGGCTTGGTGGTAGCCGGCGACACTTCCCCTTTCACACCGCGCTACACGCCCGATGAATTCTCCATCAATGACCCGGAGACAGTAACCACTCTTGTGTCACATTATCTGCGCGCGGTGGAATTGAAGGCCAAATCCCAAAAAATGCTGGCTTACCTGACCGGTATTCAACCCCATCCGAACGCCCTTATGCCCGGCGGTTGTACCGCCACTCCCAGTGTGGAAGTTCTGATGGACCTCAAGAAACTGTGGCAGGAGCAGGCTGATTTTGTTAATAACGTCTACGTACCAGATGTAATGGCGGTGGGCTATGGTCCACTTTTACCGTTGGCAGCTGCTGGTTTCGGTGCTACCGATGGTAATTATCTGGCCTTCCCGATGCTGCCCCAGGGCAGTTCCACTTCCGACGGCGATATATCCTTCGGCGGTTCCAACCCGATGTTCCGGGGCGGCGTGATCAAAGCCTCCGGCCCGCGCGGTACTCTGGCTGATATCAGCGGCCTGACCATTGAGGATGTGGATTACAGTCAGATCACCGAGTCTGTCACCCATTCCTGGTATGACTACCCGGCTGGCGTGGATACCCTCCATCCGTCCGAGGGTGTTACCAATTACAATCTCAAGAAAGAAGGAGCTTATTCCTTCCTCAAGGCCCCTCGTTATGATTCCATGACCATGGAAGTGGGTCCGCTGGCCCGCGGTATGGTCAATAAATTCCCTGAACTGGTGGACTTCTTCAACGCCGGCGGCCGCGAAGGTGTGGTCGCCCGCCACCTTTGCCGCGCCGTCATCTCCAAGCAGATTATCAATGACGGTATGGCCTGGATTGACCGGTTGATTGAGATGCGTCTGGCCGACCCGTTGGTGGGCATGAATGAGAAACCGGTTCCCAAGACCGGCAGAGGCATGGGGGTCTGGGATGCCCCGCGCGGTGCTCTAGGCCATTGGATTGAGGTGGACAACCACCGTATCAAGAACTACCAGCTGGTAGTCCCATCAACCTGGAACGCCGGCCCGAGGGATGAGAACGGTGTTAGAGGCCCGTACGAACAGGCCCTTATCGGCGCACCAGTACCTGATCTGGACAACCCGATCAACGTGGTGCGAATCATCCGGTCGTTTGACCCCTGCATTGCCTGCGCTGTCCACCTGATTGACCCGCACACCAATGATGTCAAAGTGGTCAAGGTTTCCTAGACTGATAATAACCGTTTCCCCCGGAAAAGCGGCAGAGAATCTCTGCCGCTTTTCCTTCTAATCGGAGTTTAACAAGGTAAATGAATTCAGACAGCACAAATAATACTGAGCAAACACTGATACTGGGTATCGGTAATGTTATCATGGGTGACGAAGGTTTCGGGATTCACGTCCTGCGCCGTTTGAAGGAATACACCTTCCCCGACCATATTCGGCTACACGACGGCGCCGTGGCCGGTTTTGACCTGTTGGGACACCTGGAAGGTGTGGAGCGGTTGGTCATCGTGGATGTAATGATAACCGACCTGGAACCGGGTGAGATCGGTTGGATGGAGATGGACGCCAGCTTCAACGCTCCGAACAAAACCGACCTGTCATTTCACCAGGTAGGCATTGTGGAGCTGCTGCAGATCGCCGAACTGGTCGGCCACAAACCTAAAGTCCAATTTCTGGTCACCCGACCGGAAAAGCTGGAGTGGAGTTTTGAACTGACCGAAGCAACGCGACAGGCGGCCGATAAAGCTGTGGCTTATCTCGTTGAGAACTTCAACGGCCGACCTGCCGAAAAATCATAATTACTACGCGACTAAATAACCGCCGTCAGCGACAATGGTAGCACCGCTGATAAAATCAGAGGCTCCGGAGGCCAGGAACAAGGCTACCTTGGCGATGTCGTCAGGCTGTCCCATCCGGCCGAGCGGTATGCCAGCGATAACAGCCTTCAGCATTCCCTCCAACTGCTCTTTACTAATCCCAACAGGTGCCGCAGCACCGGAGGTCATGACAGGACCAGGGGCGATGGCGTTCACGGTGACGCCTTTAGGCGTCCATTCCTTAGCCAGCGCTTTAGTCAGCATCACAACACCGCCCTTGGAGGCGTTATACGCGGGCAGATTTCCGGTAGGATGGAAAGCGTCCACCGAGGCCAGGTTAATAATCTTGCCACCATGGCCTTTTTCCATCATCGCTTTAGCCGCAGCCTGAGCAAAAAACATGGTGCCCTTAAGGTTGATGTTCAGTGTGCGATCCCAGATTTCCTCGGTCAGTTCCAAGCCACTGGAAAATGGATATATACCCGCATTGTTTACCAGAATATGCAGATCACCGTAAACAGCCAGTGTTTCCTGTATGGTTCTTTCCGCATTAGCAGGTTTGCTGGTGTCTGTCTGGTTTTCCCGGGCCTTGAACCCGGCTTTACGAATTTCGGCTACCGTCGCCCGAGCGTTATCCAGATTGATATCAGAAACGATAACGTTGGCTCCGGCCGCCGCCAGCCTGAAGGAGATAGCCTTGCCGATACCAGCCGCCCCGCCAGTGACGATGGCTGTTTTACCTGCCAGATCAAACAACTCGCTATTGGACTGTTCCATGCTTTCCCTCCATAAACGTTACTATGATGTTGATTGTACTACTCCCGGTACTAATTCCAAAATAATTTTCTAAAACCGTTGACATCAGGTGTATAATTGTAGTAAATGACTATGATACTACATTTTCGGTGCACCGGGGCAAGGGTTTTTCCTTTCCGGAACTCATCTTCTGAAGGAGACGAACGACATGACGGGTAACGTAATTGAAATTGAAAAACTCACTAAAATGTACGGCAAAAACCGCGGCATCACCGAGGTTTCCTTTGATGTGAAGGAAGGGGAAATCTTCGGCTTCATTGGCCCGAACGGGGCCGGGAAGACCACTACCCTGCGGCTCTTAGTAGGATTGATCTTTCCCACCAGTGGCGGCGCCAAAATTTTCAATAAGGATATTGTTCAATTCGGCAGTACTATACGAGCCGATATTGGATATCTGCCCTCAGAAATATTTTACTATGAGAATATGAAAGTCATTGACCTGCTGAATTACTCAGCTAGTTTTTATAAGAAGGACAGCACCCAGCGTATCAAGGACCTCTCTGAGCGGTTAGAGCTGGACCTGAACCGGAAGATTGACGAGCTTTCCTACGGTAACAAGAAAAAAGTGGGCATCGTCCAGGGATTGCTGCACGCGCCGAAACTCATTATCCTGGATGAGCCGACTTCCGGCTTGGATCCGCTGATGCAGCACGAGTTCTTTGAGATTATCCGAGAGGAAAACTCCCGCGGTGCCAGTGTACTGTTTTCCTCTCATATCTTGGGCGAAGTGCAACGGCTGTGCGACCGGCTGGCCATCATCAAAGAAGGCACCATTATCCGGATTGACGAGGTTGCAGCCCTCAGAAATGAGGCCTACAAGAGATTCAAGATTACATCAGCCGATGGTCTGAGCGAGGCCGATCTGCCAATGAGTGAAATCAACGATTTCAGGCATGAGGGCAACGAGTTTTCTTTCATCTACCGGGGCAATCTCAACAGCATCATCAAATCCATTTCCCAGCACGAGATTATTGACATCCAAATTGAGGAACCCACTCTGGAAGAGATATTCATGCATTATTATGAATAACCGACCGGTATTGAGGCAGACAAGATGAATATATTCAAATACGAACTTATGAAACGATTGGGCACCACTCTGATCTGGGTCCTGTCACTGGGGGTGTTCATTTACATTACCTTTGCTTTCTTTGAATCCTTCCAGGGATCAGCTTTCACCGACATCATGGCTGATTTTCCGGATGCCTTTAAAAAGGCCTTCGGATTGGAACAGGATTTATCCACAATCCTTGGTTACTTTGCCTTTATCGGGATTTACTTGTTCCTGGCCGGAGCTATTTTTTCTTCCAATTTGGGCTTAAATGCTGTCTCCGTGGAAGAGCGGGACCTGACTGCAGACTTCTTAATCTCCAAACCAGTGACCCGCAACCGGATTGTCACCGCCAAGCTGCTGGCCGGGCTGACCCACTTGTTGCTGTTTAACATCTCTATGGGGCTGGTTTGCTGGGCAGGCATCGAGTCCTTTGGCGGCGGTCGGGAATACTCCATGCAGGCCTTTTTACTGATCATGACCGGCCTGTTTATCTTTCAACTCTTGTTCTACGCCATGGGCTTTATTATCTCGCTATTGTTAAAACGCATGGACTCACCATTGCCGTTTTCCCTGGGGCTATCGGTGGGGCTTTATATTCTTTATTCTTTTGACGCGGTAATTAAGGACACTCCGCTCAAATACCTGGTACCCTATGACTACTTCAATCTGGGCTACATTATTGAGAACGAAGCTTTTAAAACCTCCGGTCTGGTGATCAGCATCGGGGTAATTATTCTGAGCGTGACGGCCGGTTATATTCTTTACAACCGGCGTGATATCGCCACCGCGATGTAGTTGGAGCAAAGATGAACATCATAAAACACGAATTCAAAGCCAACCTGAAGGCTCTTATTATCTGGAGCATCAGCTATGTTGCCATGATGGGCATCGCTTCAGTTGAATTCAGCGTCTACCGGGGACAGGCCGACGTTGTGAATGAATTTCTTGATTCCCTGCCAGAGGCGATAAAACAAGCTTTCGGCATGAACGGTCTGAGGTTGGATGTTCCTGAAGGCTATTTCGGGTATTTGGCCGGTTTCGTCATTTTAGCGTCCTGTATCTATGCTGCCCTGCTTGGGGCCCAGATCCTATCTAAAGAAATAAACAAGAAAACCGCCGAAACCACCTTCACCCTGCCGGTCACCCGTTCCCGGATCATCAGCATGAAGCTGGTTGTGGCCATCATCAATTGCGCTATTCTAAATATTGTCACCTTCGCAGGCACCATGGCCGCTTTTGGCCGGTTTGACGTCAGTGCTGATTTCATCAAGGGAGTGGCGGTGTTTATGCTATTCGTCCTGTTGCTGCAACTGCTGTTCCTTGGATTCGGGCTTTTAACCTCAGTTCTTTTGAAGCATCATAAGCGCGCCGGTTCCATCGTAGCGTCAATCGCAGTTGGGACTTACTTCTTGTCTTTCATAGCAAAAATCAATGAAAACACCGAGTTTTTGAAATACTTCACCCCATTTGAATACTTCCCAGCTCCGGATGTCATCGGCGGCAGGGAATTGGAGACGTTCGGGTTCATCATCGTGCCGGTCGCTCTGGCCCTATTCTTTATCGCATCGTACAAATTGGCGGCCCACAAAGATCTGTAGATATGGCAATAAAAAAAGAACCTAAACTGAATATAAGGCAGCGTATTATTACCGCCGCAGTGGAACTATTCCGCCGGACCCACGATGTCCGGAAGGTTACTATTGAGGACATTGCCGGTGCCGCACGCGTTTCCCCGACCACCGTTTACAACCAGTTCGGCAACCGCGACGAGTTGGTAATTGAAGCGGCCAAGTCCTTGATGCAGGATATTTTGGAACATTCCCGAAAAATACTTCATTCTGACATCCCATTCAGTGCCAAAATGACCGGAATGATCAGCGGCAAGCTGGATTTGGTGGCAAAAACCAGTAATGAGGTTGTTTCACGTCTGATAACCCAGGATAAAAAAATTGCGCCTTTCATTGAAGAATTGTATGCCTATGAAGCGAAACAACTTTGGCTGGAGATGCTGGATGACGGCAAACTCCAGGGCTATATAGATAACTCAGTTGATCCGGCAGCGTTCATGATATATATGGATATTATTCGGGCTGGATTTGCCGTCAAGGGTGATCTATTCAAGAACTGGAAAGAAAACATGGGCTTAATTGAAGAACTGACTCAATTGATATTTTACGGCTTCCTAAAGAAAGACATTGACCTGTTCGGCAAGAAGGAGAAACAAGGGCATGACTGAAAAATCGATCATCGTGGAAAACCTGACCTACCGTTACGGTGATCTGCTGGCGGTGGATCATGTCAGTTTTGAGGTCAGCGGCGGCGAGATTCTAGGCTTTCTGGGACCCAACGGCTCCGGGAAAACCACCACTCAGAAGATGCTGACCGGCCAGCTGCTGCCTAAAGAAGGCCGGGCATTGCTATTGGGCTTTGATGTAGCCAAACAACCGGATGAGGTGCAATCCCGCATCGGTGTCTGCTTTGAACAAACCAATCTATACGAAATGATGTCAGCAGTTGATAACCTGAATCTGTTTGCCGAACTATTCGGCGTCAAGGATTTTGACGGCTATTCTCTGCTGAAACGCGTCGGCCTGACCGGGCGGGAAAAAGACAAGGTTTCCGGTTATTCCAAAGGCATGAAACAGCGGTTAATGATTGCCCGTTCTATAGTCAACCGCCCGGAAATCCTCTTCATGGATGAACCCACCTCCGGTCTGGACCCGGTTTCCGCCGAGGCTATCCGGCGTATCATCCTGGAAGAACGAGACCGCGGTGCAACCGTGTTTCTGACGACCCACGATATGTGGGAGGCAGACAAACTGTGCGATCGGGTGGCTTTCCTGGAGAGCGGCCGCATTGCTGCGTTGGATACCCCGCACGCCCTGAAGCAGAAACACGGCAAGCGTGCTCTGGTGGCGGAAATCGCGGCACCGGACGGCAAACTGTCCCGCCGTGAAATAGCGTTGGATAATGACCATACGATGAAGGATATCCATAATCTATTCACCGACGGCACGCTGGTCACCATGCATTCTGAAGAGGCTACACTGGAGGACATTTTCATCAAGGTCACCGGACGGAGACTTTCAGAATGAACCCCCGCACCATCAAGGCCTTGCTCAAAAAGGACCTGGCTCTTTTTTTAAACAGCCGGTTTTACTTCTTTATTACCATCCTCAGTATGGTGTTTTACATTGCCGCCTATTTGATCATGCCTTCCGACGTGGATGAGCAATTTTCGCTGGGGATGCATGCCCCAGTGGTACCGCCGGCCTTTGAAGCCCTGGCGGCCGAAGGCGCTGATGTGACCTACTTTAATTCTGAAGAAGAACTCAAAGCCGCAGTTCTGGCAGGCGACTTTGATGCGGGTATCACCCTGCCGCCGGAGATCATGGATATCTGGGCCAACGGCGGCAAACCAGGGGTAACCGTTTATTATGCTTCCACCGCGCCGCCCGAAATTGCCGAAGCCATTGCCACCCTGATCAAGGAATTGTCCTATATTCAGACCGGTCAGGTACTGGCCTTTGATACCACACAGGAAGTATTGGGGCCTGATCTGCTGGGCGAGCAGATCGCTCTGCGCGACCGCATGAGGCCGATGCTGGTTATCCTGATTCTCCTGACCGAAATCATGACACTGGCGTCGCTTATAGCCGTAGAGATCGCTCAAGGTACCGCGAGGGCGCTACTGGTAACCCCAATGCGCTCCGGCGACCTGTTCACCGCCAAGGGGATATTGGGGGTCGGCCTGGCGTTGGTACAGGCAGTTCTATTTATGGGTATTGTGGGCGGTTTTGCCCATGAACCACTGGTGATATTAACCACTCTGTTTATCGCCAGTATTTTTGTTGTCGGGGCAGGCTTTCTGGTGGCTTCACTGGCACGCGACGTTAACGCCGTCATCGGCTGGGGTATGATTATCCTGATTCTGTTCGCCATCCCCGGCTTCGGCGCCATTGTCCCCGGTCTGTTAGCCGATTGGGCAAAAGCCATTCCATCTTATTACATGATTGATACCATCAACCGGGTAGTCAACTATGGAGCCGGTTGGTCTGACATAAGCAGCAATCTGATAATCATGACTGGAATAACTGCAGTCATCGTCCTGGCGGGTTTGATAGCCTTGAGGAGGCGCTTCCAATGAAGATAAATCGGGTAGTTACGCTGGTAAGAACCGAAGTCCTGCACGGCCCGAAGGATTTCATGCTGGCCCTAGCGGTGGTCTTTCCCATACTGGCCGCGCTCTTCATTAATCTGGCCTTCGGCAATATATTTACCGACCGGGCCAAGCTGGGCGTCTATGACCAAGGGGACTCACAGGTAGTGAGCCAACTAGCAGAATCAGAAGCCGTAAGCCTGACTACTTTCGATAATGAACTGGCGTTACGCAAGGCTGCTGCCGACGGCTCAGTAGACATTGGTATCGTTCTGCCGACAGATTTTGATGACGTTGTTGATACCGGTGTAATCCGCCTCAAAGCCTTTGTCTGGGGCGAAAGCCTGGCAAAAAACCGGACGGTTATCCCCATTGCGCTGGCTGACGCTGTCCGGACGATCAACGGCTCCACTCTGCCGGTGACAATAGACACCGTGGCGCTGGGCGATGAGGCCAGTCTGCCCTGGAGCGACCGGCTGCTGCCGCTTATCGTCCTCATGGGGGTCTTCTACAGCGGCCTGATGCTGCCGTCATCGGCATTGGTGAATGAGAAACAGAACCGAACATTGGAAGCGCTTTATGTCACCCCCACTACTCTGGGCGAGATTTTCCTGTCCAAGGGAGTTATTGCCGTTATCCTGGCTACCCTGATGGGAATTTTGACACTGGTACTTTCCGGTGCCTTTGGCGGCCAAATACTGCTGGTAATCCTGGTGCTCTTCCTGGGGGCTATTATGGGTACCGAGATCGGCCTGTTGGCCGGCGCGTGGGTGGGCGACATGAACAGCTTGTTTGCGGTGATGAAGGCCGGCGGTATTTTACTCTTCGGCCCGGCCATAGTCTATATGTTCCCCCAGATACCCGCCTGGGTCGGCTACATCTTCCCGACCTATTACGTGGTACGACCGGTGGTGGATCTGTCAGTCTCCGGCGCCAGCTTCAGTGACGTTGCAGTCTTTATGGGTATTTTAGCGATACTGGTAGGTCTGGGCGCAACCGCGGTCGCAATCGTGGTCAGGAAAATGTCCACCCAGGCTTTGCGACTGACCGGCTAACGAACAATCCAAAATAAGGAGCTATTAAAATGGAAGCGAGCACAATCTGGGGCATCATTTTGGTCGTCTACTCCCTATTGGTCATTGCCCTTACAATATTCAAACCAGCCCCCATCTGGCGTATGGGAAAGATACAAGGCTTCATCAAGCTATTCGGTGAGAAAGGTACGATTACCTTCTTCTGGGTATTTGCCGTAATTGTGCTGATAATAGGGGTGGTGCTGCTGGTGTAACTGCGCTGCGGGTAAGGTTTAGTTTAGGCTGACCCACGTTTATGTTTATGTTATGATGTAACCGAACATGAAAATAGACATTACTATTGACAGGGAATTTAAAAAGGCTCTGCCGGTTCCCTGGCTACGAAGCCTAGCCCGCCAGATACTGGTAGCCCAGTGCGCTGAGTCTGGCTCTGAGATGGGCATCTATATCACCGGGCAAGATAAAATCCGGGAACTGAACCGTGTTTACCGCAACAAGGACAAGCCCACGGATGTATTGTCTTTTTCCTTTTACGTCAAGGAAGCCGCCGGTGACGCCACAACTGATGTAGAATTCCCCCCCGCCGCAGACGGCAGCCTACACTTAGGCGAATTGGTTATCTCCCTACCCCAGGCAGAATTGCAGGCGGCGGAACTGGGTCATTCCCTGAAAGCGGAGATTGCCCGGTTACTCATCCACGGCGTCATGCATTTGCTGGGTTTTGACCACGAGATTGAGACTGATGCCGAAATTATGGAAGCACGGGAACTGGAAATCCTGAAGCAATTGGATCCGACGCTTTCATGAACGTCATCGGACTATCCGGCAGCCCGCGCCTAGGCGGCAACACCGAGCAATTGCTATATGAGGTATTACGCGGTGCCCGGAGCGCCGGCGCGGAAACCCGAGTGATCGAAATCGCCGATCTGGATATTGCCGGCTGTACCCACTGTGATTACTGCCGCCGCACTGGCGAATGCAAGATTAACGATGACATGGACAAGGTCTACAACGCCTTGAGAGAAGCCGATCGGATCGTGGTAGCTTCACCGCTACACTTCATGTCGGTCACCGCACAACTTAAGGCAGCCATCGACCGCTGCCAGTGCTTCTGGGTCAGAAAATACGAAATGAAGCTGCCCCCGTTGGAACCTGCCAAAGTCCGTAAGGGTCTGTTTGTGGCAGTCGGCGGACGCAGCACCAAAACGCTATTTGACGCAGCACGGACCACTGTAAAGGCACTATTCGTGGTAATTGATGTAGAGTATGCTGGAGAGCTGTTATTCTCCGGTGTGGACGAAGCAGGATCGATTACTAATGTCCCCAATGCTCTCCAACAAGCTTTTGAAGCCGGCCAGAAGCTGGTAGAATAGGTCGGATTATCCAAGGAGAACCTATGGCTAAGATTAAACTCGGACCCCAATCACTGCTTTATCCCATGCCGGCCCTGCTGGTGGGCGTACAAGTAAAAGGGAAACCCAATTTCATAACAGTGGCCTGGGGCGGCATTGCCTGCGGCGACCCTCCGATGATTTCCATAGCCATTAGACATACCCGCCACAGTCTGAAAGGCATCATGGAAAACAAGTGCTTCTCAGTTAACGTCCCCAGCGCCGACATGGTTAAAGAAGTTGATTACTGCGGCATTATATCGGGCGCCAAGGTCGACAAGGTAGCCGTATGCGATTTCAAGATAACCACCGGAAAACTCTGCGGTGCACCGCTCATTGACCAGTGTCCGGTCAATTTAGAGTGCGAATTACACCATACCATCGCCCTCGGCAGTCACGTGCTGGTCATTGGACGCATCACCGAGACCCATATCTCGGAAGACTGCCTGACAAACGGCCGTCCCGACGTCGACAAGATAAATCCATTAATTTACACCACTGCCCAGTCTCAGTACCAGAGGCTGGGCGATGTCGTAGGCAAGGCCTTCAGCATCGGCAACGAACTCAAAGAATAACCACACCAGTTGCCTCACCACTTATGTTCCACCAGTTGGTACATCCGTTGCCACGTTCGTTCGTGGCATTTTTTCAGAAAAAGCGGTAAAATTGCAGTTTAGTGTTCATTCTTAGGAGTTCAACTTCATGGCGACAAAACGAGATTATTACGAAGTGCTGGGCATCGCCCGCGGTGCTTCTGAAGACGAGATAAAAAAGGCCTTCCGCAAACTGGCCTTCCAATACCATCCCGATCGCAACAAGGAAGCTGATGCAGAAGCCAAGTTCAAGGAAATCAACGAAGCTTATTCTGTATTGAGTGACGCAGACAAACGCGCCGGGTACGACCGTTTCGGCCATGCCGGAGCTAACGGTGGGCCTTTCGGCGGCGGTGGTGGTTTTGAGGACTTCGGCTTCGGCGGTGGCGGCCTGGGTGAGATCTTTGAGACTTTCTTCGGCGGTATGGGCGGTATGGGGCGTCAGGCACCGCGCCGGGGAACCGACCTTAACTATCGCATCAGCATCACCCTTGAGGAAGCCTCTACAGGCATTGAAAGGGAAATAAACATCCAGCGGGTAGAAGCCTGTGAAAGCTGCAAGGGCAGTGGAGCCAAGGAAGGCACCTCACCAACCAAGTGTGCCGAATGTGGTGGTCAGGGCAAGGTGTATCAGGTTCAGCGGAGTGTCTTTGGCCGATTCACCAACGTGGTTACCTGCCCGAGTTGCCGCGGTGAAGGCCAGACTATCAGTGACCCATGCCCGAAATGCAAAGGTAACGCCCGGGAAAGAATGTCCCGCACCATCAAAGTCAGAGTGCCGCCGGGAATAGCCAACGGCAATCAGATCAGGATGTCCGGAGCCGGTAATCTGGGTGAGCGTGGCGGTGGGGCCGGAGATCTGTATATAACTGTCAACATTGCTGCCCACAAATTGTTCAAACGCGACGGCGACAATGTTATCCATGAACTGCCCATTAACTTTGCCCAAGCAGCTCTGGGTGTAGAGCTGGAGGTGCCGACGCTGTACGGCCCGGCCAAAATCAAGGTGCCGTCGGGAGTTCAGACCGGTAAAGTCATTAGGCTCAAAGGCAAAGGCATGCCGCTGCTCCACAAAGAATCATCCTTTGGTGATGAGTGGGTGGAGATCAAGGTAATTACACCGGAGAAACTGAACCGTAAACAGAAGAAACTGTTTGAGGAACTGGCGGCATCGCTGGGCACCCCGGCCGAGGTTGAGGCTGAGGTAGCTGAATAAGCCAGGAGGCCAAGCCTCACTTGATTGCCCGTTACTTAAGCGCCTGCTATAATCCATCCGTCCACTTGGGGCTGTAGCTCAGCTGGGAGAGCGCCTCCTTTGCAAGGAGGAAGTCAGGGGTTCGAGTCCCCTCAGCTCCACCAAAGGGGACGATACCTAGAACTCCCCGGGCATCTAAAACAGACTGTTCAGGGAGAGTCTTTTCGATCACTTTCCTGTGGCCTTTAGTCTAGGATTTCATGTGAATATTGCCGCAGCAGTGTTGGCGTGTTATCCTGTTGTGCGATGATGTGGCCAGGACCGATGTTTCAAACCTACTACCAGCAAATAAACCGTATTATTCGTGAAAACATCGACAAAGAAGAATCGAAATACCTCCTCGAGGTCGATCCCGCCGAATATTTGGACTTTCTGGTTGAACAAACAAAGTGGGAAACACTCACGTGGGATGAGTCTCGGATGACAATAGAACCATTTTCTATTAAGGCCGAAAGGCGAGACGAATTTCACAGCGGTCGCACCTATCAGTTAGAAGAACATCGATTTCGCCTGAGAATTCCCTTATCGCATCATCCGCAGAGAAAAGAGTACTTCAAGTTTGGCCCCTCCACCTTCTGGGGAGCAGAACCAGCCTGGAAATTTGAAGATGACGTTCTTGTCCTCGAGGTTGAAATGAATGAACAAGCAGTCCAAAAAGGGGTTGAGCAAGTTCGCTTTTGGCTAGGCAATAGGAACAAGGAAATTGAAACCGGTAACAGCCAGTTAAGAGACCGAATCAAGCCAGTCTGGGAAGCCAAGAGGAAGCAGCTAGAGGAAAAGCAGAATACGACGCAGGCATTACTTCAGAACCTAAACATCCCATTACATCAGGATCTCAATGCAAGAGGAAGACCGGTAGAGATTAAGCCACGACAACTACGTACTGTCATAGAGAAGCCAAAAGCTACTAGCATACTTGAACCCACTCTGAACCGAGATGATGTCATGGCACTCGTGGACTTTATCGAACAATACACGCGTCAATTTGAGACAGCTCCGAAAAGTTACCAAAAAATGGAAGAAGAAGAACTGCGAGACCTTCTAGTAGGGATGATGAACGCCAACTACCCTAGAAGCACTACTGGGGAGACTTTCAACAAATTGGGCAAGACAGATATCTCTCTACGAGTAGATTCGGGTCAGACTTTGGTATGCGAGTGTAAATTTTGGTCCGGTGCCAAAGCGTACAATGATGCGATAGAGCAATTATTCAACTACCTTACGTGGCGCCAGAATTATGCTGTCTTGCTCCATTTTTGCAAGCTTAAAAACATGACCACTGCAGTGGAAGAGGGTAAGAGGGCAGTGGGTGCGAACACATCTTTTACGCCCGACACGATGCAAATGCAGTCGGAGACGCGCTTCACCAGTAGGCATACTCATCCCCAAGACACGAGAAAATCGTTGGAGATTTTTCACTTATTTGTAGATTTGAGTGTCTAGCTTAATCTCATCGCGAGGTAGTGGTCATAACCACTACTCCCCGGACACTCCCGCGTTTTCAAGACTGCCAACCAAAAGGGGACGATACCGAGAACTACCCGACATTCAAAAGACCGGCCGAGCAAAGTTTTTTCAACAACCTTCCCTTGGCCTTTACAGAACTGCAAACCCCACTAACTTTGTATGACATTCCCCCCGTAAACAGCCAAACCCTGACTTGGAGCACTCCGACATAATAAAATGGAGACGAACCCTGAAGCTAGACACATCGGGTTAAGAAGGTTTAGTGTCTACTATTGCCATCCGACCTCATGCCGAAGCAAAGGAATTGATTGAGCAATAGCGTAAGGAATACAATAGCGTGAGTGAAACCTCACAACTCACGTAATTACAAGCCACCGGCACCGGAGGCTATTATTATTACTTGTGGGAACGAGTTAAAAACTGGTATCGTCGTCGGAGGCAAGTCACTTGGGGGAATAGAATTCTAGTAGTTATGAAAATAGATAAGCAAAAACTACCCATATACATTAGCATAACTCTATCATTAATTACTTTCGGCGCAATATTTGGATTCGGGGCAATAGCTTTATCAATTATCTACAGGATATTTTTTCCTGTAGTCTTTTTGTTGTGGATATCCTCATTTCTGCTGTCACTGTCATGGAAAGAATTAAGGGGAATTTTATCTCCAAATGCCATAAACAGTGCTTTTATTATATACTTGGGAGCTATATTCATTTCGCTTTCACGATTTAAGACAGAAATCGCTGAAGGTAGCGTCGATATAAATATGATTGGCGTTGGATTAGCTTTAATAGCCATAGCTTTGGGATTAACAGCTCAGTTTAAGGAAAACAAGGAACAAGTGTTTGAAGCTAATAATTCGACAACAATTCTAGCACCAGAAGTATGCCAAGAAAATGATGATACCATAGATACTCAAGCATTAATGAGTATTGATGTAGTTCTAGACGAGGTGAGAAGGCGAATAGACTTTCAGTTTGAACAAATTGACGGGCTTGTTACCAAGTCGGGCATAGCTCTAGGTATTGCGGGTGTAATATTTACTCTGCTGGTTACAAACATCCTCGGTCAGTCAGACACAATTGCTAACCTATTCTTAGCCAAAATAGCCTTGATACCGCTTCTTATGTCGCTTAGTTTGTCCTTTATCCCGATATTCATAATGAAATGGGATAGGCCACCTGATTTGAACCGCTTGAGGGATTATTATATCGTAAAGGATATTGGAATCACTAAGCTCAATATAATCGATAAATGCTTGGAAGCTATAGACAATAATAAGAAGTTAATAGACAAGCTATTTCGCCTTATAAAATACTCGTACGTTCTCCTTTTTTTTGGATTTACATTATTAGCTGTCTGGATAGGAATTAATGTCTGGTAGGTGAGCATGCTAAACTATGAGTGAAAATAAGGAAAAAGAACATGGCAAAACAGGAAAAGAGGTCGAAGCCCCGCCAAGAAAAACAGACCCGAAATTGGCACAAAGGGTTGATTATACCGAAAAGTCCCGAAAAAAGGTTGTTATAAATATTAAAAAGGAAGACCTATGACAAACGAATCAGCCAAACCACAAGTGCAACCAAAACCAGCCGATAGACCTGTGCCACCAAGACAGAATGACCCATATCTTGGGGCAACTGAACAAAAGGGCGGTAAGCCGAACGGGGAAACAAGGCAAAATTAAGAACGACATATTGTCACGGACGGAATGATTTAATAGGGCTGGGCAGCACACCGATCAGTTTACTGGATTATTTCCCAACCGCCGATCAGGATTTTCATTGTGAGCCATTGGACTTGTTTCTTCACCAAGTACCGTCATGGTAGTACAAACACGACAGTTTGACACCTGTAATACATTTTTCGATATCTGGATCTGGCAAATCGCTGGATAGGCAAAGCAGCATAATATCAGTGCCAATTGAAAAGGCAAAAACCATCCCCCCTTTTTCTCTTTTGGCCAAAGAGTAGCGATAGCATTCAATCTCTTGCCGCCCTTCAACACCATCCCACATGATTGGACCTTTGAGGTCAGTTGTTCTTCCCTCTCGCCCACAATATATCGGCCAGAGGCTCTTGGTTAAACCAAAACGGACGAAGTTCCTTATTTGGTCAAATTCGGGACTTAGTGCGAAGTTGATATCATTCAAAGCCACAAATTCAAGGCCTACTTTGCCTAAGAATCTCCCAAGTATGCTCAAATGCCAAGGAGTGAAAACCAGAATATACCGCAATTTATCACGTAGTAGGTTTTCTTTTTGCCACCGATTGCTCACATCCATAGATGTGGAACCATCTTCATGGGCAGTGAACCCAACCCCGAATTCAGTGAAAGGATGAAAGGATGGAATCGCTCCTCTTTTTGGCGGATCAAGGTTCACGAACGGAAGGTGATTTCTCTTGGTTCGTATTCCGAGGTAGCTTCGCCAAAATGCTAAGTTGGTTTTTTCGAGAGCCGGTCGTTCAATTTCTGTACCGAAGTAATTTTGACATTTCTCGCAAATGACATTTTCTAGAATATCGATGTCATTACCGAGGGATTCCGGAATAATATGTTCTCTGGTTCGAAATATGCCTTCTGTTTTGCAGAATAGACAAACACTCATTGAGTGTATTCTAATACAACGGTTCAAAATTAAAAAATGGTAACCACTGTGGAATAAACATGGTAAGCGATTTTCGAAAAGCAACGTCTTGACTGTATTACTAACAAGGTATATATTAGCTAATAATATACTATTAGCGGAGTTTGCTTCATGGGAAAAGTCCCTATCACCGTCATGGGCTTTCGTTGCGAAAGATGTGGTCACGAATGGTTGCCACGCGACACGATGCGAGAACCAAAGGTTTGCCCTAAGTGTAAAAGCCCTTATTGGAATATTCCGCGGAAACAAACACCGATGACATACGACGAGTTTAGAGATCAGATCAAAAAAGTCCTTCTTAGTCACAACAAACCCATGACATGGACCGAAATACGAACTGAGGCTAAGCTTCCTCAAAGGTTTCCGAACAATCAATGGGTGCATCGTATGGAAAAAGACATGGGTTTGTTCCGGGAAAGAGATGACCATGGTATAATCCAGTGGCAAATAAATCCTGATTAGGAGAACTTCGACGTGTTGGATACCACCCTCAAGCTACCGGAAAAAACAGCGTCGGAACAGCGGTTAAGTAAAGCCTACTGGAACCGAAATCATTTCTCTGCTAACCCTGAGTTTTACACTATCGGTTACTCCGGGCAAACAATCCAGAGTTTTATCACTACTCTCCAAAAAGCTGGTGTAGCAACATTGATTGACATCAGATTTACACCGGTAAGCCGGTATAAACCAGACTTCAGTAAGACTAATCTGAAAAATGCCCTCGAAAGTAATGGCATCATCTATACTCATCGGCCCGATTGGGGTATTCCAAGAGATATAAGGGCATATGGCATAGGAAAAGATACGAGAAACGATATTTGGCGCTGGTATGATTCTAACGTTCTACCTAATATTGTCAGTGACAATCTTAACGAATTCTTCAACTCCTTGGAACACCCTGTGGCTTTGATGTGTGTTGAGCTAGACCCTACCGAATGCCACAGACACAGAGTGTTCTTGGAGCTTGAGCGGCGAGGATTTGGTGGGCGAGATCTTTAGGTATAGGCCCCAGAAAGGTACGTAGGTGGTTACCCGCGAAGAATGGGTTAAAAAGCGGATTCTCATCACTGTTCGCACGTACCCCACACCTTCGGCAAAGGGTATTGAAGTCTCATGCACAGCCGGAATCACTGAAGACGGCCAATGGATAAGGTTATTCCCCATCCCTTTTAGGTTCCTTACTGTCGACCAACGTTTTAAAAAATATCAACTTATTGAAGCAGAGGTCACTAAATCAAAGTCCGACCCCAGAGTAGAGAGTTACAAAGTAAATATTGATACAATTAAGATTATCAATGATGTCATCGGTACCAACAATGACTGGCAAGCGCGAAAGTTAAAAGTCTTCCGTCTAAAGAAGAGGTCACTTTGTGACTTACAGACTGAGCGTAATTTAAACCAAACTCCGACTCTGGGTCTATTCAAGCCAAGCCGAATCAAGCGGCTTATTATTGAACCTACTGCAATAGAATGGACTCCGGAGGAACTTGCCAAATTACGTCAATACCCGATGTTTGGAAAACTACCAAAGGAAGAACTTAAAAAAGTCCCCTACACATTCAAATATGAGTTTGAATGCGAAGGTGATGGGTGCAACTCTCACACGTTGTCATGTACCGATTGGGAGATGGGAGCTTCATATCATAGCTGGCTAGCGAAATATGGACCTGATTGGGAGAATCAATTCCGAGCCACTTTTGAAACTGAGATGATCGAAAAAAATGATACCCATTTCTATGTTGGCACCGTACATCAGCACCCTGATGCTTGGATTATTGTAGGGTTATTCTACCCGCCTAAAACCATTCAGCCTTCGTTGTTATAAGCCCTCGAAAACCCATGACGCTGCCTGCTTCTATCGAAACAAGAAAATGCGCCAAATGCATTTCCCTTACGGCACCATTTTCTTAATCCAATAAGTAATGAGAATTCAAATGGTCACAGACTACAGGATTGAACTGAACTCGTTTGAATGGTAAACTCAACCAATTTATGTGTGCCGAAGGATACTATACAACAACCAGTGACAAACTGGGATGAGTATTACCGATTATCACGCAAAACTCTATGCCCATGAACTGACTAGGCGCTGCTCTTCTGACAGTGTTGAAAAACTGACTTCAGTCCTCGCCGATGCTCAGGTTGATCTAAACCCTCATCAAGTCGAAGCGGCACTTTTTGCCTTCAGAAACCCCTTTTCTCGTGGCGCCATCCTAGCCGATGAAGTTGGCCTTGGGAAGACGATTGAAGCTGGTCTTCTTCTTTCCCAGAAGTGGGCGGAACGCAAACATCGCCTTTTAGTTATTGTCCCAGCCAACCTTCGCAAACAATGGAGCCAGGAACTTTCAGACAAATTCAATCTACCCTCAGTGATTCTGGAGAACCGCAGTTTCAACGATATGATCCGCTCCGGCAATCTCAACCCCTTCAAGCAAGAAGCCATTATTTTATGTTCATATCAGTTTGCCAAGAAGATGGAGCCTTACATTCGTCAGATACAATGGGCATTGGTAGTCATAGATGAAGCTCACCGGCTGCGCAACGTTTATAAAACCTCCAGCAAAATAGCCTCGGTTATCAAACAGGCCGTTGCCCCTTTCCCCAAAGTGTTATTGACTGCGACGCCATTGCAGAATTCCTTGCTGGAGCTATATGGACTTGTCAGCATTATCGACGATTATGCTTTTGGCGATTTGCGCAGCTTCCGAGCTAGGTTCACTCGGCTCAGCAATGAAACGGATTTTACCGACCTCAAAGAGAGACTCAAGCCAATCTGCAAACGCACCCTGCGCCGTCAGGTGCTGGAATATATCAAATACACTAACCGCCACGCCATCGTGCAAGAGTTCGTACCGAGCGACCAGGAGCAAAAACTCTACGATTTGGTTACGGAGTATCTTCAGTGCCCGACATTATACGCACTCCCCGCCAGTCAGAGGCAACTAATGACGTTGATATTACGCAAGCTCCTCGCGTCATCGACATATGCCATCTCTGCAACCCTCGAGGGATTGGCCAACAAGCTGGAAGCGGCGGCAATCGTTGCTGAAGCTGTCGATACTATGCCGGAAGATCTGCCAGCTAATCTTGAAGAACTTGATGAACTGGCGGACGAATGGGACGAGGATGAGAATGCCTCAACACCGGGCCAAAAAAACAAATTGGCTCCTGAACAACTCGCAGAGTTGCGCCTTGAGATGGCCCAACTGCGTGAATTCCATGCGCTGGCAAAATCAATCGTCAGGAATTCTAAAGGCGAAGTACTTCTCACCGCCCTGAGAAAAGGGTTTGCGGCTGCGTCTCATGCCCAGGAAAAGCAAGGGGCTACTACATTACAACAAAAAGCTGTCATATTTACGGAGTCACGGCGCACCCAGGAGTATTTGTTTAACGTTCTGCAACAAACCGAATTCGCCGGAAAGGTCATGCTTTTTAACGGCACCAATACCGATTCCCTTTCAAAGGGAATTCTTCAGCGATGGCTGGAAAAACATGCTGGCACCGATCGTATTAGCGGTTCACCCAGCGCCAATATGCGAGCCGCTCTAGTTGAGCATTTTCGTGACGATGCTTCCATTCTTATTGCTACGGAAGCGGCTGCTGAGGGCATCAACCTGCAGTTCTGCAACCTAGTCGTAAATTATGACTTGCCATGGAACCCGCAACGCATTGAGCAACGGATTGGTCGCTGCCACCGCTACGGACAAAAATACGACGTCGTGGTGGTCAATTTCTTGAACAAGAGTAACGCGGCTGATCAACGTGTTTATGAACTGCTTGACGAAAAATTCCGTCTTTTCAACGGGGTGTTCGGAGCCAGTGATGAAGTTCTTGGGATTGTCGAATCTGGCGTCGATTTTGAAAAGCGCATAGCATCCATTTACCAACAATGTCGAACACAGGAGCAGATTCAGTTCGAATTCGACCAGCTTCAAAAAGAACTCGAAGTTCAAATCGTTGAGGGACAGCGGGATGCCAGGGAAAAACTCTTAGATAATTTTGATCAGGAGGTGGTCGAAAAAGTTCGAATCCAGAGTCACGATTATCTGGATCGATTCAACGGCCTCTTATGGATGATTACCCAACACCTTCTTGGGGATTATGCCAATTTTGACGGAACGGCGCACACCTTCACCCTATTAAAAAACCCTTTCCCGAAGGAAACCATCCACCCGGGACCCTACCGAATGGGAAAAGCAGTTGATGATGTCAATACTTACCGCGTTGGCCACCCTCTGGCTCAGCGCCTGCTTAGTCGTGCTTCCTCGCTGCAAACTCCATCGGCGCATGTAGTTTTCGATTATGCCGGGAGCGGTAAGAATATTACTTGTCTGCAATCGTTTCTCGGGAAGTCTGGTTGGCTTCAATGCTGCCTATGTACCGTAACCGCATTGGAGACTGAAGACCACCTAGTGTTTGCAGGAGTAACCGATGAAGGGCAGTTACTTGATGACACACAATGCCGGCGCTTGTTTGATTTAGCAGGGCAAACTGAAAACACCTTAGCCTTGCCTGGTGAAATTTCCCAACGACTTGACCAGCAAGTTTCAGCCCGACGCCAAGAAATCCTTACGAGTATGGACAATCGAAACGGGCGATGGTTTGAAGTGGAGATGGACAAACTGGACAAATGGGCTGAAGACCGTCGCGTTTCTCTTCGTACTGAGTTAGAAGACCTTGACGATGCGCTTAAAGAAGCTCGCAAGGCAGCTAGGATGGCGCCCAATCTTCCGGACAAATTAGAACGGCAACGAGAAATACGCAAGTTTGAAACCAAGAGAGATGAAGCTTGGCGCAACTATGACCAGGCCAGCCGCGATGTTGATAGGCAGAAAGACACGTTGCTGGACGAGATCAGCCAGCGGTTACAGCAAGCAACCGAAAAGACGACGCTCTTTTCTTTGCGTTGGGTACTGACATAGGAGGCAAATGATGGATGGAATGACGACCTTCACCAGTGACAAGGAGTCTCTGCAGGATGTCTTGAAAGCGATCTCAACCGGGAAATACCAGTTGCCAGAATTTCAACGCGGGTGGGTCTGGGATGATGCCCATATCATGAGTCTTTTAGCCAGCGTCTCTTTGTCGTACCCAATTGGCGCCGTCATGATGCTAGAGAATGGGAATAAAGACGTTAGATTCAAACCACGGCCTGTCGAAGGTGTTGAACTAGCTTTACCGGTTGAACCTGAACGTTTCATCCTCGACGGTCAGCAGCGCCTCACCTCACTCTACCAAGCAATCATACTCAATCGGGCTGTAAAAACAAAGGACATCAGGAAGAAGGAAATCCTCCGTTGGTACTATATTGATATGGCCAAGGCTCTAAACTCAAATGGGGACAGGGAAGACGCTATCGAGAGCCTGCCGGAAGACAGGAAGATAAAGAACTTTAGGAACGAGATAGTCGAAGACTACTCTACTCCTGAAGCCGAATTCGAGCATATGTTATTCCCGCTCTCTTTGATCCTAGATTGCGCCAAATGGCGGTCCGGTTACAACAGGCATTGGGGTTATGACCCGCAGAAAACCGAATTCTTCGACACTTTCGAACGGGCAGTCGTTGATCGATTCAAACAATACCAAATCCCCGTTATCAAGTTGCTGAAAGAGACCCCGAAAGTTGCCGTTTGCCAAGTCTTCGAAAAGGTCAACACCGGTGGTGTATCGTTAACGGTATTCGAATTGGTTACTGCCACTTTCGCCGCCGACGGCTATAACCTTCGAGAAGACTGGGAGGGAAAACACAACGAACGAGGACACAAGATTGCCACCGGTCGCAAGGACAGGATACATAGCCAAATTGCATTGCGCTCTATAGGTGCTGATGAATTATTACAGGTCATTTCTCTTTTATCTACCTATATCCGGAAAAAGGAGGACTCAGGTGCAGCTGTTGGCTGCAAACGAGCAGATATTTTGAAACTCAAACTCGATGATTATAGAAAATGGGTAGAATTGGCCACTTCTGGATTTGAAAAAGCCGGGCGCTTCCTTTTCCAACACAAGATATTTTCCAATAGAGATCTTCCTTATGGAACGCAGATTGTCCCCTTGGCCGCTATTCTAGCGATTATTGGGGACAAAGCAGACACTGATGTGGTGCGTGCAAAGCTGGGCAGATGGTATTGGTGTGGCGTTTTCGGTGAATTATATGGTAGTTCCGTCGAAACACGTTTTGCCCGAGATGTTGTCGAGGTTATGAATTGGGTAAACGGCGGCCAAGAGCCATCAACAGTGTCAGAAAGTAACTTTTCCCCCGGGCGTTTCGACACTTTACGCACTCGTAATAGTGCGGCGTACAAAGGATTATACGCATTGCTTATGCAAGACGGTTGCCTGGACTTTCGCACTGGGGAACCCATTCAGGTCCAAACGTATTTTGCAGATATTATCGACATACATCATATCTTTCCTCATGATTGGTGCGTGAAGAAACATATCGAGTCCAAATACTCAGAATCCATTGTCAATAAAACCGCACTTTCATACCGCACTAATAGAATCATTGGCGGCAACGCTCCAGGCCAGTACTTGAAAGCTCTACGCGATAAATGTAGTATCGATGAAAAGCGCCAGGACCAGATACTTGTCACCCACCTTATTGATCCGGAAACCCTCAAGAAAGATGACTTTAAAAGCTTCTATAACAAGCGCAAAGAAGCTCTATTGAACAGGATAGAACAAGCAACCGGGAAGACGATCGGCCGACAGGCGCCGCCCCAAACCGAAAACGCGGACGCAGATGGCGAACTTACCGAAGAAGAGGAACAGGAATGACCGAACAACCAGAACACTTTGACCTGAACTCCCACCATATAGCGGAAGAAAAACAGGAAGAACTTCTGCGCCTTTTCCCAGAGGTCCGAACCGAAGGCGGTAAAATTGACTTTGAACGCCTCAAGTTGGCATTGGGTGAGATGGTAGATGTAGGTAAAGAACGCTATGGCATGAACTGGCCGGGCAAAGCCGAATGCTTCAGAACCATCCAACAACCAAGCATGGCGACTCTGCGCCCAGCCCCGGAAGAGAGCGTTAACTTCGATACCACCGAAAACCTGATAATCGAAGGCGACAATCTGGAGGTGCTCAAACTTCTTCAGAAGTCATATTTGGGCAAGATTAAAATGATCTATATTGACCCGCCTTACAACACCGGAAACGACTTCATCTACCCGGATAATTATACAGAGTCACTCCAGACTTACCTTGAATACACCGGTCAGGTGGACACGGAAGGAAAGAGGTTTGGTAATAACACTGATTCTGAAGGACGTTTCCATTCGAAGTGGGTGAACATGATGTACCCGCGGTTGTTTTTAGCAAAGAATCTGCTGAGAACAGATGGCATAATTTTTATTAGTATCGATGATAATGAAGCGGTGAATCTAAGGCGCATCTGTGATGAAATCTTCGGAGAAGAGAATTGCTTTGCTCAAATTCCCTGGCAATCCAGGACATCGGTGCAGAATGACACTGACCTTAGTATTCAGCACGAATACATAGTTGCGTATGCTCGCGTCCGTCGCCAAGAGCATCGCCGCTTAAAAGAATCAAATAACAACCTTTGGCATGATCTGCCGAGTTTCGCTGCCCACCCTTTACCTGCGGATAAGACAAGGTATGATAACCCGGATAACGATCCCAGAGGACCTTGGAAAGCTGATCCTTTCGATGCCCCAAATATCAGAGAAAATTTAACATATTCAATTGTTAACCCGAATACTGGTCAAGAACATTGGCCTCCTCCCGGAAGGTGTTGGAGGACGGAACAACAAAGGTTCAATGAGCTTCTACAAGACCGTAGAATAATATTCGGCAAATCCGGAGATGCACGTCCTCAACTTAAAGTTTTCTATGAAGAAAAGAAGGAATTCGGTGAAGTTCCGACGTCTTGGTTCGATGGAGCTTCATATGGCACAGTCACTTCGGCGACACAAGAACTTCAAGACCTATTCGGTGGGAATAGTCCTTTCCCATTTCCCAAACCAAGTTCATTAATCCGTGCTCTTTTAACCATCTCGACCAAACACGATGATATTGTCATGGACTTTTTCGCCGGTGCAGGTTCTACTGCCCACGCGGTTCTCGATGTGAACCATCGGGACGGAGTTAACCGTAAATTCGTAATGATTCAACTCCCCGAGCCGACCGCGCGTGAAGACTATCCAACAATCGCTGACATCTGCAAAGAACGCGTCCGTCGTGTCATCAAGAAACTGAACGCCCAGGATGCCGGCAAACTTGATCTTAACGGCGGCAAGAAACAAGACTGCGGCTTCCGTGTTTTCAAGTTGGCGGACTCCAACTTCAAGACTTGGAACGCCCACGGTTCTCAGGACTCGGCATCACTGGAAAAACAGCTTGAATTACATATTGACCACATCAAAGACGGACGCGATATCGACGACCTATTGTATGAACTGCTGCTTAAGAGTGGATTCCCGTTGACTACTCCTGTCGAAAAACTGACTTTAGCCGGGAAGGATATTATTTCCGTGGCTGAGGGGCTCATGTTCATCTGTCTGGAAAAGGAAATCAGCCTGGAACTTATCAAAGCCATGGCGGACAAGAAACCGGAGCGTGTGGTGTGCCTGGATGCCGGTTTCGTCGGCAATGACCAGTTGAAGGCCAACGCCGTCCAGATATTCAAGACCAAAGAGATCAAGAAGTTCGAGACGGTATAGATAGTGAGTAAAGATTTAATCCCCATGGAAAATGAAATCTTGCTGTATACCACGCCGGATGGAGTGGTGAGAGTTGAGGTATTCTATTCTGACGAGTCCTTTTGGTTAAGCCAGAAAAAGATGGCGGAATTATTTGGGGTTGAAGTCAATACAATCAATTATCACCTGAAAGAAATATACGCGTCCGGAGAACTGAGACCTGAGGCAACTATTCGAAAATTTCGAATAGTTCAAGAGGAGGGCGGGCGTCAGGTTAATCGTGAGATCGACGTTTATAATCTTGATGCCATAATCGCGGTTGGATACCGCGTCAACAGCAAACAGGCTACTCAATTCCGTATCTGGGCCACAGAAACCCTGCGCGAATTCATTATTAAGGGTTTTGTGTTAGATGACCAGAGACTTAAACAGGGCTCGCGTTTCGGTAAAGATTATTTTGATGAATTGCTGGAACGTATCCGGGAGATACGGGCGAGTGAACGACGCTTTTACCTCAAGATAGCCGATATCTATGAACAATGTAGCATCGACTACAATCCAAATGCTGAAATAACCCAAATATTCTTCAAAACCGTCCAGAACAAATTACATTGGGCAATCACCGGCAGAACAGCGGCAGAATTAATAGCCGAACGCGCGAAAGCTGATTCTCCTCACATGGGACTTAAAACCTGGAAGAACGCCCCGCATGGGAAAATATTAAAGTCCGACATCACAATAGCCAAGAATTACATGGGAGAACAGGAGATTAAAGCGCTAGAACGTATTGTATCCATGTACTTGGATTACGCCGAAAACCAGGCGGCTCGCCATATCCCGATGAAAATGGCCGATTGGATTGAGAAAATAGACGGATTTCTGAAATTCAATGAATACGAAATACTCACCAATGCCGGTAGTATTTCCCACGAAGTTGCTGTAAAAATCGCTCAAGGCGCTTGTGAAAAATTCAGGGTGATTCAGGACAGAGAATATATCAGCGATTTCGAAAAAGCTACTAAAAAAATCACTACTTCCAAGCCACGTAAGAAAAAAGAATGAAACTCCAATTTGACGCCAATCAGCAGTTCCAGCTTGACGCCGTAGCGGCGATTATCGATCTATTCGACGGCCAGCCACAGGGAGCGCCGGAATATGCCGTCATCAACTTGGGAAATATGGCGGGATTGTTCAGCGGGCAGGAACAGACGGAACTTGGAATCGGTAACCGCTTGCTGGTGGCAGAGGACAAACTGCGGGAGAATACCCGGAATGTCCAGATACGCAACGACATTGAAGCACCGGAGCATGAAGCACCGCTTGAATGCTCGGAACTGTTCGACGCGCCAGCCAATATGACCCGCCTCTGCCCCCACTTCTCGGTGGAAATGGAAACAGGCACCGGTAAAACCTATGTCTATCTCCGGACAATTTTCGAGCTATCACAAAAATACGGTTTTCAGAAATTCATTATTGTAGTGCCTTCCGTTGCTATTCGTGAAGGCGTACTGAAGAACATCGAAATAACCAAGGATCATTTCCGTGCCCTCTACAATAATATCCCGTTCGAGCACTTCGTCTATGACGGCAAAAAGGTCAACCAACTGCGCCAGTTTGCCGTCAGCAATACCCTCCAGATCATGATCATCAACATTGATGCTTTTCGCAAAAACTTTGCCGGCACAGAAGCGGAACAGAAGAGCAACATTATCTATAAGGAAAGTGACAAACTATCCGGGCGGCAGCCTATTGAGTTCGTTCAGGCGGCCAGGCCGATTGTCATTATTGATGAGCCCCAGAGCGTGGATTCCACAGAGAAGTCCCAGGAGGCCATTCGGGCTTTGAATCCACTTTGCACTCTTCGCTATTCCGCCACTCACAGGAATCCTTACAACCTTGTTTATCGTCTTGATCCTGTTCGGGCATTCGAATTGAAGCTGGTAAAACAAATCGTGGTAGCCAGTGCTGTAGCTGAAAACAGTGCCAACGATGCTTTTGTAAGAGTGGAAAGCATTGAGTACAAAAAAGGTGTCAAAGCTAAGTTGCGGATTCACGTTCAAACCAAGGATGGACCGAAAGAAAAAACGGTCACCGTGACCAACGGCGCTGACCTGTTCACTCTGTCCGATGAGCGCCCTTGTTATCAGCATGGCTTTTCTATGGCTGAAATTTGGGCTGAACCAGGTAACGAATTCATCAGGTTCAATAACGGAAAGCTGTTACGCCTGGGTGAAGAAATGGGCGGCCTTCGGGATGATGTTTGGCGGGCGCAGATAAAACACACTGTTAAAAAACATCTGGATAAAGAACTGCAATTACGTGGTCGCGGTATTAAGGTGCTTAGCCTTTTCTTCATTGACCGTGTAGCCAATTATCGTGACTACGATGAATCCGGCCAGCCGGTAGCCGGGAAATTCGCCAGGGCATTTGAAGATGAGTTCCATTCCTTGGCCGCATTGGAACAATATAAAGATCTGGATTGTGTTAAACACGCTATTGGAAAACTCCACAACGGTTACTTTGCCCAGGACAGAAAGGGCATCTTAAAAGACACCCGTGGGGATACTCAGGCAGATGATGAAGTCTATAACCTCATCATGAAGGAGAAGGAACGCCTCCTTACGATTGACGAGCCGTTACGATTCATTTTCAGCCATTCAGCTTTGCGTGAAGGCTGGGATAGCCCGAACGTTTTTCAGATATGCACCCTCAACGAAACACAAAGCGGCATAAAGAAACGCCAGGAAATCGGCCGCGGACTACGGTTGCCGGTGGATCAAAACGGCCTGCGGGTCTTTGATGACTCCATCAACAAGCTCTATGTCATGGCGAATGAAAGTTATGAGGATTTCGCCCGTAAGCTACAGACTGAATACGAAGAGGAGTGCGGAGTGACCTTCGGCAAGGTCCCGATAACAGCGTTTGCAAAATTGTGCCAGGTAGTTGACGGGCAAGAACAGCCGATCGGCCGGACAGCCGCCGATGTTATCAAGGCGGCTTTAGTTGATCAAAAGATGCTTGATACCGAGGGGCGTATCCAAGCGGCTTTTGATCCTAAACGGCTCGATTTCGAGCTGAAATTACCCGAAGCGCATAAAGATCTGGCTTCAGCTGTAATTGATTTACTCTCCGCGTATCAGATTGAACGGCATATCCGCAGAGACAAAGATGAACGGGTAAACCATCTTAAGGGTTTTCTGTTAGAAGAATCAGAGTTTAAAGCGTTATGGGAACAGATCAAACCTAAAACCACCTATCGGGTGGAATTTGAGACCGACGAGTTGGTTAGCCGGGCAGTAGCGGCGATCAAGCGAATGGAGCATATCGAAAAACCCAGGATCCATGTCCGTACCGGTCAAGTAAAAGTCACCAAAGGCGGTGTTGACACCATCGATATCGGGGTTGCAGAAGAACAGGTTTCCTTTGGTGCAAGGCCGGTGCCAGACCTATTAGCGTACCTTCAGAATCAGACTGAACTCACACGCTCCACCCTTGTTCGTATATTGAAAAGTTCAGGCCGTTTGGAAGATTTCTTTAATAATCCTCAACTGTTCATGGACACCGTCGCGGCGATATTGAAGAATGAACTCCACAGGCTCTTAGTGGACGGTATCAAATACGAGAAGATACATGGTGACGGGCCGGAAGCAGAATGGGAACAGCTCCTTTTTAAAAACGAAGAAATGATCAACTACCTGACGGCTTTGCAGGTTCAACATTCAATTTACGAATACGTTGAATATGACTCCGAAATAGAGCGGGAATTTGCGCGGCGGTTAGACCAGCGTGAGGATATCAAGTTGTTCGTGAAATTACCCAGATGGTTTGTAATCGACACGCCTGTTGGCAAATACAACCCGGACTGGGCGATCTTGAAGCATGACGTCAAGTCTCTGTATCTGGTTCGTGAGACCAAAGGCACCAGGGATTTTCTAAAATTGCGTAACAGCGAAGCTGACAAGGTGAGGTGCGGCGCCAGGCATTTTAATTCCATAGGTGTGCCGTTTGCGGTGGTCACGTCGGCAGATCAGGTATAACAGGAGGCTAAATCATTATGGAATATGTTCTGGTGTTTGCGTTGGGTCTTGCCGCTGGTTCGGCGATCGTATTCTTCGTTACAAAAAATCAACAGGTAAAAGGGGAGAGGCTAAAAAACGATATTGTTAATTCTTTCGACTCTATATCGCTTGCGGCTTTGAAGAGCAATTCCGAAGAATTCCTTAAACTAGCCAACGAGACGCTCTCTAAACAAACTAAAACCGGAGAAAAAGAACTCGAAACCAAAAAACAACTGATTGACCAGACCTACGATAATATGAAAAAGGAATTTGAGAAAGTCGGCAAAATGATTACCGACTTTGACAAGGAAAGCGCCAAAAGACTAACCAGTCTGGATACTAATTTAAAGGCTGCTACCGAAAATACACTTAAGCTTCATGAGACGACTGGGAAACTCCAAATTGCCTTGGCGAACAGTAAAGTCCGGGGCCAGTGGGGAGACCGGATAGCCGATGATATACTCAGATTGACCGGTTTTATTGAAGGAGTAAACTACGATAAACAATTAACAAACGATGGCTCCGGTACACGCCCTGATTATACGTTCCGCCTTCCCCAAGACCTAAAACTCAATATGGACGTAAAATTCCCTTTTGATAATTATCTCGCGTACTTAGCCGCGGAAACAGATATAGAGAAGGACAAGCATAAGTCCAGCTTTTTAAAAGATGTCCGTCAGCGGATTAATGAAGTCGCAAAAAAAGAGGACTACATTAACGTTAATAAAAATACTGTCGATTATGCACTGGTATTCATACCAAACGAGCAAGTTTATTGTTTTATAAATGAAAATGACCATAGACTACTGGATGATTCATTGAGGAATAAAGTAATTCTGTGTTCTCCTATGACGCTATACGCAATACTGGTAGTCATCAGGCAAGCGGTTGATAATTTCAACATGGAAAAAACAGCCTCAAGAATCCTAGCGCTACTTGGAACTTTCAATACCCAATGGCATAAATTCAAGGATTCCATGGATAGGATGGGTAAAAAGATCGACGACGCTCAAAATGAATTCCAGTCACTAGTTACAACACGCCAAAAAGCACTGGAACGGCCATTGGCTCAAATAGAAACTCTGCGTAAAGAGAAACAAATAGTTGAAGAGACGCTTCCTGAACCGGCGCTCGAAATTGAGGAATCAGTATAATGTAGGATTTCGCTGCGATCGGGTACCGTCATGACGAATTCGGTTAACCAGTGAACTTAGAAAATAAATAGGGGTTGGGCAATTCGCCCAACCCCTATTTCATTCTCATGGTTCCGACATCAAAACACTCAAACAATGCCGGCTGCTCCTTCTTCATAGCTTCCCCTGGCAAGTGCTGCCTTCATTGGCTTTTTCCCTTTCTGCTCGGGCATTCATTCGTTGCCGGTAGAGCCATGGTTTAAGACGATCCAACTTCCCCTTCTGATAATCACTGATTGAGTTGACTGCGATTTCAGGTGGAATGTCACTCACGTTCCAACGTTTATAGGCAATGGCCGCCAGACGCAAGCCTCGGCATCGGTGTCAGTATATTAGTCGTTTTTAAGGGACTCCACGTTCAGTGCCAGCTTCTCCAGTGTGACGGCCGTCTTGAGCCATTCGGGAATAGTGTCTTCCCAACCACCCGGAAACACAATGAGGATCTGTAAGGCATCCGACAAAATTTGAGATGCCCTGTTCCGCTGTGACGTTCAATTATGGTTTCTCCTTTCACTTAGTCCTAAATCTGGTGATGGCCAGACAGGCATAGTGTGACCGGTAACTGTTCATCGGGCTTTGTCCGAAGCCATTCCAGAAGTCCAGCAGAAAGTGATGATAACCCGGGTATTCCTGCTCCCGAATTGCCAACAAGTCATCGGCGAATATCCTGATACAAGCCCCCTTATTGCCGAAGAGAACGATAACTCTTGGCGGACAAGATTCATCCCGCTCTGTCCTAAAGCTTTCCACTTTAAGCTTGGATAGCTTCAGGTTATCGAGCCAGAAATGGCCACCGCCGGCACTGTATGAGCCAAGGAAAATGTCTTTACCCTCCAGTTCTTTGAGTATTTCCATGAGACGCTTTACGGCTGCCCGCTGCTTTTTCTGTAGTGGTATCTGAGCGGCTTTCCGGCTAAGTCTGACCGTAGTTCTTGGTTCCGGTTCGGCCAGCTTAACGTTCTGAAACAGATCGAGTTGACCCATCATGCTTGTTACCCCTTTCCTCCAGATTTTGGGCACAGGTATCCCTATGGACACTGAATTGACTGGGTTTAGGCCACCAGGACGAGTTGGTGGCCGCTTTCGATTCGTTTCTGCTCTTCCGCCGCGGCGCCGCTGGGTAAGGATTCACGGACGGCCTCGATTGAGCCTCGGATACTGTCGATGCGCTCTATGTTGATAATGAGACAGGCAAGGCGGCCATCGACATAGAGCGGGATGTCGGCTATCTTCCGGGCCTCGGTGGCCACTATCCTGGCCTGTTCCAGCGGCTCGGAGGCCTGTTCGATGAACCCATCAATCATGTCCATCGCCTCACTGACCTTGAGAGCACTCCACTTGATAGGCATAGCTTCATCTCCTTTCCAGGTACAAACAACCCTGTTATTCCTGCGTGATAACGGATGCGCAGCCCCCGCGAAACGGTTAATTGCCGAAAGACTGAGCGCGTTCGGTTTTGACCAGGCCGAGATCTTTGAAGTTCTGAAAGATCTCATTGAGTAAGGCGTAGTTTTCCCCAGACAAGCTCCGGCTTGCCCCGTCATACCAGTCTAAAAACCAGTATTCGATCTCAACGGCGTCGAGATTCTCGTCCATGTAGAAGCGAAACTCATCCGCCGGACCGCCCCAGGACAATTGCCAGCGGAAATAACCCCGCTTCTGGCCTTGGAACGTCCCCCTGGCCACGTAGTCACAGCTCAAACCGTATTCCCCGAATCGTCCCAGTTCCCGATGAGACGTTTCGGGGTTTCTTTGGTATAGTCGCCAGAGCGTCCGTATATCCCGCAGCCGGTCTTGAAGTTCCGCTTCAAGCCTTGCCTGGCATGATTTCTGCCGCATTTTTCACCTCCATTTGGGCAGACTTACCCCTTTGAATTTGCCGGCTTTGATAACCCTGAGCCGGCGGACAGGGGGCTTAGTTAGTACTCATCAGGGAAGAGAATCGTCGTTGCCGACCGGTCAGCCTCTGTGATGATCCAGATTTTGGGTAAACCTCCGGCCTCATAAGCGGAGAGTATTCTGAATCCTTGTTTCAGACTCAACTCATTCTCCTGTTTATCCGCCTCATCGATGTTGCCCCAGTCGCCTTTGGCATGGCGGTTCAAGGAACGGCGCATGAATTCAGCAAACTCCGGCTTCTCACCGGCTAAGGCATGAACTCCCCGGGTGGCCACCACCTGGCCCAATGGGACAACGGGATTGATTACCAGTAACGCATCCATAGCTGTCACCTCCCTTCTCGTGGTGTTTTAGGCAAAAGTAAGGGGCCGGTGCTTGTAACTTCCCGACCCCTTACCCACTCGACCTTTTCCGGTTCTATTCAATTTTCTGAGTACGTTCCTCCCCGTGCTTGTCGGCTAAATGCCTGGCGCAACCCGACTGGATGCTATCCGCCGTCGCTCCCATCTGGCTGAAAGCGCCGAGTTCCTCATCGTCGTGAAAGAGCGCCATTATGTGGTCGTCAAGATACTCCAGCCTGAAACCACGGCGGGCATATTCGCCGAGTTCCGGCGTTTCTTCTTGTGCCATTCTTAATCTCCTTTCTTCCTTGTGTCCTTGCCCATGCTTTCAGCCAAAAACGAAAGGGGGTATTCCCACCGCGAAGGGCAGGAATACCCCCTTAACAAAAATAAGCACAAAAAGGGGCTGTTACACCCCTTCAAGTGCGGCTGTTTTGCGAGTTCAAGCGTTCAGTTTTGGGCTGTCAGGCTACGGCTACCGGTTCTTTTACCTTGCCGTGTTTCTTGGGCTTCGGCTTGTCGGCTTTGGTAATGGCCTCGGCTTCGGCTACGGCTTGGATTTTCTCGGCTTCACCTTCGGGTACTGGCTCGGCGGGTGTCTCGACGGCTTCGGCTGGCTCTTCTGCCTTGGTTTCATCCTGCGGCTTCTGGCTTTCAGGAGTCAGCATCGGCATGACCACCAGCTCATAGTCCGGTGCTGTGAAAAGCATCGGCGATTTGGCGTCGCTGAGTTTCAGCTCTACCATACCGCCACAGGCCCTCAAAGCGTCGGCAAGATAACCCCCGTCAAGCCTTACCTTGACCGGTTCACCGGTGGTGTCGGCGGTTATTTCGGTTTCGCCCTTGTCGTCGGTGTTCGCCATGATGACCTTGCCATCCCCGATAATGAGGTCTATGGCATAGGTTCTGGAGTCGGCGATGACCTTGAGGGAGCTTACCGCCTTGAGCGCTTCATTGGTGTCGAAGCTGACACGGCTGGCGAAGTCGGCGGGTATGAGCTTCTCATAGTCTGGAAAGTTGCCGGCGCATCCCCGCCAGTCATAGCGGATTAGCTCCGTGTCCAGAAGTAGGCTCATGCCTTCAAGGCCGTCCCCGCTTTTCTCAAAGCCCATTCTAACCCGACGTGCCCGTCTAAGGGCACTGGTAACACCCCGAAGCTCGTCCCGATTGACAAGGACTTGACCCTCGTCCCCGTCGAAGTCCAGCTTCATTACGGCTAACCGGTAGCCGTCGGCACCTACTAGGTATAGCTTACCGTCTTGTACCTTGAACAGGACACATTGAAGGATTGGGCGGGTGTCCTCATTGGCGGTAAACGGCAGCACCCTTGTAAGGGCGTCCGAAAGCTCCAGTGCGCCGAGGTTGGGGCTGACCGAGTTTGAAGGGCTTACCCTGATGTCGCACAGCGTAAGCGGTGTCTTTTCGCCGACCCAAGCCATGTTCTCAAGGTAGCTGGTATTGGCTCCGCATACCACCTTCAGTCGTTTATCGGCGACCCGCGACCCGCTGGCATCACCGTTAGACGGAACAATCTTGACGATGTTCGACCCGCCTAATGACTTCAGATAGGTAAGAAAGCCTTTCCGCCCGATGGTACAGTCAAGTAACATCGCCCTTTCGGCGAGTGCCCTTGACAGTGCGTTTACCAGTACCGCCTTGTGCGCTAAAAAGCCCTGACCTGAACGCTTGCCCTCGATATTCAGTTGTTCTATTGTCTGACCCCCTTTTAGCTATCCGATAGTGGGCAACTCTACCGGCTTCGCTCAGTAGTAAGCTACCGGCTATCCGCAATTCGCTGGCATAGCCGACGCTCCTACTGTATAAGTTGCGGAATTGGGCTGATTCATAACACCCTCAAATAGTCTTTTTTGTTCCCGTTTCCGAAATCGGCAAAGATAGTTTAGTTCAACTTGTGTTAGCGGTTGCCCGTCCCGCCGCTTTTCGGCGATGGCGATTAGCCTGTCGGGACAATGTAGCAAGAAGGTGCTGGCATCAACCCATGCTTCGAGGTCCAGTGCCCTGTCATCGGCAATCAGATCGCCGAGTTCCGTGGTATTGCCTTCATCGTCTGTGACGGGCTTATTCAGGCTTTCGAGCTTGATAGCTTTAGGACACTTACCGAAAAGCCAGTCGGCTTTACACTTGTGCCGTTGCGCCTTGCTACAGTCCCCGCAGGTTAGGCCGTTGTCTTGCCGGTATCGCTTGCGCCAGTAAAGGGCTTGGGCACGGCTGGCGATACGATACATGGCGGCTTCGGTGAAAGGATGGTGCCCGTTGTTCCGTTCCACATCGGCAAGGGTGATGATTATATCGTGGAGCAGGTCATCCTTTTCGTCCGGCTTGGCCTTGTGGCTGAAACGGGATGCTACCTTATAGTAAGTAAGCCACTGGCCGGTAAGGTGGTCATACCGGTTGCTATTGCCGGTTTGCTTTGGCTTGACGCTTCGGCTAGACTTGAAGCTACGCAAGGCGGTTGTCTCTTTGGTCTGACAGGTGGCGACCTTTCCGCACCATCGGCAAACGCCTTGCCTTATTTTCTGCGCCCAAACCTTGTGACACTGACTACAGAAGCCCCCAGGCCGGTTGTATTCTCCGGCTACCGTTACGCTTGAACTCATGGTTCCCCCTTTCAGGGCAAGCGTTCAGGTCAAGGTTTTTTCGTATTCGGTTGTTAAGGTGCTTTTGTTTGTTTTTCCAGCTTCATTGTCAAACAAAAAGTCATTTTGAACACCCCGAAGAACTAGCTCGATTTTCGCCCGGCCAGAGGGGGAAAATTGGCAAAATACAATGATGCGAGCTAATCCAACTCTGACTAAGATATATCTTTATCTGACATATACTTGACAATTATGACGCACAGTGATATAAGATGTTAATTGAATCACTTAGAGGTTAAAGAAATGGCTACATCAACGATCTACTCTAGAATCCCTTCTGAAATCAAAGACAAGATTCTGGAAATAGCAAAAGCAACCGGTAAACAGCAGGGTGAAACGATAACTGACCTATTGAGTCAAGGGCTACAATTCCCTGAAGAACACAAAAAGCTGTCCCAGACCCAGGCTTCTCTCCAAAAACAAGAAGAATTGAACCGAATCTTAACCACCGAACTGGAAAAGGTGAAGACGGAGCTTAGGATCGCCAGGAAGACTGTTGACGTCGCGGAACGTGCAAAAGGTCATCTTCAGCGTGTATTGAACACGCAAGTAGGCACATGCACCTTCCAAGGTTGCGGTGCACCGATAAATTTGTATAGCTTCGCTTATCAGCAGTGTCCTCAAGGTCACACTGGAACGATCAAACTCTTCGATGAATATCAGAGTGCCAAGGGTGCGGGTGATTTTCTGGTAGCTGGGCTGGCTGTTATAGGTGGAGTTGCTTTAGCGGCCGAACTGCTCGGAGATAAGAGCATTCAATAAACCGGAATATTCCACCTCGATGGTAATGAAAGGCGGCAGGCTAAATACATTCAATGAAGATTTATGGAGTCGATTTTACCAGTGCTCCTAAACGCAGTAAGCCGATCACTGTTGCTGAAGCCGAATTGAGTTGTGAAACACTTGAAATCGTAGGACAACGGAACTTTTCAAATGCGCAAGAACTCCTAGATTTCTTAAATACCCCGGGAGCTTGGCTTGGTGCATTTGATTTTCCTTTCGGGCTGCCTCGGGAGCTAATTACCGACAGTCAATGGCCTCAAGACTGGGCAAGCTATGTCAAGGTGATCCACCAAATGGGGAAAGCCCAGTACGAAAATCACATTCGTGGATATCAAAGTCGAGTAACTGGAAAACGCCGGCTTTATCGAGAAACAGACAAAAAAGCTCGGTCACGGAGTCCGATGCAACTCGATTTCATCCCGGTGGGCAAGATGTTCTTTTTTGGAGCTCCCATGCTTCTCCAGTCGAAATGCACCGTTGTGCCTTTTCGAGATGGAGTGCCAAACACTGGGATTATTGTCGAGGGCTATCCCAAACTCGTTGCTGAGAAGGCAGTAGGGAACCTTCGTTATAAAAGCGAAGCTCCATCGAATGACGCTTCAAGGCTAGGTGATAACCGGAATTCAATCCTCCGATGGATAACCAGCCAAGAAGTACAAAAAGCCTATGGTTTCAACGTCCAGATCGGTGACACACTCCAAACTGATTGCCTCAGTGACGGAAAGGGCGACAAATTGGATGCTGTGTTATGTGCCATCCAGGGCGCTTGGGCGTGGGAACAAAGGCATAATGGCTACGGGGTTCCGACTGAGTGTGATTTACTTGAAGGTTGGATTGTTGACCCAGCATTACTCGTTTTTCCTTACCGTTAAGGTTGACTGAGGTCAAAGGTGACGCCGTTTTTGGGACATTACTGAATGGTTTTTAGGAGGCCATAATTGGATGGTGATATAAAGGGAAAAAGGCCTAAAACCAGCTATTTATTTAAGAGCATTAACAGCAATTCCAAACATGAATCAGGAAATCCCACTTTTATTGGTATTCAGGTCCCAATTCCAAATAGCACTACTATCCTTCCTGCTCCTCTTTGGTTAGGTCAAAAAGAACTTGAAGAAGTCCTGTCCCTCGAGAAATCCTTTTTCACTGATAATAAGATACAACCTGGCCGGTATCGAGAGTGGAACGATATCAAGGATATTCTTTTTCCTCTTCATGACAGCCTAATTGAATCACTGGAAAAAAGAATTAACGAAATAAATGGGAGGTCTCTTTTAATTCAGCTTTATGACCAATTGGAAATCATGTATGGGACTTTGGCGAAACATAGGGTGGAAGGTTTAGCAGCTACTGCGCTTACTTCTGACCAACGAATTCCTGTCGCTGTTGATATTGAGTGGAGGGTTAGGTCATCACAATTACTTGGCTTGCGATATCTGATTGAGTTATCGGTTAAGGGCAGGAAGAATTCTGACCGACTTATTAGCCCGCAAATGCTACTGGGATTGATGGCATTAAGCACTCGTGTGAGTGAAATGGATACTTTTTTGGATCATGTCTCGTTTAATGCTATTCCACATGAACTAATCATCACTGATGCTTTAGTAGCACAGCTTCGTATGACTGAGGAAACCTTCCGGACCATGAAGTTGTGGCAGCGCGCGAGAAAAAAGAGGCTTTTCGAAGGGAGTCTTGAACAATTAGCCGGGCTTCAAATGACAACATCGCAGGATGTTCAAGAATACCAATTAACTGAAGACCCTGTTTGGATAAAACTGAACAAGGCTCTGGAAGTTGAGAGAGGCTACAGTCTTACTGATTGGCTTCATCTGTTTCGTGCAGTAATTATGTCATTTAATGACTATGAGCGGTTAAAATCTATACCAAAAGTAGAGCTTATCCACAATATAAACAACGCAACTGGACTTGACTGTAGCGTCATAAGTAAATTCTTGGACGATTTTATTCTCTCAGAATCCAAGATGATCGATCTAAGTCGCGATAAAATGTTACCTTCTGAAAACTTTTGGCGTGATTTAAGGATTACGAATAGACCCCTTATTGAAATAAATGAGGGAAAAGACTCTATGTTGATCTATGGAGTTGAAACCACACAATTTAGTCTACAAACTTGGTTTCATTTGCTAATCGAGGGAAGATCACAAGTTGCTCATTGCCAGAATAATGGCCCGCTCGCTCGTGCTTTGGGCTCGATACGCGAGAAATCAGGGAATATTTTTAGAGACGAGGTTTTGAATAAGTGCAAACAAACAGGGTTGGAAGCGGTGCCGGAGAAATCATCGGTCAATGGTAACAAGCTGCCTCAAGGCATTGGCCCAATAGATATTCTAACATTCGATAGACGCCGCTCCACGTTTATATTAATTGAATGTAAAGATGTTAGTGTCAGGATTACCCCAAAGGAGCTAAAAAGACAGAGGGAAGAGTTTATTGGTAAATCTGATGGAGATACCAATTGTATTCTCGGAGAACTACGAAAAAAAGAGAAATGGTTTAAAGATCATTTGCCGGCACTAAGACAGGAATACGGAATTTTACCTGACCAAGACGTTAGCTTAACAGGAGTCGTAGTTGTAAGCCATCCGATGATGTGGATTTTTCCTTTGTCAATTCCCATCCCAATTTTGGATGAGGATGAGTTTTACGAGAAACTCAGAACCGGAGATGCCCTTATACATGGAAATATGCCTATTGAAACGGAGACTGTCGCCAAATATTTTCGCGTCAATACCAATATGCCATCGCGTAATTTAGAGAACTCAGAGGAGAGTTTATCAATTCAAATCGAAGGGGATCTCGATGTTCTTTTCGATGCTGGCCTCAAGTTAATGGAAAATGGTCGACAAAGCGAAGCTGTAGAACTATTTCATCAGTGTCTTCGTGTTTCACAAGATCCAAGAGCAATTGTTACTTTATTGAAATGCATTGGCGAATGCACCCTATCTCTATACCGAATTAGAGAAGCCGAAAAAGCACTCGTACTAGCTGAATCCAAAGCGAAAGAACTGAACGATAATGAAAGCTTGTCGGCAATTTATGCGAATCTAGCGAATATTTATCAGATCAGAGGAGAACTCGACAAAGCCTTAGATAGATCCGAAAAAAGCCTTAGTCTTTTGAGGGAACTTGGCAATACTAGTAGCGAAGCTGCCATTCTAGGTAACATGGGAATTATCCATCGTTTAAAGGGCCAACCCGACAAGGCTATGGAGAAATTAAGCTTATCCCTGGAGTTATGCCAAAAAATAGGCAATAAAAAGGGGGAAGGTAATGCTTTAAGTAATATTGGAAATGTATTTCAAACTAAAGCGGACCTTAACAAAGCCCTTGAGTACTATGGAATAGCGCTCAAGATACACGAAGAACTTGGTAATCGAGAAGGCGAGGCTAATAATCTTGGGAGTATTGGATTAGTCTATGCGAATCAAGGTTTATTAGATAAAGCAATGTATTATCTTCAATTAGCCTTGATGGTCCACAGAGAGATTGGTAATATTGAAGGAGAAGCAATCAGCCTGAAGAATATTGGAAACGTATATGAGCTTGAAGGTGATTTAGAGCGAGCAATCGAATACAGGAATCTATGTCTAAAAAGTTCCCGCGAGATCGGTAATCTCAGTAATGAAGTTGATGCCCTGACAGGCCTAGGTGTTCTATTTGTAAATAATAACCAAATCAACGATGCTCTGGAATGTTATAAATCCTTAAAGAAGGTATTCACTCAAATCGGTGATGTACGTCGTTCAAAAAGCACAGGGAAAATCATCTCACGATTACAAAATTCTCTTAAACAAAAACACTCAAGCCCAAAGTAATTCTCACGAACGATAAATATTAAGTGTGTCTTCATTATTTCTTTAAATGGTGTGGGCCAATCTCAGGATAAAGTGTAAATAAAGGATTCGCCCATGACTGAGTATTGGCGTTTCGGCCCTCGGCAGTCAAGCGATAATAAATCCGTCTGGGCGCGTCAGGATAATTATCTTGAATAGAAGATGCCTCTGAATGGAGTGCCTCTTCCACCCAACCCAACCGCTTCAACACCCCGAAATACATCAGAAACGAATGATACCGCATATGGGTAAACTTCCGTGACACCTTTTTAAGCTGCTTCTGATAGATCTCTTCGGCGAATTCTTCCGTGACATCCACGCCCCGGACGACCTGCTTGCTAATGATCCGTTCAGCACGATCCCGTGCCGTCGCCCTGGCAAGGGCTTCTTTATACTCGTAATTGATGTCAGCTTGAGGTGCGCCGCGCTCCGGATCTATCCTCGGTGCACCTTCCGGCCCGTTTCCCAGAAGATACTCCCTGATAAACCAGCCGCAGCCGAACGGCCGGTTAAAACCACCACTTTTCGGTCTCAGTTCCATTACCATAAACCTGCCTCAGGCCACCCCTGCCGGTTTTTTCGCCAGGGAATCAATGCCTTCGATGATTCTGCCGGTCACCTGGCGGATCGAGGCCAGATTTTGCTCCAGGACTTTCTTATCCCGTGCCCACAAGGCGACGTAGGGAAAGGAACGCGCTCCGGAATCAAAGCCAAAGTGGGCGCCAACAGCAAAAGCGGCGCTTTCGGCAATGGTCTCGGCGTCTCTCCGGGGCGTGTGGAAAACGCCTTCGGTGTAATAGTGCGCCACCTCGTGAATCAGAGTCTTGAGCTGCTGAGCGCGGGGTTCCTCGGGCCGCACCCAGATCTCTTTTCCGGAAAAATAACCTTTGATCGCCGGATCCTGATGCGGCCGGGAATCAAAGCCGACAGACACACCCTGGATCCTGACAAGGTGAAGAATGTTATCGAAGAGCTCCTCATTGGCTTCACCGGTAAGCACCGGCACCTCGAATTCAGGTAGTGGCTTGCCTTCCGTCTGACTGACGTCGAAAACATAGACCACCTTGAAGTAGATCGGACGCAGCATTTCCCGTTTTTCTTCTTCCGCGTCACCCTGCTTTTCGTCCGTAGTCCTGGACGGTTCGGTCATTCGCGCCGATTTCGGCGGCAGGCAAGGCGCGAGAATGGCAATGCCCTTCTCGCCTTTCTTCACCCATCGGTAAAGATCCTTCCAGGTGTTGAAGCCGGCTACCCGGGTAGCATCTGGCCGCTGCACCGCGATGAGCATCAGATTGCCGATACTATAGTCATGGAATTTGGACATGGTGAGCAGGAAGTTCCGGAAGTTTTCGCTCTGCTGGATGCCATCGACGCTGTCTTTAAGCTTTTTGAGCACCTCATCGATGCGGCGCTCTTTGGCCTCCGGCTCTATCGAGAAACTGTAATCCGGCACCGGCGCGCCGACCCAGCTGACCAGATCGTAATTCCTGGGATAGACTATCTCGCACTTATCGGACGCGCGACTTGCCGCCGGCAACAATTCAGGTTCCTGACTGCCAAACACCATGTCTCCCAGGTGACGCGAGAGCCCGACCATAACAGAGCCAAGTACCAGCACGCCGCCAAACGAAGCTATGGCAATCGCCCAATCTGGCGCTACGGGAGGCGCTTCCGCAAGGACTAACCAATCCGCTCCGGCCACGTCTCCAACTTCAATTCCGCCCAGCTCACCGGCGTTGACTTCGAGAAAATAACGCGCGGGTGCGGCTGAAGTTACCAGATAACTGGGCGACACATCGCGGTAGATCTCGGTCACCGTAAACGATTCGGAAAGGAAAGCGATATCCAGCGGGAAAAGCATCGGCTCTGTTGTTACTTCAACGATCCTCAAATACCCAAGATCGAAAAGCATCCCGGTCTGCGATGTGAGTACGGGTATGCCGCTCAAACCCTGCGTCAGTTCCCATGGGCTGATCGCCACAGCGGCGACCCACTCCTTATTCTTGATGATAAGGCGTACCTGTCCGGCCATTATCTTCTCCCCGGAATGCGCTTGATGCCGTTTTGCTTACTCTCAAGGCCCATCTGCTTCGTTTCGAAATCGGTGGTGCCGATGTCCGAGCCACCGAACATGGCCAGGTCGAAGTTACGGTGCCACCTGGCTGAGGCTTTGAAGTCGGTTTTCTCCTCGAACTTCTCGCCGCGGGCCTTTCTGGGCCTCATACCGGGAGGCGCGATAGCCGACATCCCATTGAGATAAGACTCTTGGGTTGTGTCCTCGCGGTAATTGATCGGGGCATTCACTCCGAACTCTTCATGGTTGGCATACCTGCCCATCTGCTTTTCCTCCTTGCCAGAGTTTTCGGTACCACTCCTTCTGCTCTTCACCGGAGACTTTGCGATACTTCATGGTAGTGACAATGCTCTGATGCCCCAGGTGCTCCTGTAGCAGCCGAAGACCGTCACCCGAATCATCATGCTTCACGGCATGCACGGCGAAAGCGTCGCGCAGCCGGTGAGGAGAGACGTTATGGGTTTTGCCGCTTTCGACGTTCACAAGGCGCGGTATTCCGGCGCGCCCGGCACAGTCTCTGACGATCTGCCAGGCCCGGTTACGGCCGAGATCGAAGAGCATCTTTTCGCCATTTCTGGCCACCGCGCCGCCGCGGCCGATGTATTCCTTGAGCAGACCGAGAGTGGTTTTATCCAGCGGCAGCGTCCGGAAACGGTGATGCTCCTTTTCCTGAGAAACCGCCTTCTCCACCTTCCGGCCGCACACCGGGCAAAACTTGTGCCCCTTGCCCAGCCTGGCGCCACACTCCGGACACAACAGCCGGATGCGTGCCTTCAGGTGCTCGATGGTCACCGTGCCCCGGCGAAAATCAAGGTCCTTCACCCTGACACCCAGCGCCTCGGACACCCGGCAGCCCAGGTGAAAAAGCAGCCGAATGAGCAGCCGGTCCCTGAGATACACAGCTGCGCCTTCCAGTCTCGCCACCTCGTCGAGTTCAAGGTAAGTCTTGCCCACTAGCTTGTTTCCTCGCTCATCTGCTGCGTCATCGGCATGATGAGACCCATCATCAAGAGCATCATCAGCATCGGCAGCATCGACGACAGCATGTCGCCGCCTGAAGCATTACCGGTGACTATAATGACGTTATCCTGTTCAGCCACGGCGCTAGTATCCTCGATCCAGACCCGGAGGCCGTAGGTGCCGTTGTCGATGCCGCCGCTTGACTTGGGCACAAGCAGGAAATCAACCGAGGCCGAGCCTTCGGCTGGTTCCGAACTTGCCGCAAGCGGCACGTCCGCCTGGCCGACGCAGGCGTTCACCATGTGCTTGCCAAAGAGATTGGCCGAATAAGGACCGGCCAGAAGCTTTACCGTCGTATTCACGCCGATGACATACTTGAAGGACACCGTCACCCTGAGGGTATCCCCGGCGTTGAAAGTCCCCGGCGAAAGCGCCATCGGCGCAAAGACGATATCGAGTACCACCTGCCCCTCCTATACCTTGGCGAAGTCCGAGATCTTGAATTCGGTGATGGTCGGCTGGCTGCCGGCGATAACGAGGGCATTCTCGTAGCCGAAGAGGTAGTTGGTCGTCGCCTGACCGCCGATGCTCGGACTGCCGCCAAAAATCTTGACGTAGATGTCATCCCAGTTGGTACCGACGTTGGACGGAATGGTGAAGATATAGGAATTGGTGACGTTCGGGTACGACGGCGGTGTCGTTATCTGCGGGATACTAAAGGTGGTCTGTTGCACCAGTTTCTCATCGAAACCAAACATCCCGTGGGTTCCGATGCAGTAGTACCCGGTGACGCCGGTAACCGCCGGACCGGTGTACTTGAAAGAGATGCTCACCATCAGTCGATCCCCCGGAGCCACCGCCACCTGCTTCGGCGCCGGATTCATATAACTGAGCGGGATATAGACGCCGCCGGCCGCGGTGAAGAATTTTCCGGCCACCGGGTCATAGAAAATGTGCTGGCCGGTGGCCGGATCGACATACCAGCCGGGCGCTACCGGGTCTTCGGCCAGGGCGATAGCGCCATTACCTTGCGCCGCAAAAGGCTTGAGTTCCAGATTGAGTGTTTTGAAAGCCATGTTTTCCTCCTATACCTTGATAAAATCCGCAATGCGGAAGTCTGAAATTATTGGCTGACCGCTTGAACCCACGTTGACCGTTTTGGCCATCTCGTCATCGGCATACCACGCTCCGTCGGCGCCGTACCAAAAACTCTTGGCACGAATGGTCACCTTCTGGCTGGGCATGTAAAAATAACCGGAAAACGGCCAGACAGCCTGCGCGTCGATGTTGGCCCAGTCGGTCGGGAAGATGACTCCCGGTTGCGGCGAAACGCCGTAATCGAGCGTCGCTTCGACTCTGACGCCGATGGGCGCGGAATAGGTGTTTTTAACCCGGACGGTGATGTCCACCCGGCTGCCCGAAACAGCCTCCGATGGGGCAATGATCTCAATAATATCGGCATACTGCGCCATCTAGCCCTCCGGGTTATCCTTTCCAGAACTCTCCGCCAACGGGAAGCTGCCGTTGCCAAAATTACCCGCCAGGCGGTTGCCGATGACGTCCACTCCGGCCCCGCCCAGAAAGGCGTAGAAGATGCTTGCGATGTCCACCTGTCCGGTTGAGTCAATGCTGAGCGCCAGGATCACACCAGCGAAGACGGTGCGGATCATCGATCCGCCGAACTTGCGGATGTTAAACGCCTCGCCGCTTTCCAGCCAGCCCAGGAGCGCGGCGACAATACCCCCAAGTAAAGCTGCCAGGGCGATATAAATTCTTTCCATGGTGATTATTCTCTCCTTCTGGTGACGCAGATGAACTTACCCCAGATGACGCCGCCCATGGCCACCAGACAGCTGCCGGTGGTGGTCACCACCAAACCGAAATCGACGCTGGTGGCCAGTTCGATGCCGATACCTATACCGATCGTGGCAATGCCGACGAGCTCGATAACAATGGCTGCCATCATTCCCTTGTTCATCTAATGCGCTCCCATCATTCCGGCCATCAGCATCATGGCCGTCATCATTTGCATCATCTCCGCCGTCTGAGCTGAGGGTGCGTTACCCGATGTCACCTGCCCGAGCATGGCGCCCATGGCCGGCAGCCCGTAGCCATAGGCGTTGTCCTTGTTTAGCGGGGCATCCTGCGGCTTGGTGGAAAAATACGGCGCCACGTCCCTGGCCAGCGTCCAGCGGTAGCCCCAGCCTTCGCCGTAAGCCCGGCGTCCGCTTTCCCACAGAAGCCCGGTGAGTCCTGAAAGCATCGGCGCGGCGAAGCTGGTACCTGACTTAACCACATACCCATCGTCATTCTTGTCTGACGCCATCTCAAGGTTCGTCCCCCAGATGACGAAATCCGGCTTGGTCTCGCCCTGTACCGTGGGCCCGCGGGAGGATTTCTCCCAAACAGTAAGCTCGCCATGGGTCTCTATGGCGCCGACGGCGATGACCTCCGGATCACAGGCTGGCAACATCATCGTCGTCATTTTTGGTCCGATATTGCCCGCCGCGGCGATCACGTCCAGTCCATACTCGATACTGGCTGCCCGGCAGGCAGCGCGCACCGGGTTGTCGGGGTCGCCGTCGTCCTCACCGCCGAGCGAGAGATTTATTACGTTGGGGTACATCTCATCGGCAGGAAAAAGCCCCGAAGTGCGGGCCTGCTCGGCCAGATCACATACCCGGTCGATGCCGAGCACGATGGCCTCATCCGTGGCGATACCCTCGTCGCCGATGACCTTGATGTTCATAATCGAAGCGCCGGGCGAAACGCCGGAGTTGCTGCCAAGGGCGTGCATGCCGCCAGCGATTACAAAAGCCACCTGGGTACCGTGGCCATAAACATCTGACGCCGTCGGCGAACCGGTAAAATTGGCCTCATAGACCACCTTGCCCTGCAGCGACTGGTGCGTCTTGCGGACGCCACTGTCCAGGACAGCTACCGTAAGGCCGGTGCCCATGATTGGCGGAGCAAAGTAGCTCCTCAAGAGGTAGAAGACGTCCGAAATACTTTCGACGACCGGAGCCTGGGCGACCATTTGACTCGTGCCGTACTGCCTGGGAGCTTTGAGCGCAATCCCGGGAATGGCCGACAACTTGTCAGCTTGCGCCTGGTCGAGTTCGCAAAACACCTGGCCGATCAGACTGGCTTTTCGGATGTTCCGGGCGCCAATCTTCCTGGCCTCGGCTTCGAGCCGGTCGATCGATAAATCCTTAGAGATGAGGGCGTAGCGCATATCTTCTCCTTATGCCGGGTAGGCGAGCTGAATGGTATAGGTCACCTTGAGTTGACCCGTGTTGGGCACGGTAACCGTGGATGCCAGGACATCGCGGGAGAACATGACGCTACCGGTTCCGGCCGAGTTGAACTTGACTCTGCCGTACAGGGCGACCTCGTTGATCCCGATTTCAGCGCCGGAGTTGTTGTTGATATAACGGATTAAGGTGTCGGTGAGAGTTTTGGTGGGCGCGTCGTAGTTCAACGAATGAAGATCCGACTGGGCATAGTCCATCTGCCCAGCGCCCGAGCCGTTTGGGATTTCAGCACCCAGGACATAGCCTTCAAAAGATTCGGGAAAAGCGTTGGTGCCAAGTATGATGCCCTTCGTGGTGACACCCGGATCGGAGAGAAAGCCTGTAGAGGCAGACCGCTCGTTGACGTTGATGGCTTCATCCCAACCGGCGACCAGTTTAAAACCCCATCCCGAGCCGTTTGGATAGATATTGCCATTGGTCCACCGAAGTGAAATCGCTCCGGCTTCGAATAAATTAGTCCCCGTGAGGCCATATGCGTTCATCTGGGAAAAGAGAAAGTTATAGGCGTTTCGGTTCCAGGAATGGCTACGTTGCCGGTGCGAGTGGATGATATCGCCCTCTCCGTTTCGGACCTCCATCCCGAGGAATGTCCGGAAAACCGGTAGCTTCAGCTCGGTGCCCAACTTTTCAAAGCGACGATATTTACTCTCCAGTTTTGGATCTTCGGTATAATTCTCTTCTTGCATCGATGTCTCCTTCCTATACTAGTTGTGCCATCACTCCGATACCGGGCACCGGAATAGTTTCCGACAAAGATTCTTCCGCGCTCGTATCAAAATCAACGCCTGTGGCAACGGAAATCCCCGGCGTCGAAATAGTGCGAGCCGCCCCGGTTGTAAAGCCGCCGCCAGAGTGATCTTCGGCGGTGGCGATACCCACGGAAGGCCTCGGCATTGAAAGAAGCGGCGGGTCGGCGACCCGGTTCACCGCGCCTGTCATATAGGCGATGAGTTCCTGGATATCCAACCAGCCCGGGCGGCCTACCCCCTGATTAAGCGCCTTGAGGACGTTGTAGCCGGTACCGTAGTTCAAAGGCAGTCTCTCGAACACGTTCTGGCCCCGGTAAATGATGTCGCCCGGCTGCATCAGGGCGTCGATTCCGCCCAGGTTACGGATACACCTGGACTGCCAGTCTTTGTCGGTGTCTATCTCAATTTCCGACAGCTTGGTCGCTCCCGACTTCCCTCTTAAAAGAAGACTCATCTACATCGCCTCCAGCATGAAGTCGTAGTCAACCGACTTGCCGTTGTCGGCCGGGTCGTTGCTCTTGATCGTCACCCGCAGCGGATCGTGAATCGCCCAGGTACCGTTGACCACCGGCAGGCCCGGCGGGTCCGCCGCGGCGTCAAATGACTGCTCATATACCTTGCGCTCGGCCCCGTTGATCTTCTTATAAAGCCTGACCGTCACCTGGCTGCCGGAGAGGTTGTGGACGGCAATACTAAAGTCATGCAACTTGTACCTGGCGCCGGGAGCACCGGCCATCACCAAATTGCTTTCCGCCGTCTGCCAGTCGGCAACAACCGAACCCTCGAACGGGATCTCACCGGACAACTTGTCGGTCTGGCTTTTTACCGCTTCCAGTCTGGCTTCGAGTCCGGCAATGGCCGACTCGATCGCCGCGAGGCTGGTCCTGGCTTTACCACCTTCGACGTAGAACTCACCCGGCATCACTCACCTCTCCCCACCGGCAGCTGCTTCAGAGATTCTCCTGCCGAATCGATCCGCTTGGTCTCTTCTTTTTTGGGTTTTAGAGCCGAGGCCACGATACCCAGCATCAAGACCGGCAGCATCATGCCGAGAAGCAGGCTCCAGTCGAAGCCCGAAGCGCCACTGTTCCCCGGCGCGCCCGGCCAGGCCGGCGGTAGCACTGAACTGCTTGGCGCCACCAGCATGGTGGCCACCGAATCGACCGGTTCACCGCTTTCTTTCTCGTAAAGGAGCACCGTCAGCACCGCGTTCGTATCGGCAAAGCGCAACGAGCCTTTCAGCTGAACCAGGTCCCCTGGCTCGGCCTTGAACCAGGCGTAACCGGCAACCGGCAGCGCTTCCTCACTGATCTGTTGGCCGTCCCGCGAAAGCCGGGCGATGAGCGCGTATTCCTGCTCGTTCCCGCTGGGATTGGCCGTGTAAACAGACAGGCCAAGGTCGTAGCCGGGAGCGTAGTAAAGCCACGGCGGCAGATCCCAGAAAATGTCGCCCAGCGTGCTGCCCATCACCGACAAGACCGGACTCATAGCGGGAACTCCACGTCTTCGCCCTTGAGGGCTTTTCTGACCAGCGACAGCGCCCAGGCGCTCATAGCGATCATCATGGCAAAGCCGATAATGCCCGAAAACACCGCCTGCCAGAATAGCGGCTGATAGCTTTCGGGGTAGTAACCCCGGTATTCTTCAGGGTAATGGTTCATGGTGATGCCTCTTTAAGCTTTTTGGGCTTGTCCGGCGCGGTCAGCGGCTTCATCACCTGCATCAGCACGAACATGACCAGCAGCATCATGCCCATGTTGAGAAGGGTGGATATGAGGCTTTTCACTTCCTCGGGTATCAGCCACCAAACAAGCGTGCCGACCAGCGGCGGCAGGGCGATAAAGCCGATAATGCCGGCGATGACCGGCAGCCAGGCCGCGCCTTTCTGCCAGGCGAGATAAACGGCAGGCCGGCCGGGATCGTCGTAAACGATGTATTCGTAACCCGGCCAGTGCTCGATGCCGGTATCCTCAAAAGCCTGCTCCAGCCGGGCAAGAGCTTCGGCAGAGGGAAAAGTTACGAAATCGAGCCGGGCTAAGAAAAGAGCACCCTCGTCGGCGCTTTCCTCAAGCGGGGCGAAGGTGCTCATTCCATCGATACTGTCAGCCTGTCCTACAAGGATTGCCCGGTAGCCTGGCGGCGCCATCGCATAGGGCATAGTTTCCCTCCCTATGCTTAAACCAGGCGTCGCGTCTTGCGGCCGTAGGGATTCAGGGTCACCTTGCGGTCGGCTGTCGTGCCGCCGGCGGCGGTCACCGTGGCCGTCACCGTCAGCTTGTCGCCGCCCGTCAGCCTGAGATCGGCACCCAGTTGCCCGGCCGCGCTCAGATCATAATCCTCGTCGTTTCCGGCCGCCTGATCGGTGCCGAGATACTTCTTATCGACAGTATCCGCCTTGGGGAACTTCGAGACGCGGATATTGCCCGACACCTCGGCCTCAGTGATGAGGTTGAGGCGGTTAAGATACCATACCTCTCCGGCGGGCACTTCAAGCTCCGCGGTTTTGACCGCGTCCTGGGCGCTCAGGTCAGGGATGGTAACTTCAACCTTGTCGCGCTCATCGATACGGTCCTCGGTTTGCAAAACCTCGGCGGAAAGGAGTGCCTCCCTGAGCACCTGAAGCGGCAACCCCATCCAGTAGCCCGATTCGTTGTCGTAAACACCGAGCAGCGACAACGACTGACCGAGCGGCGGCACCCAGCCCTTCGGAGGCCGCGTGCCGGGATAGCCCGGGTGCTGCTGCGGAATGATCTCTTTCGTCATGAGTTTTTCTCCTCCTGTTCGCTGGAATCGCTTAGGACTTGCCGGTGATGCCCTTCATCATCGGCATCATGATGGCCATCATCATCACCATCATGATCATGGGCATCATCGCCGAGAACATGCTCGACATGTCGTTGGTCTGCTGGGGGTAGTAGCCGCCGACGGTGCCGTACTGATACTGCTGGGGACGGGCCTGCTGTGTTGCGTACATGTGTTAATTTCCTCCTGGTTCTATTCTTTTTTTGAATCAGTCTTTGGACGTGACGCCCTTCATCATCGGCATGATGATAGCCATCATCATCACCATCATGATCATCGGCATCATGGCGCTGAACATCCCCGAAAAGGGATCTTCGGTCTGGGTCGGATAATAGGCGCCCGGCCCGCTTACCTGCATCGGGTTATACTGCCCCGGCGCCACCGGACCGCTGATTTGCTGTGAAGTGAACATGGTTTCCTCCAACTTACTTTCGATCGAACTTTCGACGTTTGCCTGGCGCCGTCTCCCCTGGGTTGGTTCCCCTGCCACCGCCGCGACGGCGGCAGGGGATCTCATATCAACCACAAGGAAAAGGCATCAGGCAGAGCAGGCGCTACTCGAACATGGCGCGCTTGTAGCCGCTCACCATGACCGGGCCCTTGCCGTCAACGCCGTCGCGATAGTGGTTTACCCGGCCTTCCTTCACCTTTTGACCGGTCGGCGCGATGCCGTTCATTCCGGTGCGGTAGGATTCAGGGGTTGCCTTCTCTTGGTAGGTGACGGGGACGTTTTTCTCCAGGTCAGACCAGCTTGCGTACTTACCCATGCGGGCACCTCCTCTTTAGTCTCGGTCCGTTCGCGGCCGGGACATTTCTCGGGGTGCACTCCGGACGGAAAGGCAAAGGGGTCAGCCTGAACCTTTCCGGTCCGAAGTGCTGACCCCTTATGTGAGCCTGTGAGCCGCCGCTGAATACAAATAGCCTCGTGAGCCAACTTCAGTCGGCAAGCTCACGAGGCTTACGGTTTTAGATTATACAGGCTGTGTGTGATGTGTCAATAGGGTGAGGGTATTTTAGCTTTAGATATTGATATTCGGCACAGATGTTTATGTGTCAGCGGTTAAATAATGGAGCCTCAGACGGCCTTTTTTGAAATCAGAGCGCGCACAGTGGCATTGTTCTTGAGCCTCGTCAAAAGCCGGCCTTTTTCGCCTGTATCCGTGATTGCCATAATTGTGCTAATTTGTTCAGAGAGACTCGAAATATTAGAGTCGACCTGATTATCGACCAAACTCTCGCACTTCTTGATAAGCTGTTCTATATCATCACGTGTGGGAGAATAGGAGCCCCCGTTTGCCGCAATGAGTTTTTGAACCTCTCGTTTGAACACAATCATTACATTGTCGTCGGCCCAAAAACTATTATCACGAAGGGTCCTCTCTATTCTTTCCTCAAATAAAGGTTGATCCACGACCGTTGGCACCCAATCTTCTGTGGCTACTCTGGAGTAAATATTGCCAGTCAGCCACCCAAGTTTTGCCCGAAAGACTTGAGTGAGTTGGGCAACTTTTGCTTTCAAATAAGTGTCATAAGATTCCATTTTTAACGAAATAGGAAGCTTCAGGAAAGCGACATATGGCTCTGATATGCCCAAAGAATCTTCCGTTTCCAAATAAAAATATTCTGGAACATTGTTATTCAATAGTTTATTTAAGAAATCTGCGGCAGTATTGTACCTTGAACGGCCACAAATTCCATATGTTTTTTCTGTGGATGAATACCTGATACCTTCAAGGTATCGCTCCATGACTACACTCAGCGGTCGAACAGGCGCGAAGGTAACGTAGCGGCTCTTTCTTGTCCCGCCATGAGTCTGAAAATCACACGATTGAGTTAATACCATCCAATATGTGTTATCAGTGTTAGCGCTATAATAAGAGTGATAGCGGTCAAGAAGAATTTTGAATTCTTCAGTTTTTCTTAATATATCACCCTGGAACAACTGAGAGTTATCAATTGGTTCGTACGTGAAATGCATAGTAACGGATCAGTGTTCATTTAACAGTCTGTTGAACCTACGCCGAAGCTCTCGAAGCTCTTCATCTTTCAAATTAAAACGCCTCAGGTAGCTACCTTTGGAATCTTGATCTATTCTGAAGATAAAATGAGAGGCGAACGTCACCGAATCAGATGCAGTTGACCTATCAATTAGGCTTGTGTCTGAATTTTCTCTAATTTCTGTACTGTCCTTGTAATCGCCTTCTGGTGCCGTAATACTAGTGCTTGTCTCGGATAATCGCATTTAATTATACCCCCTATTCAGGCAACTTGAATGTCAGAAGTTTCTAACCCAGTAATATCTGTCAATAGCTTTAAGGCAATCGATTTGAATCTCAAAAGGTTGTCATCAATAGCAGATGAGGCCTCAGAGGCAGATGAAACGTTTTTATGGAAATTAACTTCAACAATAATCCCTGAGTCATCAAGGTTAATGCTTAAATTAATGATTCTATCTTCAAATAAGGCTTGCCATTTATATTCTCGCGTTTTTATTGTTAGATCGGAATCCGTAAACACTTCTCCAAACAAATCGCTCGGAAATTTATTAATGATTTCGAGGCTAGGTTCTGTAATTTGAAAAACAAAATTTAGTCCAACCGCACTGACAGGAGTATGTTGAAGTGTCTCAAGTATCTTCTTAGCTATAGACTGTAATCTCAATAAGACAGTATCATTATACGTTTGCGGGGCTATGATAAGTTTAGTATTCTGCGGAATAAGAACTATTTCTTCTCCAATTAGACGGTTTGGCAACCCAGGTTGAACACCGATTTCCAATTCAAGTTCTCGGATGTTTACAAAGATATTACTGAGTAACCATTTAGGACTGAAAATGTTGCGGTTCCAAGCACCGAGTAAAACGATATTAGTTCTGTCCTTAAGGATCTTGATCATCGAAGACTCACTGATTAGCGTTTGGGTTGATGAGTAATGTTCGAAGACGCCAAAGCGGCTTATGCCTCCCGAACAATCTACCATTGATAATCTAACCCTTGAAGGCCTAAAAGTCAACATATCCAATGCGGTCTATCCGATAGAATTGCAAAAGGGCCACAGAATATTTGCACGCTAAAGTAATTCAATTTTTCTCAAACATAGCATCCTGCCAATTCCGCCACTTCTTATCCTGGGCTTCAGCATACTTCCGAACCGCCTTTTCCGCCCATCTTTTTTGTCGTAAAGCTAAAGTATCGCTGCTTAACTGGTGCGAACCCGCCGGAGGATTTACCTCCTCCGGCGGGTTGTGGATCTCGTAATCAGCCCTCAGAAGAGCCGCCATAGCCAACATGGCGAAATAATTATTCCACATTAACGATCTTGCCCTTGATGCCGAACATGGTAGAAAAGCCCCAGGCCAATTGATCACAGAGTTGGTCCACCGGCTCGCCCAGGTCGAGACTGTCTTTAGGGTTTAGAAGGTAAAACCTCACCTCGAGCCGGCCTTCCTTCCGGTGCTTGGTGATCTCCATGCCCATGTGTTGACCCACCTCTTGCGCCTGCTCCATTTGCTGCCGGCTGATGCCTGCCATACCCGGATTAAACATTACGCGCCTCCTTTCTTTTGCTCTGTCTCCCAGCCTTCAGGTATTTTTCCACCACCCCGGCCGGGAACCATTTGTTGCTCCATCATGCCCCACATCATGTCCATCACCTTATCGACCCGCTTGGCATAGGCTTCGTCGACCGTCTTCGGCGGCGGCCCCTTGGGCAACTTCTCCTCGATGTAGCCCAGCACGCCGCCAACCGCCTCCTGAGCCGCTTCCCTGGCCATCTCTAAACTGGCGCCCCTGGCTCTTACCGCCGCGGCATCGAGTTCCTCGCGCGAAGCATTGAGCACCCTGAGCAGCGGCTCAAATCGCTTGGCCTCCGCTTCGGCTTCCGTCTTCTGGATGTTGGCCAGCTCCATTACCAAAAGCATCGACGCCCGGAGTTTCATCATCCCCCGCAGCTCGCATTGTTCTTCATAGCTGTCGCCCATGTAACGGCGTAAAACGGCCTCGGGGGAAATGACTTCGCTCTGTTTATAGGTCGCCGGCAGGCTGCTCGGTTGGGTATCGGCCGCCGGTGTCATCTTGGCTATCTCCTGCCTAACCGTCCTATCCTTGAAGTGAAGCTGCTTCGTGAGCTGTTCAAAGCTGTACCCCTTACCCAGGTATTCCCTGATTTCGGTGGCGATGCTCTCGTCGTCCCTTTCACCTTCCACCTGTTCAGGAACTTCACCCTCAGCATCGGACGGTTCAATATTTTTCGCCGGATGGGCGCCCGACGTATGCCCGCCGAGCGCCCTGATCGACTTGAACTCTCTCCCGCAAATCTTGCATGTGTACATTTTCTACCTCCCCGGACTCGCCTCGTTCCCAATAAAGGATCAATCGCACAGCCTGTGGAACGTACAGGCCACGACTACAGTGTAAATACCCGTTGTAGATACCCGTCTGTGAATACCCGAAAAAAACTTAAACACTATTCCTCCCTTACCTCAGGGGTCACCCCCCCTCCCCGATTGACTTTCACCCAGATCCGATTAACAACGCGACAGCTTTTTCTACCCCAAGTTGGGGCGCGAGCCTTGCCACCCGGATGGCGTCCCGGACATTCTGGGAGAGCCCGTCCAGGCGGCGGGCGATTTCCCCAGCCAACTCCTGGTCGAGGCCTTCGGAGCGCACCAACACACCTCTCACCACCGTCAGAAATTCAGCTCTCCCGTAGGGATCGAGCTTCCGGATGGCAAAGCGCGACCGGAGTTCTGGTGACAGTTTTTCGCAACGGTTGGAGGCGGCGATGACTCTGAGCGGGTTATTGATATTGAGTTCACGGCCCCTTTTAGCCCGCACCAACCGTCCACCCTCCATCATGGTCAGCAGCGCCGCGGTATCGGCGGCGTTCATCTTGTCGATCTCGTCGATAAGCAGAATCTGCGGTTCCCGCCCGGCAACCAGGTCCCACAGCCCGGCCTTCGAAGTCGCCGAGCCGACCAGCCAGATGGCCTTTTCGCCTCCGGCTCTTTCGATGTCCCACAGAAAAAGCGTCTTGGCAAGCGCCGGTGGCCCGGTCAGGAGCACATGCACCGGCTTTTCTGCCAGAAGTGCCGCCCTGAGAAGCTCTTTCACGCCGTCATGGCCGATGATGTCCCCGAAAAGAGTGTCGGTCATTTCCAGTTTCGGTTCCTGGTGCGTCTCAGGCGGCGTAATTTCAGCCGAAAGAAGACTCTTACCCAGGTCGCTCAACCGGTAGCCGGTGTGAGAGTTGGATCGAAAGACGTTATCGAGGTAGCCGTCCTTGAACAGCCGGGACAGCGTCGCCGGCCAGATCCTGACATGGCGCCAGCCCCAGCCGATGCGATACTCATTCTCCATGTCCACCGAGTCTTCAAACCGAGCAATTTCCGAAAGCAGTTCGATGACATCATCGTTTTTCACTTTTACCACCCCCTTTCCTGGCAGATCCGCCTGAAAGCCTCGGTCACCATTTGAGTCAGATATTCGGTGCCGCTGATGCCAGCGGTATCGGGATGGAGCTTCCGCAGGAGATCCAGATAACGCCGCCTAGCAAACTCTTTCGAAACGGTGCGGTCACAACCAAGAATCCGGTACGGGTCAAGAGCAGGCTGGTTTATCGGCCTGCTTCCACCGGCTGCAGACATATCCATGCCCAGCCGCTGGGCAAAACCGATGATAGTGGCCGGGTCAGCGGCGCTGGTAAAAAGTTCAGCCATAAAAGACTGAAGCTCACACGCCAGGTCCTGCTGCATGCGCCTGATACGGTTGAATCTGTCTTCCATGTCTACCACCAGAAATGACCGGCGAAAATTCCTAGGAAGAAACCGATGAGCATCTGCCACCAGTACTTGCCGCCGAGCCTTACAAGCAAAATGCCCAGGCCGAGGAAGATGAGCATGTAAACCAGAGGCGCCTTCTTCTGGTCATCCCGAATGATCTCGGTCCACGGTTTACCCCCTGCCGCCCGCCAGAGTTTTTCATAAACCTCGCTCAGGAAATCGATCATTGCCTCACCCCTTTCTTCTTAATCCAGCCGCGTTCTTCCTGAGGGATGAGCGGCCCAAGCCTGGCGAAGCAAGAACAGGCCTGGCAGATTTCGAGCGCCAGCGGTTCACCACGTGCCAGCCGGATGATGTCAATTCCGCCGTTTCCGGCCTTGTCGGACAACGGAAACCCTCTGCGGCAGTAGATCCTCTTACCATTCACCCTGGCATGGGCACATTCATAAAGTGTCCGTTTCTTCTTCATGTCACTCCCTTTGATTGATGTTCAGGAGCCGTATTCCCTACAAAACCTTTCGAACCCTTCAAACCTTTCGGGCCACGTTTGGGCTCACGATTGAAAGGTTTTTCGAAAGGTTTTTCCGCGGTTTCAACACCTTTCGCCCTGTTTGAAGCTAAATCAGTTGATTTATCCGTTGTTTTTCCGAAAGGTTTTTTTGGCTCCGTAAAACCTTTCGCCGAATCCGAAGCTGTTCCGAAAGGTTCGAAAGGAATGAAAGGTTTTTCACCCGATACGGGTGGCTCAAGCTCGAGACCGTACTGTTTAGCCAGACTTTCGACCCTGACTTGATCCCAGCACACCACCCTTCGCCGGGTGGTACTTCCCTTCTCTTTCTGAAAGCCCAGTCTCCGGGTCAGCCAGCCGGCTTTCTCCGGGTTAAGAGCTGGTGACTCCTCATCCATGGCGTCAGCTCTTACGGCGATGTTCTTGAGTGATAGTTCATGCTTTTCCTGATGTAATTCGATCATGGCGGCAAGTACTCTGCCGGCATCGCTTTCCCGGCGCCTGGTGTAAAGCGACTCTTGCAGCCGATGGACGAAACCGCCGAGGGCCTCCGCCATGGCATGGTCGCCGTTAAGCATGGCCTTCATGGGGATGAGTATCTCCTGAAGACGCGGCTGCAGGTTTGGTTCGAGCAGCTCGTTGCCGAAGGTTTTACCCTTGAGGCGGCACAGGTTTTGCAGGCGAAAGGTTAATAGTTTTGAGCGTAATGTCCCAACCTCCTTGTCGAAGGATGCCGGCAACACTCTTGGGATGTCGTCACGGGTGAGGGGCATCATCTCTGAAGTCAGGCAGCGGCTCTCGAGGGCCTCGTCGGCGAAAGGGAATCTTGTCGATAGAAGCTTCGGGCCGAATACCTGGTAGCCTCGCGGGAACCATTTTCCGTTTTCTTTATCGGCCCGAAGGACCGGCATCCCCGGCCGGTAGCCGTTATTGAGCAGTTTTACCATCTCCGTCCAGGCGGAGGAATCCTTGAAGTCGGCTTCATCAAGCACCAGCGTGCCTCTGAATTGTTCTAGGATGCGAAAGATCGGCGACGGCGTCGTGGCGCCGGAGGCGAACATCGGCCGGAAGCAGACATTTCCGACCACCTGCAAAAAGCGCGTCTTGCCGGTACCCCAGTCACCGATCACCCGAAGATAAGGAATCGACGGGGCAAACTCATACACCCAGCTCAGGAGCACATAGAGTGAAGCGATCTCTTCGAAGTCAGCCGGCAACTCCATGTAGCGGTGAATGAAACTCTGCACCTCACTGAATAGTTTCACCTGCGAATCATAGGGCGTCGCGGCGGGGGCGAAGTGCACCACTTGGCCGACCAACGGGTCATTCGTTGGCAGGTAAGTCACCTTCGAGGTGTCGTACTGCCACATTTTTTTAATGCCGCCGCCGGCCGAGACCATGAAATACCGCTCGTCTTCATCGACCACCATCTCGCCGACCGTGCCGTCACGAAGAATAAAGCCGGAAACGTAACATTCGCGCTCTTCCTCCTCCAGCTTGAAATCAGTGACCAGCTTTTCAGCGTCGGCAAGGCCGTGTCGCAGCAGGTAGTCGTCGATACCGGTTTTCTGCTGATTTTCCAGTTGCGGTAATTGGATGACATGTACCGCTGCCCCCTTGCGCCGGATGTGTTCGGCGACGTGCGACAGTGCTTTCCGTACCGGTTCCTTGGTTACGATGTCGGAGTCAAAGGCGAGATAGACGGTGCGGTCTTTGAGGGCGATGTAATCCCAGTCGGCCAGGAAGGTCACACCGCCAAATTCGTTCTTGCCTTTGAAGCCCCAGACGCCGGTGACGGATACAGCACAAGCGCCGTGGCCGGCCAGGGCGTCAGCCTTCTTCGAACCCTCGGTGATCCATAAAGGCACTTTTGGATTGCCGAGATCTTTCTGACATCGAGGCGGGCAATCGAGGCGATTGGCCGATCCGGCCGGAAGCTCGTACTTCACCGTCTTGCCCTGGTTGTTGGTGCGGGGGTTATCGGACCGGAACTGGTGACCGGCTGGGTGCCCCTCGACGCCCCATAGAGGAATCAAAAGCCCCGGTACCCGCTGTTGCGCCGGGACAAAGCCGAGCCTGGCAAGCTCGGCTTTGTCTTCGACGCTCCGGTATTTCCGCTCCCGAATTACTTCAAGACCAAGGCCGCTCTGCTCATGAAGATGTTTAAAATGACTCTCCAGAAGCTCTGGTACAGCCTCGGAAAAAACGTCTCCGTCAGCGGTGGACTGGCCGCTTGAATCTTTTCTCACCATGACCGTCTTAGTAAGCGACGTCGCGTTGTACTGCCTTCAGAAAACGCTTCAGCCCTTCGGCGGAAAATTTACTTGGCGGCAAAGGCGAGTTGAAGTCGTCCAGTTCCGCTTCAATATGGCAGTGTTTCTCGAACCACCGCCTGATCTGGTGGTCCCTGATGTCGAGATGCCAGACTTTAGTCTTGGCCCTGTCCCATAACTCAATAAGTTCATTTTCGGTGACACCGTCCTCCAGCCTGGTCTTGTCTTTGCCGATAACTTCATCAGGAAAAAGGTCGTCCGGGGCTTCACTGTCCGGCGGCGGCAGTAACAAAGACTGGCTGGGCGCCATTCGGGCTAACTTCTGAGTTTCGGCCAGGGTATAGGCGGCACTCAGAAATAGAACCCTCACCAGCTTTTTCCGGCCCTCCACCTCCACTTCCTTTTCCACAAGCTTGAGGGACAACGGAATCATCGACAGTCTTCCGCAGACGCTGTGGATGAGTTCGAGCATGGAGTTTACGTTGACGATGGAGTGATAGGAACTGGTGTCTAGCTGGTAAACACCGAAGCCTGGGCAGCGGGGGATCAGGAATTGCAGGTTCATCACCCGCTTACAGCGGCCGGATTCGTAATAAGCGCACGTCTTGGGGTCGCAAGTGATCTCTCTAAGTTCGGTTTCCAGGTCCTTATGGGTGGCGATGCGGCCGGTCCGGATATCCACCCTGGCTACCGCCGTCTCGCCGTCACCGCGGCAGATGAGCCCCCTGTAAGCCGAATAGCACTTCAGGTATTGGCTGGCCCACTGGCGGGGTTCTTCGGTCGGCAGCATGATTTGAAGTTCTGTCGGCTTATCGCCGAAAACCTTCCTCACTTCATCCGGACAGACGAAGTAGTCGGTGGGGACGGGATAGGTGAAGCCCTCGCTGGACTCTCTCTTAAGTCCCAGCCTGATCTTCCCCAGCCTCGGTAACCTGATGACTTCGGTGATTCCTTTGATCGGCATTTCTTTCTCCTCGGTTTTAGTTTTCCTCATAATGGCCAGATCCCTTAGATGAGCCCTTGCGATCATGTGGGCAAGTATACGCAGCCCGTTTTCGAAATCTTCCTGGTCGGCTTCAATTGACATCACCATCCATCCTGAATAATGAATCGCTTGTCAGTCGGTGACGGGTAAACGGCGCCGTCTTCGCGTGCTTTTTCGACTCCCTGGCTGATCTTCCTCAGCTTCGGCAACCTGATGAGTTGGTTGACTCCCTTGGTCGGCATGATGAACCTCCTCCTTCTTTTTACGCGCTAATCTGGCTTTTTTGGCTTCTTCGGCAAGTTCCTCAAGGTAGGCTTCGGCAATCATCTGAGCCAGTAACTTGAGTCCATTTTCAGGAGTATAGATAGTCATCTATAAACCGCCATTGTCTTCTTCAATGATGAAAAGATCGTCAAAAGAACAATCTCTGAAGAACTCCAGAAAACGCTGGCGCATGTAGGCTGAAGGCGGCCGCTTGCCAGTCACCAGTTGAGAAAGATAGGAGCGGGACATGCCGAGTTTCCTGGCAAGAGCACGCTGCGAGAGGTTTTTCTTTGCCAGGGCGATATCGAAGGGTTGTCTTTTCAGGCTTACCTTAACCATCTGGTTCACTCCAGCGTACAGAATGTTCGCTAAATAGTATAAAGTTCGACCCCTACTACGTCAAGCAATTATTGTCACTATTATGTTTCTATTTATGTTCTAAAGGTGTTTACAAATGTTTACTTCAGTGCTATACTCTACGCTGGAGGGTGCTATGATAGAATTCAATAAGTACCTTAGAAATCTAAGACTGGAACACAATCTCTCACTCCGGGAAGTGCAGGCTAAGGCTGGTGTCTCCAGTTCCTATCTGGCCCAGATCGAGCAGGGACACAAACCCCGCCCTAGCGCTGACATACTTAAAAAGCTAGCCCCGATATTCGACGTGCCGGTAAGGGATCTCATGAAAGCTGCCGGCTATTTGGAGGAGGCCGCTAGTGAACTAAGCGATAAGGAGGAGATTGAAATGGCCTTCCGTTATGTGATGAGCGACCCCCGCTACAAGTCAGGTACCCGTCTTTCGGGCGAACTCACCCCCGACGTCAAGCGCTTCATCGTCGAAATGTACGAGAAGGCCACTGGCAAAAAGTTGTTGTCGGGAAGCTGACAGGTGAAGCTTTCTAGCGACCTGCGGTGCTTCTGTGATCATTTAGTCAGAAAATTCGGCAGTCCGGGCGCTTCTTCCGAAGAGCAAAAGGCTGATGAATTTAGAAACGTCTATTTGAAAGGCCTGCCATTTAACATGAGGACACTTAGGGCTGTGGCGTCATGCTGCGGCATCAACTTGAACGGGCTGGATAAAATGCCTCATAACCTTAGGGGTTATCACGAGGTGTTCGGCAGCAACAAAAATATCTACTTTAAAAAAGACGATTCCCTGAGCGGCCAACAGAACACCATTCTTCATGAGATCAGGGAAATGATGGAGACGCTTTTCGCCGAAGCCGAACCGAGTTATGACGCACTCCGTACCAGTGCGCGCCACTTGGCCGCCAACCGCTTCGCCACCGCGGTACTGTTACCGAAAGACGACTTCACACAAAAAGCGTACGAGACAGGCCTTGATATCGTTGAACTTGCATCCTTCTATTCCAAGAGTTGTGCTCAGGTATTACTGCGTATGGGCGAAGTGCTGCAGGGTAAGTTGTTTGTTTATAGTGCTCTTTATGAACCCTGTGGTGAAGGGAGCTCCGCATGGCAGGTCGCTTACTGGACCGGGTGTCATAATGAAGAAGAGCCTGAAGCCAATGTATATTATTCCGACGGCCTTTTCCCCAAAAAAGGCCGTTATGCCCCGCCTGGCTCACTAATCGACCTGGCCATCAAAACAAGAAAACCACATCTCGCCCACATCGCCCCCACCGATGACGACGATAACAGTTTGCTGGCGCTGACAAGGCCTCTCATAATCTCGGGTGAACTCACCAAAGCGCTACTGACGACAGTGCTTTCGACCGACAGAAGATTAATTGAACCTCAAATCGAACGATTGAAACCGATTGATATCGGAGGACTTCGCAAGCTCTTGTAGTAAAGTGTGGAGGTAAAGCTATGGGAAATCAGACAAAAAGAGTAGTCATCTACGCCCGCGTTTCTTCTGACCGCCAGGACGTTGACCTGTCCATCTCGGCTCAGTTGAAGGCACTGAGAGACTATGCTGGTAAACACGGCTATTTTGTGGCCAAGGAATTTGTCGACGAGGCTGAAAGCGGCCGGAGCACGGCCCGTCCGGCCTTCCGGGAGATGATCAGTTTGGCTAGAGCAAAACAGCATCCGTTTGAAATGATTCTTGTCTGGAAGCTTTCCCGCTTTGCCCGCAATCGCGAAGACTCCATCATCTATAAATCCCTGCTGAGAAAACAGGGCGTTCAGGTGGTCTCGATCAATGAGCCAATCGAAGACACACCGACCGGCCGCCTTATGGAGGGTATCATCGAGGTTATCGATGAGTTTTACTCTTCCAATCTGGCACAAGACATTACTCGAGGCCTTCGCGAGAACGCCTCCCGCGGGTTCTTTAACTGCAGCCGCGCTCCTTATGGATACATCAGAAAGAAAGTCCGCGATGGTGAAAAAGAACGCAATACGTTAGTTCCACATCCCGAACAAGCTCCTATCGTTCAACGAGTCTTTAATGAACTTTCAAGAGGCAAAGGCCTCAAGGAAATTGCCAAAGGCCTCAACGGAGACGGCTTTCCTGCACCGGCTGGCGGGAAATGGGGCAAACAACGCCTGCATAAAATCCTCACCAATGAATCCTATATCGGCCGCCTCGTCTGGGGGAAAACCCACCGTGGGAAACACAACAACCTGCCGCCCGTAATCAAAGATGACGCGTGGCAGGCCTTGGTCGATAAGACTCTCTTTGATGACGTCCAAGCCACTCTCACTTCCAGAGCTCCGAAAGTTACCCACCCAAGAATAACCGGCAGTACTTATTTACTCAGTGGTCTCATTAAATGCCACAAGTGCGGTGCCTCTTACATCGGTTATGGCGCCAAGTCCGGGCAATTTCATTACTATGTCTGCGGTACTGCTTATAGCAAGGGGAAAGATATTTGTCCCAGCCAGCATTTACCCAAGGAAAAAGTTGAGAGCTTCATCACGAACAAGGTTAGGGATTATGTGCTTTCCGATGACAATCTTCTAAAGTTGATAAAGGAGAGCAACCTGGCAATCGAAGGGTCTGATCATAAATACAATGAGCAGCTGGAAGTGTTCAACCGGGAAATCGAACAGTGGCAGCTACGCTTGGATCGTCTCTATGAATTTGTCGAAACCAAGGCAATTGACCCCGCAAGAATGGCCGGGCGCATTACCGAACTTCAGGACAAGATCGATGAGATCAAACAGGCAAGGCTGGATCTGGAAGAAGACCATGTCTGGCAAAAAGCAAGATTATTTGATCCTCAAAGGATTCTACCCTACGTAGCAGAATTACGTGAATTCCTGGATATATGCGGGGTGGTTGAGCGAAAGACGATTTTAAGGTCGTTTATCGAGTGTATCAGGGTCAACGATGACAAAATAACACTGGATTACACTATGCCGTTCCCGCCGGATAATCAGAAGCAGGAGACGATATCGGTTCTAGATATCGTCTCCTCAGCTCCACCATAACAGACAGTTTCCGAACACTCATTAGCTCGAGCTATTATGCTGAAGGGTGCGTTGTATTCGGTCTTGGTTATCCTACCACCCTCGATATGAAGCTTTTTCAAAACCGTTTCGCATAGCAGCCGCCTCTGATCGAAATTGCCGTGCTCGTAAAGGAAATCAAACTGGGTGGCCAGCTGAAGGGCTACCTCAAAGTCAGCCTTGACCAGGTGCTGGCGCTGCCTGAGGCTATCGACGTTGGTTTTTAGTCTCGATCTTTCCGCTTCAATCTGTGAGCGGTGTTCTTTGAAATCTGCGATTGAAATATCCTCTTCCATGTAAAGCTTCTGAAGGTTCTTTTCCATCCGCTCCAGCTTAGCTAATCGGGTTTCTGAAGCTTTCAGCTGTCCGTCCCCATCCACTTCCTCGTTAAAAAACTTGAGCATCTGTTGCCTCAGCATCTTTCGGGTGCTTTCGGTGATGGTAAGGCTTTTGAAGAGTGCTGGGATCTGTTGGTCAACGCTCTTGCTGTTGTAATAGATCTGGCTGCCATTGACTTTCCGACGGCTGCGGTAGTAGCTTTGCTGCTTTTTGTTGTTAGTTTCTGCCCAGCAGGGGCTGTCGGCATCTACAGAGTGAAGTATGCCGCGCAGCAGATATTTATGCTGCTTGGTACACTGTTTGTACTTGTCATGCTGGCGCAAGACCTGCTGTACTCGAGTAAACGTATCTTCGTCCACCAGCGGCTGGTGATTCCCCTTGATAGGGATATCACCGGGTTTCAGCCAGGTCTCACCAAGGTAGAGCCGGTGATGGAATACCTTACTCCAGGCTTGTTTGCAGATACGTTTACCATTCCGGCTCCGGCGTCCCAGGGAATATACGTGGTCGGCCCACCCTTCGAGCGTCCACTTGCCGGTGGCAAACTCATTGAAGGCATGGGTTATGAAAGAGCCATTGTCGGGGTCGACCTCAATCCAGGCAGAAGTGGCGTCATGCATATTGAGATAACCCAGCGGTGCCTTCTTGGGCCAGCCGCCGGTCTCTACCCTTCTCTGCATGCCCTTTGTGACTTCGACGGCAAGGTTCTTGGAGTACCACGAGCTTATGATCTGCATCATACGCCGGGAGATGTAACCAGCCGGAGTTGAGGCATCGCCGGGTTCGCTGACACTCTCCAATACGATACCCAGCTCCTCAAGCTCTTTCTCATAAGTTACGAAGTCGTAGTCGTTGCGGGCAAACCGGTCCAGCTTGTGTACCAGGATGACATTAAACTCTCTGGCTCGAGCTGCTGTTATCATCTGCTGGAAATCCGGCCGCTTGTCTGTCCGGGCGCTTTCACCGGCATCGACGTATTCCTTCACTACCTCCCAGCCTTTACCCTGGGCGTGATAGCGGCAGCGCTCCTGCTGGAAAGGAATCGACAAATCCCTTTCTGCCTGCTCTTCGGTAGATACCCGGGCATAAGTCGCGACTTTTTTAAATTCCGAACTCATTTTATGCTCCTCCATAGTTCCAGCTGCATTCATGGGCAATCGGGCAGCTGCTCGCCGACGGGCAGGAAAGCTCTCCGTTAACCAGTATCAGGCCAATTCTTTCCACCTGGGAAGAGATCAAGCCAAACTCATCACTGGGCACCGCGAGAAGGATCACCCGGTAAGTCTCCTGTTTGGCGGAAATGAGTGGCCGCACGAGGATTACCGGATGCTCGTCAGAACGCCTGCTCCTCCAGAGCAGGGATTTGCCGCCCCTGACCGCTGCGCAGACCAGTGAACCCACGTGAGGATGGCTATTTCGATTCGGCACTGTCTGCAGCCAGCACAAACGCTTTATTCCCTTTGCCAGCGGCGTTTTAGCCACCACGGTCGCTGTGAAATCTTTGATTTCTGGACTGGCGCTGTTTTCACTCTCCGGAAGATATTCGTAGAGGGCACCGACCAGCGGAACATCCGCGAAATGCTGACCGAGGGCAATCAACAGGCATTGATGGGAAAGCTCAAGCTCTTCGCTGAGCGCGACCAGATCGCAGCCGGCCGCGCTCGCCCGGTCTAAAAAGAACCGCGGCGGAATAAGCGCTGCCGCGGCAAAACGATCGGCACATTGGCTGAGTCGCGGTTCGGTCATTACGGCGTAACCGGAGTCCAAATCGCCGATGGTCTTTTGAATGATCTCAAAAAGCTCGTGGAAGATGGTGTATTTCTGAGTGGCAGGCTTGTCACTGGCCGAATAATGGACATGCCAAGATCCGTTGGCCATCATGTTGGTGCCGCCGCTTTTAAGGTAGTCGACCAGCTCGATATTGATGCCCAGACCCCGCATCAGATCGAGGGTTTCGACAAGAGTTGGGGTTCGCTCGACCCCGGTAAAGTCTCTGAAGACAGCGCCCAGTCGCACCGGGTCAACGGGGTGGTGGCCTTTTCCATTGTCCATGATATAGCCACAGAGATTACTTAGGCTATCTGGTGCGATCATCGTGCTCCTTCTGTGTAGTCAGTTTAGATAGACAGTATCCTTTTGCCCGTCAGAGTCTCGTAAGTGATAACAACGCCTTTTTTCCCCTCGACGTCAAGGCTCTCGCCCCTGATTCGGGTGCCAAGTTTGTAATCGGGGTCGGCCAGGACATACTGGAAAGCCGCGTCTATGCGATCCTCCGCGGTAGCGTTAACTTCCGGTTCGTCCATGTAGCCAGCCTCAAGGAGAAGTTCCCTGACTGTGACATTGTAGGCCCGGGCCAGCTTTTTGAGGATATCCGGCCGCGGTGGCGGTCGGTCGCCTTTCTCGAGTTGAGCAATATAGGCATTGGAGACGCCGCATTCCTTCTCAACATCGCGCAAAGACATGTGCCTTCGGTTACGCAGACTCTTCAGGAACTGACCGAAATTGGATTCTTCCATACTTCACCTCCTTCCCATTTTTTATCATTACTGTAACATAAATGCTAATTATTAGCAAGCATATTGACACGAAATACGGATTTATCGCTTGACACCCTAAAAAATCAGGGCTTATAATAGTATTATGCAAGCCGTCGAGGCCCCCATGGAATATCTCTTTAGGCATAACCCTGAAATGTTGAAGGTATGCCGGGAGATTGGCTGGGGCAAAATTGAAATAGCGGTAAAAGACGGTAAACCGGTGATGGTAACGATGAAGAAAGACATCAAGCTAATCTAACAGAATAACAAGCCGAATCGAAAACGATAGGCGCTTAGGGCTGGATATGGCCCGAAGCGCCTTTATTTTTTCCCACAGAACGCATCTGGAGGAGAGAACAGGCAATGGAAATAACAGTCAAGGTAAACCAAGCAGCCATGCTGCGAGCCATCGCCAAGCGGAACATGTCGCAGAACATGTTTGCCATCAAGATCGGGGCCTGCAGCGGTTACCTCTCTCAGATCATGTGCGGGTCGAGAACACCGTCACCACAAATGCGAGGGAAGATTCAGGAGGCGCTCGCTCCCCTAACCTTCGACGACATATTCATCATCGAGGAAAGCGACAATGGTGACTAAGACGGCTGAGCAGCCGGAAATCCAGCATTGTGATGCACAAGTAGACGAAACACTGTTGATCCGGCAGAGGTTGTGCAATCTTTGTGAGCTGGCTATTGCCATCGGGCAGCAAGAAGGATTGCTGACTAACCACACTAACTCTGACGTGACCATCCAAACATGATCCTAAAGCTCAGAGAGGTTGTTATGAACTACGAAGAGGCTCACCGCAGATATAACGCCAATGAACTGGTGCCTTCATGTTTTTTATCCAAAGACCGCCGTCTCCGGTCTAAGCACTGTTTTCCAAACGGCAATCCCTTCATGGGGCCGCCTATCCGGCAGGACACGCCGTATCTTTACCCGGAAGATCCCCCGCCGGAGCGAAACCCTTGCACCCCCGCACCCTCGGCTTCCGATGAGATCGCCGCCCTGCGCCGGCAGATAGGCTACCTTCAGCGGCAGATTGATAAGTTAAGCGCCCAACAGAAACGTGAAAAGGTAGGTGTACAGCTATGAGCCTGCCTCAGATCACTGAAACTATTGGGGGCTATGACTACGATTGGACACAGGAACAGGTACGGATTGAATGCCGTCGCCTGAAATTCTCCGGGGATGACCTGAAGGGGGAGATGACGGTTTCTTCCACGTCCCCAGCCGTCAGCGCCAATCACATTCACCGCTCGACCTTCAACTTCTCGTCCGATGTCGCCCGTACCAGGATGATAAAAGCGCTTTCCGAAAAGACATCCGGGCTGGATCTCGACTGGAGCGGGATACTGGAACAGACCTGTTACTACACGCTGGGGCGTCAACGGCGCGGTGAATCCGCGGTGGAGATTGACTCATCCCAGTCCGATATCCAGCCGCCGGAGTATCTGCTGCACCCGTTCCTGATAAAAAACTACCCGTCGATATTCTTCGGTGACCCCTCTTCCGGTAAGTCACTGGTCAGCCACCTTGTAAGCGCCACACTGACGCTCCCATGGAAGGGGAACCCTATGAAGTGGCAAGCACCGAAGGAGCCCCACCGGGTGTTGTTTCTGGACTGGGAGACTGACCGCAGCACTGTCAGTTGGACCAGTAAGTGTATCGAGCAGGGCATGAACACCGGGCCGCTCTATCTCCACTACCGACGTTGCGGCCGACCGCTCTGTGATGATGTTGAACAGATTGCGGAGTGGATCGTCGAGACCGGGGCCGACGTGACCATTCTCGACAGTCTCGGCATGGCCGTCGGCGGCGATCTCAATGCCACCGAACCAGCCCTGAACTTTTGGACAGCCTGGCGCCAACTCAAAACCACCAGTCTGATACTGGCCCACGTCAAGAAAGACCAGGGCGACGGCGCCAAACGCACTGTCTACGGCAATCAATACTACACAGCCGAGGCCCGCTGTATTTGGGAAGTGAAAAAGATACAGGAAGCAGGAGAAGACCAATTGGACATCGCCCTGTTTCACCGGAAGCCGCCGCCGTTTGCCAAGTTGCATCAGCCCCTTGGACTTCATTTCGATTTCGGCAAGATTGACGCTAACGGGATCTCCCAAGAGATTAAGGCAGAGTTCAGAAAACCGGAGTCGGTGGCTGGCTTTGTGCAGGCAATGGGGGCAAAACCCCGAATTCTCGCTCTGCTTAAAGAGGGAGCTCTAAGTCAGGAGGAGATTGTCAAAACCCTCTCTTTAACCAGTACCAACACTTATTCAACTCTCAGCCGCCTTAAATCATCAGGCGAAGTCGTGAAATTGCCTGAAAAAAGATGGGGTCTTACCTACAATGGTTAATTCTTACAACAAAAATCTTGCATCTTGCACAGTCCCCCTAAAGGGGGGGGACTGCAAGCAAGAAAATTATCTTGCAGCATTTCTTGCAGGTTTCAATCGTATTCTTACAGTTTCCTGCAGGTTTTATTGCACTTGCAAGAAAGTAAATCCTGCAGTGGTTGCAAGAAATTATTAGACGCAAGAAAAAAGGGGGATTGAGTTGATGAAAGTCGCCTTATACGCCCGGGTCAGCACTCGGGATAAAGACCAAAACCCGGAAGTGCAGCTGAGTGCAATGAGGGAATACTGCCAGCGCCAGGGGTATGAAATCATCGGGGAATATGTCGATAAGGCATCCGCTGCTGATTTTACCCGCCGTGATGCCTGGGCGCAGTTGATGAAACACGCAGCCTCCCGCCGATTTAATGCTTTGATAGCGTGGAAACTAGACCGGCCATTCCGGGACACCATTATGGCGTTGACTGTTGTAAAGATGTTGCGGGGTTACGGACTGGATATCCATTTTATGACCCAACCCGAACTTTCTGTTGCCGGTCCGGCCGGGGATCTGATGATGACCATCTATGCAGGGTTTGCACAGTTCGAAAGAGACCAGATCAGGGAGAGAGTCAACGCCGGATTAGCCCTTGCGCGTAAAGAGGGCAAGGTATTCGGTCGCAGACCCGCCGGAGTAGACGTTGCTAAAGTTTGTAACGCCTACCATAAGGCAGGTGAAGGGCGCGGACGGTGGGCAAGAACTGCTGAAATCATCCGGGAGGAAACCGGGCTGAAAATGAGCCGCGGTTTCGCGCATAAAAGACTCAGCCGAGCCGCTGAGGTTGAGGGGGTGACGGTTGATGAATATGTTACAAAACACATCTTTAGCAACATTCAATTTCTGGGTCCTGCCCACGATTAAAAACGCCCCATTTTTTAGGGGGTGTTTTGCAACAAACAATCTAGCTGGGCCGGAGGTCTTTGAATGAACCACCGACTACATATTTCGAGATACCCCCGGTGTGGCGGTAGTTTCGCCAACGACCCTGTAGCTGAGTTTTCCAGCTGCATCAACTGTGGGCAAGGTGTGCATTTGCAGATGTAGTGACCTTGTGTCTTGAAATCTAAGTCTTTTTCAAGGCGTACTTTTATGTAACCCTTGACGCTGACGCTCCAATTCCTCCATCTAACTTTGGAAATTTCTAATCGTTGCCCAGGCCCATCTGATCTTACCCTGAGTGCTATTGTGGGAAAAATTCCAGCTTTCTTCTAAATCAAAGGTAAGTGCCTTCATCTTGAGCATGAAATACTTAGGTATCTCACCTGTTTTCAGGTCGAGAATAAGTAAAAGCATTAACGGAAAGTAGTATTTTACCTATTTCTTAACAGTCACCAAAAACCTAGTATCTACTATCAGTGGAGTCGTCCGAAAAGAATGGAAATTAAGGAGCCCCGATGAACAACCCGAATGCTTTCAGCAAGAACTTGTGGGTTCAGACCCTGACGGCGGTGACACTAATAATCATCTTGATTTTCAGTTCGTTCCCAGGCCATTTAATTGCACAGAGCGGATCTCTTGAGGCAGTCGATTCAAGCGTTTTCGAGAAATACCCGCCCCTGGAACCGACGAACCTCACGGTTACCCAAACCAGTCTGTTTCAAGTCAGTTTGAGTTGGAATAATGACCCATACCACCTAATAACCGGCACGCGGATCGAACGCTCTACTGATCCGACCTTTTTGGAAGATGTCGTCGATTCCATTACGAATACTGCGACCTGGTAGGTTCAACTCTGTACAATCAACTCGGCCAGATAACCCAAATCAACTTTAGTAACAACCTGCGGACTACCTTCGGCTACTACGGTACCGGTGGCAGCTATGACACTACCGGCGGCTACTACGGCCGGTTGTGGGAGATCAAGACCTTGCCCCAAGGAGGCGGTACGGCGCTCCAGGATACCAGGTACACTTGGGACGAGGTTGGCAATATGAACTCCAGACAGGATGTGCTCACCTCTCAAACTGAAAACTTTGGCTATGACTCGCTGAACAGACTCGTCACTGTCTCCGGGGCTTATTCACAAGCATATGCCTACGATGAGATCGGTAACCTAACCGCCATGAACGGGGCAACCTATACTTACGGTGCCAAGCCTCATGCCGTCACCATGGTGGATGATACCAGCTATGCCTATGACAACAACGGAAACATGACTGCGAGGGACAACCAGACGATCTCCTGGGACATCGAGAACCGGCCTGTCTCCATATCGGTCAACGGGGAGAGCCAGTCTTATGGTTTATCATTCGACGGTAACGACTCCGTTTCCATCAGCGGTTCAGCGCTCAAGGTGGGGGAGTCCCAGGGTGGAAGTGCCAGCTACGAGTTCTGGGTAAAGCTAAACTCGCCCGGCGCTCAGTCGATGATCATCATGAGCAAGGGCAGTATTAACCCGTATGTTGGCACAAACGGAACTCTGTACTGCGACTTTGCATACGCCAACGACACCTTCTACTATGCTTCAACCGGCATCAACGTAGCCAATGGGGCATGGCATTATGTGGTTTGTACCCACGACGGAACAACTTCAAAGGTTTACGTTGATGGGGTTCTTCGGGCAAGTGAAACGCATGCCCAGCTTCTGGCGGATACCTACGATGATGCCCTGGTGCTTGGCGAAGCAGTCTGGGGAGGTAACTACTTCACAGGTGCTTTAGATGAGATTAGAATATCATCAACAGCAAGGAGCTTGAATGAAATTACGGCAACCTGGGATAGTGGAGACGGTCAGTCGTTCTCGCCAGATGGCAATACCGTAGCTTTGTATCATATGAACGATCAGGCGAGTACACTAACCGACAGCTCAGGGAACGGCCTTAACGGCACCATCAGCGGAGCAACCTATACCACCGGATTTGGTTTCCCGGGCGGAGGTATTATCGCCCAGTACATTTATGACGGTGACGGTAAACGAATTAAAAAGACCGAGAGCGGCCAAACCATTGTCTATATCAACCAGTACTTCGAGAAGAACCTGACTACCGGTACTGTAACCACGTCTTACTACCTGGGCGGAAGACTGGTGGCGGAGCGTGAGGGCACGGATCTGCGCTACATCCACCAGGACAGCCTGAATAGCTCGACGCTGGTGACGGACGATACCGGAGCGGAAGATAGCTCAATGAAGTTCACGCCTTTCGGAGAATGCCGAAATAGTACCGGCGATTTAGCTACAGACAAGCTTTTCACCGGCCAGAGACTAGACTCCACGGGTCTCTACTACTACGGAGCACGTTACTATGATCCGGCTATCGGGCGGTTTATCAGTGCCGATACGATAGTCCAAAGTCTTATTGATCCTCAATTCCTGAACAGGTATCAGTACGGCCGCAATAATCCCCTGAAGTGGATTGATCCCTCCGGTCATGCTGTCGCTCCTCCAATGGCTACCCCCTGGGATGACATTATTGTGGATCCGGGTCCCCCGTTATCTGGAAATACAACGCTCGTCGGGAACAACGGCGGTGTGGACCTGGTTGTTCAAGATCCGAACTACGGTACTGTTACGATTGGAAATTGGGTTATCGGTGATTCGGGGGTTCTTGATAATACGGCTCTTCAACAGATACAATCATTACAGAGTGCTGTTGAACCTGATAATGGAACCTATGGGATTGGAATTAACACCCACGTGATGTTCTTGAATTGGGATTATTCGTTCGAAGCAGGAGTGGTCTGGGACAACCGGGGAAATTTCGGTGTTGTCGCTAGCTCTGGAGCGGGTGGTGGTTATGGTTTTGATGCCAGTGTAGGTGTACAAATCCAACACACGAACGCAAGTACAATTTATCAGTTACAGGGACCTTCCCAAGTTACGGGAGGGTCTATCAATCCAGTATCAGCATTATCATTGGGGGGCGAATGGATTGCCGCAGAAAGTTATCAAGGGTGGAACTTTAATATCGGCGCATCTGCGTGTTATCATATAGCTTATATTCCGAATTCCATACCCAGATAAATCATACTCAATTAATTTGGTCTTCACTGACCGTTGATCATTCAGAATGATATTATTTAATTCAATACTGATCGCCTTTATAATACTCGGTATATTGCTGGCCGTTTTTGCAGTACCTATTATCAGAAGGTTGGACAAGGCGGAGGAATACCGTAAAGATCTCCTTTTGAAGTATTCCCCAGATAAGGAGTTTGTCGAGGAGTCATATCAGCGGCACAAATTACCACCAGAAAACAGCTTTGCTTGGACTGTCATTATCTGGGTATGGCGAATAGTTGCTCTTTCTTTCGCAGGAGTTGCATTGTATCTCTTAATTAGATTCAATTAATTGTCGATAAGCAGTCAAATTATAGGTATAATTAGGTGACTAATCTAAAGGAGGCCGCATATGCTCCGCCAAAAACCGCCTCAAACCTCCTTCTACGGCACATATCTATACGACCACATCATCCCCGATGACCACCTGCTCCGCAAGATCGATCAGGTGGTCGATTTTTCTTTCATTACTGAGTTGGTGAAAGACAGGTACACGCCGGACTTTGGCCGGCCGGCGGAAGACCCGGAGTTCATGCTGCGGTTGTGCCTGCTTCAGTACCTCTACGGCGATTCGGACCGCGGTGTCATCGAGAATGCCAAAGTCAACCTAGCCTACAAATTCTTCCTCAACCTCTCAGTTGACGATGAAGTGCCGGATGACACCACCGTCTCCTATTTCAGGACGAAGAGGTTGGGCGAGGAAAAGTTCCGGGAGGTATTCGAGCAGCTTGTGAAGCAGTGCATCGGTGCCGGGCTGGTGACGGGTAAACGGCAGATCGTGGACTCCACCCATATCATCGCCGACATGGCGGTGACTTCCCTTACCGGCCTCCTCACTCTCTGCCGGCGCAATGTCATCCGGGAAGTGGCGCGGCAGAATCAAAAAGTGGCCGAGAAGCTCGCGCCGCAGCCGGTGGTGGGCACCAAAGAAATCAAGTACGCCAGGATGGATGAGGGACTGGAGCAGGAGCTTGAAGCGGCGAGAAACCTGCTCGATGGAGTGACCGAAGAGCTGAAGGGCGGCGGGCTGCAGGTGACAGAGGGACTCAAGGCCAACCTCGCACTTCTCGTAAAAGCTGTCGCCGACCGGGATGATGGGGCAACGGACCGGTTAGTGAGCCCCATTGATCCCGATGCCCGCCAAGGCAAGAAGACATCCAAACTCTGGGCAGGATACAAAGGGCATGTGGTGATCGAAGAAGACTCCGAGATCATTACCGCCATCGAGACCACCCCGGGTAACCGGAATGACGGACCGGAACTCAAAGGTCTTCTTAAACAGCAGGAAGAGGCGTACGGCCTGGTGCCTCAAGAAATCAGCGGAGACAAAGCCTACGATTCAGGCGCCAATCTGGAATATCTCGGATGCAAAGGTATCACCGGTAACATCGAACTGGCCAGGAAGGTAAACAACCACTACGGCGCGGAACTCTTTATCGTCGATGACTTCAGCTATGACCAGGCCACCAACTCTTTGACATGCCCGGCCGGGTGTACCGCCAGACGCCGTAGCACCGCCAACATCCACACTGAAAAGATCAAGAGAAACGGCGTGATCTTCATGTTCGATCTGGAGGTATGTAAGGCCTGCGCCCTCAAAAACCGGTGCTCTCCGAGTGAGAGTCGGGGCAGATGCGTCGCTATTAGCTATTATCACCCGCTCTACTTAGCGATGAAAGAAAGGCTCACTACCGAAGAGGGTCAAGAATCCTACCGGAAGCGCATGAGGATCGAGCATAAGATAGCCGATCTGACGCTATACTGCGGTATGCGGCGGTCGCGCTACCGCACCCTGGGCAAGGCGAAGATACACACCCTGCTGGCTGCCATTGCCTCAAATGTGAAGCGGATGGCAAAGATATTGTGGCAGCCACCGGAAAGGGCGATAGCCACGGGAACATAGGAAACGAATAGACCCAAATGAGGCCGAAAATGGAGGTCGATATGCTCTGAAAACGCAGCCACAATTGAATATCGGGTGATTTGAAAACTGCAGAATGATCAGGATAGGGTGAACATCGCTGGAAGGTGACTTTATCGGCAGTCTGTTTCGGCGGCGTGTTATCCGGCTCAGTTTCGACCGACAAGAAATTCACCGGCCAGAGGTTTGACTCCACCGGACTTTACTACTACGGAGCACGATACTATGATCCGACGATCGGGCGGTTTATCAGCGCGGACACGATTGTCCAGAACTTCACAAACCCGCAGACATTAAACCGGTATTCTTACACCATCAACAACCCGCTGAAATATACAGATCCGAGCGGGCATATGTGGATCAGTGATGACGGTGGAGGTGCCTATATAGGCCCTCCAACCCCGGAACAGACTCAAACAAGCCAGGGTACATCCGGTGCAGCTTCGGATTTACCGCTTGATTCAGCACAAGATAATAATATATATAATATTGTTTGGGGGTATTCTGATTCAATAGATGCGTCAATTTTTTCATATTCCCACTCAGTGGTTGTAGGAGTAAATGGAAACGGTGACTATTTACGAGTTGAGACATGGGGAGGGCAACTCACAATTCCCCCTGGAGCGGGGTGGTCTACAGAAATATATGGGCCCGGCACACCAATGACAGTAATAGGCGATGGAGCATGGATTTTGGAAATTGGCGCATCGGTCAATATGATCCCAATCCTTGAAATATCTTCATCCGCAAGTGTTAATACCAATACCTGGGAGTCTACGCAGAATCCGCTAAGTAATAATGAAGACCTAGCTTTCACCCTTAGCACACCCAAATTATTGTTCGGCGAAGTGGATCGAGTCGCTGTGTCATCCGTAAGCCCAAGTGACATCTTTAATGGCATGCCTCGTTGGGTAACAAATATGTATAGGTATCGCTTTGATATCGACTATGGATTCCATTAATCTTAACTGCGGGGGCTTTTAATATGAAATATCTTGCTAGGTTATTTTTATTGTTGTTCAGCCTTTCCCCATTGATCGCATATACTTTGAGCGCGATAATTGTAGGAAATGGGACTTCAGATAATCGCTTACTTGGAATCTTCATCGCGTTTTCTGTAATATCCATACCAATCTCGTGGATCATATATATTACCAATGTATTCAGGAATAAAACTGTCGCAAAAAACGAAAGAACAAATTGGGTACTCCTATTAATATTGGGGCATATCATTACGTTCCCCTTTTACTGGTATAAACATATATGGCATGATATCACTGAGGAAGAACAGGCGCGTGAAAATAGAAATGTGAGTGCCCCAAGCCCAAGCAAAATAGAACTTGGTTATAAGTGGAGTAAAAGGAGCAATAAGTCTAAATTGCTTTTGTTAGCGATAAGTTTATCACCTATATTGTTATTCGCGGTATGGGGTATCATCTTAATATATAATCCAGGGAATCCCTTAGCTTATGTTACCTCGGCAATTATATATGTTTTAATAGTAGGTTTAGTAATCTATTATGTGGTTGATGCGCGGATAAATCGTAGAATTGGCGATAATGTGAGAACACTCTGGATTGTATTGCTTGTTTTGGGAAATATCGCCGTTATTCCCATATACTGGGCTGCATATATCTGGCAAAAGCCTAAGATAGATCAAAAACCACTTAACTCGATGCCCCAACGCTCTCAACAATAATGATACATACGCTGCTCTTCATTAAGGTGGTCTTGCCCCTATGCTTAATAAGATTGGCGTCAACGATGATAAGCGTCACTTTTTGGGGCTACGATTGTTACGCCTATTTCAAAAAGTTTGGAATTCCAGGCACTCGTATTTAGCACGATGGCTGAATGCAACATTACTGCTCTAATGTGACACAGGACTTTCCTGGCTGACCTTTTGTTGTGTTGCCCAGAGTGTTTATCGTAATAGTGTGCTTGGTGTGGCTTGAACTCGACATCGTTACAGTATTGTTGCTACAATAATGTAGCTATGGAATTGAAGCATAAAATTCGGAAATGTCCTCAATGCGGCGTGGTCTTCGAAGGTGGTTATGCCGGTAGGGCACTCGCTGGGCATATGTGGCTGGCGCATCAGATACGCAGTGGCTATAAAGTTGAATTGGAAGACAAGATTAAGGCGTTAGAAACAGAATTAAAACGCGTTCGTGCTGAAAGCAAGCAAGAGATATTGGATTTACAACTGGAGCTCAGAAGTGTGAACGATATGTGGGGGCAAGCTCTGTGTCCCCATTGTCATAGTGCTATAGACATGCATAAACAGACTATCGATAAACAAACTGGTAAAAAAGGGTTTCAGTGCCCTGACTAGCTCTAAAAAACGCCGCTATTATTACAGCCAAAGGGCGGAGAAACCCGCTTCGTCCGATTAGAACTTTATTTGCCAGAATCTTGGTGTAGTTGATTACTCGGTTTTGAAGCTGGAATGCGAGCTTGAATACTATCGATATGCTATAGAGCAAGGCACATTTTTCTCACCGAAAAGACCCGGCTATACTTACGAATCGCTTCGTACTTCATTCGGGGAGTTGCATAAAGATGTGCAGGGATTTTTTTAGGATTTCAACCTTCTCCTTCTCATCGGCTAAGAGCTTCACCTGTTTCTTGAGCCTGCTCTCTAACTCCTTGTTCTTGAGCACCAGATCCCGATCTGATACCGGATAGGGCGGCCTGATCCCTTTGACCTCGGCATAAGAAGGTAGTTTATGACTGCGGCGGTAGTCTCTGACCCAGCGGCACACGATGTTGGTGTCGATGCCCATCTCTTCGGCTAGGCCGGTGGCCGATTTGCCTGTTTCAATGACCATCCTAGCGGTCTGTTCCCTGATCTCTGGGGTGTACTTGGAATTGTTACTCGGCATAGTCCTCTCTTTTTTCTATGCATATGTTAACATTACCCACTCATGTTTTCTCACCGCACACCAGTTTTTGGTGGACAATTTTGGATGGTCTGATCAATAAATCCGAGGGCGCCGACTTTATGAACGGAAATGGCGGGATTTAGCAGGGAGTTTTAAGTGTGATATGATGTCAGGAATTGTTGAAGCATTGGGATCAGCCCCTTCTTCTCAAATAAAAGTTCGGTAACTGTCCCCCAAGGGCCACCATTGCTGGTGGTTTCATGGAGTTTTCTAGACAATTCTGACAGATTTTCCCATCTTTTTATCAATGAGCGTTCTCGTTTTAGGCTCTATACACAGGGGGTATAATTAATTAGGGTCAAGTTCAAGGAGGGCTTTGCGAGATGCAGATGCTCCTTTTGTTGGTCATTCTCTTGGTGATCCTGTTTCTTGTGCCATTTCGAGGTGAACCTGGAGGCTTAGGTCGGCGGCTGTTTGTTGATAGGAACATATGGACTGTTTTCTGGGCTTTGATTGGCGTCTTCGGCCTCAACCTGCTTGGTTTTGTGCCAAAGGTCAATGAGTTCTTTGACGGACCAATATATGCCCTACTTGTCTTAGCGTTCATTGTTCTAGGTGTCGCACTCGTAATTCTGACAAGGAAAAGTAATATTCAGGGCCGACTCAGGGCAGCACTACTCTTGACTGGGGCATCTCCCACCGGAGTTGTCGTCGTCTTCATCATCGGTTCAATCTTGGATGGAATAACAAATTGGGCCGGCGACGTCGGTAACTTTCTAATATACATACTTTTTGCTCTTTTCGTTGTGAGCGCAACAGCTAGCGTAATGTTCAAGATAAACGCGAAATAACTATTGTGAAGCAACTAAGGTGGGACCGTTGGATAAAAACCAGCTCAAACACGAAACTGACGCTCCTAGCTATTATTCCATCAGCTCCGGCTTCAGGGCTTCGAACCCGGGGGATTTTGCTCCACTTTGAACAACAATTAGAACAAAGTTGTGGTTCTGTTTTCAAGCACCAAAAAGACAAAAGGCATCTTCAAGTTTGATATGATATCAAGAATTGTTGGAGCACAGGAACCAGTCCCTTCTTCTCAAAGAAGAGTTCGGTAACTGTCCCCCAAAGCCCACCAATCACTTGCAAAAATATAGCAAAATATTAGCTTTAGTTTGATTCATTTTTGAGGAACAACCCGAATTTCTTCGCCCTGTCTGTTAACATATGTCCCTGTTTACTCATGGGGATGTTTGATTTCATGGACGTACGATCGTAGACCATCAGCGAAACCGGGAAGTTGCACTTTCTATGTCCCTCCACCAACTGTAATGGGTAGAACACAGAAATCATCTTCAAATGTGATATGATTTCAGGAGATGTTGAAGCATAGGGATCAGTCCCTTCTTCTCAAATAAAAGTTCGGAGACTGTCCCCCAAAGCCCAACATACTGTTCGAAAGACAGAACTCCACCGATAGTCTCTTTTAAACTCAAATAACCTGTCAAACATTGATGTCAGCAAGGAGAATTGCTATTTATATGCCCTTGGGTTACGATTTCCCGTATTTGCATGCCCATATTCATGGTAAACCCCGGATAACTCGGGATTCAATCTCAGGAGAAACACCGCCGCTAATAATTATGAACAGGCCACAAACGGCGGTATATCATCGTCAGTCTCCATCACTCCAAACTTATCGGTAGGAATGCTGACCAAGAGTTGAGCCGCCAGCCGCTTGAGATCTGGGTCATCTGTCTGGTCATGAGTGCCTGAAGCATAGCGGAATGCCACATCCCAGCGCTTCAGTTCCGAGGCAGCTACCGCCGCAATACACATCGGCACGACCGTCCGGGCCCAGTAATTAGCTGCCTCAAACTTTTCCAACGCAACAATCGGTTCACCAGCGTCCATTGACTCTTGCATGGTAATTGCCAGAGCCGTACCCGGTGGATCAACGCCTTCTACTAATTCACCCTGGTGCCATGCTAGGCAACCGCCGAAACACCGACCATCCTTGAAGTGCGGACATTCAATACAATGTGTGAAACAGCCGGAGCCCATCAACTGATAATCAGTATTCAGGTGAAACCAGTCAATTATGTCCTGTTCGCTGCCAAAATCAGTAATCTTCACCCTTTGTAATTTTGACAAAGCAAAACAGCGCAGTCCTTCCAGTTCCGGCGTAACATCAATCACCGGCTCGCAAATCCCCATATGCGCAGCTGTACCCTCATGATATTGCTGCACCCAGGCCATTTGTTCATCGGTAAAAAAGCAAATTGGCAACGGACAATCCAAAAGCGCCTCGATCTTCAGTCGTGCAGCTTCTTGCAACATCTCAAAGCAACGGTCCGCTACTTCCCGATACTGCGACGGTGATACCACCGTTGAAGGAAAACCCCGCTGCGGGTTAGCCACAGTCCAGCGAAAATTGCTGCGCGCCATCCGGTAAGCCAATTTTGGCATAAACTTAGGGTCAAAGTTAGAACGCCAGACGTTAAAACCCAGAATCACTCTAAACCCTTGGCGTATGGCCGTTTCTACATTACCCATCACCTTATCAAAATGCTTGGGTTTACGGTAATCCCGTGGCTCATTAATATTAAAGATAATGCCAGCATCGTCGGCATTAATATTTTCCAGTAACCTGTTCTTAAAAATGCCCCCGGTCAGAATACGCAGGCCAGTGTTGGGGCTGGTTTTGCGAAACAGAGAGATTATCGCCCCCAGTTCCGGGTGGAGAAACGGTTCGCCGCCCAACAGAGATAGATAAGGAAGGTTAGTTTTTCGGGCCCATAACGCCAGCTTTACAGCGTTATCCATGGAGATAAATCCCTCTTTGCCACGCTCCCTTTCGCCAGTTTCAAAACAATATGGGCATGAATTGGTGCACGCCCGAGCCAATACCAAATTCATATTAAACCCCACTTACGGATATGCTAACAATTAATTGCCCCGATTATATGCCTTCACTAAAATACGGTCAACGGAACTTCTTCATAGAGGAAGACTAATATGTTTCATATTGGCTAACAATGTTTAATACAACCGTTTGTCTGCAAATAATATTACTCACAGCGATCGCACATCCATGAAAACAGATAGACAGATGAATGACCAGTAGACACCGCCTATTTAACTCGGTTTGAAACGATACTATGTAACAGATTCCACCTTCTCAACTATATATCGCCGGTCTTCCGGACTAACGGCACTAGGTTCAAAGCCCATGCTCAACCTATCAAGGTCTTCAAAAGCAAAACCTTCTTCACCCGTCTGAGCACGCGCCGTCATGAATTGGTGCAAGAGTTGCATAAAGAGATTGACCGTCACATAGAATTCCTTAGCAGCTGGGCAATGCATCACTATCCCCAACCCCTCCTCTTTTGTGGCATCATCTTGCCATCGGTTGAAGGGGAAAAAACGGCAACCGGCAGGCCTTAAAAGGTAATGGCTGCAGATTTTAACATCGAGGAGTGGGCAAGGATACTTCATTAGTATCGAACCGTTGTGTTTTTCCAATTTGCACATATGCTTTAATCTTGAAACTTCATCGCGGGATAGCACCACACCTTTATCCCATGAGCGGTGATTGGGGCGACAACACTGGCCGCATTGATGGCATTTTAAGAGACGGGGTACCAGATACAAAGGTAAAAACGTCATCAACTTTCTTTGATCGAGTGTGGCGCTGCGCCAGTTAATACGCAGCAAGGGAATCCCGATAATACGTTCAACGCCATTTAATGCCACTTCTTCATCCCAATGCTTTTCTAGTTTGGTGCGTGTTAATCCATTCACTCCTTCATCTGTAATACTGGCATCGGCTATCTGTCGCGACTGGATCTTTGAAGTTTCTTTAGCGATTATCTTTCTGATAGCACCCACGAAGTCCGGAGCGTTTCGTTCTTCAGCCTGTTTTCCCTTCTGTATCATCTCGGTCCCATCTTTTGAGCTTTTTTCCTAATATTATCCATACTTCGGGTAATCTATATTGGGATTGAATATAATCTTCAATTGCTCTAAATCGCCAAAATGAATTCATGATGAAACCGCCCAACACTCAATCACAATTGCCTTACTGTTGTGGAAGTAAAATTAATTCATCTTTGTTTTAATAATTGGAGAGCCGGCAGCCGTTAAGTTCTAGCATACAGCCCCCCAATTGGGGGGGCTGTATTTGTCTCGCCATAAGATTTTAGTAGATCGTGCTGCTTCCTGCACCGGTCTGTTCATCGTAGTGCCATTTAGACAGATCTCGGTTCCACCATCTTTCGATACTTTCGAATTGTTCTTCAAAAGTACGAACACCGAATGGCATGACGCCTTCAACGGCCATGATTGCCTTGTCAAACACTT
>JBOWAX010000013.1:0-5682 GCA_050864255.1 Dehalogenimonas sp.
AACTTAAGTATGAGGTCTTTAGCGCTTTTCCTTTGATTATCGACCAGCCCATCATCAATAAATCAGTTACTCTGACTAACCTTTTGGGTAGAGTCAATCCTAATGTAGTCAATATTACCGTTTAGTACTATAATTGCTCGGGGTTGTGGTCTAACCCTTATGTTGTGGCGCATATTTCGGGTTAGGTTTTATGTCTAAATTTTTCCGCAAGGGTATTTAATATGCAAACCAATATCTATCATATTACATATACACCAGCACAACGGGATGTCTGCGTGCACTTCTGGGGTTGTAATTTTCAATGCCGCGGCTGCTACTGTAAACAACAAATCTATAGTCCAATGCTGGATTTTGGGGCAGTATTGAAAGGCGATTCAGTGAGTTCTGTCGCTCAACCTCAACGATTTTTGAGCTTGGCTGAAGTAGAAGCCGTGCTTTCTGAACTGGAATTTGATTCTGTAGTTATGGAGGGGCAGGAAGCTAGTTTGGACCCAGCCTACTCTTTATTTACAGAAATGCTCCATGAAAGATTCAATGCCAAAGTAACGTTGGTAACAAATGCTATGGAACTGCCCGATTTGGCGCACACTGATACTATTGAGGTTGGTATCAAAGCCCTGGATGACAACCTTCACCGAGACTTTACCGGTGTCTCCAATCAACAGACTTTGAAAAACCTTGATAAACTAATTGCGATGCACAAGAACGTGGTCATTGATACTGTTTTGATACCAGACTATATCGATGCGTCAGAAATCGAAAGTATTGCAAAATATATAGCTGCCAGAGACCCGAATATCCCTTTCATTTTATTACCGTACTTCCAAGTCGGTGACAACCACTGGCGACGTCCCACAATTGAAGAAATGGACAATACAGCCGACCTGGTGAAAAAACACATCAAGCGTGTCTTCCACTTTCGAGGTGACGAGGAGCTCAACCACCCCTTGTATAATGTTTTCCCAATCGATGCACAACCTTTAACTTCAAAAGAACCGGAGGGGGTCAAATGGTTAACCAGGATCAACGGGCTAAATCCTAGACCCAAGTTAAGGTTCCCTGAGATAGTTAATAATGAGGAGAGATTCCTTTCATGAGAATATTATTGGTTACTTCCCCAAATCCAGATTATTCGCAATACTATGCGAAGGCTTACACAAATCTGCCGAAAGGTATACTCTACCTTGCTTCATATTTAGAAAAAAATGGGCATGAGGTCAAAGTTTATGATGGTTTTGTCGATGACCGTAAACCCAGTGATTTTATCGATTTTGACCCTCAAATTATTGGATTTTCCGTTATCACAGGACCTAACTTAGAGGGTGCAATTCAGCAGTCAAAAGAGTTCAGAGAATTACTGCCAAAGGCTCAAATAGTTTGGGGCAATGTGCACACCAGCGTTTTACCCCATCAAACACTGGAAGAATCATACATCGATTATGTCGTCATTGGCGCCGGTGAAGACACCTTAATTGGCCTCATCAACTTCCTTGAAACCGGAACTCCCAAGCTTGAAGACATCAAGGGTTTAGGATTCAAACGCAATGGTGAACTGATAATCACCGAGCCGCGACCGTTCATCCAAAACCTTGAGGATTACCCAGACCCAGCCTGGCACTTGGTTCCAGTGAAAAAATATTCGGTCATTGGAATAAACACTAGTCGTGGATGCGTCCACCGTTGTGCTTTTTGTTACAATAAATCATATAACAAGGGATACATCGGTTTCCTTTCAGCCGAACGTATAATCACCCAAATTGAATTCCTGCGTAAAAATTATGACGCCAAATATATAAGATTTGATGAAGATAATTTTACCTTTAACCGGAAGCGTTTGCGCGAGTTCTGTAATTTACTTATCGATCGCAAGATTAAAATAGAGTGGAACTGTGACTCCCGGGCTGACCTTTCTGAAGAAGATGTAGCCTTGATGGCAAAGGCCGGGTGTGTAGCAATTGGACTTGGACTCGAGAGCGGCAGCCAGCGAGGATTGGACTTTATGCAAAAAGATATTACCGTGACCGAAATGGAAAGCTGTTTTTGGTCTCTGGTAAAACATAAAATCCGCACGTCTGCCTATATCATTTACGGCTATCCGACCGAGACCGTGGAGGATTTCGAAGCCACGCACGAAATGTTAAAGCGACTTGATAACCCATATTATATGTATAATCGCTTTGTACCGTTCCCGGGAAGTGCTCTTTATGATTATTGCGTATCCGAAGGGCTGGTGTCTCCTCCACAGAAACTCGAGGATTGGCCTAAGTACCTAATTGAATACGCAAATAAAATCAATTTGAGCCAGGTGCCCTCAGAAATGATGGCTGAGGCAGCTGCCAATTGGCGTAAAAATTACGCGGCCCAACGAGTACGCTTCACCTTGAAGCATAATCCAGCATATTTTTGGACGGCACTTAAAAATCCCCTCAAATTTTCACGTGAGTTATGGGAACTCGTAAAATACCATGGACAGGTAAACAAATTTTATTATACAGTTCAAAAAACGCTGGTTGGGTTTAACAATTCAGCTCAAGAAACTCCATCTTCATCCGATGCCAAGACCAAAAAATAATTAAAGGAACCGTTTTTCTGTACTATTTTTATCCTATCCGTAAAAGCGGCAACGAATTGAGGACCATTCTTTGAAAATTTTACTTGTTATTCCATCCCGAGCATTCGGTCAGAGCCCGGGATATACAAAATTTCCCGATGAATTGTTGTCAATCGCTGCTTCTTTAGAAAAACACGGACACACAGTTAACCTGGTTGACCGCAATTTGGACTCGATTAAACCTGTGGATTTCATCGGATATAATCCGGACATCGTCGGGTTTTCTGTCGCTACCGGACCAAACATAGCTGATGCACTCGTTCAATCAGCTGAATTCAAATCCATTTTTCCGAACACCAAAATTGTTTGGGGTTTCAGGCACCCGAGTGCGTTCCCAGAACAGACTTTGTCTGAACAGGCCATTGACTATGTCGTGATTGGTGCTGGAGAAGAGACCACCGCAGAACTGGCGGATCAACTTGAAAATGGAATTAATGATCCCGGTTCAATCAAGGGGCTAGCCTATAAGAATGCTCAGGGCAGGGTAATTATCAATGAACCAAGGCCGTTCATCCTCAATCTTGATGAATTGCCGGACCCTGCATGGCATTTGATCGACGTGCATAGGTACACCGATATTACTCTTAACACCAGCCGTGGTTGTCCATTGCGTTGTACTTTTTGCTCTGACGCATTTTTTTACAGGGGAGCGCAGTGTGAGCTGTCTGCAGAACGTATCGTATCTCAGATGGAGCGATTGAATCGTGAATATGCAATCAATCATCTATTTTTTTCAGGTGAGCGTTTTGCATTAAATCGAACACGATTAAAACGTTTTTGTCAATTGGTTATCGAGAAGAATATCAAGATGACGTGGAGCTGTCCTGTCGCTTCAGGACTCGAGGACGAAGATGTAGCATTGATGGCAGCCAGCGGTTGTACGTCTGTATTATTTGAAATCGAAACCGGAAGTCAACGGATGCTTGATTTTCTCAACAAGGGCAATTTGTTGGAAATGGAACAGACATTTTGGAAATTGGTAAATAATAAAATCATTCCAACCTTATTTATTATGTATGGAATGCCAACCGAGAAGGTGGAAGATTTCAATGAAAGTCTCTCTCTGATCAGGAGATTAGATAATCCTCCCTATTTATATATGAAATTCGTGCCATTCCCAAATACAAAACTCTTCGATTATTGCGTTGAGAACTCCCTGATTGAACCCCCAGTGACTATGAACAATTGGGTCACATTCCCTTTAAACTGTGCTACAGTTGTCAATTTGAGTGAAGTTCCGCCTGAAATGATGGAGCAAGCGATGACCGCATTTCGTAAAAGATACGCTACCAGTAGAATCAGATTTATGTTAAAACATAACCCATCCTATTTTAAAAACATTGTTAAAAATCCGAGGGAATTCTCCCGCGCAATCAAAGATCTTGTTCGATACTATTGGAATATTTTACTTGATGCAGCAAACGGATCTGAGTCGTGGCTATTGAAAATAAAAAATAAACTCAAAATCTCAAAATAATGCCAGCTATCGTTGTTTCTGATTAATACGCCGCTCCTCGTTACAATTTAATCTGCCTCACAGACACAGTATCAAATCCAAGCCCCATACTGTCCTTTTGTCGTATTATTTTTATGCTATAGTCTCGGTTTTTATGTTCTTTTGTACATACCCATAATGCTTAGAGACTCTAGTCCTTTGGTACGATGTCAAAATGTAATTTTTAATGTATATGTATAACATAGTGCTTCAAGGTGAAACACAAAGGGGGATTTTGATATGTCTTGACTGCTGGAAGAGCCCAGTTGACTTTCAGGAAAGACTGATATCGGTATTTCTTACCCATAAGAAAGGATAAAAGTTATGTCAATTTTTCACTCTACCGTATCCCGTCGAGATTTCATGAAGAATCTCGGTTTGGCAGGAGCTGGTCTCGGCGCCGCCGCTTTGGTAGCTCCCCAGTTTCATGACCTTGACGAAATGATGGCTTCCGAAAAAGCTACAGTAAAACGTCCCTGGTTTGTCAAGGAACGCGATTTGTATGACCCAACTGTTGAACACGACTGGGACATGATCAACCGCTATGACCGCCGTTGGCAGGCTCAAACCAATCGTATCAAGTCATATTTCAGCTACTATGGTGATGCTGAAAAAAGAGCAAGGTTGACGGCAGAAGGAAATGCTATCTCTGACGCCCGTACCTTCCAGACTCCAGGTTACACACTCAAATCCCGTGCTCTATCAGAAGCCGATGTTCAACGTCGGGCAGTTGCATGGAGTGAGGAATGGACCGGTCCTGTCGATTATGCCAGAGGGGATGCCCGAACTCCGGAAGAATTCGGCACCACCAAGTGGACCGGGACTCCGGAAGAAGCCTCTAAAATGATGAATGCCGCAACCAGATATTTTGGAGCAGCTTTGACCGGTTATGCCGAGTTTGATGATATTTGGAAGAATAAAATGCTGGTTTCCTACACCACCCGCGGTGCCACCAAGGATTGGAAGGCCACTAATGGCGCCCTACCTTCAGATGAAGATTCGCTGCGCTATGTCTTTGAGGATGTAGATAAAGGTTATGCCACCTCTTCAAAACATGTATATCCGAGCAGGAAACAACTCTACATCATCACCGCCGCTGGACCGGCCGCTTCTCAGTTCCTCAAAGCCCCCAATGCTTCTCTGGGCTACAACAGCACCAGCTTCCCCGGACCCAACGGTACAGGACGTCTACCTGCCAATTTAATTTGGATGTCAACCGCCCGCTTCCTGCGCAGCTTGGGTTACGACTTCTACTCCGACACCGGTCACCAGAGTGCTCCCTTCAATGAAAACGCCGCCAACCAGCTCACCGGTATCAACGAACAGTCCCGCCAGCAAAACTACGGTCTCAATCCGGAGTACGGTAATTCTCTTTATCCAATTACTATGGAAACTGACCTACCGCTGGCGCCCACCCCACCGATCGATGCCGGTATGTGGAAATTCTGTAAAACCTGCGGCTTCTGCGCCATCAACTGCCCCGCCGGTTGTATTGAAAGCCATAAAGAACCCACCTGGGATATTCCAACTTACGAAGGCAAGGAAGTCACCTTCCACAACAAGGGCATCAAGGCCT